>NZ_JAGJBZ010000004.1 GCF_020010925.1 Streptomyces griseiscabiei | reverse complement strand
GCGAGAGTGCGTGCATGGCGTCGCGGGGCAGGCGGGAATTTGAAGACAGGCCCTAGGGCCCTACGGCCGGGGCCCTGCTGATGGGGCCTGGTTCCAGCAGACGGCGTCAGGGGTGATTGTCCCGGTTCTGTCACGTGGTCGTGTCAGGCGGGGGTTCCGGGAACCCTCTGCGGCTTCGGGTGCTCTTCGTCTCCGTAAGGGAGCGGAAGACGTAGATCACGTAAAAGCATGCAGACCCGAAGAAGCTGGAGCAGATCGTGACGAGGCCGAAGATTGCTGTGCGGCGTGTGCTGGGGACCTGTGCCGTGCTGGTGGTCGGTGCGCTGACCCTCACCGGTTGCGGCGGGGACGCCCAGGCCGACAACAAGAGTGAGGGCAAGGGGACTTCGGCCGGGGACGCGGCGGCGCGGATCACGATCTCGGCCGAGGACGGTTCGACGGGCGCGTCGATCAACGCCACCGGTGTGAAGGTCAGCGGGGGCAAGCTCACGAAGGTGGAGATGACCGCCGCCGAGGGCGGTACGGCCGTGGCGGGCGAGATAGCCGCGGACGGGCGGTCCTGGAAGCCGAAGGAGCAGTTGGAGCGGGGCACGAAGTACCGGATCTCCGCGACGGCGAAGAACACCGAGGGCAAGACGTCGGCCGCCAACTCCATCTTCACGACCGTGTCGACGGCGAACAGCTTCATCGGGACGTACACACCGGACAACGGCACGACGGTCGGCGTGGGGATGCCGGTGTCGTTCACGTTCGACAAGGCGATCACGGACCGGAAGGCCGTGCAGTCGCACATCACGGTGACGTCGAGCAGTGGGCAGGAGGTGGTGGGGCACTGGTTCGGGGAGCAGCGGCTCGACTTCCGGCCCGAGGAGTACTGGAAGGCCGGTTCCAAGGTCACGATGAAGATCGACCTGGACGGCGTGGAGGGCGCGAACGGCCTGTTCGGGGTGCAGGACAAGACGGTCACCTTCACGGTCGGGCGCTCGCAGGTCTCCACGGTCGACGTGAACACGCAGACGATGACGGTGGTGCGGGACGGGAAGACGCTGAAGAGCGTGCCGATCTCGGCGGGCAGCGCCGAGACCCCGACGTACAACGGGCAGATGGTGATCTCGGAGAAGTTCCGGCAGACGCGGATGAACGGGTCGACGGTCGGCTTCGGCGGTGAGTACGACATCGCGGACGTGCCGAACGCGATGCGGCTGACGACCTCGGGCACCTTCGTCCACGGCAACTACTGGTACGACAAGGGCAACCCGCCGTTCGGGCGCGCGGGCACCAGCCACGGCTGTGTGGGGCTGGCGGACGCCCAGGGCGCGAACAGCGACACGAACGGCAAGTGGTTCTTCGACAGCTCGCTGATCGGTGACGTGGTGATCGTCAAGAACTCCCCCGACAAGACCGTCGCGCCGGACAACGGCCTCAACGGCTGGAACATGCCGTGGAGCGAGTGGACGGCCGGAGACGCCATCTGACGACAGGGTTCCGGGAGTTCGTCGGGCCGCGCGGGAACCAACCGCGCGGCTCCGGCGTTTTAGGGACGTACGTTTTCTCGGTTCCCGGACATGATGTCCGACCGAGGGGCTACGGTATGCACCCACAAGGTGACATGCAGCAACGCCGGGAGAAACCTTGAGCGTTCCGTACGAGACCGCAGCGTACGAGCCACCCGAGTCGCCCGAGTCTCCGGAGGAGCACCTCGCGCGACTCCTCGGCCGCGCCCTGAACTCCTTCGAGCTGCCCGACGAGACGATACGGCAGCTCGACTGCGCCCTCGCGCACGACAGCTCGCTGCACTCCGCGCACTACAGTTCGGGGCTGCACCGGGCGACGTACCGGCACACCTGGCTGCTCGCCGACGGTTCCGCCGTCACCCTGTGGGAGCTGGTGCACAACACGGCCCTCGGCAGCGACACCCAGCACGAGGTGTACACGGACGACGAGGAGCTGCGGGCCGCCACCGCGCGGCTGCCGCTGCCGCCGGACGCCCCCGATTTCGAGCTGCCCACCATGGTGGAGCTGGCGGCGTTCCCGGAGCCGCGGCACGAGTACGTACCGGACGACTCGGCGGACCACGCCCGTCGGCTGCTGCGGCGGGCGGAGAATCCGGACCCGCCCGGGGACGAGCTGGCCACGCTGCTGCTGCGGACGGCGTTCGCGCACGAGATCACACAGGCCTTCGGCCGCCCGCACCGCCCCGCGCGGCGGGGTCGGCCGGGCCTGAGCTTCTCGCTCTACGAGCACGCGTTCCTGCTCACGGACGGGCAGGAGATCTCGCTGTGGGAGGTCGAGCACACGGCCACGCCGGACGGCCGTCACATGTGCGAGGTGTACGCGTCGGAGGACGCGGCCCGGGACGCGATGGAGCGGCGGGCGGGCACGCCCGGCTAGCGGGTCCGGACGGCCGGCGCCCGGCGGCGGTGGCGCTCAGGCCAGGCGGTCGTCGCTGAACTGGCGGGCCAGGAACGCGAAGGCGTCCTGTTCCGCCGGGGTCAGCTCCACATGCTCGACATGGGGGCCCTTGCGGCGCTGGTGGGGCAGGCCCCGCAGCCGTCGTCCGCGCCCGCGGGCCAGCTCGGCGAAGCGGCCCCGGTGGACCTCGCGGTCGCGGCTCAGTACGCGGACGAGGACGGCGACCCAGATGACCGCCGCGAGGACGAGGGCGGCCACGCCCAACGGCTGGAGGATCGACACGTGCTCAGGCATGCCGTCCAGTAGACACCACCGGATGGGACTTTGAGGTCGGACCGTGATGTATCTCGCAGGTACGGCTTACACACCACACCGACTGTAAAGCTGATCAAAGATCTTCAAACGGACGCACGGGGCGGAAACGCATACGGCCGCGGTCCCTCCCGTGGGAGGGGCCGCGGCCGTCGTACGGTCCCGGGTTCAGGCCGCGACCGGCTCCTTCGTCGCCGACTCGGCGGCGGCCGGGGCCGGCTCGGGCACCGCGTCCGCCGGGGCCTTGCGCAGGCCCTTGAGGAGGATGACCAGACCGGCCGTGACCGCCGTACCGATGGCGATGGCCAGCAGGTAGAGGAACGGCTTGCCGATCAGCGGGGTGACCCAGATGCCGCCGTGCGGGGCGCGCAGGGTCGAGCCGAAGGCCATGGCGAGCGCTCCGGTGACCGCGCCGCCCGCCATGGAGGCGGGGATCACGCGCAGCGGGTCGGCGGCGGCGAACGGGATCGCGCCCTCGGAGATGAACGAGGCGCCGAGCACCCAGGCCGCCTTGCCGTTCTCGCGCTCGGCGGTGGTGAACAGCTTCTTGCGGATCGTGGTGGCGAGGGCCATGCCCAGCGGCGGGACCATACCGGCCGCCATGACCGCCGCCATGATCTTCATCGCGGCGGGGCTGGGGTCCTGCACGGCGATACCGGCGGTGGCGAAGGCGTAGGCGACCTTGTTGACCGGGCCGCCGAGGTCGAAGCACATCATCAGGCCGAGGAGGACGCCGAGGAGGACGGCGTTGCTGCCGGAGAGACCGCTCAGCCAGTCCGTCATGCCCTTCTGGGCCTCGGCGATGGGCTTGCCGATCACCACCAGCATCAGGAAACCGACGACGAACGACGAGATCAGCGGGATCACGACCACCGGCATGACGCCGCGCAGCACCGGTGGGATCTTGACGCGCTGGATCCCGAGGACGACCCCGCCCGCGATCAGACCGGCGACCAGACCGCCGAGGAAGCCCGCGTTGATGTTGGCGGCGATCATGCCGCCGACGAAGCCGGGCACGAGTCCTGGCCGGTCGGCCATGCCGTAGGCGATGTAGCCGGCGAGGACGGGGATCAGGAAGCCGAAGGCGACGGCTCCGATCTGGAACATCAGGGCGGCCCAGCTGTCGACCTGCAGCCAGTCGAAATGCTCGGTGACCGGCTTGGCCTGGTTGATCTCCCAGCCGCCGATCGCGAAGCCGAGGGCGATGAGGAGACCGCCGGCCGCGACGAACGGGACCATGTAACTGACGCCGGACATCAGCCACTTGCGCAATTTGGTGCCGTAGCCGTCGCCGGAGTCGCCCGCGCGGTCGACGGGGGTGCCGCCGGGGCGGGTCGCCGTGACCTCGCCGCGTTCGGCCTTCTCCCGGACCTCGGTGATCAGTGCGGCGGGGCGGTTGATGCCCGCCTTCACACCGACGTCGACGGTGGGCTTCCCGGCGAACCGGTCCTTCTCCCGTACGGGCACGTCGTGGGCGAAGATCACGCCGTCGGCGGCGGCGATGACGGCGGGGTCGAGGCGGCTGAAGCCGGCCGAACCCTGGGTCTCGACGACGATCTCGACGTCACCGGCGTCCCGGCCCGCGTTCTCCAGCGACTCGGCGGCCATGTAGGTGTGCGCGATGCCGGTGGGGCAGGAGGTGACGGCGACGATACGGAACGGACGGGCCGGCTCGGCGGGCGCGGCTTCCGGAGCGGCGGCTTCCGGGGCGGCCGGAGCCGAGGTCGCCGGAGCCTCCGGGGCCGCCTGGGCCTTCGAAGTCGCCGGGGTCGTGCTGACCGTGGCGGCGTCGGGGGAGGCCGTTCCGCCCGACGCCGCCACGGAGTCTTCGGTGCTCTCGGCCGCATCGTCACCGGTGGCGTCGCCCCGGATGAGGGCGGCTGCGCGGGCAGCGTCGTCCACGGCGCGCAGGGCGTCCGTGAACTCGGTGTTCATCAGCTGACGGGCGAGGGAGGAGAGGATCGTGAGGTGGGCGTCGTCCGCGCCCGCCGGGGCCGCGATCAGGAAGATCAGGTCGGCGGGGCCGTCGGGCGCGCCGAAGTCGACGCCCGCCGCACTGCGGCCGAAGGCGAGGGTCGGCTCGGTGACGTGCTCGCTGCGGCAGTGCGGGATGCCGATGCCACCGTCGAGGCCGGTCGGCATCTGGGCCTCGCGGGCGGCCACGTCGGCGAGGAAGCCGTCCAGGTCGGTGACCCGGCCCTTCGCCACCATGCGCTCGGCGAGGGCACGCGCCGCCGCTTCCTTCGTATCGGCGGACAGGTCGAGGTCGACCAGGTCCGCGGTGATCATCTCGCTCATCGCGGGCTCCTTCGCACGCGTCGCGCCCGGGGGGTGTGGTGGGCGGGGGTGGGGACGGAAGTGTGGGGGACGTGGGCCTCGGGGGCCGGCCACGGGAGGGGGGAGGGGTGGAGGGGCGGGGCCGTAGTGGCAGTGGCAGTGGCTGCGGCTGCGGCGGGTAAGGGAAAACGAACGTTCGCTCCCGGCCCCCGCCCCGCTCCCGCCTCCCCTCCCGCATGCCCGCTCATGACACCGGCTCCCTCAGCGCCCGGTCCACCGGCACCTCCGGGGTCACCGTCACCGCCGCGGGGTCCAGGTCGGCCGGGGTCGGCATGACGCTGCCCGGGAGCTGGACGGCGGCGGCGCCGTGGGCGACGGCGGAGGCGAGGGCCTCGGGGCCGTGGCCGCCGGCGATGAGGAAGCCGGCGAGGGAGGAGTCTCCGGCGCCGACGTTGCTGCGGACGGCGTCGACGCGGGCGGTGCCGAACCAGGCACCCGAGGCGTTGACGAGGAGCTGGCCGTCGGCGCCGAGGCTGGCCAGGACCGCGCCGGCACCCATCTCGCGCAGTTCCTCGGCGGCCTTGACCGCGTCGCCGACCGTGGCGAGGGGGCGGCCCACGGCTTCGGCGAGTTCCTCGGCGTTGGGCTTGACGACGTCGGGGCGTTCGCGGAGTGCGGCGAGCAGGGCCGGGCCGGAGGTGTCCAGGGCGATACGGACGCCGGCGGCGTGGGCGCGGGCGACGAGTTCGGCGTACCAGGACGGGGCGAGGCCGCGCGGGAGGCTGCCGCAGCAGGCGATCCAGGAGGCGTCGGCGGACTGGGCGCGGACGGTCTCCAGGAGGAGTTCACGCTCGGCGGCCGACAGTTCCGGGCCGGGCGCGTTGATCTTCGTCAGGACGCCGTCGGCCTCGGCGAGGGCGATGTTGGAGCGGGTCGCGCCGGCCACCGCCACCCGTGCGACCTCGATGCCCTGGGCGTCGAGCAGGTCGGCGACCAGTGCGCCGGGCGCTCCGCCGAGCGGCAGGACGGCGACGGTCCGGCGCCCGGCGGCGGCGACCGCGCGGGAGACGTTGACGCCCTTGCCGCCGGGGTCCATGCGTTCGCCGGTGGCCCGGATGACCTCGCCGCGGTCGAGGGAGGGGACCTCGTAGGTGCGGTCGAGGGACGGGTTGGGGGTGACGGTGAGGATCATGAGCGGTGGTCTTTCCGGCCGTTGGCAGCGCCGTCGGCAGCGCTGTTGGCAGCGCTGTCGGCAGCGCCGCTGGTACGGCCATGGGTGCCGCCGTCGGCGCCGGGGACGCGGAGCACTTCGGTGCCCTTGCGTTCGATGGCGAGGGCGTCCTCGGGGCTCAGCCCGCTGTCGGTGATGAGCAGGTCCACGTCGCTGAGGTCGCCGAAGCGGGCGAAGTGCTCCTGGCCGTGCTTGGTGGAGTCGGCGAGCAGCACCACCCGGCGGGCGGCGGTGATCGCGGCCCGCTTCACGGCGGCCTCGGCGAGGTCGGGGGTGGTCAGGCCGTGGTCGACGGAGAAGCCGTTGGCGGCCACGAAGAGGACGTCGGCGCGGATCTCGCCGTACGCCCGCAGCGCCCAGGCGTCGACGGCGGCGCGGGTGCGGTGGCGGACCCGGCCGCCGACCAGGTGGAGCTGCATGCCGGGGTGGTCGGCGAGGCGGGCCGCGATCGGCAGGCTGTGGGTGACCGCGGTGAGGGCGGCCTCCAGCGGGATGGCGGCGGCGAGGCGGGCGATGGTCGTACCGGCGTCGAGGACGACCGTGCCGTCGTGCGGGAGTTCGGCGAGGGCCGCCTGGGCGATGCGGTCCTTCTCGTCGGCGGCGGTGCTCTCGCGTTCGGCGAGGTCGGGCTCGAAGTCGAGGCGTCCGGCGGGGATCGCGCCGCCGTGCACCCGCTGGACGAGGCCGGCGCGGTCGAGGGCCTTCAGATCACGGCGGATCGTCTCCGCCGTGACCTGGAACTCCTCCGCCAGCGACACCACGTCCACCCGGCCGCCGTCACGGGCGAGCCGGAGGATCTCCTGCTGCCGCTCCGGTGCGTACATGTCCGTTCGCCTCCGACCGATGCCCGATTCTGTGGTTTCGCTCGGAGGCTACGCCCGGATTTCCTAAATGTAAACAGGTTCGGGCAATACTCGGACCGACTCGGACATGAACGGGGGAACGGACGGGGGAATGAACGCGGGGACATGCGACCGGTCGGGGCGACCCACGCCCCGACCGGTAAGGGCCAGCCCCTACGCCGGCTCGTCGCTCGTGTTCTCCGCCGCGGACCGTCCCGGCAGGGCGAACATCAGCAGGAAGATCACGATCAGGACCCCGGCGACCCAGCCGAGCGCGTACTCGAAGGAGTCGACGAAGGCGGGGCCGATGTCGGCCGGGGCGAGACGGTCGTCCATCACGCCGAAGAAGACGACGGCGACCAGGCCGAGGCCGAGCGCGTTGCCCATCTGCTGGACCGTGCTGATCAGCCCGGACGCGGAACCGGCGTGCTCACGCGGCACCCCGGAGAGGATCGCGTCGGTCAGCGGGGCGACGATGAGCCCCATGCCCGCGCCCATCACGACCAGCGGCAACGCCATCTGCCAGGGGGTGATGGCGAGGCCGTACCGCTCGGACCCGGCGAGGTAGAGCAGCACCCCGGCCGCCATCAGCAGGGCGCCCGCCTGGAGGACCTTGCGGCCGAAGCGCGGGACGAGCTGCTGGACGGAGACCCCGGCCGCGACGGAGACGGCGAGGGAGAACGGGATACCGGTGAGACCGGCCTTCAGGACGCTCCAGCCGAGGCCGGTCTGCAGATAGAGGGTCCAGACGAGGAAGAAGACGCCGAGGGCGACACCGAAGACGGTCTGGACGGCGATGCCCGCCGCGAAGCTCTTCACCCGGAACAGCGACAGCTCGATCAGCGGGGACCCGTCGCGCGCGGTCTTGCGCCGCTCGTACGCCACCAGCGCCGCGAACACCACGAGCGAGCCGGCCATCGAGACGTACCCCCACAGCGGCCAGCCCGTCTCGTGGCCCCGGGTGAGCGGGTAGAGGAGCATCAGCAGTCCGGCGGTGACCAGGGCGACACCGACGAGGTCCAGCTTCAGGGCGTGCGGGGCCTTCGACTCGGCGATGAAACGGCGGCCCAGGATCAGGCCCGCGATACCGACCGGGAGGTTGATCAGGAAGATCGCCCGCCATTGGAGGTCGAGCGGGTTCCACTCGATGAGCAGGGCGCCGAGCAGCGGCCCGGAGACCGCGCCGAGGCCGACGATCGCGCCGAACAGCCCGAACACCTTGCCGCGTTCGTGCGCCGGGAAGGTCGCGTGCACGATCGAGAGCACCTGAGGCACCATCAGCGCGGCGGTCGCGCCCTGCGCGATCCTCGCCGCCACCAGCATCTCCGGGTTCGCGGCGAGACCGCACAGCGCGGAGGCGAGGGTGAAGCCGCCGATGCCGATCAGGAAGATCCGCCGGCGGCCGTGGATGTCGCCGAGCCGGCCGCCGGTGACGAGGCCCGCGGCGAAGGCGAGGGCGTAGCCGGCGGTGATCCACTGGATCTGGCTGAAGCTGGCGTGCTCGCTTCGCTGGATGGAGGGGATGGCGATGTTGACGATGGTGACGTCGACGAGGTCCATGAAGGCGGCCGTCATCACGATGGCGAGGGCGATCCAGCGGCGGCGATCGGCTCCGTCGGGGGACGCGGGGTGCGCCGTTTCGCTTGCTGTGGTCGGGTCACCGGCGGTCGTTTCGGGCTGGTCGCGCAGTTCCCCGCGCCCCTTCAGGGCGCTCGTTGTCGAGGTCATGCCTTGAAAGTAGAGGGCCAGTAGGTCAGATCGTGTCCTAGTTCTCCGGCATGCTCGGGGGCATGACTACCGACACTCCGGCGCGGCTCCTGCAGCTTCTCTCCCTCCTCCAGACGCCCCGTGAATGGCCCGGCGGGGAACTCGCCGGACGGCTCGGGGTGTCCCGGCGCACGGTCCGGCGGGACATCGACCGGCTGCGGGAGCTGGGGTATCCGGTGCAGGCGACGATGGGTGCCGAGGGCGGGTACCGACTGGTGGCGGGGAAGGCGATGCCCCCGCTCGTGCTGGACGACGAGGAGGCCGTGGCGATCGCGGTGGGGCTGCGGGCCGGGGCCGGGCACGCGGTGGAGGGGGTGGACGAGGCGTCCGTACGGGCGCTCGCCAAGCTGGAACAGGTGCTGCCGTCGCGGCTGCGCCACCGGGTCTCCACACTGCAGGCCGCCACCACTCCCCTGACCAGCGGCGACGGGGCGACCGTCACACCCGAGACGCTGACCGTGATGGCCTCGGCGGTGGCGGGGCGGGAGCGGCTGCGCTTCGCCTACCGGGCCGGGGACGGCACGGACTCACGGCGCCACTGCGAGCCGTACCGGCTGGTGTCGACCGGCCGCCGCTGGTATCTCGTCGCGTACGACCTCGAACGCGACGACTGGCGTACCTTCCGGGTCGACCGGGTCGAGGAACCCTTCGCCACGGGCGCCCGGTTCACTCCGCGTGAGCTGCCGACGGGGAGCGCGGAGGAGTATCTGCGGCAGTCGATGTACCGGCGGCAGGAGACGTACGCGTTCGACGTCACCTTCGCCGCGCCGGCCGAGTTCATCGCGGCACGGCTCCCCCGCTGGTTCGGTACGCCCGAGCCGGTCGACGAGCACAGCTGCCGGCTGCGGGCCTCCGTCGGTGACTCCGTGGAGTGGCTGGCCGTACGGCTCGCCGTGGTCGACTGCGAGTTCACGGTGCACGAGCCGCCGGAACTGGTCGGATTCGTACGGGAGTTGGGCGCGCGGCTGGCTCGGGCCGCGGGACCCGAGCAGGGGTGAGCAGGAGTACGGAAGTGACGGAGGGGCGCGAGGGGGTGCCAACCCGCCTTTGACGTGCGGGTTTGCCCGTCGCTTGAGCTCCGGCGGGGTGGGCCGCTGTGGCACAATCTGCCGTTCGGGTCGCCCCGGGGTTCAGGTCCGGGGCGACCCGTCGTACGTGTGGAGCCGGGCTCCGGCGCCGGGGGGAGGCGCCGAAGCCCGGCTCTGGGAGAGTCCCGGCGCAGGGGGGGTGAGCGTCGGGACTTGGCTTCGGACGGCCGCGGTCACGGTCGCGACCGTACTCGTGGTCGGCATCGTGATCGTGGCCGTGGTCGCGATCGAGGTCGTGGTCGTGGCGGTCGAACTCGGGTCCCGGGCCTGGCGGCTCCGGGCCCGTGTGTCGTGGGCCCGGATGTCTTGTGCCCCGGGAACGGGGTGTTGAAGCGGCGTAGTACGGCCAAGTAGCGGCGGAGTACGGCCAAGTCCCGCCGCGGCCCCGGGGGTTGGGCCGTACGGGACCATGGTCCGTACCGGGCCGGGCCTCGGTCGTCCGTGCCGTGCTCGTCGGACGGGTCCGGTGGGCGGGGTGGCCCGGTGGTCAGGCGACCGCGTCGAAGCCCGTGTCGCGGGCGAGCTTCTTCAGTTCGAGCAGGGCGTGCTTCTCGATCTGGCGGATCCGCTCGCGGGTGAGCCCGTGCTCCTTGCCGACCTCGGTGAGGGTGCGCTCGCGACCGTCCTCGATGCCGTACCGCATCTTGATGATGGACGCGGTGCGCTGGTCGAGGCGCCCGATCAGGCCGTCCAGCTCCTCGCTGCGCAGCAGCGTGAGCACCGACTGCTCGGGCGAGACCGCGGAGGTGTCCTCCAGCAGGTCGCCGAACTGGGTGTCGCCGTCGTCGTCCACCGACATGTTCAGCGAGACCGGGTCGCGGGCCCAGTCGAGGACGTCCACGACACGGTCCGGGTTGGAGCCCAACTCGGCGGCGATCTCCTGGGGTTCGGGGTCGCGCCCGTGCTCGCGGTTGAACTCGCGCTGCACCCGGCGGATCCGGCCCAGCTCCTCGACGAGATGGACGGGCAGCCGGATGGTGCGCGACTGGTCCGCTATGGAACGGGTGATGGCCTGACGGATCCACCAGGTGGCGTACGTCGAGAACTTGAAGCCCTTGCGGTAGTCGAACTTCTCGACCGCGCGCACCAGGCCGGCGTTGCCCTCCTGGATGAGGTCCAGCAGGGGCAGGCCGCTTCGGGGGTAGCGCCGGGCCACGGCCACGACGAGCCGCAGGTTCGACCGTATGAAGACGTCCTTGGCCCGCTCGCTGTCGGCGACGAGGGCTTCGAGCTCCTCACGGGTGGCGTCCGCCCTGGCCTCCTCCTCGCCGTCGAGGATCTGCTGAGCGAACACACCCGCCTCGATGGTCTGGGACAGCTCGACTTCCTTGGCGGCGTCGAGCAGCGGTGTACGCGCGATCTCGTCGAGGTACATGCCGACCAGGTCGCGGTCGGCGATCTCGCCGCCAGAGGCGCGAACGCTGCGAGCCGCGTCGGTCCGGCCGGAGGCGGACGAACGACGAGCGGCGACGGCACGGGTTGCCATGCGTGCTCCCTTGCGATGGTGGGCTGGCAGGGTGGTGTCTGGATCTGGCTGTCTTGTCGTACTTCCTGCGTGGGTCTTGATGTGGCCGCCCGGACACTCTCCCGAGTGCCCTGCTTCCGAAGGAAACAACGACTGGAATCAGGACAGAATTCCCAACCCGTCCCACTATTTTTCTGATCTTGCAGTACCCTGTGCCGCCACAAGGGGAGGCGAGATGTCCGCGAAGTCCGCAGAGGTGCAGGTCAGACCGGGAGTCGAGACCGACCTCGCCGCCCTCACCGACCTCTACAACCACTACGTCCGTGAGACGCCGATCACATTCGATACCGCTGTGTTCACTCCGGAAGAGCGCCGCCCTTGGCTGCTCTCCCACCCTGAAGACGGCCCGCACCGCCTGATGGTTGCCACCTCGGGCGACTCACAGCGGATTCTTGGATACGCCACGAGCAGCGCGTTTCGCGGAAAACCGGCGTACGACACCTCGGTGGAGGTGTCCGTGTACCTCGCCCCGGACGCGGGCGGCCGGGGCGTGGGCACACTGCTGTACAAGGCGCTGTTCGAGGCACTCGCCGACGAGGACGTGCATCGCGCCTACGCGGGCATCGCCCAGCCGAACGAGGCGTCGACGCGGCTGCACGAGCGGTTCGGGTTCCGGTACGTCGGCACGTACCGGGAGGTCGGGCGGAAGTTCGGGCGGTACTGGGACGTGGCCTGGTACGAGAAGGGGCTGTGAGGGGGCCGGGGCCCGCTCACCCCTCCGCGGACAGGGCCTGCCTCATCGCGTTCGCCGTGGTGGCGGGGTCGTAGCCCTCGGGGACCCCTTCGACCAGGATGATGTCGCCCTCGATGTGGCGTGACCGCAGCGGGGCGATCTCCTGGTACGCGGGCGAGTCCCACCAGCTCCGCGCCTCCGCGATGCCGGGGAAGCCGATCATCACGACCGCTCCGGGCCAGCTCCCCTCCTTCACCTCGTGCGCGGCGACATGGACGAGGAAGCGGCCGCCGTACGGTTCGAAGGTGGCGGGGATGCGCTCGATGTACTCGGCGATCTCCGGGTGCGGGGCGGCGTCCTGCAGATGGGCGATGGCATAGGCGGGCATGGGCGTCCCTCCGGTCGGTCGGCTCGGTCGGGTTCCGTACGCCGTCGAGCCTGACAGGCGGCGGGGCCGGGGTCGATGACCTCCCGGGTAAGCGACCCCGGCCGAGGCGGCGCCTAGCCGAACTGCACCGACCGCTTCGCCAGGCCCAGCCAGAAGCCGTCGATCACCGACCTCTGGGCGTCCAGCTCACCGGCGGCCTCGGCCGCGCCCATCGTGACGAAGAGCGGGGCGAAGTGCTCGGTGCGGGGGTGGGCCAGCTGTCCGGCCGGGGACTTGTGGAGGAAGTCGAGGAGGCCGTCCCAGTCGCGGGATTCGAGGGCACGCCGGCCCCAGTCGTCGAACTCGGCGGACCAGGTGGGGATGCCGGGCTGGCGGAGGGCGGCGAGGTTGTGGGTGAAGAAGCCGGAGCCGATGATCAGCACGCCCTCGTCGCGCAGCGGCGCGAGCCTGCGGCCGATGTCCATCAGCCTCACGGGGTCCAGCGTCGGCATGGAGATCTGCAGGACCGGGATGTCGGCGTCCGGGAACATCTCGACGAGGGGGACGTACGCGCCGTGGTCGAGACCCCGGTCCGGGATGTCCTGGACGGGGGTGCCGGGGGCCTGGAGGAGCTTGCGGACCGAGGCGGCCAGCTCGGGGGCGCCCGGGGCGCCGTACTTCACCGTGTAGTAGTGCTCGGGGAAGCCCCAGAAGTCGTAGACGAGGGGGACGGGATCGACCGCGCCGAGGGCGAGGGGGGCCTCCTCCCAGTGGGCGGAGACCATGAGGACGGCCTTGGGGCGGGGCAGGGTCGCGGCCCAGGCGGCGAGTTCGCCGGGCCAGATCGGGTCGTCGGCGAGCGGCGGGGCCCCGTGGCTCAGATACAGGGCGGGCATGCGCTCGGCGGTGGCGGCGGACATAGGGGTGACTCCCTCTTTACACGCGTATACACCCGTATACGCACGCGATCCGCACGACACATACGCCTCACACGCTTCGGCGGGCCCGGCGGTCGCTTCTGTCTACCTGAGACTCCGCTAACTCCCCAGTAGTTGAAGTCTCAATATTTATTGCTTCACCTTACATCTCTATAGTTCAAATTTCAAGAAGGAGCCTCGTACAGTGGGGGCATGACGACCCCATCCGCTGAGGAAGAACCCCGCTGGCTCACCGACGAGGAGCAGCGCACCTGGCTCGCCTATGTGCACGCGACAGCCCTGTTCGAGGACCATCTCGACCGTCAGCTGCAGCGCGACGCGGGCATGCCGCACCTCTACTACCACCTGCTGGTGGTGCTGTCCTCGGCGCCGCAGCGGCGGCTGCGGATGACGGAACTGGCGATGCAGACGAAGATCACGCGGTCGCGGCTGTCGCACGCCGTGGCGCGGCTGGAGAAGAACGGATGGGTGCGGCGCGAGGACTGCCCCTCGGACAAGCGGGGGCAGTTCACGGTGCTCACCGACGGCGGGTACGAGATGCTCTCGAAGAGCGCGCCGGGGCATGTGGCGGCGGTGCGGCAGGCACTGTTCGACCGGCTCTCGGCGGAGCAGCAGAAGGCCCTCGGCGAGATCATGGAGATCGTGGCGGAGGGGTTGCAGCCGAGCGAGGCGGGGGCGGACCTGCCTTGGCTGCGGTAGGAGGGCCTGTGCGGTAAGAGGGCTTGTGCGGTAGGAGGGATTTCCGTGGTGGGGACCCGCGGGGCCGGTGGGGACCGGTCGCACGGTTCCCCGCATGCCTGACGGGGCGGGGGCGGGACAAGCGGCTTCGCCGCTGTCCCGCCCCCGCCCCGTAGTCGTGCGTCGAGATCGTCCCTCAGTGGGCGATCACCGGGACCTTGACCTCGTTCGTCGCGTCCTCGCCCTCGGCCGTCGTCGCCGTCATGTCGGGCTTGCCCGTCGTGACGAGGGTGAAGGCGATGGCGGCGGAGGCCACGAGGATGGCCACGGCGAACCAGATGGCGTTGGTGTAGCCGTTGACCATGCCCTCCAGCTGGACCAGCTGGGCGGCCGGCTTCGAGGTGGCCGATCCTATGTGGTCCGCGATGTAGGACGTGGTGGCCGAGGCCGCGATCGTGTTCAGCAGAGCCGTACCGATGGCGCCGCCGACCTGCTGGGAGGTGTTGACCATGGCGGAGGCCACGCCCGCGTCACGTGCTTCGACGCCGTGGGTCGCCAGGGACATCGCCGGCATGAACGCCGTACCCATACCGAGGCCGAGCAGCAGCTGGGCCGGCAGGAGCAGGGCGGCGTACGAGGAGTCGACCTCCATCTGCGTCAGCAGCAGCATGCCGAGGCCGGCGACCAGGAAGCCGGGGGCCATCAGCAGGCGCGGCGCGACCCGGGTCATCAGCCGGGTGCCGATCTGGGTCGAGCCGATGATCATGCCCGCGATCATGGGCAGGAAGGCGAAACCGGTCTTGACCGGGGAGTACCCCTTCACGATCTGCAGGTAGTAGGTGAGGAAGAGGAACAGGCCGAACATCGCGATGATCGCGAGGCCGAGGGAGAGGTAGACACCGCCGCGGTTGCGCTCCAGGAGCACACGCAGGGGCAGCAGCGGGGCCTTCACCTTGGACTCGACGAACACGAAGGCCGCGAGGAGCACCGCCGAGGCGACGAACAGGGTGATCGTCATCGAGTCGCCCCAGCCGTCGGACTCGGCCCGCGTGAAGCCGTAGACGAGGGAGACCAGGCCCAGGGTGGACAGCACCACGCCGGGGATGTCGAGCGGGGAGCGGTTGCGGCCGCCCTCGGGCTCACGGATGACGAGGTACGCGCCGACCGCCGCGATGATCGCGAACGGGATGTTGACGAAGAACGTCCAGCGCCAGTCCAGGTACTCGGTGAGGAAACCGCCGAGGATGAGGCCCACGGCGCCGCCGCCACCGGCGATCGCGCCGTAGATGCCGAACGCCTTGGCGCGCTCCTTGGCGTCGGTGAACATCACCGCGAGGAGGGAGAGCGCGGCGGGCGCGAGCAGCGCGCCGAAGGCGCCCTGGAGCGCGCGGGCGCCCAGCATCATCGCCTCACCGGTGGCCGCGCCACCCAGCGCGGAGGCACCGGCGAAGCCGATCAGACCGGTGACGAAGGTGCGCTTGCGGCCCCAGATGTCGGAGATACGGCCGCCGAAGAGGAGCAGACCACCGAAGGCCAGCGCGTACGCGGTGATGACCCACTGGCGGTTGCCGTCCGATATCCCGAGGTCCTGCTGGGCGGACGGGAGGGCGATGTTCACGATGGTGGCGTCGAGCACGACCATCAGCTGGGCCAGGGCGATGAAGACGAGCGCTTTCCAGCGGGTGGCGTGCGCGTCGTTGCTCTCGGATGTCTTGGACATCCGAGATGTCTTGGATGTGCCGACTGTTTCGGACATGGGGATACCCACTTCGGGACTTCGTGACTACGGGACTTCAGGACTTTGGGACTACGGGACTTCGGGACTTCGGGACTTCGGGACGGAAAGATCGGTGGCGATCGCCGGCAATCGGTGGCGATCGGTGTCAGGTGGTGAAAAAGGGCGTCGGGGGGTAGCGGCCTGTCGTCGTCGACAGCCGTGGGGTCGGTGGGTCGGGGCCGGGGTGGGTCAGGGCCGCTGGGTCAGGGCGAGCAGGGCCTCCGTAGGTCCTCCACGGTCACGGGTGCACCGGGCAGTTCGGAGGGGGCCGGGGCGCGCAGCCCGTCCAGGAACAGTTGCAGGTGGCGGTGGACGAAGCGGTCGACGCCCGCGCACTGGGTGCCGGCCGGCGGCCTGCTGAGTTGACTGACGGCGATCATCAGGTCTCCGACGCCCACGTCGGCGCGGAGCTGCCCGGCGTCCCGGGCGCGCTTCATGATGCCTTCGACCTGCTCCTCCAGACGCTCGCGCGCCGCCTCCAGGTCGGGGTGGTGCTTGTCGAACGTGCTCTGGACCATCGGGCAGAGCGCGCTGACCCGTTCGTCGGCCGAGGTGTGCACGAAGCGCGACAGCGCCTCGAACGCGTCACCGGTCTCGGTGAGCGCGGCCTCGGCCGCGAGCGCCGTACGGTCCATGACCGAGCAGACGACCTCGCGGACCAGTGCGTCCCGGTCGGGGAAGTTGCGGTACAGCGTGGCGTTGCCGACGCCCGCCCGGCGGGCGATCTCGTCGAGCGGCACCTCGGGGCCGAACTCCACGAACATCTCCCGCGCGGCGGTGACGATCCGCTCCCGGTTGCGCAGGGCGTCGGCCCGCGGGCGGGGCACCTTGCGACGTACGGAGGTGGCGGTGGCGGTGGCGGTCTCCACGGCGTACTCCTTCTTCCCGATCCAGTGGTGTGGGGGGCGCCCGGTGACGATCCGGGGATGGAGTCCCCGTTTCGCTCGGACACATGGCTAAACGGGGAAACGATCCCCGGTTATTTCCCGTACCGAAGACTTTTCGAGTGACCTGGGTCACATACCGGCGGGCGGTGGCCCCGTGCCGGTGACAGACCCACGTTCCCCACGTTCGGCCCTTCCAGCGCGCGCCCGCGCACCCCTCGACACAGGGTGATCGGAAGGGTGCAGCCTCGTCACCGGGCGGCTGCCGTGGAGCGAAGGGCTCGGGCATGCAGCAGCGGTTCCGCCTGGACGGGATACCTCCGCGCCGCATACCCCCGCGCCGGATACGTCCGCGCCGGGTCGTCGCGCTCGCCTCCGTCGCCGCCCTCACGTTCGCGGTCAGCAGCTCCGCCGGCACCGGGCATCTGATGGCGAAGGAGACGACGCGGGCCGCGGGGTCCACGGCCCTGGCCCGCGGTTCGGCGCTCGGCCCCTGCATGATCCGCGGCCCGCTCGGCATCCAGATGTCCGAGGGCATCCCGACCCCGCCCGGCTACTCCCGCTCCACCGGCACGGTCCGCGCCCTCAACCTGATGATCGACTTCTCCGACGCGCCCGGCGAGGGCAGCGCGATGGACCGCTTCGCGGAGTTCGCCCCGCAGACCCAGAAGTGGTTCAGGACCAGCAGCTACGGCCGTATCGACTACCGTCCCGAGGCCCCGCTCACCGAATGGCTGCGGATGCCGAAGTCGTTCCGCTCGTACGGCATAGAGCGCGGCGCCCCCTTCGACCCCGGCTACCGCCGGCTGGTCCAGGACATGGTGCGGGCCGCCGATCCGCTGGTGGACTTCCGGTCGTACGACCTCGTCAACGTCCTCGTCACCCCCAACGCGGGCCCCTCCGCCCTCGACACCGTCCTGTCGGTGACCTTCGCCGGGAACCGTGAGGCACCGGTCGCGGACGGGGTGCCGGTCGCCAACGCGTCGTTCGTCTACAGCCGCCAGGACGACGGCTCCGGTTCGTACCACGAGACCGGGTACCGGGTGCTTCCGCACGAGAACGGCCATGTCTTCGGGCTGCCCGACCTCTACACGCACGAGGGCGGGGGCGCGGTCGGGCACTGGGACATCATGAGCGAGGACTGGGGCGTCGACAACGATCTGCTGGGCTGGCACAAGTGGAAGCTCGGATGGCTCGACGAGACGCAGGTCGCGTGTGTGGCGGCGGTCGGCTCCGCGGAGCACACCCTGACGCCGCTGGCCGCGGCGGGGGGTTCGAAGCTGGTCGTGGTGCCGCTCAGCTCGCGGGCGGCGTACGTGGCGGAGTTGCGGACGCGGGCGGGGAACGACGCGGCGGTGTGCCGGCCGGGGGTGCTGGTGTACCGGGTGGACGCGACCGTCGACACCGGGAACGGGCCCGTCAAGGTCCATGACGCGCGTCGCGACAGCGGGGGGTGTACGCGCAGTCCCAATGTCCACGCCGAGCTGTCCGACGCGCCGCTCGTCGCCGGGGAGACGTTCAAGGACGTGCGGGCGGGGGTGGAGATCGCTGTGGCCGGGGTGGATGTCGGGGGGAACCATCGGGTCGTGGTTCGTCGGCGGTGAGGGGTGGCTGGGTGAGGGGGTTCGTTGTCGGGTGCGGCTCCGGTGGGGCTTCTCGCGCAGTTCCCCGCGCCCCTGAAAAGCCGGGGCTACGCCCCATGCTTTTCAACCCGCAGGCCCCGTGGTCTTTCAGGCCCGAGGGCCTGTGGTCTTTCAGGCCCGCAGGGCCTGTAGCTTTCAGGCCCGCAGGGCCTGTGGCTTTCAGGGGCGCGGGGAACTGCGCGAGAAGCCCCACCGGACCCGCACCCGCCGGAGAACCCCGCACCCCCGAGCTATCAGGCGCCCGGCTCAGCGGCGCAGCCCGGGCGCATTACCGTGACCCCATGCTCCCGAACGCCCCCGGCGCGACCACCACCCCCTCCACACCCCCCGCGCCCGCCGAAGCCGTCGCACCCCTGATGCGGGGCATCACCGTGCTGCGCCGGCTCACCGAGGCGGACGGGACGCTGAGCCCGAGCGCCCTGGAGCGGGCCACCGGACTCGCGCGCTCCACGGTCGACCGGATCACGGCGACCCTGACCCGCATGGGCTACGTACGGCTGGACGGCCGCGACGCGGTCCTCGCCCCCCGCCTCATGGAGCTGGGCAACGCCTACCTCGCCGCCCTCCGCCTCCCCCGCCTCCTCGACGCCCACGCCGACACCCTCGCCGACGAACTCGACGAGTCCGTGTCCCTCGCGGTCCGCGACCGGGACGGCGTCCGCTTCATCCACCAGGCCACCCGCCGCCGCGCGATGTCCCTCAGCTTCCGCATCGGCGACCTCCTGCCCGCCGAACGCACCGCGCCCGGCCCGCTGTTCGCCACCGAGTGGGACCCGGCGGACTGGGCCCGGTGGCGGACCCGCCGCACGGCCGACCCGGAGGGCCACGGCTTCCCGGCGGTGCCTCCGCGCGGCGGCGCGTACGACGACTTCGAGGACCGTACGGCCCGTGCGGGCGCCCAGGGGTGGGCCCTGGACGACCAGTTGATCGAGCCGGGGCTGGTGGCGGTCTCCGTACCCGTGCGCGACCCGCGTACGGGACGGATCGCGTGTGTGGCGAGCGTCGTCAGCCACACGAGCCGCCACACGGCGGACTCGCTCCGCACGACCCTGCTGCCCCGGCTGCGGGCGACCGTGGCGGAGATGGAGCGCGAGCTGCGGCCCCCGCGAGCACCGGCCGCCGTCGGAGCCGGGGGGACCGGTCTCGCCGCCTGGACCGGTGCCTCCAAACAGGAGCTGGGCCGGGAGTTCGTCGAGTCGCTCGCCCGGGGGCTCACGGTCATCACCTCGTTCGGCGAGGGGCGGGCCGAGCTGACGCTGACGGAGGTCGCCCAGGCCACCGGGCTCGCGCGGGCGACGGCCCGACGGGCGCTGATCACCCTCGAACACCTCGGGTACGTGGAGTCGTACGACCGGGTCTTCCGGCTCACGCCCCGGGTGCTGGACCTGGGCTTCCCGCCCCTGTCGATGCTGCCGCTCCCCCGGATCGCCGCCCCGCATCTCGCCGAACTCTCCGCGCGCGTGCACGACTCGGCGTCCCTGGCGATCCTCACCGCGGGCGGGGACGAGGTGCAGTACACGGCCCGGGTCGCCACCAGCCGCATCATGAGCGTCAACATCACCCTCGGCACCCGGCTGCCGGCGTACGCGACTTCGCTGGGGCGGGTGATGCTCGCCGATCTGCTGCCCGAGGTCCCGCTGCCGCAGAGCCCCGCCCGGCTGACCCCGCACACGGTCACCGGCCGAGCGGAGCTGCTGGCCGTGCTGGAAGGCGTACGGGACGCCGGATTCGCCCTGGTGGACGGGGAGTTGGAGGAAGGCCTGCGATCCATCGCCGTACCGGTGCGGGAGCGGGGCGGGCGGGTCGTCGCCGCGGTGAACGTCGCGATGCACAGCAGCCGGCGGTCGGTCGAGGAGTGCGTGGCGGAGGTGCTGCCCGGGCTGCGGGAGGCGGTGGGGCGGATCGAGGGGGAGCTGGCGGTGGCGGGGATGTTCCGCCGGGTCCCGGAGGTCTGACCGCCTCGCGGCCCGCTCCGGACGTCCGACCGCCTCGCAGCCCACTCCGGCCGGCCGACCGCATCGCCGCGCGTGCGCACACCGTACGCTGGTGGCGTCGACCGTACGCAGAGCCGTGCACAGCAGAGTCGTACGCGGCAGAGCCGTACGCAGCAGAGGAGAGGCGCCGCCATGTCACCGAAGCAGGAGGGGTTCCCGTCCGTGTGGACCCGGCCCCGGACCGGGCGGGAGCAGCCCGCGCTGAGCCGGGAGCACATCGTGGCGGAGGCGCTGCGGCTGCTCGACGAGGAGGGCATCGACGCGCTGAGCATGCGCAAGCTCGGCGGGCGGCTGAGCGCCGGCGCGACCTCGCTCTACCGTCATGTCGCCAACAAGGACGAGCTGCTGGAGCTGGCCGTGGACGAGGTCTACGGCGAGATCGAGGTCCGTGCCGCCCCCGACCCGGCCGACTGGCGTACGGACGCCGCCGCTTGCGCCCACAGTCTGCGGGCCACGATCCTGCGCCACCCCTGGCTCGCCTCCGTGCTCGGCGAGATGGGCATGTCCCACCTCGGCCCGAACTCGATGCGGGTCTCGGAGGGCATGCTGAAGTTGCTGACCGGCGCCGGGTTCCCGGCCGGTGAGGCCGACCGGGCGGTCACGACGCTCGTCGCGTACGTCACGGGCATGGCCACCGGCGAGGCCGCCTGGCTCAACGTCCTCGCCCGCAGCGGCCAGGACGAGCGGACCATGGTCGAACAGCTGTGGCCGGCCGCCGAGGAGGCCGCCCAGGACCATCCGCTGCTGCGCGAGGGCTACGCCCAGCAGCGCGGCACGGATCCGCGGGCGGCCCGGGAGGAGGGGTTCCGGTACGGCCTCGACCGGGTGCTGGACGGGTTGGAGACCCGGCTGCGCTGACGCCGCCCTCCCCTCCCCCTGCTCCCCCAAATCCCTTTTCCCTCCTACCCGTTGACGCCCGTGTACTTGCTGAGGCTCCAGTTCCACAGCAGCCGGGACAGCACAAAGGCGGTGAGGCCGATGAAGGGTGAGGCCATCGCGAGCGCCTCCGGTACGCCCATCGCGTCGCCGTGACCGGTCAGTACCCCGGCCGGGAAGTACGCGATGAAGGCCAGCGGGACGACGAAGGTGAACGCGGCGGACGCGACCTTCGGGAGGATGCTGAGCGGGTAGCTGCCGAAGGTGCCCATCAGCTCCTCCAGCCACTGGCTCCAGTACGAGGTGGCCGGGAAGTGGAACGCGGCGGCGGCCAGGGCCGTGAAGAGCGCGGCCTCGACCAGCATGCCGCCGAGGACGCCCGCCACCACGTACGCGATCCGGCCCGCCGTCCAGTCGAGCGAACTGCGCTGCAGGGCGGCGACGAAGAGACCCGCCGCGACGACCAGGTCCCCGAGGGCGTTGACCGGGAAGAACGCCAGCTGGACCTGCCGGTAGACGGGCATCGGGCGGATCAGACAGGGGTCGACGACTCCCTCCTGGACGAGGACGTTCATGTACTGGACCCGGCCGAGGAACAGCACGTACAGCCCGTGGGCGAGCATGCGCATGCTGGCGATGAGCAGTACGTCGGAGCTGGACCAGCCGCCGAGCCCGGGGAACCGGGTGAGCAGGACGGAGGCGAAGACGACGATCGAGACCTGCCAGATCGCTCCCACGGAGACGTTCATCAGGAACTCGCCGCGGTATTCGAGGCGGGCCTTGAAGTTGAGCTTGGTGATCCGCCAGACGACGCGCCAGGCGTGCGCCGGACCATGGGGGACGGTGTGGTGCGGACCATGGGGGACGGTGTGGTGCGGGGTCGTCATGGTCAGCCTCCCTGGGACACGACGCGACGGCCGGCGAGGTCCCAGAGCCGGCGGGTGAGCAGCGCGAGCAGCACGATCCAGACGGCCTGGATCACCATCTGCCCGAAGGCGTCGCCGAGTCCGATCCGGCCGACGTAGATGGAGAGCGGTACGCCGAGCGTCGCCTGGAACGGCAGGAACGAGCTGAGCGTGATGAACCAGTCCGGGAAGTACCAGAGCGGGGCGTACACACCGGAGAGCAGGTTCTGCGCGAAGACGAGGATCAGCAGGGCCGCCTCGTTGCGCAGGGTCCAGAAGCACATCAGGTCGACCAGCATCATCACGTAGTACAGGACGAGCTGGCCGAGCAGCATGCTGACGGCGAAGACCCCCGCCACCGAGAGGGAGGAGGGCAGGGGGACGACTCCGACGGCCAGGCACAGCAGGTATCCGGTGAACACCCAGCCGAAGCCGTACAGCTGGTCGCCGAGGGCGCGCAGCGCGTAGTAGCGCCGGGGTTTCATCGGCCGCAGGTACCAGTAGACGATCGTCCCGAAGCGCAGATGCTGGATCACCATGTCGCGGCCCGCGCTCCGGTCGAGGCCGCGGATGCGGTTCGCGAGCACGGCGAGTACGGCGTAGCCGACGGCCTGGGTCTCGTTGAGCCCGGCGCTGGACTCGGTGTTCGCGTACAGCCCGCGCCAGAGGTAGACCACCAGACAGACCTGGACGAAGAGCCGTACGGCGGTGGCGGTCATCCGGGGCGGGGCGAGCAGTTCGCCCCGCGGGGTGATCCAGGAGACGCGGCGGGCGCGGGAGAGGGCGGTGCCGGGGGTGGGGGCGGAGGCGGGCGTGGGGGCGGGGGAAAGGGGGGCCATGGGTGTCAGCCGCCCTGGGAGGGGGTCGCGGCGGCGGGAACGGCGTCCTCGTCGACGGGGTGCGGCTCCTGGGCGGGCACGTCACTGAGATAGGCCGCGCGCATGACGTCCTCCAGGTCGTTCTCCTCCAGCGCGAGGTCGGCGACCCGGAACCGTCCGATGATCACTTTGAGCGCCTCGTGGACGGTGGGCGCGTCGTCCCCGACCGGCCCGAAGACGACCCGGGGCCCGTCCTTCCGCAGCACCCCGATCCCGGCGAAGCCGGGCAGGGGAACACGGCCGCCGGCCCCCTCACCCTGCTCGACGGCCTCCACGTCGGCCGGGTCGGCGAGGGTGGCGCGGACCTGCCAGGTGCCGCCGAAGCGCCGCCGGATCTCCTGGAGCGAGCCGTCGAGGACGATCCGGCCGTGGTTGATGAGCACGACCCGTTCGGCGAGGCGTTCCACCTCGGTCATGTCGTGCGTGGTGAGCAGGACGGTACGGTCGCGCTCCTCGACCTGGTGCCGCAGGAACCGTCGTACCTGCTCCTTCACCACCACGTCCATGCCGATGGTGGGTTCGTCGAGGAAGACGACGGGCGGGTCGTGCAGCAGCGCGGCGGCGAGATCGCACCGCACCCGCTGCCCGAGCGACAGATGCCGGACCCTGGTGTCCCAGAACGCGGAGAGTTCGAGCAGCCCGTCGAACTCCTCGATCCGCTCCCGGAACTGCCCTTCGGGCACCCCATAGATGTCGCGCAGGATCTCGAACGACTCCCGCGCGGGCAGATCCCACCACAGCTGCGTCCGCTGCCCGAACACGGCCCCGATGTTGTGGGCGTTGCGCTCCCGGTCCTCCTGCGGGACGACCCCGGCGACGAGCGCCTCACCCGAGGTGGGCGTCAGAATCCCGGTGAGCATCTTGATGGTGGTGGACTTCCCGGCCCCGTTGGGACCGAGCAGGGCGAGCAACTCCCCCCTGCCCACACGGAAGTCGACGTCCTGCACCGCGACCTTGTCCACCCGCTGCGGGCTGACGAGCGATCTGAGCGCCCCCGCGAGGCCGGGCCGCCGCACGGTCGTCCGGAACACCTTGGAGAGCCCGCGCGCCTCGATCACCGCAGACAACGGCGCCACTTCCCTTCACACCGACTCACACCCACCGACACCGACTGGTTCAGCCCACCGGAGCGCACGCACGCTGGTTCGGCATACCGAACACCATCCGGCACAACGCCGGAATGCTAGGCCCGCCGGCCGAACCTGAGAAACGATTTGTTGCCCACCCCACCACCGCCCCGCGAACCCCCGCCCCGACCTACCCACCCCACCCACCTCGAACGCCTACCCCCCACCCACCCCCCGCCCACCCGCTACACTGACCGGGCACCTTGCCTTCGTAGCTCAGGGGATAGAGCACCGCTCTCCTAAAGCGGGTGTCGCAGGTTCGAATCCTGCCGGGGGCACAGCAAAAGGGCCAGCTCAGGAGGGTTTCCTCCCAGGCTGGCCCTTCGTTGTGTTCAAGGCCGTGCCACACGCGTGCCACTAGTGCCACGCGGATGCCACATCACTCCTGGCCGGTGGTGGCCTCTCCCCCGTTCTCGCGGATCATGGCCCCGAGCCGATCGGCGATGGCCCGGTCACGGTCGCTGGTCATGTGCTGATAGATCAGCGCGGCGCGCGAGCTGCTGTGCCCCATGCGGGTCATCAGCTCTCGGGTACTGGCACCGGCGGTCGAGGCCAGGGTGTTGCCGGTGTGCCGAAGATCGTGGAAGTGCAGTTCAGACGTGACGCCTGCCGCCTTCCGGGCCTTGACCCAGTCGTCACGGAAGTTGCTCCGCCGCAACTGCCCGCCCTGCGGCCCGACGAAGACGTGCCCATCACGGCCAGGAGCAGCGAACTGCTCCAGGTGACGCGTGACGCCGTCGAGCAGCTCGGCCGGGAAGGAGACGGTACGCACCCCAGCCGCAGACTTCGGGCCCTTGTCGAAGAGCCGACCGCTCTGCAACTCAGCCTGAGCCCGGCGAACAGTGACGGTCAGCGCCTCTTGGTCGATGTCCCGACGCCGAAGGGCCGCCAGCTCCCCGAACCGCAGCGTGGTGAAGGCGGCCAGGAGCACGAGCAGCCGGTAGCGCGGCGCGATGGAGTCGGCAACGGCGAAGACCTCGGGCACCGTGAGGACCGGCCGCTCGGGCACGTCGTAGCGGTCCGCCCCTTTGACCCGGCATGGGTTGCGCCGGATCAGCTCATCGTCCACGGCCGTGTTCATCAGGGCCCTCGGGAGTTGGTAAGCCTTGACCACGGTCGGCTCACCGATGCCGGCCGAGAGGAGCCTGCCGCGCCAGCTGCGAACCCGAGCCGTCGTCACGTCGGCCACCGATCCGGCCCCGAAGGTGGGCAGGATGTGCAGCCGCACCACCGACTCGTTCCGCTCTCGGGTGCAGTCGGCGAGCTTCCGGTCCCGTAGCCACGCGGTTGCGTACTCCTCGAAGCTCACCGCCGACGCGTCCGGGTCCGACCACTGCCCGCGCGTGATGTCGGACTCGATGTGCGTGAGAGCGGCTTGAGCATCAGTCTTGGTCGGGTACGTCTCCTCAGCCGGACGCAACTGGCCCGTCTCCGGGTCACGGTAGCGGACCTGCCAACGGCCAGACGGAAGCTGTCGGACCGATCCGAAGCTTCTACGCCGCCCTTTCTTGTTGGCCATCAGGCGACCCTCCGCAGAGAGCCGCGCCGGTAGCCGATCGGCTGCACCGTGTTGGCGTCGATGAAGGCATCCACCGCGCTCTCTGGGATGCGGACGTGTCGGCCGACCTTGACGA
The DNA here is from genome assembly GCF_020010925.1 of Streptomyces griseiscabiei. Classification (NCBI taxonomy): domain Bacteria; kingdom Bacillati; phylum Actinomycetota; class Actinomycetes; order Kitasatosporales; family Streptomycetaceae; genus Streptomyces; species Streptomyces griseiscabiei. The sequence continues at coordinate 679,719 of NZ_JAGJBZ010000004.1, read as the reverse complement.
ACGCGATGTGTCGCTCGGCGATCAGTCGGCGCGGGAAGCGTTCCGTGGTGCCGAGGAGTTCGGCCACCTGCGCCACGGTGAGGTAGCGGTAAGCCACGGGTGGGTTCCCCTTCCGTTCCGGGGGCCGGTGCGAGGGATTCGGCAAGCCAGGCTTCGGTGTCGGAGAGACCGGTTCCGGCGAAGACCCAGTGCGCGAGGACGTACGTCGTCTCGGGCCCGGTGTCGGGTGTGTTGGCTGCGGCTTGTGCTCGGCGCCATTCGGCGCGGGCGTCGCGGAGGGCGCCGAGGGTGGTGGAGTAGCGGCGGGATTTGGTGGAGAAGTGGCCGCGGAAGCCGAGCATGTGGGCCCAGGCGCGTAGGCGGAGGTGTTCGAGATCCTTGCGTGCGCCGAGGAACCAGGCGGTTCGGATGAGTCGGCGGGCGTGGTCGCTGATGTCGAGCTGGGCCAGCTCGGCGGCGAACTTCAGCGGCCGGTCGAGAGCTCCCGTAGCGGTCTCGGCGCCCTTGGTGGCGTACTTGGCGATGTACGCGGCGACGGCGCGTTCGGTGAGTTCCTGGCCGTCGTTGAAGTCGGCGGAGCGGATGGTGCGGACGTCGAGTTGTCGGCCGAAGGTGAAGGTGTGGGTGCGTCCGTCGACGGCCGGGCCCTCCACGCGGACCTTGGCTGCTGCCGTCTCGATGGCATCGGCGAGCAGTTCGGCCGTTGCCCAGGCTGGGGGTGGGGTGTCACCGCCGGTGGGGCCGTCGATGCGGATGACGGCGTGGAAGTGGACGGCGCCGCGCTTCTGGTACTCGGCGACCTTGGCGAAGGAGACGCGGGCGTGGTCGCGAAAGCAGCGTTGTGACAGGCCCGCGCGCTTGGCGACCTCGCGGCGCAGGTACGTGGAGAAGCGTCGCCAGAGCGGACCGGCGTGCGCGTTCCAGAGCACGGCCGCTTCGTAGTCGTACGTGTCCGGGTCGAGCGAGGTACCGAGTACGGCGTCGTCCTGGTCGTGGCGGGTGCCGCAGCGGCAGGGGCGCCCGCTGGAAGGGCGGTTGTGGACCGGGCCGAAGCTCGGTGCGGTGAAGGTGGCGAAGACGCGCGGGTGGGTGGCGACGTGTTCGGGGACGCCCTTGCCGCCGCTGACTTCAAGCCGCTCTACGGCGGCCACCAGCGGTGACGGTCTCCACTAGCGTGGCTCTATGACAGAGACGGGGAAGGCCACACGTGGGCCCAGACAGCTCAGCGAGTTGGCGGATGTGTATGACTTCCTGGACGAAGTCAGGCTTCGCCCGAGCATGTGGGTGCGAGGCAAGTCGCTCCTGCACTTGGAGTCCATGCTGATCGGTTACACAGCGGCCCTCGGCGTCCACGGCATCGACGAGGATTGCGACCTCCACCCTGGAAGTCTGGGGCCGTTCGCTCAGTGGCTTTCGCGCCGCCTGGGGATGACGTACCCCAGCTCACTGGGTTGGGCGGTCGAGATCGAGCGCAGGGCGGAGCAGACCGACGTGCCTGCCATCGAAATGTTCTTCGAGCTACTGGACGAGTTCCGCGCCGCAGGCCACGGTGCCCACTAGGTGAAGCTGGACAGCCCACCATCCACCGAGGCTGAACAGCCTCAGCCGTCCGACTAAGTTACAACTTTCTCTACTGGTTCAAGGCGGCTCGCTCCGCTCCCCGCGCGCAGGCCCGGCCCCCGGCCGGGCCTGCGCTCCTAATGGCGCGGTAAGACGCTGGGCGATCTCTCATCCGAGCGTCTTTGGGTGGGTCGGTATGTGGTGATCCGTAGCCGCTCCTGAGGCCTGACCTCTCAAGACAGAGCCGGCCCCACGTGCCTGCCCGCCCGGTGAAGGGGTACGCCGTGGCTGAGGCGGTCGGCTCCACGGCTTTAGCCACCTACCCGGTCAGGGTCCCGCGTCGAGCAAGACCAGGGGGCCACTCGTGCTAATTGCGGTCAGGCCCAAAGCCTGCCCGAGTTGCCAGCCAGCGTACGGCCCCCTGGTCATGCGACCCCAGACCGGGCAGGCCACCGGCCAAACCCGCTCCGCCGCCCGTGGTTGACGCTGTCTCAATCTCGCAACTCATGGAGGGACCAACTTCCGCTGGAGACCTCGTGGATGCAGCCATTGGCGTCGTAGGCTGCTCCCATGGGGGCTGATGAGACAACCGTAGACCCGCGATCCCTCTACCGACTCGACGGGAAGACTCTCGGGCCAGGCGGATACGCAGACGTGCGACGGGCGTGGCACAGAGGATCAAAAGAAGAGGTCGCTCTTAAACGACCACTCCCAGTCCCTCAAGCAAAAGAGAGGATTCGGCGGGAGATCGAAGCGCAGACCTCACTACACCACCCCAACATCATGCCCATTCGCGATCACGATCCCGGCTACGAGTGGTACACAATGCCAATCGCGGATGGCAGCCTCACAAAACTCAGAGGCGAGCTAGATGAAGAGAACCTGGTTTCAATACTACTGAATCTCGCCGAGGCTCTCGAAATAGCACACAAAAGGAAACTTGTCCATAGAGATATTGCGCCGGGCAACATCCTCGCACTTCCCGAATCAGGAACCGTAAAGAGGCGTTGGGTCGTCGCCGACTGGGGAATGGTTACGCGCCCTTACTCTCCCAATTCTTCTCCGCTGACCCGAACAAATCAAGAAATAGGAACAGACGGGTACGCAGCACCAGAACTCAGCGAAAATCCTCGTGAAGCAACCCCGGCAGCGGACGTCTACAGTCTGGGCCGTGTGGCTGCATGGTTTCTCACAGGTCAACGACCTAAGGCAGGACGACCACTGCTACCTGATGGAACCTACCTCCACTGGCGACCTTTCATTTGGGAATGCACTCAAGAGGAAATCGCTCGCAGGGTGAAAGACATGCCCGCCCTGCGTAAATTGCTTGCGAGAGTTCCCGAGTCTCGCGATGAACCAGTAGAGGCGAGAGCCGAGAAGATAACGGAGGATATCCTGCTCGGGAAAACCACGGAGATTGAAACCCTGGTGACACTGGCAATGGCTTACCCAAATAGTCACGCAATATTTTTCGATAACCTGGCACCACTCACCTCTTCCCTGGTGGCCGAGTGGACGAGAAAAAACCCAGACCGCGCCAGCGAATTGGCAATCACGATGGCGCGACACCTCAGTGAGAGCCCATGGGAAGATCGCGATAGGGACTACATGGGGACGCCTCTCTCTTTCATACACACGATCCTTCGAACTCTGATTAGTGCCAAACAAATCGGACTCGCCCAGGATGCCGCACCCTCATTCTTTGCCGCCGACGCACATTGCGGGTATTTGGAGCAAACCAGGCGGACGACCGAGTGGCTTGACGAGCTAGAGGGGCAGGCGGAACGGGCCATATCTCGGGCGCTGACCGGCTCGGGCTCGACAGTGCTGGCCTACTACGGGGCTCTCGGCTGGACGCCACGAAGCGCAATCCTGGCAACTTTGATTAATCCGTGACGTCCGTATCTCTCAGGAACTGTGTCAGTGGGCACGGCGCCGTGGTGCAATGGAAACGTGTTGACTAACGAGACTCAAGCTGGACAGCAGCTCCTTGCCGACCTCACTCTCGATGCCTCCTGGAAGCCTCAGTCTCTTCCGACCCCCTCATCAGGCCGCGGAAGAGCACACGGTACGAGCAGGAGCGAGCCATTCGATCGCTGGTTCCGGTACCCGGCTGGCTTCGCCTCTGACTACGTCGCCACTCTCCTCTCTCATCTTGAGCTTGATCCAGAGAGTTTGATACTCGATCCATTCGCCGGCTCAGCCGTAACAGGAACGGCAGCTCGCCAGGCGGGCCACTCATTCTTTGGCGTTGAAGCCCACCCACTAATCGCGGAACTGGGCCGGTTGAAACTGCAGGGTCGGCCGCGCGCCACAGATAGGACCCTCGGTGAAGTAGCCCGAACACTAGCTGTCGCAGCAGCCCAGCAGAGCTCTTCAGCGGAGCGCCGAGTCGACCAGGAACCAGACCTCGTAGCGCGCTGTTTCAGTAGCAGCGTCCTCGGGCAACTCGTAGCCCTTCGCGACCTGATTCGCGCCGGAGCAGGTGGGACGTGGAATCTCCACGTTAAATGGGCACTCTTGGGAACCCTCCGCGATGTTGCCTCAGCACGCGTCGGCTGGCCCTATCAAAGACCAGGAACAGAACGAAAGCCTATCCATCGCGATCCATTGGCGCGCTTCGTCCAACGCGCAGAATGGATGGAACAAGACATTCGTGAAACAGTCGATAGCCCCAACCATCTTTCCTACCAAGTTGTTCAGGGCGACTCGCGCGGAAAAATCGCATGGGAAAGTTTGGGGCCTGAGAGCGCTCACGGTTGCGTCTCATCTCCGCCGTATCTCAACAACTTCGACTACGCGGACGCAACCCGTCTCGAGCTCTATTTCTGGGGGGACATCTCTAGCTGGGCTGAAATGTGCACAGAGGTTCGCTCAGAAATGCTGACGGCAACAACACAGCAAAGCAGCGTATCTGCAGCACGCATCGCCGCTGAAAGGCTCGAAGAGTACGGAGAGATCGCTGAATCAGTCCTTGCTATAACCTCTAAACTTTTGGCCGAGCGCAATAAGCGTCCCAGAGGTAAAGAGTACGACCGAGTCCTCCCCGATTACTTCTTGGCCATTGCTCAAGTGCTCGAAAATATGGCCACCGCTTTGAAGCCTGGATCCCCTGTCGTATGGCTCGTCGGCGACAGTGCACCTTACGGAGTATACATCGACACTCCGCGTCTAATTGGCGACATCGCCCAAGGTCTCGGATTCTCATTCGAGAAGGACCTAACCCTCCGCAAGCGGGGCCAGCGATGGCAAAGCAACAATGTGCGGCATGACGTCGAGCTTTCGGAAAGGCTTATCCTCTTCCGTAAAAGCTAGACAATTTATTCACTTTCGCGTTCGTTGCGAGCCCGAGCTTCTGCGAACGCGGAAATGAATTGTGTCTTCAGTCGGCGAGTGTCTGCAGGGCGCTCAAAAATAAGAGACCCATGAGCAAGAGCGTCCCCGGTTTCGCGAAATCCTGCGATCAGTTCATCAAAGGCCTCTGTCAAAGCTTCTTCGGCCAACGAAGACCTTCGCGCCAGATCCGCCGCGAGGTAGAGAATGACCTCGCCTTTGTATTCCGCGGCTACATGGACGAACTCGCCGCTTGATCTCTTTTCAGTCACCAGGCGATGAGCCAGTCGACGTCTGGCTTCGCTGAGGCCATAGCCCCCTTTGAGGCTTCTCTCGCCAGCAGAGCGTGAGCTCTTATTAGGCATTACCACCTCAGCGAACCGCTCTGCCCCGCTGTAGATGGCTGAGTTGAGGCGGCGCCCTTCTGGCGAGTCCGTAGACAACTTTGGAATGGCTCGTTCTGGCGAGTCGGATCGATTAACCAGGAGCGCAATGACTAGACCTACCGAGATCGCCTGCATGACCTCAATGGCCTTGCCGGAACGCAGCGCAATGACCTGATTTAGTCGGGCTGTAGACCACTCGCGATACTTATCAAGTGCGCGTCTCTCCATAGCTGCAATCGACACCGGAGAAAGGACCAAATAGTCTTCTCCCGCGGCGTCTTGCAATAGGTCTAGAAATAGTCGCGCCTCGACTCCGACAATGCATGAGTCGGATCCCACGTCGATTACGAGTGGTTGCGCATATGAAGATCTCCTGATCTTCATAGGTGTTTTCTCAAGAGAGGCTAGCCGCTCACGGAGCGTGCCACCCCGCGCCAGCGGGTCAAAGAACTTCCGGCACAATTCAAGGTCCGACTCCACATCCTTAGGCGGGCTACTGTAGGTCAGCTTCCATAGTGTCGTGAGATCTTCCACGAGCACAGAAATCTCTGATCCAGTAAGAACCGCAGGAACGCCAAAAACTGTGCGATGCCCAGATTCATTCACGTGCGAAGCTCCTCCGCAAAGTAGCCACGCTGTTCCAGACTGCGGATCTGATCCTGGACCACACTGTCTTCGCCACCGCGCCGGCGGGGCGCGTTTTCTTCCAAAGGAAGAATCACGAGTACTTGATCCTTCGTCGTCCCGCGTTCGCGAGACTGTAGAAAGTCAACCAGGCTAGACATGCGATCCCAGTCCAAGAAGGATCCGAACTCATCGAGAGCGATCAGCCTGTTGGCTGCTGGGAGGCCCTCACGATCAAGCTTGGCAACCTGTGCCTGTGTATAGGCGAATACTTGTTGCCCGCTCGAGAAGGCCGAGAGCGGACGACGTTCCTCTTCACCGTCTTCATTAATCCAGCAAATCGTCATGTCGGTCGGGTCGAGGCGTATATCGCTGCCGCCGCCGAAAAGAGCCTTTCGGACGAGTTCATCATCGAACCACTTCCGGACATCCTCGCCCAGCCAAAGACGCACAGAGTGGTCGACTGGCTCGACTCCCGCCGGGAGTCCACCCCTGCTGTCCATGCTGTTATGAAGCTCGCCAAGTGCTCGTCCAGTACCTCTGACCAGCCCATCGATGCGGTGGAGTTTATTCCTTGCCTTCTCCACATTATTCAAAGCAGTCATCAGAGCGGCAGCTTGACTTTCCTCATCAGCGTCGGCGAGGTCAGCAAGGCGTGGCACGGCTTCAACAAGCCAACGATTCTTCGCATCCTGCGTAAGTTGAATGATTACGTTCTTCATAGCTGATGAACGTCTCTCAACTGCTACGCTTGCACGTTCGGCTTGCTGAGATGCCTGTGTATCGCTGCGAGCGATCTCCTCTAGCTTCGCCGCTTCTGTCATTAAGTGACCTTTAACGCGTGAGGCCTTAACATCCATGGTTTGACAGAGTTGCACGAGTTCCGCATTCAGAGACTGCTCATCGAGCCCTCCACCGAGCAACTCGCGCGCGTGGGAAAGCCTAGCGTGATTCGATTGAACCTGTGCCGAATCCTTATCTAGCTTATTTCTGTGCTCCATGAGTTCGTCTAGCGTCCGCGCCGTCTGCTCAGGAAGACTGTCGACCGCATCTTTCAGACGTTTCTTGGCCTTTACCAAACCGGCCTCAGCCAGCTCGAACGCGCCAAGGGCATCGGAAGTTTGCGTCAGATTATCGAGGAGATTACGCGTGTCCGAAATATCCTCATTGAGCTTAGCTGCGTCAGCAGACGGAGTGCGTTTCCGAAGCTTTTCACGATCTGCCGACAAAGAGCGATTCAAAGACGACACGGAGTAGATCTCCGTACCTTCTGAGTTCGTCAGCAGGGTGGCAGAGCCAAGTTCCTCATCCTCTGCTGCAGTCAGACGACGAATCAGGTCGTCGAGAACTTCAAGGATCAGTGGGGCCGAATGCACACTCGGTAGTTGGCTCGTCAACGCGCCGAGGCGTTCGCTGGCTTCGCGTTGTGCCCGCTCTATGACGTCACGCCGAGGCTCGATGCCTGCGCCCGCTGCAGCATTCTCCAGTGAGCGACGTGCCGCTCGCAAGGATCGATCATGTCGATCCAAGTAATTCTGAGCGTTTTTGAATTTTTTCTCGGCCTCTGCATCGCGATGCTTCCGAGCACTAGCATCCGCGATTTTCTGATCTAGCGATTCCTTTTGGCTATCGAGATCAGCAAGGCGCCCCGCAAGTTCGGCGAGTGTCGCGTCCATTTCCGGCCCACGCCCTCGAACCTGAATCAGCCGGTCTGCTACTTCAACCGCCCGCTTGAGAAGCTTCATGCGGCGGCTAGCTTCTGCTAGCTCGCCTGCAATCTTCTCCGCCCGTTGCCTGGAATCGCGCATGATCACAAGTTCTGCTGCGAAATTCTCCGGTCCAGCATCGACAATCAGCTCACGAACAGTGTCGATTGATTCGTCAAGGGCATTTAGGCGCGCCTGACGCTCCGTGGTCCATCCCAGAATTTCTTTTTGCGCTTCCAGGATTCGCGCAGACAGGACATTCTGCGGCGTGTCTGCAGCTAGAATGTGATATACGCGAAGAATCTGCCTTACATCGTTGTGGCTAGATTTCTTCCCATTGATCCAAACGGACCCGATCGCTTCATTGAGTGACTCTGCAGGGTCGAGCGGCCACTGCTCCGGGGTCAGATCCCATCTGATTTCTTCTCCGTTGCGGAGGCCTGAGATCTCTACGCTCCCACCCAAGAGCTGCTCTCTGAAAGACGGCCACGCCGCAGAATCACTGCGAAAGGGTGTTTCGCCAACGCACAATGCTAGCAGCTTGATTGCATTGGTCTTGCCAATACCGTTGTATCCCTGAATCTTGCAAAGCTCGATGTCAGGGATTTCCTCGATTATGCGAAGGCCTCTGCGGCGTTCGGTTTCAATCCTGATGTGCATCAGCCATCAACTCCTTGAGGGTAAGACTCAAGTCGAACGGCTCCGTTGCCAACAGTTTCAGGAGTGCCAATTCATCCGAAGTCAGCGCGTCAGCATCGGGGGCATGGGCCTCGGCCGCTGCCGATACCTCACTCATCACACCCAACATCCGTTGGCCAAGGTTTGACACTGCGCGCCCCCCACTGCCGCAACAATTCGTCAAGTTGGTCAGCCAGTCTACTGCTGCCGGTCGCATCATGGTCCACTACTCGACCCGAATCTGACACATCCTCACCATCCAGCAACTTAAAATAGGCAGAATCGAGAAGATGGCGAGTTTTGCAACTTAGGCATCTTTTGCCCCAAATGCGGCGTTTGGTTTATTTGCGACCTGGTTACTGAAGGGGCAGGGTGTGGAAGGCAGAGCATTCCCATCTGCGGCGTCAGTCACCGAGTCCCCCACGCTCGGATTCGCTCACGCGGGAGGGGCACATCGTGCCGTCGCCATCCTCCGCCTTACAGGGTGCACGCACCCTGCCCGCTCGGGCCGGCCTGCAAGGCACCGCGCCCTGACGCCGCCTGATCCAAACGACAGGCCCTCGCGCGGACATGAGCGGGACGCTGTGGACCATACGCGGACGAGTCACGGAAAGCTGACTCGTTGGACAGCCTTGACGTGCACTTATCTATCTCTGGTTGCGGCCTCCGAGCCGCGTGCCCGCAGGAACCTCCGTACTGCCCCCACAGACATGGCCCGAGCTCTAATCTGAACCGGTCGTTGAGGGGGGAACATGGCCGAGGTCAAGCACACATGCCCACACTGTGGTCACGGCGTCGGCCGCCTGATGCGCGTCAAAGGAGAAGGTGTTTCGAGCTGCGCGAGCTGTCACAAGAGTGACTGGTCCCGCCGGTTCCCCTTCCCCGAACCGGACGCTGTCCGAGCGCAACGGGAGGCGCGCGAAGCCCGCCGTGAACAATTTGAGGCGGTCCACTTCGATTCCTTGTCGAGTGACGAGGAATCCGCCAACGACGAGTTTGCCGACGACGACGGCTTCACCCTTGCGGAACGACGCCAACAGGAGCACGAAGACCTCATCCAGCGCGTCCGCGATGAGGAGTCCATGAGGTGGGCCAAGGGCGTCGTGATCGGGTTCCTCGCGCTGCTGGTTCTGATCGTGTGGTCGCGCGCCAGCGGCAACGAGCGGGGCCACCCCGACGACCCGACCTGTCAGTACGTCGGGAGATCAATGGAGTGCTGGTGAGCACGGTGGTCCCGCGCAGGGGGAGCAGTGAGTGTCTACTGACCTTGCTGGGGTGATGTCGCGGGGGCTGACAAGCGGTGGTTGTCGCGGTAGGCCGGTTGTATGAGGTATCCGCAAGGGGGCGGGCTGACCGCGGAGCGGCGGGTCTTTCGTGAGCGCATCCGGATGCGGGCGGCCGAGTTATTCGCTCTGGGACGCGACAATGCCGCGGTCGCCAAGGAGTTACGTGTCAGCGTGCGGTCGGTACAACGATGGCGCCAGGCATGGGAGCACGGCGGGACGTCAGCGCTGGAGTCGGCGGGGCCGGCGTCCAGGCCCAAGCTGAGCGAGGCGTTGTTTGAGGTGCTCGAGCAGGAGCTGGCCAAGGGGCCGGTCGCACACGGCTGGCCGGACCAGACCTGGACGCTCTCGCGGATCAAGACGCTGATCGGACGCCGGTTCCACAAGAGCATGACGCTGTCGGCCATCGCGCAGATGCTGCACCGGCACGGCTTCAGCCACCAGGTGCCGGCCCGCCGCGCGACCGAGCGTGACGAGGAAGCCGTCACCGGCTGGGTGAAGGAGACCTGGCCGCAGGTGGAAACGCTATGGCGGCGCTCGGGGCCTGGCTCTGCTTCGAAGACGAGGCCGGGTTCTCGATGACGCCGCCCACTGCCCGCACCTGGGCCAGGCGCGGACACACACCCGTCATCCGGGTGCGGGGACGCTCCCAGCGCCGCTTCTCCATCGCCGCTCTGACCTGCTACAAGGAGGGCGAGCGCTCACGGCTGATCTACCGGCCCAAGCGGCACGCCGACCACAAGCGGGGCGGCAGACGCAGCTTCACCTGGACCGACTACCGCGACCTGCTGACCGCCGCCCACCAACAGCTCGGCGCGCCGATCGTGCTCGTCTGGGACAACTTGAACGTGCACAAGGACCGCCGGCTGCGGGAGTTCATCGACACCCACGACTGGATCACCTGCTACTTCCTGCCCGCCTATGCACCGGACCTCAACCCCGTCGAGGGCATCTGGTCACTGCTGCGACGCAGCAGCCAGGCCAACACCGCCTTCACCGACCCCGACCATCTGATGCGCACCCTTCGCCAGGGCCTCCGCCAGATCCAGTACCGCAGCAACCTCGTCGACGGATGTCTCACTGAAACCGGCCTCACCTTGACGACATCACGCCAGCAAGGTCAGTAACTGCGTGACAACGCCAGCGGACAACGGCGAACAACCGCGAACGGCTGCGGACCATCCACGCAGGTGAAAGCCCCGCCATCTCAAGGCCGAGCCCCCGCCCAAGTTGCTTCGGGACGAAGAGGTCCTGGCACTCAGGTCAGCCGTAGGGTGAGCGCGTGCGAAACGATCGACACGACGAACCGCTCTCCGGCGAGGAACTCGAACTCTTCTTGCAGTACCTCCATCGGTTCGTCCAGCACGACGTCGATCAGTTCGCACTCATGGAGGTAGGCGACCCTGAGTACCCCTGCTCCGTAACTCTCTCCCGGGCCCCGCTACCCGGAACCGACCGCGCCGCCTACCGCCGTCCGTAGCCCAAGCAAGCGGCGCCGCCTGACATCCACAGCTGACATCAACGGCGCCGGACGATCACGTACGCCAGCGTCTCTGCCCGGCCGTCCCACCAGTCGCCGGCCGCAGCCGGAACGTGCCCGGATCGAACTCCTAAAGCGGGTGTCGCAGGTTCGAATCCTACCGGGGGCACCGCCTGCACCAGCAGGACAGAGGGTCAGCGGCCTCTCGTTCGCTTCGAACGGGAGGCCGCCTTTCATGATCGACTGCCATGTGGATGCCTCATCCACCCGCCAGGCGAGCTGATCGCGAAGGGGCTCGCGGACGTCGTCAGGGAGCGGCGGGCTGCCGCCCGGCGAGGGCGTCGCCATCGTCGGCAGCGCTCACCGTGCCTTCGCGCAGGTCACCGGCGACGGCCTCATCGAGGTCAGCCGGGACGCCGAGTCGTCGTCCGGCAGATCCCCCACCTTGAGGATGGCGTCAGAGGATGGCCTCATCGGATCCGGCGGTGTGTGGGGTGTCCACCATTGCCGTCGGGGCGCGGTCGCCCGGCGCAAAGTCCCCGCCTGCGGGCTCGGTGCCGGCAGGCGGGGGGCGGCTGTGGACCGCTCTCAGCGGTAGCCGCAGCGGTCAGTGGGCTCAGCGGGCGAACGGGCCGCCCAGGCGGGCGTAGGACAGCTTCAGGGTTGTCACGGAGTATGTCTTGGAGCCCTTCGTCGTGATGCCCGACGTGGAGCCCTTGAGGTGGTGGACGAGGCCCCAGCGGTCCTCGTACCCGAGCTGCTCGTTGGTGTCGATCATCAGGTCGGCGCGGCCGTCGCGGGTGTAGTCGGTGAGCTTGAGGTGGGCGCCGAACTGGTCCTCGGTCTCGGGGGTGCCCGTGACGCCGGAGGTGTCCTGGGTGTAGGACTTGGCGCCGGTGCCGGTCAGGCCGCCCGCGCGGCCGAGCAGGACGGTGACCGAGCCGGCGTTGTGCTTGGTGCCGAGGTCCTCGCCTCGGGCGCCGACGGCGAGGTCCGCGTAGCCGTCGCCGTTGACGTCGCCGGCGGCGATGGCGGAGCCGAAGTAGTCCTCGTTCTCCGAGGAACCGGGCACTCCGGTGGTGTTCTGGCTGAACTTCACCGGCTTGCGGGCCTTGTCGGGGCCGCCGGAGCCGCCGTACTGGACGGTGACATAGCCGCGCTCGCCGTCGCCCGGCTCGTAGCCTCGGCCGATGGCGAGGTCGCCGTAGCCGTCCTTGTCGAAGTCGCCGATGGCCAGGATGTCGCCGCCCTGGTGGCCGCCGTCGTCCGGCACCAGCACATCGCCCGCGCGCTGGGTGAAGGTGCTGCCGCCGCGGTGGAAGTAGGCCCGCAGGTTGGTGCCGTCGTCCGCCTGGAGATCCGAGCCGAGGATGTACAGGTCGGTCGCGGCGTCGGCGGTGACCCGGCCGGCGACGAGGTTGGGGGCGTGCAGATAGCCGTAGCCACCGCCCAGGGAGTCCGAGCCGCTCTTTCCGCCGGTGCGCGTGAAGGGGCCCTTCAGGAGGACAACGCCCACCCGGCTGCTGCTGGTCACGGCGAGGTCCGGGTCGCCGTCGCCGTCGAAGTCGCCCGAGACGACGTCCTCGCCGAAGTGGTCGCCCTGGTTCTCGTACTCCTGCGGGACCGGCGAGTTGAAGACCGTGCCCGAGCCGAGGCCGCCCGCGCCGCCCCAGACGACGGTCAGGCCGCCCCGGGACTGGATGGCGCCGACGTTCTCGCCGGGCGAGGAGACGACCAGGTCGGCGTAGCCGTCCCGGTCGAGGTCGGCGGTGGTGGCGGCGGTGCCCCACCCGTCGTCCTTCTCCACCGCGCCGGGGATGCCGGGCGAGTCCTGGTGGATGGTCTGGACGCGGGTCCCGGGGCCGGTCGACGTGCCGTAGACGACCGTGACCCGGCCGTCCTTGCCGTGCGAGCCGCCGAGCATGACGAAGTCGCGGTAGCCGTCGCCGTTGAAGTCGTCCGACAGCTTGGCGGGGGCCGCCGACACCGCGGGGGCCGTCAGGAGCGGTGTGCAGACCGCTGCCGCGAGGGTCGCGGCAGCGGCGAGGGCGGTACGTCTGGCGCGCATGGGTCTCCGTTGTCGAGCTCGTGCTGTGAGCGACCTGATGACCTGATGATCTGATCGACTGCGCTCTACGACGGATGCTGCGGCCGAATGGTTGTACGTACGCTCGGGGACGTCTCGGGGACGTCTCGGGGACGGGTCGGGGACGGGTCGGGGACGAGTCGGGGACGAGTCGGGGACGGGTCGGGGACAGGATTCGGGAAAGGGCTGCACAACGTGCGGTGCCTGCCCCATACGGTGATGGGCGCTGTGTGTGACCGTTACTGGCGCCCACGGTGGGCTGCTGCTCGGCCGCACCGCATGCGCACCAGAACGAGCGGGGAACAGCGGGGAACAGCGGGGAACAGCGGGGAACGCAGTCCCGCCCGAGGAGTGCGCCGCCTGGATGTTCGCCGAGGTCAGCACTCGAAGCACCGCACATGCTCGCGGCTTCCCAAGCTGAAGGTATCCGCCGTCTGCCCGGACTCCTCGAGGAGTCAGAGGAGGTCCCGCCAGAAGGGGACTGTCGCTCGTGGATTCCAGCTGTCGTCGACCTCGCCCCGCGCCTCGTCGAACTCCTGGTGCACGTAGTCGGCCAGGTCCAGGCCGTAATGGATGATGTCGGTCTGCCACATCGAGAGCACCGGATGCCCGGAGCTTCCTCGGCCGGCAGGCAGGTATCGGTGGGCATACACGGGCACCATCACCGGCGCCTCCGCCAGATGACGCCGTGCCGTATCCAGTGCCGCCGTTCCGTCGACCGGACGATCACCCCACCCCTCGTACCAGAACGCGTTGTGCTCAACATCGAGCAGAACGCCCTCGCCCGGCCAGTCGAGTTGTCGACGCAAGCTGTCCAAGTCGCCGCCGCGCCACTCCGGCCAGGGCCTGGACCAGGTCTGCCCGTCCTCGGGAGGAACGTTGATCGGTAGCCCGGCGGCAAGGAATGCTCGGTGATCGTCCGCGAACTCGAAGCCGTACTCGCGCTCGATGCGCGTGAACTCGCCCTCCGTCAGCCCTGCCTCGAACCCATAGAGACCCGTCCGTGCCAGGCGATGTGCGGCCTCCGCGCCCAGCCGTACTCCCTCCAGAGTCATGCGCGGGCTCCGTCTCTGCAACCCACGCGCGGGCCGCCCATGAACGCAGGTGAACGCCCCTGCACGCGCCCCGATACCCCACCACCACAGTTGGAATCCATACGAGTAAAAGAGCACAGCGTGATGAGCGGAACCGCTACTCCTGGACGGGAAGGTCCGGGTGGGTGGCTAGAAAGATCATGTAGGCGATCGCCGCCGCTCCTCCCAGGAGGGACAGCACACCACCCGCTACGGCTCGCGACCTGCTCGCTCGGCCATGCAGTGACGCCTGGTGCTCGACGTAGGCCCGCACAAGGCCGACCAGGGCCATGGGCAGAGCAAGGTAGCAAACGAGTGTCCAGAAGGGGCAACAGAACCAGCACGCCACGGACGTCCCGCCGAGCCAGACAGCGAGTTCCTTCACCTCTCGGTTCTCGTCCGATGCTCCAACGGAAGTCATGGGCCGATTCAAGCAGGCCCCCTACGGGAGCTCCGCAGCGGGAAGCCGCCGTCGGCGACAGAGATCGGCGTGCCAACGCCACCAGTGCCAATTCACGCTCCAGACGTATCCGTCGAGGTCGGCGCCCGGCCGATGGAAGCTCGAAGCTCTGCGAGGCCCGGTCAGTACGGTCGCTGGATCTCGTGCCGTTCCAACGCCGTGGCGTAGCGCGTCAGCAAGGTGTCGAGGCTCGCCAGCAGTAGAGCGGCCGAATCCCCGGCCTCGGTCAGGTCGCCGCGTTCGCAGGCCTCGACCACCTCGGCCATGTCGCTGCGGAGGATGTGCAGGGAGTCGCCCTGGATCAGCACTCCGGGGAACCTGCGACCGGGCAGGCGAACCACGGCGTCGTTCCCGCCGTCAGTGAACAGCTCTGCCTCGACGTGTTCCATTCGGGCCATCCTGGACCATCCCGTCTGACATCGCCAGCTGCTGTCAACGAGGGCGGACTCAGGCGGCCTTGGGTGGACGCGAACCGTGTGTCGTCCCGGAGGCGGGGCCCCGTGCAAGCCGCCCGATTGGGCTCCTGGAGCGGTGCTCACCAGCCCGGGAGCCCGCGCACGTGCCAAGTAGGGTGCCGCGTATGACCGCTTCTCCTGATCATGTCGACAGCAGGGAAGACCTGGTTGCCTTCTTCCGTGTCCTCCGCCGGAGCCACACCGAGGAGGGTCACTCGTGGGAGAACGCGGATCTCAGGAGTTTCTTGGAGGCGCTGGCCGCATGGATCGATGACGCGGACGGCTGGTACGCCAATGTCGCTCGCGATCTGCCTGCCGACGGTGACTGGAGCTTCTTCGCACAGGCGCTACGAGCTGCGACCAACTACGAGTAAGTACGAGTAGCACGAGGCTCGCGGCAGACGGGCGCGTCGGACGCCCGCGCCCGTGACGAACCGGGCCGCGGGGATCGCCGGGGCAGGGGGCATGCTCGTGCGCTTGGATGCGTCGGTGGAGGGGTTCGGTCAGGGGCTGGGGGGCGTGGTCAGGGCCTCGATCAATTGGCGGGCTCGGGTCTGTTCGGTCAGGAGGGTTTCGAGGAGGGGGCCCGTGCCCGGGTCGGGCCAGGGTTCGTCGGTGGGGGTGGGGGTGGGTGGGGTGGTGGCGGCGTCGAGGTACTGCTTGAGGGGGCGGGCGTCGGGGGACAGGGGGATGCGGGCGGTGGTCAGGGCCTGGTGGACCTTGGCGTGGTCGAGGCCCAGGCGGGCCAGGCGTTCGCCGCCCGCGTAGCGGAGGTCGGGGGTGGGGGCGTTCTCGCGGGTGAGGTGCGGGTGGCGGAGCGCTACCTCGTGGGTGGCCAGGATCGCCAGGAGGAGGTGTTCCGTGCCGAGGGTGCGGCTGCCCAGGCGGCGCGCCTGCTCATGGGTCTCCAAGGCGGCCCACCAGGTGGGCCTCGACGCCCAGTTGACGCCGGAGGCCTTGACCAGCCACCGCTTCCAGAAGGGCAGGTGGCGGTAGTGGGCGCGGCCGAGGAGCATGTCGCGGGTGGGGTGCAGGAGAGGGGGCAGGTCGTCCTCGCGGGCGGTCCGGTCGGCCTGGCCTCCGCTCACGTCCCGTGCGGCTGCGTCCCCGGAGTCGGCCGCGACCCCGTCCAGGTGGGCTCGTACGGCCTCGGGTGTGATGCCGCAGGCCGCCAGCAGTTCCACCGCGTGGTTGTCCTCGGCCAGCAGCGCGCGCAGCAGGTGGACCGTGCCGAACTTCTCCGCCCCCTCCTGGTGCGCCTGCCGCATCGCCGTGGTCAGCGCCCTGGCCGCGGCGCCCGTGAAGCGGTCGCTGCCGTCCTCCCCCAGGACGTCCCGGGTGGCGACGCTCGTCCCGGTGTCGTCGGTGCCGCTCCATGCGGCGTCCCGGTCCCTCCTGTCCCGCAGCACCGCCAACAGCGCGGTGCGGGTGGCCCCTTCGTGCTCCAGCGCCTCGCGCGCGGGCCCCTTGGACATGGTGATGCCGGCCAGCAGATGCTCCGTGCCGATGTCGCCCCCGTCGGCCGCCCGCGCGCCCCGGGCGCCGCCCAGGGCTCCCACGGTGTTCCAGTCGGGCTCCTTGATCGCTTCCATGAGGACAGGTTTCCGGAACGGGGGCACACACCGCATCGCTCCGCAGGGGGAACCCCTTCTGCCTCTCAGGTTGCACTCGGCGGGACCCGGTCGTACGCGGCCGACCGCACGCGACCGCCGCCCCCTCTCACGCCGTCCGCCTTCGTCCTCCTCCCTCGCCCCTCCCCCCGCCGCCTCCTCCTCCGCGCCACCATCACGATCCAGCCACACACTCTCCAAAAAAATGCTCGCGTACGGGATGATTCATCCTTCAACTGCACCATCGTGGGGGGACCATGAGCCACGACATCACGCCACCACCACCGCCACCGCCACCGCCGCCACCCATGCCGGGTTACGGGCCGCCCGTCCCGCCCCAGCCGCCGAAGCCGCCGGGCCGGAACCGGACCAACCTGGTCATCGTCGGCTGTGCCGTCGCCGTCGTCGCGAGTGTCATCGGAACGGGCATCGTGGTGACGAACGACGGCGACGGGACCGCCTCGCCCGCGCCGACGGTCACCGTCACGAAGACGGTCGCGGCCGAGGACGCCGACACCACCGGTGACGACAGCGGTGAAGAGGCCGAGGACTCGTCCGGTGACGTGAGCGACACCTCGTCCGACGACGACGGCGTCTTCGCTCTGGACGACACCGTCGTCTACGACAGCGACGTCGAGGTCACCCTCTCCGGGTTCGAGCGCGGGGTGTCGAACGACTACGCGGCGCCCGAGAACACCCCGTACGCGAAGTTCACGATCAAGGTCGTCAACGGGTCGGACGCCACCGTCGACGCCAACGAGATGACGGTCGACTGCGCCTACGGCGACGAGGGCAAGGAGGGAGAGGCGATCTACGACGACGGGCTCGACGGGCTCCCCGAGACCCGTATCCTCGCGGGACGCTCCCTCACCGTTCCGTGGGCCTGCGAACTTCCCAAGGACGAAACGTTCCTCCAGGTCGAGGTCTCCCCCGACTACGACTCCGAGGAGGCGGTCTTCACCGGCGAGGTGAAGAAGTAAGGGACGGGCACACTGGAGAGCAGTGCGTCGATCGACAGCCCCGGGAAGGATCAGATGTTCATCATCTTCGGCACCAAGGGATACCTGTACCAGCTCGCGATACTGACGCTGGTCTGCGGGCAGTGCGGGAACCCCGCCGCGCACACGCTCAGGAAGCGGGTCACGAAGTTCACGCTGTTCTTCGTGCCGCTGTTCCCGTTCTCGACCAAGTACCAGACGCAGTGCACCTTCTGCGGCGCCGAGCAGAAGATCGACGCCGAGCAGGCCGAACGGCTGCAGCAGCAGAACGCCGGCACCCACGGGGGCCAGCCCCACGGCCAGCCTCAGCAGCAGCCGTACCAGTCATGAAGCCGTGACAGCCGTGACCGCATGGACGGTCATGAGAACGGGCTGAGCCCTCCCGCTGTGGGGAAGCTGTGAGTTCGCTGATTCTCATTCTTCCCTCAGTACTCGCTCAGCGTCGCCCCAGAAGCGGCCTCGACAGTCGCTGCCATGAACGAAATGAACGCGGGAGGCGTCCGGCAGCGCTCGGTCGAGATCGTGGTGCCGGTCCACAACGAGGCGCACGTCCTCGCCGGCGGCATCGGCCGTCTCCACGCATACCTCGAGGCGTCCTTCCCGTTCCGGTTCCCGTTCCAGTTCGGGATCACGATCGGCGACAACGCGAGCACGGACGCCACCCGGGAGTCGGCCCGCGCCCTGGCCGAACGGCTCCCCCACGTCCACACCGTCCGGCTGGAGCGGAAGGGGCGGGGGCCGAGGCGCGCCCCGCACATCGAGGGCACCGCCTGGTTCTTCGACACCGACAGCCGGGTCGACATCGTCCGTACCGCCGTCGACGACCTCAAGGGCATGGAGTACGCGTCATGACGACCCTCGCCCCGCCGCCCGCCACCGGGCGGGACCGTGGCCCGAGGCATCGGGCCGAAGCTCCTTCCGACGGACGCCCCGAAGCCGGCGGTGGTCTCGCCGTCCGGGCACGCCGGCTGTTCACCGGCGCACCGGACGACCCCCGCTGGGCGCGCCCGGCCCTGTGGGCGATCCTCGTGCTCGCCACGGCGCTGTACGCCTGGAACCTGTCCTCGATCACCGGCAACACCTTCTACAACGCGGCCGTCTACAGCGGCACGAAGAGCTGGAAGGCGTTCTTCTTCGGCGCGCTGGACTCGGGCAGCTTCATCACCGTCGACAAGCCGCCGTTCGCGCTGTGGGTGATGGGGTTGTCGGCCCGGGTGTTCGGCTACGGCACCTGGCAGATGCTGCTGCCGATGGTCGCGGTGGGCGTCGGGTCCGTGGCGGTGCTGTACCGCATGGTCAAGCGGGACTTCGGGGCGGTCGCGGGCACGGTCGCCGCGCTCGCGCTCGCCCTGACGCCCATCACGGTCGCCATCACCCGGGACACCAACCCCGACCCCGTCCTCGTGTTCCTGATGCTGCTCGGTGCCGCGGCGCTCACGAAAGCCGTCCGCACCGGCCGGCTGATGCCGCTCGTCTGGTCCGGCGTCGCGATCGGGTTCGCCTTCAACACGAAGATGATGCAGGCGTACGTCGTCCTGCCGGTCTTCTTCCTGGTCTACCTGTGGGCGGCGAACGCCTCGCTCGGCCGCCGTATCCGCAACCTGGCCGTCGGCACGGTCGCGCTGGTCGTGTCGAGCGCCTGGTGGATGGTGGTCGTGGATCTGATCCCCGCCTCCTCCCGCCCGTACATCGGCGGTTCGACCGACAACACGGTCTGGGACCTGGTCATCGGCTACAACGGCTTCGGCCGGATCTTCGGCGCGAGTTCGTCGGTGGGCTCGCAGGGCAACGGGGCGAGCTTCGGCGGCGACGCGGGCGTCTACCGGATGTTCAACGAGATCATGGGCGGCCAGATCTCCTGGCTGATCCCGTTCGCGGTCGTCGCGCTGGTGGGCGGTCTGGTGCTGCGGGGGCGTGCTCCGCGTACGGACGGCAAGCGGGCGGCCCTGATGCTCTGGGGCGGCTGGTTCGTCCTGCACTACCTGACCTTCGCCCTCGCCGAGGGCACCTTCCACCCGTACTACGTCACCGCCATGGCCCCCGGGATCGCGGCCCTCGCCGGTGCGGGCGGGGTCATGCTGTACGGCGCCTTCAAAGAGCGGCCGGTCGTGAAGTGGGGGTGGGTGCTGCCCCTGGCGGTGGCGGTCAGCGCGGTCTGGGCGGTCGTGCTGCTGCAGCGGGTCTCCGGGTCCGGCACGCTCTACACGGTCGCGCAGGTGGTGGCCGGTGTCGCCGGTGCGGTCGCCGTGATCGGGCTGCTCGTCGGACGGTTCATGCGGCGCCGCAAGCTGGTCGGGCTGGCGTCGCTCGCGGCGGTCGTCGCGCTGCTGGCCGGGCCCGCGGCGTACTCGGTCTCGGCCGCCACCACAGCCTCGACCAACGGCACCAACCCGACGGCCGGTCCCAGCACCGGGGGCGGCATGGGTGGGGGCGGTACGGGCGGGGGTGAGCGGCCGAGCGGGGACGCCCCGAGCGGGAACGCGCCCGGCGGTACGGGCAACTCGGCTTCCGGCAACTCAAGTTCGACTTCCAGCGGCTCCGCCAGCCGTCAGGCCGACGGCGATGGCGGTACGGACGATGGCGGTACGGACGGTGGCGGAATGGGCGGCGGCGGAATGGGCGGCGGCTCGCAGGTCTCGTCCGAGATGATCACGTATCTGAAGAAGAACCAGGACGGCGCGACCTGGCTGGTGGCGGTGGCCACCGACCAGACGGCTTCCTCGATCATCCTGGAGTCCGGTCAGCCCGTGATCTCCATGGGCGGCTGGTCCGGCAGCGACGAGGCCATGACCCTCGCCAGGCTCAAGGAACTGGTGAAGGCGGGCGAGCTCCACTACATCGTCGTCGGCGACAGTGACAGCGGCCGGGGCGGCGGCGGCAGCACCGCCGCCTCCGAGATCGCCGAGTGGGTCAAGGCGAACGGCAGCGCCGTGAGCGACTACAGCGACAGCGGGCTGTACCGGCTGGACGCGTCGGACGTCAGCTGATCACCAGCCTCCCTCTCCCCCTGTCCGGGGTCGGCGCGGCAGACGGGGGGAGGTGGGGTGGAGGGGCGGGGGTGTCATCCAGGTGGCCGCGGCCGAGGCGGCGGCCACCAGGATGCTGATGTGCTCGGCGAAGTCGGGCCCGGGGAGGGGGAGTTCGAAGTCCGGGTTGTCGACGTAGCCGAGGGCCACGGCCTCCGGGACGTAGTGCATGACCGCGTCGACGAGTTCGGTGCGGCGGGGCGGAGTGGCGCGGTCGAGGTGGGAGAGGGCGCGCAGGACCGTGGGGAAGCTGGCGTCGTACGCGGTGGGGATGCCCGGGTCCGGGACGGCCATCAGGGGTTCGGGGGCGGGGCGGGTGGCGATGTTCGTCTGCTCGCGCCACCACGCCGCCGCCTCCGTGTCGCCGAGGATCAGATGGTGGAGGTAGAGGCAGTACGAGGCGAGGTCGTCGCCCGCGCCGGCCGCGTACTGCCACCAGGAGCGGGCGCTGTCCTCGGCGTCGGCGAGCTGGAGGATGCAGCCGAGGACGCGGGCGCCGGGCGGCTCCGGCAGGTGCTCGGTGACGAAGTCCTGGAGGGACTCGGGGGTGATGTGGGCCAGGACCGTCTCGCACAGGGTGCGCAGATCGCGGGCCGCCATCGTGCTCGTACGGTGCCGGGCCGCCGTCGTGCCCGTACGGTCCGGGTGGCCGGCCGGCGGCAGCGGCAGCGGGGAGTCCGGGCGGCGGGCGCCGGGGACGACGTCGTGCGGGACGTGCGGCGCGTCGAGGAGCAGGGCGCGGGCGAGGAGTTGGTCCAGCGGGCCGGTCGGGGTCATCGGGGTCATCGGCGGGGTCGGGATCATCGCGGGGTCTCTCCCAGGTCGTTCTCGGGGTGGAGAGGTGGGGTCGGAGGGGCGGCTGCGGCGGTGGCTGTAGCGGTATCGGTAGCTGTAGCTGTAGCTGTGGTGAGAGCTGTGGACAGTGTCTTGCGGGCGTAGCGGTCGGCGGTGTGGACCGAGGCGATCGGGACGCCGAGGACGTCGGCGACGGCGGCGTGGTCCATGCCGCGCAGATAGGTGAGGACCATGACGTCCAGCTGATGGGCGGGCAGTCGGCTGATGGCCTTGAACAGGCCCATCGACTCCTCGATCTGCGCGAACCGCGCCGCGGGCGTGGACACCAGGCTCAGGGCGACGGTGTCGAAGGCGGTGCGGGCCAGTTCGGGGCAGCCGTCCGTGTGACAGGCGCGGGCCATCACGCTCCGGCGCAGCACCGACCACGCGAACGGCACCACGTCCGCGCTGGCCAGCGCCTCGTCCCAGCGGAACCACAGCACGTCGAACGTCTCCGCGACCACCTCGCGCGCCTCCGCCTCGCTCACGAAGAGGCGGGCGTAGGCGAGATAGGGGGCGCGGTTGAGTTCGGTGAACGCCTGGTGCTCCAGCGGGGGGGACGGCCGCGCCGGCCCACAGGCCCGCACCGGGGTGCCGGTCCGGGCCCCGGTCCTGACCAGGGGGGTGCGGCGGGCGGCTCTGGTGGTTCTGGTGGTTCTGATGGTTCTGGATGCAGCCGTCTATCCAGTCCGGCTTCTTCCGCGCCTCCAGCGCGGCGGCCATCCACAGCCGCCGCATCGGCCAGGTGGGTACGTCGAGGACGTCCAGGAGGCCGTAGGTGATCTCCCAGCGCGGGTAACGGCCCGTGCCGCGCAGCAGTTCGGAGATCTTCGACTTGGCCCAGCCCGAACGGTCGCTCAGCTCACCGATCGTCAGCCCGCTGGCCAGGAACCGGCTGCGCAGGGGCTCCAGCCAGGCCCGGTGCGCCCGGCCCACGCCCTCGGCTATCGGCCCCAGCTTCCGGCCCGGCTTGCCCGCCGGCGCGCCCCCACCGGGCCGCCGCGACAGGGACGGCGGGGTCACCCGGCGCGCTCCTCGTCATCCGGTACGCGTACGGGTTGCTCGGCCGTGGCCGTCGTGGCCGCCGCAGTGGTCGTGATCGCCGTCGTGGTCATCGACGTCACGACCTGTTCCGCGCTGAGCACGAGCGCGGGGACCGCGGCGGCTGCCGCGGCCGTCTCGCCGACGGCGACGAGCACCACGCTCCACCCGAGAACCGTCAACAACACCACGACGGATAAGAGTTGCCTTCTGGACATCGGTACCTTCCGAGACACACACGTACGTACATGCATACGTTCAGCCGGACGTCAGCATGGCGGGCCCGGTCCCCCGCACGCCATGGCATCGGTGAATCGCGGAACAATGCGACACCCGTACGACAGCGCGCAAGGACCGGGCGGGAGCCGGGCGGCGGGGCGGCGGGGCGGCGGGGCGGGACGGCTCGCCGGGGGCTTGTGCACGAGGGGCCGGTGGGCCGCCGACTCCCCCAAGAACCGGGGGAAAGAACTACCCGCCCACCCACCCTCCCTGGCCAGGAGGGGCGCGTCACCCGTCCGGGTGACCGGCTTGCAGGCGTGGGAGGCAGGCGGTTACGTTCGCCGCGACAACCGAAGACAGATACGGCCCCCGGCCGGGACTGGCATCCCGATCGAGGGCCTGACCAACCAGGAAGAAAGCACCTTCCCGATGGCTGAATCGCAGTCTAACGCGCGCCTGCGCGCCGACGCCGGAGCTCCGACCTCCGGTGTGATCCATGTACGCACCCGGCTGACGGCCGACTTCACCGTGCTCTCCAACGCCCTCGCGCAGCGGCGCGGCAGCGCGGTCACGGTCGGGGTCGCGGCCTACATCTCCTCGCTGCCCACCGGCACTTGCGTGAGCATCGCCGCCCTGTGCGCGCACTTCGACGAGGGCGAGATCCGCATCTCGCGGGCGCTGAGGGAGCTGGAAGCGGCCGGATACCTGGAACGCCGCCGTGAGCGCACGACCACCGGTCAGGTCCGCACCCGTACGTACTTCCACGACATCCCCGGCATCGCCCCCGAACCGACCCCCGACCCGGACGGAACCCCCGAACCACCCAGGCCGCCCAGGCCGCGTGGGCCCCGGCGGCAGCCCGCCCCCTCCCCCGCGACCGCGACCGCGCGGCGGGAGACGACGCGGGAGGAGCCGCGCGCGCGGGCCGAGGCCGAGACACCCCTCCCGCTCACCGACGCCGACCCCCGAGCCGTCGCCGTCCTCGCCCGCCTTCGCCACATCGACCCCCGCCTCGTCCTCTCCGAACGGGAGGCCGCCCGCCTCGCCCCGGCCGTCGGCCGGTGGCTCGCGGCGGGCCTGCTGCCCACGCACATCACCGACCACCTCACCACAGGGCTCCCGGACCACCTCCTGGTCCGCCCGGCCGGCATCCTCGCCTACCGCCTCAAGGAGACGCCGCTGCCCGCCTCCTTCAGCAGCACCACACCACCCCCGACAGGCCCGGCCCCCACGACCATGCGCAACTGCGACGGCTGCGACCGGGGCTTCCGCTCGACGGACCAGAGCCACTGCCGCGACTGCCGCCAGGACGCCCAGCGACACCTCCCGGACGCGGCCTGAGTCCAGCGCTCCGCTCAACTCGTCCGAAACACTACTCAGTTGGCATGCGACTCGTCGGCACGCTCGGAGAAGTCCGGGCGGATCGAGTCCTGCATCGATTCCTGTGATGAGTCCTGTGACGTGCGGCCCGGCCTCTCGTCGCCTCGGCCCGCCGCCCACAACCCCAGCGTCACCGTCATCGACGCGCCCGCCATCGCGGTCATCGCCGTGGCCGGTGACGTCAGTTGGGCCAAGCCGCCTGCCAGGGCCGCGCTCAGGCCCTGCATCGTGAGCATGCCGGAGGAGTGCAACCCGAGCGCCTGGCCGGTGAGTTCGGGTGGGGTTCGGGCGAGGAGGTGGTGTTGCTGGATCAGGCTCGCGCCGAAGCCGATGGAGGCGAGGGTGGCGCAGGCCGCCGTGATCGGGGTCGGTGGGGTGAGGGCGAAGAGGAGGTAGGGGGCGGCCAGGAGCAGAAGGAGGGGGGTGGCCAGGCGGTCGCGGGTGTGGGGCGGGAGGAGGCGGCCCACCGTCACGTCGCCGATCAGCATGCCGAGCGCCGCGCAGGCGAAGAGGAGGCCCGCGCGGTCGGGGGCGTACGCGATGAACAGGGACTCGCAGCCGACGACCAGACCGTTGGGGACCCACAGGCCCAGGTAGAGGCGGCGGCGCGGGGCCGACGACCAGAGACGGGCGTTGGTGCGCCAGGTCTCGGCGACGGACGGGCGGCCGGTGGCGCGCGGGGCGCGGCGGGTCAGGCCCAGGGCCGTGCACAGGGCCGCCGACGCGTACAGGGCCGCCGACACCAGCAGCGTGATCGACGGGGAGAGCAGTGCCACCAGGGCGCCGCCGGTCGCGTAACCGGTGATCTGGGTGAGGCCGTGCAGCATGTTGAAGACCGAGCGGCCGAGCAGATAGCCGTCCTTCGGGAGGATCTCGTTCAGCAGGCCCCAGCGGACCCCGCCGCCCAGGGAGGCGACCAGGCCCTGGGCGGCGATCACCGCGAAGACCGTCCACAGCGGCAGGCCGGGCAGCGCGAGGCACGCCGTGCTCGCCGCGAAGACGAGGGCCAGACCCGTCGTCGTCGCCCTCGGCGGGAGGCGGTCCGCCGCCGAGAGCAGGGTCGTGGCGCCGACCACCTGGGCCAGGGACGGGCCGAACATGCTGAGGGCGGAGAGGAGCGGGGAGCCGGTCGCGGCGTAGACGGAGGTGCCGAGCGCCAGGCCGCCGATCGTGGAGGCGGCGACCTGGAGGGCCGAGGAGAGGAAGAGAGGGGTGAACTCCCGTGTACGGAAGAGGTCTTGGTAGCTACGCATGGACAAGACCCTCCGGTCCGGCGCACGCCCGCCGTAATGTTTCGCACACAGGCGAAAGCCCCGCCGGAGCCGGGGGGGGTGGGACGGGAGGTGCCCGCATGGGCTGGTGGCAGGTCAACGCCGACACGCTCGCCGGGAGCCGGTTCGTCGTCTCGCCGCTCGCGGAGACGTTCGCGAGCCTGAAGACGCTGCACGCGGGGGCGGGCGTCCATCCCGGGGAGCAGGCCTGGCTGGCGGCCCATCTGCCCGCCTATCGCAAGGAGTTGGCCCGCGATCCCGTCACCGCGTCGCTCGTCCGCGCCGGGCTCGGCAAGGAGTGGATCGCCGACTTCCTCACGCCCACACCGCACGAGGACGAGACCCTCGCCGACGAGATCGCCCGCGTCCGGGCCACCGACCCCGCCGCCGCCCGCGCCCACCTCGCCCTGTCCGTGCGCGGCCCCGTACCCGCCGACCTGTGCCGGGACGACCTGCCGGGCCGCGCGGCCGACCTCCTGACGTATGTGTGGGAGGAGACCGTACGGCCGTACTGGGAGCGGCGGCGACGGGTGCTGGAGGCCGATGTGCTCGCCCGGACCGCGCGGCTCGGGCAGGGCGGCTGGGCGGCGGTGCTGGACGCGATGCGGCCGGGGATGCGGTGGCTCGGCGACAACCGGCTGCAGGTCAATCTGCACGAGTACCCGCCGCGTGAGATCTCCGGGGCGCGGCTGGTCTTCGTGCCGGTCACTCCGCAGCGGACGGGGTGGGTGGCGTGGGAGGAGGGGGAGCGGTACGCCGTCGTCTACCCCTGCTCGGGCGTCCTCGCCGACGGGAACGGCATGGATACGACCCCCACGCCCGCCGCCCTCCGCCGCCTCCTCGGTGACAGCCGTGCCCGGATCCTCGTCCTCCTCGACTCCCCGATGAGCACGACACAGCTGTGCGCGGTGACCGGGCAGGCCCTCGGTTCCGTCGGGCGGCAGCTGCGGGTGCTGCTGGACGCCGGGCTGGTCCGGCGGGGGCGGGCGGGCCGCTCGGTGCTGTATGTGCGGACGGCGGAGGGGGAGGTGCTGGTGCGGGCCGCTCCGCACCCTCGCGGGGGCGAAAATCCTTCCGGAGATAGCATCCGTTTATGACTACAGACAACGCCACCCCCTCCGTCCTCGACGTGGAGATCGGCGCCCTGAAGGGCGGCTCCGCGGACCTCGCGCAGTACGCCGGCCAGGCCGTTCTCGTCGTGAACGTGGCCTCCAAGTGCGGCCTCACCCCCCAGTACACCGGTCTTGAGGCGCTGCAGGCCCGCTACGCCGCGCAGGGCTTCACCGTGCTCGGCGTGCCGTGCAACCAGTTCCTCGGGCAGGAGCCGGGTTCGGCCGAGGAGATCGCGGAGTTCTGCTCGGCGACGTACGGCGTCACCTTCCCGCTGACGGAGAAGGTCGAGGTCAACGGAGAGGGCCGGCACACGCTGTACGAGCGGCTCGTGGACCACGCGGACGCCGAGGGCCACACCGGCGACATCCGCTGGAACTTCGAGAAGTTCCTGATCGGCCGTGACGGCTCGGTCGTCGCCCGCTTCTCCCCGCAGACCGAGCCCGGGTCGGCGGAGCTGGTCGCCGCCGTGGAGAAGGCCATCGGCTGACGCCCGCCGGGGCCTGCCGCAGGGCCACCGTTGACCTTGCCCCTGGGGCAAGGGGCACCGTCCCTCTCGCCGGGCGGAAGGCGCCCGGTGACGGAGGATGACCCGGTGACCCCCCTGGACATGGACGACGATCTGCTCACCATCGGTGCCTTCGCCGCCCGCGCGCGGCTGTCGGCGAAGGCGCTGCGGCTGTACGACCGGCTGGGACTGCTCCCGCCGGCGTACGTCGACGAGGCGAACGGCTACCGGTACTACCGGGCCGAGCAGTCCGGACGTGCCCGTCTGGTGGCCCTGTTGCGGCAGCTCGACATGCCCCTCGCGCGGATCGCCGAGATCGTGGACCTCGGCGAGCGGGACGGCGCCGGGGCGGCCGAGGCGCTGGCCGCGTACTGGGCCGGGGCCGAGGAGCGGTTCGCGTCCCAGCGGACCCTGGTCGCCTACCTCCGTGGACGGTTGACGCATACGGAGTCAGGCATGGAAGAGACGTACGGGACTTTCGCCGTCGAAACGGTCGATGTCGCCCCCCAGGTGCTGCTGACCCAGTCACGGCACACCCTCGCCGACGAGCTGCCGGCGTGGATCGGGGCGTCGCTGGGGCGGCTGGAGGAGGGGGCGGCGGCCTGCGGCGGGACCACCGGCGCGCCGTTCGTCGTGTACCACTCCGAGGTCTCCATGGAGAGCGACGGGCCCGCCGAGGCGTGTGTGCCGGTGGCCGACGAGGGCGCCGCGCGGGCGTGGGCGGCGGAGCACGGGCGGGCCTGGGAGACGAGGGTGCGTGTGGAGCCGGCGGGACGGCTCGTGTACACCCGGATCAGCAAGGCGCAGGTGGCACATCCGCAGATCCTCGCGGCGTTCGAGGCGGTCGAGCGGTGGATCGCCGGGCGGGGCCTGGAGGTCACCGGCCCGTGCCGCGAGATCTACTTCGCGGACTGGGACGCGGCGGGTCCCGAGGACCCGGTGTGCGACGTGGCGTTCCCGGTCGCATCCTGAGCGGTGTGATGCGCGCACCGGCACGGCCGTAGGGGTTTCCCTACGGCCGTGCCGGATCGCACGGCTGCTGTCGGCCAACTGTCAGCGGGTGATTAGCGTCTACACCAACAAACGAGGAACACCCGCCCGCACGAGTCGAAACGGAACGGACGAGCCGCAGTGGCCTTTGCCGAGCTGACCCCACGACGACCGGTCTCGCGTGCGGACAAACCGTCGCCGTCGCGCGAGCCGTGGCGGCAGCGCCACCGGGTCCCTCTCACGGCCGCCCTGTGCGCCCTGCCGCTGTATTTCGTGTGGTGGGCGGTCTTCGCGACCGGCGGCGGCGACCTGGCGGCCCAGGTGGCGTGGGCGGAGTTCGCGAAGACGTACCCGGACTCCGCGGTCAACCTGTTCTGGTACGGGGGGCTGCACGCGGCGAACTACAGCGTGCTCTCGCCGTATCTGATGGCGGCGCTCGGCGTCGTCCCCGTGACGCTGGTGTCGGGGCTCTCCGCGTCCTGGCTGGCCGGCGCGGTCGTCACTCGTACGGGTGTACGTGCGCCGGTGCCGGTCGCGCTGGCGGCGACGTTCTCGCTGTGGTGCCAGGTGGTGTCGGGCCGCTCCACGTTCATGCTGGGCACGGCCTTCGCGATGGGCGCCCTGCTGGCGGTGCTGAGCGGGCGCGGCCGGCGGCAGCTCGCGGCGGCGGCGGTGTGCGCGACGCTGTCCACGCTGGGGAGCCCCGTCTCCGGGCTGTTCCTCCTCGTGGTCGGCGCCGCGTATCTGCTGTGCCGTGAGTGGGGCCGGGCGGCGGCGCTGATCGCGCCGCCGGTGACCGTGGTCGCCGTGACCACGCTGCTGTTCCCCTTCGAGGGCGAGCAGCCCATGGCGTTCAGCCGGATATGGCCGCCGGTCGTGCTGTGCGCGGTGGTGGTGCTGGTCGCGCCGAGCGCCTGGCGGGTGCTCCGCCTGAGCGCCGCGATCTACGCGCTCGGCGTGGTCCTCTGCTACCTCATCCCCACCCCCATCGGCACGAACGTCGAACGCCTCCTGGAGCTGGCGGGCCCGGCGGCGGCCCTGGCGATCTGTCTGTACCGGGGCGAGGCGCGTACGGCCGAGGACCGGCTCCCGCTGTCCTGGTTCACGCCCCGGCGGCGGACGGTGGCCGGCGCGGTGGCCCTGGTGCTGTCCGTGACCTGGCTCACCGGCAAGACGACCGCCGACATCGTCACCAACACCAAGGTCCCCGAGTGGGCGGTGAAGACCGACGGGGTGGTGAAGGAGCTGAAGCGGCTGGGCGCGTGGAAGACCCGCGTCGAGGTGGTCCCGGCCCGCGACCACCGGGAGGCCGCCATCCTCGCGCCGTACATCAACATGGCGCGCGGCTGGAACCGTCAGGCCGACGTCGAGCGCGGCCGGCTCTTCTACGAGGGCCACGGCGGGACCGAGGTGCCCGAGGGCGCGTTCACGCCGTCCGCGTACAAGGCGTGGCTGTCGCAGTGGGCGGTCGGCTTCGTCGTCCTCGTCAACGGCGAGCCGGACGGGCCCGCCGAGCTGGAGCACGCGCTGGTGACCAGCGGGCCGGACTATCTGGAGCCGCTCTGGCAGGACGCCAACTGGAAGATCTACCGGGTGAAGAACGCGACCCCGCTGGTCGACCGGCCGGCCACCGTCGTCAGCGCGGACGGCGCCAACCTCGTCGTCCACATGCCGAAGGCCGGCGAGGTCACCGTCCGGGTCGCCTACTCCCCCTGGCTCTGGGCCGACAACGGCTGCCTCACCGCCGACCGCGAGTCCGACGGCGACCTCACGGAGTTCACCCGCCTGACCGTGCACGAGCCGGGGAACGTCCGGATCAGCTCCCAGTACGGCGGGCCGTCCCGGCAGACGGCCCTGGAGTGCGAGAAGGAGGCGGACGAGAAGGCAGAGCGGGGGAACGGGGCAGAGGAGTAACGGGGAGACGAGGCGAGGAAAGAGGCGGGAAAAGAGGCTGGGAACAAGCCCCGCACACGTCACGGCGCCCCTTCCGACCCTGCGGTCGGAAGGGGCGCCGTGGCGTTCGGCCGGTCAGCTCACTCGGGTCAGCTTGGTGAGAAAGTCGGGCTCGGTGAGGTCCTGCTGGAGGGCGACGGGGACCTCCACGCCCTCGCCGGAGCCCTCGCCGACGATCAGCTTGCCGACCTCGGTGCCGGACTTCGCCTCGTGCGCGATGGTCGCGCTCGTGTCGAGTTCGACCTTGACGGTCTTGCCCGCCCAGCCGACCGCCGAGACGTTCTTCGTGACCACCACCGGGGTCCGTCCGCCGAGCCCGTCGTCCACGTATCCGACGACGTCGCCCTTCTTCAGGATCGTGTCGGAGGTCAGGGCGTCCTGGGCGGCGATCATCGCGGTCTTGCTGACCGCGTTGACCGTGTCGATGATCGGCGGGGTGTGCTGGCCGAGGATCGCACCGACGACGATCACCGTCTCGCCGCCGACCTCCTGGGTGCCCGCGAAGAGCAGGTTGCCGCCGGCGGCCGTGGTGGAGCCGGTCTTGATGCCGATGGCGTTGTTGTACGGGACGAGGGTGTTGTAGTTCCGGTGCTTCAGACCGGAGGGGTCCTTCCACTCGGGGAGCCTGGTGATGTCCGTCAGGGCCTTCATCTTCACCAGCGCGTTGCCGAGCTTGAC
The DNA here is from genome assembly GCF_020010925.1 of Streptomyces griseiscabiei. Classification (NCBI taxonomy): domain Bacteria; kingdom Bacillati; phylum Actinomycetota; class Actinomycetes; order Kitasatosporales; family Streptomycetaceae; genus Streptomyces; species Streptomyces griseiscabiei. The sequence goes on along the minus strand of NZ_JAGJBZ010000004.1, from coordinate 648,977 downwards.
CTGGTCCTCGGCGGTGGAGACGGTCGTCTCCTTCAGCCCGGACGGGTCGGTGTACGTCGTGTTCGTCATCCCGAGGTCCTTGGCGGCGGCGTTCATCTTCTTGACGAACTCCTCCTCCGAACCGTTGCTGTCCCAACGGGCCAGCAGCCGGGCGATGTTGTTCGCGGACGGGATCATGATGGCCGCGATCGCGTCGTACTGGGTGAGCTCGTCGCCCTCCTTGACGGTGTTGAGCGTGGACTCGCCGTCCTTGTCGTAACCGCCCTCGGTCTCCGCCTTCGCGTCGACGGGGATGGTCGCGCCCTTCGCGCCGGGCTTCATCGGGTGTTCCTTGAGGATGACGTACGCCGTCATCGCCTTGGCGACGGAGCCGATGGCCACGGGCTTCTGCTCGCCGAAGCTGTCCACGGTGCCGATGCCGTTGACGTCCATCCAGCCCTGGCCCTCGCCGGGCCACGGCAGGGTGACCTTCTCGCCCTTGAACGCGTACGACTCGTCGGCGGTCAGGGTGAGCGAGGGGGTGGGGAGCGGACGGAAGTTCTGTGCGATCGCGAATACGATGACGAGCAGGATCGCCAGCGGGGTCCAGATCTTGACCCGGCGGATGATCGTGCGCACCGGGGTCTGGCGCGGCGGGGGTGTGTTCGTCAGCTCCGCCAGCAGGTCCAGCGGCGGCTTCGGCGGCAGCGGCTGCTGTGTCGTCCGCTCCGGGCCCACCTGCGGGAGGGCCCGCGTCGCCTCCGCGGGGGCCGGGGCCGGGGGCCTGGGCGGGGCGGTCCTGTCCAGCGGCTTCAGGGCTACGAATTTGCTGGTGCGCTCAGCGGGGGGTGCGGCCTCGGCGGATGCCGCGGCCTCGGCTTCATCGGCGCCCTTGGCTCCGGCGACAGCCTCGGCCCGACCGGCAGCCTCGGCTCCGGCGCCGCGCTCGGCGCTGTCGGCGCCCTCGGACGTACCGGCACCCTCGGACGTACCGGCGCCCTCGGCTGCGGCGTCGGGCTCGGCTGCGGGCTTCGGGACGCTGCCCAGCTTGAGCATGGTGGTCGGCTGGTCGACCGCGGGCACCCGGGGCGCCCGGAAGATCGCGGTCGGCTGATCGACCCCCCGCCCCGCCTCGGCTCCGCCCTCGCCCTCGGACTCCCCACCCGCACCACCCGTGCGGCTTTCGTCGTCGCCCGCGGGCGGCCCCTGCGGGGCGCCCTCACCGTCGGCGGCCTCCGGCCCGTCACCTGCCGCTCCGGGCCGCCCGGCGTCGACACCACCGGCCTCGGGGGCCTTCGGCGCGGGGGCGGGGGCACCGGCGGAGCCGGCACCGGCAGAGGGCGCGGCGTCCCGGACATCGCCCCGCGCGGCGCCGGGAGCGTCGTCCTCGACATCGGCCGACGCGGCCTCGGCGGCTGCCTGCGCGGCATCGACCGGGGTCACCTCGGAAGCCACGGCGTCACGCGCACCGGGCCCAGCAGCCCCGGCCGCGGTGGCACCGGCGGAGGGGGCGGCATCTTCGACATCGGCCCGCGCAGCGCCGGGAGCCTCGTCCTGGACATCGGCCGACGTAGCCTCGGCAGCCGCCTGCGCGGCGTCGACCGGGGCGTCGGCCTCGGCCTCGGGGCTCGTGCCCTCTCCCGGGGTGGCGTCACCGGCCCCGGCCGTCGGCTTCGGGTCGGCCGCCTCGTCGCCGTCCGCGCTCCGCCCGTCCTCGTCCGCCCGTGCCTCCGGGGAGCCGTCCGAGCCCTCAGGGCCCCCGGCAGAGTCCGTGGGCTCCCCGGTCGAGCCCACGCCGCCACCCGACCCGGCGTCACGCGCGTCCATGCCCGAGCCCTCGGAGCCCTCGGAGCTCTCAGAGCCCTCAGAGCCCTCGGTCGGACCCGTGCCCTCACCGTCGGCCGTATCGGCACCCGTGCCACCGGCAGCCGCACCGCGCCCAGGCGCATCGTCGGCCGCCTCGGCTCGCGCCGGGACCTCAGCGGCGGCCGAAGCCCCGGCCTCAGTCGGCTCGCCCGTGCCCGAGTCCGCGCCCGTGCTGGAGTCCGAGTCCGAGCCCGTGCCACCCGGGTCCGTGCCCGTCCGGGGCTGCGTAGGGGCCGCCGGCTCGCGGGACGCGGAGGTGTCCGGCGTCGTGTCCTCCGGCTCCGTCCGGGCCGGCAGCGAGCGGCGGGTGAAGACCGCGGTCGCCTGGTCGGGCTTCGGGGCGGTGGGGCGGGACATCGAGAGGCGTGGGTCCGGAGCGGAGGGCCGGGCCGGGGCCGCGTCTCCGGGGTCCGGAACCGCCGGTTCGTTCCCCGACGTCGACTCCGTCGACGACTCGTACCGCTTCGACCTGTCGGGGGACGTGCCCGCCACCGATGCCTCCTCCCGCGCGCCGCCCGTCCAGGGAGCGCGCGCCCAACCGAACCGTGAATCCAGCGTCCGCGATCCGGAATCCGTGAAATCCCGCCGCCCCGGACACTAGTCACCGCCGCGCCACCGCGCCGCGCCGCTGTCCGAACCATGTACCAGTGTCCTGTGTGCGGGCTTAACCACTGCGGTAGACGAGAACGACATACCTACCGGTTCCACTACATTCCGGTCACGCACCCTCGACAGACCAATGTGAGAGGGGTCACCCTGTCTTTCATCCACGCGGGGAGGCATGGATGGGCAGGAGCCGCAGAACACTTCCGGAGGAGCTTCTGCTGCTGGCGTTGGACCCGGCCACGGGTACCACCGCACAGCCGCAGTCGCTCGACCTTGGTCTGGCCGGAGCGCAGCTAGTGGAGCTGGCGCTGGCCGGACGGATAGCCCCAGACGGGGATCGTATCGCCGTGGTGTCCCCACGGCCGACTGGAGATCCGACACTGGACTGCGCGTTGGAGTTGCTGCGAAGGCGTGGCGCTCCGGTGCGGGCGGTCCACTGGATAGGCGGGCCCCGTCTCGGGCTCCGCCAGATCTACCTCTCGCATCTGGAGCGGTGCGGCATGGTGCATGCCGTGGCGGGCCAGATGTGCGGAGTGCTGCCGACGACTCGCTACCAGGCGAGTCAGACCGAGATCAGCCGGGAGATCCGTGCCCGGTTGGACTCCGCGATCCGCACCGGCGTACCGCCGGACCCGCGGACCGCGGCGCTCGCCGCCCTGGCGCACGCGGTCGGCCTCGGCAAGCACCTGTATCCGGGGAACGAGGGACGCTCGTCCCGCTCCCGGCTGCGGGACCTGATCCGGCACGACCCCATGGGGGGCCTGGTGGCCCACGCCGTCATGGACGTGCAGAACGGCGTGGCCGCACAGCCGCGCCGCAGCCCGGCACCGACCGGCCGTCAGGCCGCCCCCGGCGCCAGGCCACCCGCACCGGAACCCGCACGCGGTGTTCCGATGCAGCCACGCCGCGGCTCGATGGCCCGCGTAGTGGCGCACTGAGCAGCGGCACGCGACGCGACGCACCGAAGCACGCGCCGACGCACCGAGGTGCGCGTGGGAGCCGGACCCCGGAGCCGCGGGTCCGCGCCCACCGCACCACGTGCGTCATGCGCGCCGCTCGCCCGCGCCGCGCCCGCACAGCTCGCACCGCCCGAACTACTCGCACCGCCCGCACCACTTGCACCTTGCACTTGCACCGCCGGCGCCGAACCGCCGCAGGGACCCCCAGGACCCGGTTCGGGAGCCGCCGGTTCGCGCGGGGCGTGTGCGGCCGTACGTACGGCCGCACACGCCCCGCGCGACCGCATGTTCGCCCCCGTCGGCGCACATGTCCGGCGGAGATCCCTCCACGGCGGAAAAACACCGGCGCGAACAGCGCGTGCGCAGCGCATATCCGCCGTTTTCCAGCGGTACCACGCACCTTGGTGGCAATCTGCTCAGCAGCAGATACGCAAAGCAGAGGCCCGCAGCCGGAGGTGCACGTCCCGTGGCGTCCAATGTCAATCCCACCGTCAGGCGACGCCGGTTGGGCCAGGAGCTGCGCAGGCTCCGCGAGCTCAAGGGCATGACCGCCGAGGAGGTCGCCGAGCGGCTGCTGGTCTCCCAGTCGAAGATCAGCCGCCTGGAGAACGGCCGGCGCAGCATCAGCCAGCGGGACGTCCGCGACCTCTGCGGCGTCTACGAGGTCGAGGACCAGCGTCTCGTCGACTCCCTGATGCAGATGGCCAAGGACTCGCGCCAGCAGGGCTGGTGGCACGCGTTCGGCGACGTCCCGTACAGCGTCTACATCGGTCTGGAGACGGACGCGGAGTCGCTGCGCGTCTACGACCCCCAGGTCGTCCCGGGGCTGCTGCAGAGCCGCGCGTACGCCGAGGCCATCATCCGGGGCGCGCTGCCGGAGACGTCGGCGACCGAGATCGACAAGCGTGTCGAGGTACGGATACGGCGCCAGGACCGCGTCACCACCGACAACAACCCGCTGCGGCTGTGGACGGTGCTGGACGAGGCCGCCCTGCGCCGGGTGGTGGGCTCCAAGTCGGTGATGCGCGAACAGCTGGAGCATCTCATCGAGTTGTCCGAGGTGCCCCATGTCACGGTGCAGGTCCTGCCGTTCGAGGTGGGCGCCCATCCGGGCATCAACGGCCAGTACGCCATCCTGGAGTTCGTCGACGCGGCCGATTCGAGCGTGGTGTACATCGAGGGCGTGACCAGCGATCTCTATCTGGAGAAACCGCACGACGTGCAGAAGTACACCGTCATGTACGAGCACCTGCGGGCGCAGGCCCTGAACGTGGAGCAGTCGCGGCAGTACATCGAGAACGTGGCGAAGGAGTACGCGCGCTGAGCGGCGGGAGCCCGGTGGCAGGAACGGTCACCCTGGACACTCCTGCAAAGCGAGGCGCCGGAAGATACACCCTCCACATACTTCAACGGAAGACCAATATGGAATATGCCACCCGCACGAGTGAATAGTCGCTTCGTCTGCCGATGCTGACGAGTAGCGTCGATCACGCCAAGAGGTCAGCAGTCTTGGCGCAATCCGCACCGCGGGTTCCGGGTGGAACGCGCGGTGCGGCGACAGCAAGTCAGCGACGAAACAGCACCGGAGCAGAAATGGCAATTCAGCAAGGCGCCACGGACGGGTGGGTCAAGTCCTCCTACTCCCAGGGGAACGGCGCTTGCGTCGAGATCAAGTCCCCCGTCCCGTCGGCCATGGCAGTCCGGGACTCCAAGGTCACCGACGGTCCGACCCTCGCGTTCCCCGCCGACACGTGGAACACCTTCGTCACCTCCGTCAAGGCCTGAGCCACCGTTCCGGCCCTCGACCGAGCGCCTGAACGACAACTCCACAAGCATCACCGACAGAGCCCTCTCGACCGGCCCGCCGTCCTGGCCGAGGGGGCTCGGCTTGTGCCCGCGGCGCCCCAAGCTCCGGCCCGGTCAGCGAAGTTCGGCCACATGACGGTCCGTGCCCGGGACCGTCGGGACGAAGGGCGCCAGCAACTCGACCCGGCCGAGGCCGCCTTCGCCGACCGCTTCCGGCAGACCGGCGAAGTGCGACTCCCAGCAGTCGCGGGGGTCCGCCTCCAGGAACCACAGGAGGGTGAGGCGGGTGTCGACGCCCTCGACCTGCTTCACGTACGACATCCGGTCCAGGGGCAGCGGGGTCGGCCGGAAGACGGTGACCATCGCGGACGGCGAGCCGGCGAGCCGCTTCGGGAGGTGACGGGCCCGCAGCCACTCCAGCAACTCCGCGCGCTCCTCGGGCCCTTCGGCGTCGATCACCTGGAGGACGAGGCCCGCGTACGGGTGGTCCAGGGCGTGGAAGTCACGGGGCCCGGCGGCGCCGTCGCGGTAGACGGTCGCCTCGTGGTCCTGGAAGGCCGTGAAGACATGCGTACGGTCCTGGTAGACGCGAGCGTCGCGATTCAGCCGTTTGTTGATGGCGACGGTCCAGCGCATGTGGTCGTCGTAGCGGCCGTCGGTGATCCAGTACGTGGAGAGATAGCAGCCCGCGGTGACCGGCTCGGCGATCGCCGACTTCTCGGGCGTCCGCAGGAGTTGGAGGTCGCGGGTGGCGACCCAGCGGCGGCCCGCGAACATCCAGGGCATGGCCATCGCGCCCGCGTAGTAGTGGTCGTCCTCGTACCAGCGGTTGTACGCGTACTCGTGCCCCGGGTGCGGCTCGACCATGGTGATCAGGGCATGGCCGGGGCGGACGCCGTACGGGCCGACGGCGGCCAGTTCGGCGTACGTGGCGCTGCGGGTGTCCTCACCCGTGCGGTCGCGGGCACGGTCGTACGCGCGGTCGCGGTCGCTCATGTGCTTCCCCTTCCGTCCACCTGCGGTCGCCCATACTCTGACGCTCCGTCAGATAATGCGCCAGAGCCGGGAGGTCCTCGATGTCCGCGATGCCACTGCTCGCCGGAAAGACCGTCGTCGTCTCGGGGGTCGGGGCCGGGCTCGGCCAGCGGGTCGCCGCGGCGGTCGTACGGGACGGCGGGAACGCCGTGCTGGGGGCGCGTACGGAGGCGAATCTCGCCAAGGCCGCGGCCGAGGTGGACCCGGACGGCGCGCACACGGCGTACCGGGCGACCGACATCACCGACGAGGCACAGTGCGCGGCGCTCGCGGCGCTCGCGCGGGAGCGGTTCGGGGGTGTGCACGCGGTGGTGCATGTCGCCGCCTGGGACAGCTACTTCGGGGGGCTGGAGGACGCCGACTTCACCACCTGGCAGGCGGTCCTCGACGTGAACCTGCTGGGCACCCTGCGGATGACCCGGGCCTGTCTGCCCGGTCTGCGGGCGGCGGGCGGCGGCTCGGTCGTCATCATCGGTACCCAGTCGTCGGTGGCCGCGCCCTCGCAGGTGCGGCAGGCGGCGTACGCGGCGTCCAAGGGCGCGCTGACGAGCGCGATGTACTCGCTGGCCCGGGAGCTGGGGCCGGACCGGATCCGGGTCAACACCGTGCTGCCGGGCTGGATGTGGGGGCCGCCCGTGGAGGCGTACGTACGCTTCGCGGCGCACGGTGAGGGCGTGCCCGAGGCGGAGGTGCTGGCGCGGCTCACCGAGCGGATGGCGCTGCCGGAGCTGGCCACGGACGGGGACGTGGCGGACGCGGCGGTGTTCCTGGCGTCCGACCGCGCACGGGCGATCACCGGCCAGTCGCTGCTCGTCAACGCCGGGGAACTGATGCGCTGACCTCGGCCTCGTCACACAGAGCCCTGAAGGGAGGGTGATCCTTTCCGGCCACTCGCCATTCATGTACATGAACCGAGGTCATCGCTCGGAACTTCTTTGCCCCCTCTTGACCTTCCCCTTCCTTGCCGTGGGCATGCCGTCGAATCCAGAGTTCACATGCCTGACCATGCACATGACCGACTCTGGCGGCGGACCCTGGAAGGGGGCCCATGAACAGTCTCGACTGGGCCGTGCTCATCGGCTACTTCGGTGTGATGGTCGCCATCGGCGTCTGGTCGCACAAGCGCGTGGACAACGTCAGTGACTTCTTCACCGCCGGCGGCAAGATGCCCTGGTGGCTCTCCGGTATCTCGCACCACATGTCGGGCTACAGCGCGGTGATGTTCACCGGCTACGCCGGCATCGCCTACACCTACGGCGTCACCTCCTTCGTGACCTGGTCGTTCCCGATCGCGCTCGGCATCGCCATCGGCTCCAAGCTGTTCGCGCCGCGTATCAACCGGCTGCGCTCACGGCTGCATGTGGCCTCCCCGCTCGAATATCTGAAGAACCGTTACAACCTGGGCACCCAGCAGGCGTTGGCCTGGTCCGGGATGCTGCTGAAGATCGTGGACGTCGGCGCGAAGTGGGCCGCGATCGCGACCCTGCTGTCGGTGTTCACGGGCGTCTCCCTGAACCAGGGCATCCTGATCACCGGCTCGATCACCGCCGTCTACTGCACGATCGGCGGCCTCTGGGCGGACGCGCTCACGGAGTTGGGCCAGTTTGTCATCCAACTCCTCGCTGGCATCGCGATGTTCATCGCCGTGGTCGCGAAACTGGGTGACTACGGCGGCTTCTTCGGCGTCTGGGACCGCCCGGAGCTGAAGGGCCACGCCGAACCGCTGGTCGGCCCCTACGGCACGGTCTTCCTGCTCGCCTTCCTCTTCATCAAGCTCTTCGAGTACAACGGCGGCATGCTCAACCAGGCCCAGCGCTACATGGCCACGGCGACCCCGCACGAGGCCGAGCGCTCCGCCCGGCTGTCGGCGGCCCTGTGGCTGGTCTGGCCGCTGGTGCTGTTCTTCCCGATGTGGATGTCACCGCTGCTGGTGACGTCGGAGAAGGGCGACGGCTCCGACTCGTACGCCCTGATGACCGAACAGCTGCTGCCGCACGGGCTGCTGGGCCTCGTCATCGTCGGCTTCTTCTCCCACACGATGGCCATGTGCTCCTCCGACGCCAACGCCATCGCCGCCGTCTTCACCCGGGACTGCGCGCCGGTGATCTGGCGCCGGGCGCGGACGTGGAGCGAGGGGCAGGGGCTGCGGGTCGCCCGGATCACGACGGTCGTCTTCCTCGGCCTGTCGATGGCGGCGGCGACCCAGGTCAACTCGCCCGCCTTCAAGGACATCATCACCGTCGTCATCAAGTGGGTCGCCGGGCTGATGGGCCCGATGGCCATCCCGATGATGCTGGGCCTGCTGCGGCCGTTCCGCCGCTCCGGTCCGACGGCGGCGCTCACCAGCTGGGCGTGCGGGCTGTTCGCCTTCTGGCTGGTGAACTACCCGATCGACTGGAGCCTGGAGGACGGGGTGCCGCTCCAGTACCAGGTGTCCATCCCGTTGGCGGTCTCGCTCGTCCTCTACATCCTCATCGGCTTCGTCAAGCCCGAGGACACGCCCGAGCGGCTCGCCATCATCGAGCAGATCAACTCGGACGGCGACGGGGACGGCAAGGGCGGTGCCGGGGCCGCGGCGGCGGTGCCGGCCCAGGAGGACCAGAAGAACGCGGCCCGGCCCAGCGGGGTCTAGGGCCTGCGTCTTCAAATTCCCGCCTGCCCCGCGACGCCATGCACGCTCCCCCACTCTCGGCTTCGCTCGACCGGGAGGTACCCCCACGACGCCGCGGGGCCGCCCTTCGGGCGACGACGGGAATGTGAAGACAGGCCCTAGAGGGCCCGCTCCGGCGACGACGGGGTCCGCTCGTCCGTGCCGAGCCCGCGAGGGCCGTTCCCGGGAGGTGACCGGGGGCGGCCCTCGCGGGCTGCCGGGGGGCGGTCCCGGTGGTCAGGCGAGGTGGGTGGTGATGGCGCGGGCGCAGATCAGGGGCTCGGTGCGGGTGGTGTCGACTTCGAGGTCGTAGCGGACGCCCTCGTGGACGAGGTCGGCCTGGGCGGCGGCCATGCCCGGGACCCGGTCGCCCCGGGCGATCTCGCGGCCGGCGGCGACGGCGCTGTCGCAGCGGACGCCCACCCAGAGCACGTCCACACCGTCGAGCAGCTTCTCCCAGCGCCGCTGGGACGCGGCTCCGCCGAGGAAGACGTCGTCGACGACGATCCGGGCGCCCGCCCGGGCCATCGCCACGACGCCCTGCGCCCAGGCCTGTTCGAGGGCGCGGAAGTCCGCTCCGATGCTGACCTCGCCGTCGGCGGAGATCCCGATGCCGTCGTCCGCCCGCTGCATCCTCGCGGGCATCGCCTCGGTGAGGGTGTCCACCCCGAACGCCAGCCACTGGTCCGGCAGTTCGGCCTGCAGGCACCGTACGATCGCGGACTTGCCCGCGCTGGAACCGCCGTTGAGGATGATCATCTGAGTGGCCACCGGACCACGGTAGGGCGCGCCGCGCCCGACCGGAAACCGTTTCCGCTACGGCTCAGGTGCCGTCCGGCGCTCGCACCATGAACACGTCCACCGGGTCCTCGGACTCCAGCCGGAAGCCATGGCGTTCGTAGAGGCGTCGGGCGGGGCTGCCGCGGAGGACGTTCAGGCGGACGGGGACGCCGGTGGGGGCGTGGCGGGTGAGGAGGTCGTGGAGTACGGCGGTGCCGATGCCGGTGCCCTGGAGGTGGGGGGCGACGTAGAAGTGCTCCAGCCAGTGGGCGTCCGGGGCCGGGCGGAGCGCCACACAGCCGGCGAAGGCGCCGCCGACCTCGATGATCCAGGTGTGGGACGGGTCGAAGGCGTCGCGGAGGCGCCGGCGGACGCGGTCGGGGTCGTAGCGGCCGAGGCGTTCGAGGTCGGGGCGCATGACCACGGCGCGCAGCTCGGCGACGGGCTCGGCGTCCGCCGCCGACGCCGGACGTGTGTTCCAGTCAGCCATGCCCCTCACGCTATCCGGCGTCCGGACCGTGCCCCGCTGCCGGAGGGTCAGGCGCGCGGGTAGCGGGTGAGCCAGCCCGGGACCGCTCCGCCGGGGGCGTGGAGGGACGGGCCCTGGGTCATCTCCAGGGCGAAGTCGTCGGCGAGGACGAGGATCGTGGGGCGGCCCTCCAGCTCCGCCAGCCAGGCGGGGGGCAGGGCGGTCTCGCCGTGGAGGGCGCCGAGGAGGCCGCCCGTCAGGGCACCGGACGCCCCCGAGGGCCCCCCGTGGTTGACGGCGAGGCACAGACCGTGGCGTACGTCCTCGCCGACCAGGGTGCAGTACACGGCGACGGCCAGTACCCCGGCGGCACAGCCGTCGCCGGCCAGCTGCTCGACCGCGGTGGGCGTCGGTGGGCCCTGGCGCACGGCGGCGAGGGCCTGCTGGAGGGCGTCGGCGACCTGCTGGTGGCCGGGGCGGGCGGCCAGCAGGACCAGGGTCTTCTGCACGGCCGCGTCCAGGCTCTCGCCGCGCGCGAGGGCGTGCACGATGACGGCGTACGAGCCGGCGGCCAGATACGCGGTGGGGTCGCCGTGGGTCTGGGCCGCGCACTCGACGGCCAGCTGGAAGACCAGCTGGGGTTCCCAGCCGACCAGCAGACCGAACGGCGCGGAGCGGGCGGCGGCCTCGGCGCCGGACGCGCCGGGGTTCTTGGGGGCGTCGAGGGTGCCCATGGTCCCGTCGGCGAAGCCGAGGAGGCAGATGAGGGAGGGGTCGCGGCGCGCGTAGAGCCACTCCTCACGGGCGAGCCAGCCGTCGTCCTTGCGGCGTTCGTCGGGGCCCCAGTCTCGCTGGGTCGCGGCCCAGCGCAGATACGCGCGGTGCAGATCGGTCGGCGGGTGCCAGGCGCCGGTGTCGCGGCGGACCTGGGCGCGGATCAGACCGTCGACGGTGAACAGGGTGAGCTGGGTGAGGTCGGTGATCGCGCCGCGTCTGCCGTACGCGGAGGCCAGATCGGTCAGCCACTCCGGGCCGTACGCCTCGCCGATCTGCGCCAGGGTGAGCTGGTCGACCGGCGCGCCCAGCGCGTCGCCGACGGCCGCGCCCAGCAGCGTCCCGCGCACCCGGCTGCGGAAGTCCTGCTGCTCGACCCGCCCCCAGACGGCACCGGCTGTCGCACCCACCCCGGCCTCCTCATGGCCCCTATCGACCCGTACGTCCATACGTCCGTACATCCGTACGCCCGTACGGCTCGACAGTCCAGCACTGTAATCGAACAGGAACGGTCCGTTCAGGGCTCTTGGTGAGCGTTAAACGTCTCTTAGGACACACCCGACCGGGCCGCTCGACCACCGGACGAACAGATCTGAACAGACGGCGTACCAAAGTCCAACTTTCGAAGAAACCGTGCGCCCGCGCAACAGCCAAGGCGGGTCAGTTCACTCCGGACGGTCCGGTCGCGTCGTGGTCGCGCGGGCGGCCCGGTCGTGCACGGCCGTGATCAGCGGGTCGTCGGGGCGGAGCGTGCGCGCCCGCACCGCGTCGGCCAACGCCCGTTCCGGGTCGCCGAGTTCGAGGTGGAGGGCGGCTCGGTGGCGCAGGGCCCAGGCGTAGTCGGGGAGCAGCGCGAGCGCGGCGTCGAGGTCGGTGCGGGCCTCGTCCAGGCGGCCCAGCCCGAGGTGGGTGGCGCCCCGGCTGGCGTACGCGGAGGCGTACAGGGGATCGAGGGCGAGGGCCCGGTCGTAGTCGGCGAGGGCCTCCTCGTCGCGGCCGGCGGCGCGCAGGGCGTCACCGCGTTCGCAGCGGGCCCAGGGGGCGTCGGGGTCGAGGGCGACGGCGTGGTGCAGATCGGCCAGCTGCCGCTGGTGCTCGCCCCGGGAGCGCCGTACGCGCGCCCGGCGCACCAGCGCCCAGACGTACTCCCCGTCCAGCTCCAGGGCGCGGTCCAGGTCCGCGAGGGCCTCGTCGAGGCGGCCCAGCGCGTGCCGGGCGGCGCCCCGGGAGGCCCAGGTCGATCGGCGTACGGGGTCCAGGGCGACCGCCCGGTCGAGGTCGGCGACAGCCGCGTCGGGGTCGCCGAGGAGGCGGTGGTAGTCGCCGCGCAGGACGAGGGTGGTGGGGTCGTCGGGGGCGAGCGCGTCGGCCCGGTCGAGATCGGCCACGGCGGCGGCGTGGTCCCCGGTGTGCGCCCGCGCGACGGCCCGGCCCTGCCAGGCCGTGGCCGACCCGGGGTCGAGGGCGAGCGCCCGGTCGTACTCGGTCACCGCCCGCTCGTGCGCCCCGTCCCGGTGCAGCGCGCGCCCGCGCAGGGCGTGCGCGTACGCCTCCCGGGGGGTGTCGAGGCCGGCCCGGAGCAGCAGCGCGCCGAGCGCGTCGTGGACACCGCCCCGCTCCAGCGCGGTCAGCAGGTCCCGGCCCCAGCGGGCCGCGTCCGCGTCGTCGGTGTCCTGCCCCGCCTGTGCGAGGGCCTCGGCACACCGCCGGGCCACGGCCACGCCCTGCCCGCACGCCTCCACGGCGTCCCGCAAGACCTCGGTGAGCGCCCCGCGCTCCCCCGCGCACAGCCGGTGGTACATCTCGGCCAGCCGCAGCTCACGCCACCGTGCCGCGCTCCACGGCTCCTCCCCCGCCGGCCCGGCTCCGACCTCCGCCCGCCATCCCGCGAACGTCTCCGCCAGGCCCCGGTGCCGCTCGCGCCAGCCCCGCGGCGACCGCATCCGCTGCAAGCGCACCATCGGCGCCCGCACGACCTCGTGGAACACGACCCGGTCGCCGCGGTCGGCGACGAAGGGCAGGGCGCGCAGCCAGGCGAACAGCGCGTCGGTGCCCGCCTCCGGCCCGGCTTCGCCTCCGGCTCCCGTCACGGCCGCCCGGAACACCTCCGCGTCCAGCCAGCGGGGCAGGGCGCAGGTGAGGGCGGCGGCCCGGCGTACCGGGTCCTCTTCCCAGCGCAGGAAGCGTTCCACGGCGGTGGCGCTCGCGTCGCCCGCGTCGGCGAGGTCGTCGAGGCCGGCGGGGCGGGCCTCGGCGAGGGTGGAGACGAGGACGGGCAACCCGCCGGTGAGCCGCAGGACTTCATCGACGACGGGCTCGGCGAGGACGCCCTTGGCCGCGAGGAGGCCGCGTGACTCGGCCTCGGTGAAGGGCCGCAGGGGAAGGTCGAGGACGAAGTCGGTGAGGCCGCCCCAGCGGGTGGCGTCGCGGGGGCGCTGCCCGGCGGTCACGAGGATCAGATTGCCGGGGAGGGGGTCGTGGCGGTCGCCGGAGACGATGTCGTGGAGCCAGGGGTCGAGGAAGGCGCCGGTCCGCTCGTAGGTGTCGAAGAGAAGGACCAGCCAGGGCACTTCGGCGGCGGCCCCGCTCAGCTCCTCCAACAGCGCGGGGGTGAGCGCGAGTTCGGGGTCGAGCAGCAGTCCGGCGTCCTCGTGGCCGCGCGGCCGTACGCCGCGTCCCGTACGCAGACGGTCCGCCTGGCGGGCCAGTTGGGCCGGGTCGACGGCACCGGCGAAGGGGCCGACCACCGGTACGAGGCCGAGCGCGACGAGGGTCGCGCGGGCGGCGGCCATGCTCGCGGCGGAGGGCTCGGCGACGACTCCGCCGGCGCCTCCCGGCGGCCCGGGCTCCCCCGCGCCTCCCGCCTCCCCCTCGGGCAGTGCCACGGCGGCGGCCAGCTCCGCCTCGTACCGGCGCTCGCGGTGGACGGTGAGCAGGCGTTCCAGTTCCTTGAACCGCCGCCCCTGCCGGGCGAACCGGTCGGCGACCACGGCCATGGCCTCCGGCACGCTGCCGACGCCGTCGTCGACGTACGCGGTGAGGGCTCCGTGTTCCTGGGCGATCTGCTCCAACTCCCGCACCAGGAAGGTCTTTCCGATACCCGCGTTGCCGTGGACGTGGAAGAGGAAGCGGCGCCGCTCGTCCTCGATGGGAAGGTCGAAGTTGGCCCGGAACGCCGCGCGTTCGGCGTTCCGGCCGATGAAGCCCTGGCGGGTGCGCCGCCGGATCAGCTCCCGCATCGTGGGAATCGGCGGCTGCGCCCGTCCCATGCGTACCCCTCCGGCCTGTCTCGGTCGCCAGATCTCTCCACGGTTTTCCGCCACCCGCGGCTTCCATTGTGATCCAACGCGCCGAAAAACACCTGGGGATGATCGGGGACCCGCACACATAGTGGGACCATGGCTGAATCCCAGACCCCCCGCGGCTCACTCCTGCCCCTGGCCTCGACCCTGCTCGTCGGCACGGTCGCCCTGTACATGGCGCTCGTGGCGTTCGGCAACATCACCGACTTCGGCACGAACCAGCAGTTCGTCCGCCATGTCCTCGCGATGGACACCACGTTCAAGGACGAGGATCTGATGTGGCGGGCCATCGAGTCGAAGGGCGTCCAGGACGCGGCGTACGTCCTGATCATCGCCTGGGAGACCGTCGCGGCCCTCGTCCTGATCGCGGCCACGTACTTCTGGGCCCGCGCCCTCGGCCACCGCGCCTTCCACACGGCCCGCCGCTACAGCACCCTCGGCCTCCTCATGGTCCTCCTCCTCTTCGGCGCCGGCTTCATGGCCATCGGCGGCGAGTACTTCGTCATGTGGCAGTCCGGCGACTGGAACGGCCTCGACGCCGCCCTCCGGGTGTTCCTGCTGAGCGGAGTGGTGCTGCTGGTCACGTACCTGCCGACGAACGACCGGGCGGTCGACTGAGCGACCGCCCGCGCGTTGTCCGGCCGGCGGCCCGCGCTGCCCACACGCCTGCCGCCGAGCTCACTCCAGTACCGGCAGCAGCTCCGGCAGGTGGCCGTCCGAGACGGCCGCCGCCCGCTGTCGTTCCTCCGGGACCTCGCCGTAGAGGGTGGTGCGGGGGCGGGCGGGGCGGCCCGCCGTGTCGGCCACGGCGATCAGGTCCTTGACCGACTTGTAGGAGCCGTAGGAGGAGCCCGCCATACGGGAGATGGTCTCCTCCATGAGGGTGCCGCCCAGGTCGTTCGCGCCGGAGCGGAGCATCTCGGCGGCTCCCTCGGTGCCCAGTTTGACCCAGCTGGTCTGGATGTTGGGGATGTGGGGGTGGAGGAGGAGGCGGGCCATGGCGGTGACCGCGCGGTTGTCGCGCATGGTCGGGCCGGGGCGGGAGATGCCGGCCAGGTAGACCGGGGCGTTGGTGTGGATGAAGGGGAGGGTCACGAACTCCGTGAAGCCGCCCGTCTGTTGCTGGATGCGGGCCAGCGTGCGGAGGTGGCCGAGCCAGTGGCGGGGCTGGTCGACGTGGCCGTACATCATGGTCGAGGAGGAACGGATGCCCAGTTCGTGGGCGGTGGAGATGACCTCGATCCAGGTGGCGGTGGGGAGCTTGCCCTTGGTGAGGACCCAGCGGACCTCGTCGTCGAGGATCTCCGCCGCCGTGCCGGGGACGGAGTCGAGGCCCGCCTCCTTCGCGGCCGTCAGCCACTCGCGGATCGACATCCCGGTGCGGGTCGCGCCGTTGACCACCTCCATCGGGGAGAAGGCGTGGACGTGCATCCCGGGGACACGGGTCTTCACGGCCTTCGCGATGTCGAAGTAGGCCGTGCCCGGCAGGTCCGGATGGATGCCGCCCTGCATACAGACCTCGACCGCGCCGAGGTCCCAGGCCTGCTGCGCCCGGTCGGCGACCTGGTCGAGGGAGAGCGTGTACGCGTCGGCGTCGGTGCGGCGCTGCGCGAAGGCGCAGAAGCGGCAGCCGGTGTAGCAGACGTTGGTGAAGTTGATGTTGCGGGTGACGATGTACGTGACGTCGTCGCCGACTGCCGACTTCCGGACGTCGTCCGCGATGCGGGTGAGGGCGTCCAGCGCCGGGCCGTCCGCGTGCAGCAGGGCGAGCGCCTCGGCGTCCGTCAGCTTCGTGGGGTCGTCGGCCGCCGTCGCCAGGGCCGTACGGACGTCCGTGTCGATGCGCTGCGGCGCCATCCCCGGAGCCGCCGCCTCCCGCAGGGCGCCCCAGTCGCCGTAGACGGAGTCGAAGTCGTCGCGGCGGTCTGACGTACGGCCCTCGGTGTCGATCGTGGTGTGCAGATCCGTACGGCCGGTGGAGACGAAGACCTCCTCGGGCTCCTGCCACGGGTGGCCCTCGACGACCGCGTCCGGGCGGGCGAGGCCGGTCTCCGGGTCGGCCAGCGCCCGTACGTGCGGGAGCAGGCGCGGGTCGAGCCAGGGCTCGCCGCGCGAGACGAACTCCGGGTAGACGCAGAGGCGTTCGCGCAGTTCGAAGCCGGCGGCGCGGGAGCGCTCGGTGAGTTCCTCGATCTGCGGCCAGGGGCGCTCGGGGTTGACGTGGTCGATGGTGAGCGGGGAGACCCCGCCCCAGTCGTCGATGCCGGCGCCGATCAGCCGCTCGTACTCGCTGTCGACGAGGTTCGGCGGGGCCTGGATGCAGCCCGCCGGGCCCATGAGGAGCCGGGCGACGGCGACGGTGGCGACCAGTTCGTCCAGTTCCGCGTCGGGCATGCCGCGCATCGCGGTGTCCGGCTTGGCGCGGAAGTTCTGGATGATCAGCTCCTGGACGCCGTGGTAGGCGCGGGAGACCTTGCGGAGCGCGAAGAGGGATTCGGCGCGCTCCTCGTACGTCTCGCCGATGCCGATGAGGACGCCCGAGGTGAAGGGGACGGACGAGCGCCCCGCGTCCTCCAGGACACGCAGGCGCACCGCCGGTTCCTTGTCGGGGGAGCCGTGGTGGGGGCCGCCCGGCTCGGACCACAGCCGGGTCGCGGTCGTCTCCAGCATCATGCCCATGGAGGGCGCGACGGGCTTGAGCCGCTGGAAGTCCGTCCACGACATCACACCCGGGTTGAGGTGCGGGAGCAGGCCCGTCTCCTCCAGGATGCGGATGGAGATGGCCCGGACGTACGCGATCGTGTCGTCGTAGCCGTGCGCGTCGAGCCACTCGCGCGCCTCCGGCCAGCGGTCCTCCGGCTTGTCGCCGAGGGTGATCAGCGCTTCCTTGCAGCCGAGGGCGGCACCCTTGCGGGCCACGTCCAGCACCTCGTCCGGCGACATGAACATCCCGTGGCCGGCCCGGCGCAGCTTGCCCGGCACGGTGACGAAGGTGCAGTAGTGGCACTTGTCCCGGCAGAGCCGGGTGAGCGGGATGAACACGCTCTTCGAGTACGTGATGACGCCGGGCCGGCCGGCCGCCTCCAGGCCCGCGTTCCGCACCCGGGCCGCCGACGCGGACAGGTCCTCCAGGGCCGCGCCGCGCGCCTGCAGCAGCACGGCCGCCTCGGTCACGTCCAGCGCGACGCCGTCACGGGCCCGTTTGAGCGCGCGCCGCATCGCGTTCTCGGTCGGGCCGGTGGAGCCGTCGGGGCCGGTGGGTCCGTTTCCAGAGGTCGCGGAAGTCGTCATTCGTCGAGCATACGAGCGACTTGGCTCCGCCGGTGGAGGGGGCGCCTCATAGCTCGGGGCTGCGGGTTTCATCGGCGGGTGCGGGTGCGTGGGGCTTCTCGCGCGGTTCCCCGCGCCCCTGAGAAGCAGGGGCCGCGCCCCGTGCTTCTCGGGACCGCCGCCGGTCGTCCTTCAGACCCGTCGGCGGTCGCCCTCCAGGCCCACCGACGAACCCCGCACCCCGCACCATCAGGCACCCTCCCCCAGGAACGCCTCGAACTCGTCCAGCATCCCCAGCACCTCTCCCTCGCCCGCCGGAGGCAGCTGCAGTACGACCTCCTCGACGCCCAGCTCGGCGTAGTACGCCAGCTTCCCCGCGCTCGGCAGCACCGCGTACGGCACCACCCGCAACCCCCCGGGATCGCGCCCCGCGTCGGCCCACACCTGCCGCAGCACCGGCAGCGCCTCCCCGAGCCCCCGGCCCCCGATCGGCAGCCATCCGTCCGCGTACTCGGCGATGTGGGCGAACAGCTTCGGCCCCGCGGCGCCGCCGATCAGCGTGCGCGGCCCGACCACCGGCCCACGCGCCTTCCGCACCGGCTTGGGGTACGCGGAACTCGCCCGTACGCTCCCGAACTCCCCCTCGTACGCCGTCGGTTCCTCCGCCCACAGCGCCCGCATCAGCGCCATGCGGTCGCGCACCAGCTCCCGCCGGGTGCGCCACTCCACCCCGTGGTCGGCGGCCTCCTCCACGTTCCAGCCGTAGCCGAGCCCGAGGGTGAGACGGCCGCCGGAGAGGTGGTCGACGGTGGCGATCTGCTTCGCCAGGTCGATCGGGTCGTGCTGCGCGACCAGTGTGATCCCGGTGCCGAGCCCCAGCCGCTCGGTGACGGCGGCTGCCTGGCCGAGCGCCACGAAGGGGTCGAGGGTGCGGCCGTACTCGCGCGGCAGCTCGCCGCCCGCCGGGTACGGGGTCGTCCGCTCGACGGGGATGTGCGTGTGCTCGGGGAGGTAGAGCCCCGCGAAACCGCGTTGCTCCAGCTCGCGGGCGAGCCGGGTCGGGGTGATCGTCTCGTCGGTGAGGAAGATCGTCACGGAGATGCGCATGTGTCATCTCTAGCGGCTCGGGACAAGGATGTCCATACCGACCGGTCGGCCCGGTGTCGTCAGCCGTGCTCGGTGCCCTGGGGTGCCGTGGTCGCCAGAAGGGCGCGCTTCGCCAGGGTGCCGGTGCGGGACAGGGTGCCGAGGCGGTGGACGAGGACCCAGCGGCCGTCGTCGTACGCGGCGGCCACGACGGACGAGGCACGGGTGGCGCCGTCGTGCCAGCGGAGCGAGGGGCCCCGCTGCCAGGAGGGCGCCGGTTCGCCGAACCGGCGGTCCACGAGCAGGGCGACCACGAGATCCGCCAGCGTCCGGCTGCCGGACCACAGTCCGCCGGCCGGCAGGATCGCCCCGGTCATCGTCCACAGCGGACGCGGCCTGCCGAACAGGTCGCGCGGCACGAGGCGCCGCTCCTCCGGCGGGCTCCCCGTCATCGACCCCGCCGCCAGCCCGAGCGGCAACAGGACGTGGGTGTCCACGAGTTCCTGGTACGAGCGTCCCGTGACACTCGTGAGCGCGAGCCCGAGCACGGCGTACCCGAGGTTGGAGTACTCCTCCTCTCCCGGCCGTCCGGTCCGCAGCCGGTACACATCGCGCAACTGCTCCCGCAGGGCCGTCTCCGTGAAACCGGCGTACGGGTCGTCCGGGAAGCCGGGGGTCCCGGCGGACGCGTGGGACAGCCGGGGCAGGCGAGGCAGGCCCGAGGTGTGCTCGGCGAGATGCCGGAGGGTGATGCCGGTGCCGCGCGGCACGTCGTCGAGGCACTCCTCCAGCGGGGTGTCGAAGCCGACCCCTCCCCCCGCCTCCAACCGGGCCAGGACGGTCCCCGTGACCACCTTCGTGAGGGAGCCGATCTCCACGAACCGGTCCGCGTCGTGGCCGTGGGCCACCCGGTCGCTGATCCCGGCTCCGCCCAGCCGGCAGATCGGTGTCCGCATGTTTCTGTGTCTCCTGCATCTCCCGCTCGGGCGGGGTCGGATGGATGAAGAAGCGTAGGTGTAGCGGGCTGCACCATCGATCCGGGAGGCCGGTCCCTCGTGACGCAGGGCGGGTGAGGAGATCGTGGTCGTCAGAGATCGCGCAGCCCACGCCTCCCACCGGAAGGTCCACCTCATGCCCGCCAACCGCCCCCGCCGCCGCCGTACCGCCGCCCTCGGCACCGGCCTCGCCGCCCTCGTCCTCTCCGCGGGGCTGCTCACCGGCTGCGAGTTCGGTGACTCGCTGGACTGTGTCTCGAACGCGGACACGATCGCCGAGAGTCTCCGGGACATCCACCGGGCCGGGCTGGAGGCGGCGAACGATCCCGCCCGGACCGGCGAGTCCGTCGACACCATCGAGAAGAACCTCGACGAGATCAGCGGCCGGGCGGCCGACGACGACAGCGAGGTCGACAAGGCGGTGGACGATCTCACCACGGCCGTCAGGGACTACAACCGGTCGGTCCTGAACGGCGACACCGACCCCGACACCAGCCGTATCGACACGGCGGCCGACGAACTCACCGACGTCTGCACTCCGTGACGCACCGGACGACGTCCGCACGCCGTAAGGAAAACCGGCGATTTCCCTCCCTTGTCCCCCAGTTCACCACCGCATAGGAAGGTGGCACGCACCACCTCCGCACCACGCATCACCCACGCCATGTCACTCACGGCCGACCTGGGGAGCAGCAGCATGTGCGACGACCATCACGGGGACGGGAACGGACTGGGAAGGCGCGCGCTGTTCGTGACGTCGGCGGCGGCCGCGCTTACGTTGGGAGGCGTGACCTTTGGGACGAGCGGCGCCGAGGCCGCGCACGGTGACCAGGAGACGAGGGCGATCCGGGGGACGCTTCCCCCCGGCTCCCCCGACTTCGTGTATCTGCCGGTCGAAGTTCCGTCCGGTGTACGGGAGTTGAAGGTCTCGTACAGCTACGACAGACCGGCCGTCCCGGCCGGCACGATGGGCAACGCACTCGACATCGGTGTCTTCGACGAGCGTGGCACGGAACTCGGCGGCAAGGGCTTCCGGGGCTGGTCGGGCGGCGCGCGCACGGAGTTCTTCATCCGCGCGGACGAGGCGACCCCGGGGTACATCCCGGGCCCGGTCCGCCCCGGCACCTGGCACATCGCGCTGGGCCCGTACACGGTGGCCCCGGACGGGCTGCCGTACGAGATCACGATCACCCTCACCTACGGCCGGCCGGCCACGGCGGTGGCCCCCGTCTACCCTCCGGAGCGGGCCGAGGGGCGGGGCCGGGCCTGGTACCGGGGCGACTGCCATCTGCACTCCTGGTACTCCGACGGCCGCCGCACCCTCGGCGAACTGGCGGCGCTGGCCCGCGCGGCGGGGCTGGACTTCATCAACAGCTCGGAGCACAACACCCAGTCCGCGCACGCCCATTGGGCCGAGCACGCCGGTGACGACCTGCTGATCATGCTGGGCGAGGAGGTCACCACCCGCAACGGCCATGTCGTGGCGCTCGGGGTCGACCCGGGGACCTTCGTCGACTGGCGGTACCGGGCGCGGGACAACCGGTTCGGCCGGTACGCGCGGCAGATCCGGCGCGCCGGGGGCCTGGTCGTCCCGGCGCATCCGCACGCCACCTGCATCGGCTGCAACTGGAAGTTCGGCTTCGGCGAGGCGGACGCGGTGGAGGTGTGGAACGGCGCGTACTCGCCGGAGGACGAGGTGGCGCTCGCCGACTGGGACGGCATGCTCGTCGCCGCCGTGCGCGAGGGCCGCCAGGACTGGATCCCGGCGATGGGCAACAGCGACGCGCACCGCGACCCCGATCCCGTGGGCCGCCCCCAGACGGTCGTCCTCGCCGACGACCTGACCCGGGAGGCCATCCAGGAAGGCCTGCGGGCGGGCCGCTCGTACGTCGCCGAGTCCAAGGACGTGTCGGTGGCGTTCACGGCGTCCGGGGCGCGGGGCGAGCACGCGGGCATCGGGGAGCGGCTGACGGTGGACGCGGACGCGCCGGTCACCGTCCGGCTGGAGGCGACGGGTGCCGCCGGCTGCACCATCCGCTTCGTCACCGACCAGGGCGCCCTGTTCACCTCGGCCGAGATCCCGGCGTCCGGCGACGGCTCCGGCTCGGCCCAGTGGCGTACGACGGCCTCGTACGCGGCGTACGTCCGCGCCGAGGTCCGCCGGCCGCCGATCGTGCCGGGCTTCCCGGGCCCGCTCGCGGCCTTCACCAACCCGATCTTCCTCGGGCGGCGATAGCAGCCACCAGGAAGTCCGGGGAGAACCCGCGTACGAAACACCTGTGTTGGGCCTTAGGTTTGGCTCGACACAGTACGTGCGTCTGTATGTGTGACGACGCATCTGCATGGCCAAGGAGACGGCGCCCATGACCGACAACGCGACCACGCCCGACCCGGTGGCTCCGACGGCGAAGGAGAAGGTCGACACTTCGGTGCCCGCCTCCGCCCGCATCTGGAACTACTGGCTGGGCGGCAAGGACAACTACGCCGTGGACGAGGCGGCCGGCGACGCGTACGCCGGCGCCTTCCCCGGCATCGTCACCATCGCCCGCAGCAGCCGCGCGTATCTGCGGCGCAGCATCCGGCATCTGGTGGAGGTGGAGGGCGTCCGGCAGTTCCTGGACGTCGGCACCGGGCTGCCCACGGCCGACAACACCCACCAGGTCGCCCAGCGCAGCGCGCCGGAGGCCCGGATCGTCTACGTCGACAACGACCCGATGGTCCTCGCCCACGCCCGCGCGCTGCTCTACTCCGCCCCGGAGGGCGCCACCGCGTACATCGACGCCAGCCTCTACGACCCGGAGCGCATCCTGGAGGCCGCGGCGGCGACGCTGGACCTGTCCCGGCCGACCGCGCTGATCCTCAGCGGCATCCTCGGGCATGTCGCCGAGTACGAGGAGGCGCGGGACATCGTCCGCCGTCTGCTCGCCGGTCTCCCGTCCGGCAGCTACCTCAACATCAACGAGGGCTCCCGGGGCACCGACCCGGACTACGAGCGGGCCCAGGACGCCTACAACGAGACCGGCGCCGTCCCGTACTTCCTCCGCCCCATCGACCAGATCACCGGCTACTTCGACGGCCTCGACCTGGTCGACCCCGGCATCGTCTCCGTACCGCTGTGGCGCCCGGAGGCCACGGACGCGGACGCGGGCGCGCCGAAGCCGATCGGGCAGCACGGAGGGCTGGGCAGGAAGCCGTAGGACAGGAAGCCGTAGGGCACGTGGACGGGGCGCGCGGCCGGGACCCTCAGCGGGTGCCGGCCGCGCCGCCGTCCGCGAGGTCGGCCACGACCGCCATGTGGTCGGAGGGCCATACACCGCCGACGGGGGCGTCCCCCGCCCTGCGGACGGCGCGTACATGACCGAGTCCGCCGGGGCCCGGCGGCCCGACGTGGATGTAGTCGATCCGCACGCGCGGGCCGAACGACTCGGCGACATACGGGTTCGCGGGGTCCCAGGTGGCGGCGGGCGCGCCCGGTTCGGCGTACTCCCAGGCATCGAGGAAGACCTGCCCGAGGACGGCGGGCGCGGTCCGGTAGCCGCCGAAGAGCCGGACCTCGTCGGAGTCGGGCCAGGCGTTGAAGTCGCCGGTGATCACGGGCGGGTGGGTGCTCCTGTCCCGGTGGCGGGCGACGAGCGCGGCCAGTTCGGTGACCTGGCGGCAGCGCAGCGCGGAGGCGTCCATCTCGGAGCTGAGGTGGGTCGTGAAGAAGGGGACGGGCGCGCCGGGGGCGTCGAGAAGGGCGTAGAGGGCACCGCGCGTGGTGCCGCCGTCCGCCGCGGGCAGTCCGACGGCCTCCCGCTCCAGCACGGGCCACCGGCTCAGCACGGCGGTCCCGACCCCGACGGACGGGTCACCGATCCGGCGCCGCCAGCGCCCGGTGTCGCCGTACTCGCCCCAGGCCCAGTGCATGCCCAGCTCGGCGGCGAGCCACCCGGCGAGGTTCTCCCCGCCGTGCTCCCCGGCGTCCCCGTGCTCCCCGCCGTCCCGCTCCCAGACCTCCTGCAACCCGACCACGTCGGGCCGCAGTTCACGCAGCACGGCAAGGATCGCCTTCTGCCGCTCCTGCCACGGTCCGAACCGCCACCACAGGTTCCATGTCACGACCCGCACCGGCCGACCACCGCCCTCACCCCGTACCCGATCCTGTAACCCGTACCTCCCGTATCTCCCACACCCCGAGGGGAACCAAGCCGATGTCCCACGACACGGATCGCAAACAGCGCGTCGTCACGGCCTTCCAGCGCCATGTCGCCAACCCTGTCCTCCGCCGGCTCCCCCTCCAGACCGTCCTGGAGACCACCGGCCGCACTTCCGGCCTGCCCCGCCGCACCCCCATCGGCGGACGCCGGGTCGGCGACACGTTCTGGCTGGTCTCGGAGTACGGCGAGAAGTCCCAGTACGTCCGCAACATCAAGGCGAACCCGTCGGTCCGCGTCCGCGTCCGGGGCCGCTGGCACGAGGGCACGGCCCGCCTCCTCCCCGACGACGACCCGGTCGCCCGGCTGCGCACCCTGCCCCGTATGAACAGCGCGGCGGTCCGGCTCCTGGGCTCACGGCTGCTGACGGTACGAGTGGACCTGCGCGGGTCCGGGCGAGCCGCGGACTGAGCCCGTGCCGGAGCCCGGTCAGCTCTCCTCGGGCTCCGGCTCGAACGTGAAGTAGACGCTCAGGGTGCAGGGCTCGTCCTCGTCGTGCGCGAAGTCCCAGGAGACGTCGACCAGGAAGACATCGTGCTCCGCCACCCACTCCTGGGCCTTGCGGAAGGCGTCCGCGGCCGTGACGGCCGGGAACAGCTTCCTGGCCATGGGGTGCACCTGGGTCTCGGCGTCGGAGTCGTCGAAGCCTCTCGGAACGCTCAGACAGAGGTCCGGATCGGGAGCGGAAGCGGGGGCGGGGGCGGGGGCGGAAGCGGGATCGCGTTGCATGGACTGCGCCCTTCGGTCGGTGACGTCCGGTAGGACCGCCGCGTCCCCGGGAGGGGTTGCCTCAGCCGGCGCGCTTGCACAGCTCCTCGATGAAGTCCCGTACGGCGTCGGGGTCGCGGAGGGTCGGGAAGTGGTCGGCGGTCGGGAGCCGGACGAGGTGGCAGTCGGGGAGGCGGGCGGCGATCGCCTCGTTGCAGCGGACGACCTCCGGCTGGTCCTGCTCGCCGAGGAGGAGGGCCGCGGGGAGGCCGAGTTCACCGAGGCGGTCGAAGGCGGGCGGTGCCGGGGTGTCGTGGCCGTACGTCGTGAACCAGGCGGGGATCGCCGCCCGCAGCGCCGCCTCGGCCTCGGTGTCGGGGGACGGGCCCGCCGCGCCCCACACGCCCAGCGCGAGCGCCACCAGGCCGTCCATGTCACCCTCCTTGGCGAGTTGCCCGATCCGCTCCGTGAACTCCGCCGACTCCAGGCCCGGGTAACCGCTGACCCCCGGTACGAGCAGCCCGAGCGCCGCCACCCGCGCGGGCTCCTCCAGGGCGAAACTGATCGCGGTCGAGCCGCCCATGCTCGACCCGACGACCACCGCGCGGGCCACGCCGAAGTGGTCCAGGACCGCCCGGAGGTCGCTCGTCTGCGTGTACGACGTACCCGGCCGCGGTGACTTGCCGAAGCCGCGCGCGTCGTACCGGATCACCCGGTGCCGGGCCTCCAGGCCGCCCGACACCACCCGGTCCCAGACCCGCGAGTCCCCGACGCCCGGGTGGAGCAGCACGAGGGGAGGCGCGAGGGGAGATCCGTCCGCTCCGGCTCCCGTGCCCGTGTCCTCCGCCCAGACCTCGCCGCCCTCGACCCTCACCATGCACTCCATGCGCTCCATGGCGATGACTCTGCCCGCCCCGCCGAGACGGCGAAAGGGGCCGAATCGGTCAGAACGCCGATGGCCGACACGCCACGAACACGAACTCCCGCCCCGGGCGGTCAGGGGCGTCCCGTACGTCCTCCAGCTCGTATCCGTGCGCGAGAAGATCCGCCTCGATCTCCTCGCGCTCGCGGAATCTGAGGGTGGAGTCGGAGGTGAGCGCGGTGCCTCCGCCCTCGAAGGCGCAGTGCCAACGGAAGGTCACCAGTTGGGCGGCGACCTCGATCAGCTCCACCCAGCTCTCCACCGTGCCGCACCCCGGCACCCCGGTGGTGACCGTGTACGAGTCCTCGCGGTTCCACGCCTCCCAGGCTCGCGCGGCCGGGTCGCGGGTCTCGAAGACCAGGTGGCCGCCCGGCCGCAGGGCCTCGTGGGCGGCGGTGAGGGTCCGCCGCCAGACCGCCGGGTCCACGATCGCCTGCGCCACGTTGGCCGTCATCGTGACGAGGTCGGTCCGGAGCGGAGGGAGCGGGGCGAGGGCCGTCGCGTCGCCGTGGATCCAGCGGACCCGGTCCGCGCCCGGCTTGGCCCGCGCGACATCGAGGGACGCGCCGGCCGGGTCGAGCCCGACGACCTCCACCCCGCGCTCCGCCAGCAGCAGCGCGAACACGCCCGTACCGCAGCCGATGTCCAGCACGCTCCGCGCGCCGAACTCCTCCGCGAGCGCGAGGTAGGCGTCCAGGTCGCCGCGGTCGGGGTCGAGCGGGTCGTACAGCTCGGCCAGCCGCCGGTCACGGAAGATCTCGTCAGCCATGCGGTTCACGGTAGGGGCGGGGGCGTCCACTCCAACAGCCCGTCCCCGCACCAGAATTCAGGCGACACGGCACGAATGGTCTGAAACCCTGTGCGTCGACGACCTGCCTACCGATCACCGGCTGCCGACCACCGACTGCCGACCACCGACTGGGGAACCGCATCCATGCCCTCTCGCTCGACGTCCCTCGTGTCCCTCACGGAGTTCCCCGTCTCCGACGCCGAGGCGGGGCCCTACGGAATCGCGGCCGGCCCGGACGGCGCGCTGTGGTTCACGCTGGTCCACGCCGGGCGCGTCGGCAGGCTCACGCCCGACGGTGAGGTGACGTCGTACGCCCTCGGATCCACGACCGGCGGGCCGTCGGTCATCACCGCCGGGCCGGACGGCGCCCTGTGGTTCACGGAGTTCCGGGGGCATCGGATCGGGCGGATCACCACGGCCGGGGAGGTCACGTCCTACGCCCTGCCGACGCCGGACGCGGGGCCGTTCGGGATCGCCGCCGGGCCGGACGGGGCGCTGTGGTTCACGGAGGCGGGGGCCGACCGGATCGGGCGGATCACGACCGAGGGGGAGGTCACCGAGTTCCCGCTGCCGCTCGCCGGGGCGTTCCCCTCGGCCATCGCCGCCGGGGCGGACGGCCGGCTGTGGTTCACGATGAACCAGGCGGACGCGATCGGCGCCGTCTCCCTCGCCGGGGAGATCACGGTCCATCCGCTGCCCACGCCGGGTGCCGCGCCCGTGGGTATCACCGCCGGTGGGGACGGGGCCCTGTGGTTCGTGGAGATCGGCGCGGGCCGGATCGGGCGGATCACGGTGGAGGGGAAGATCGACGAGTTCCCCCTCCCCGACCCGGAATGCCGCCCGCACGCCATCGCCGCCGCGGCCGGTGGCGACGGTGACGGTGACGGTGACGGGGGCTGCTGGTTCACCGAGTGGGGGGCGAACCGCGTGGGCCTGATCACCTTCGACGGCCACCACCACACCCTCCACGAACACGACCTCCCCACCCCGTCCTCCGAGCCCCACGGCATCGCCCTGGGCCCGGACGGTTCGATGTGGACCGCGCTGGAGATCGGCGCCCTGGCCCGCGTGACGACCGTGACCGGGGGGCGTTCGACGGGGTGAACCGTCCCGGGGCGCCAACCTCAGATCCTGCTCTGAACCCGCCGCTCCGCCTTGTCGCCGTTCTCGCGCCGATGCCACGATCACGGCCTCGCCCGCCGCCAACGGGCCTACTGACGGGGGTCATTCATGTCACGCGCGTCTCGCACGACTCGGTCGTCCCGCCCCACCGCCGCCGCGCTCACCCTGCTGTCGGCGGCGGCCCTCCTCTCCCTCGCCGCCTGCTCGTCGAGCGGCGACGCCGGGGCGGACAGGGAACCCGTCCGCGCGGCCGAGCGGAGCCCGGCGCAGGCGAAGGCGATAGCGGAGGCGCAGGAGGGCGGCACCCCACGGGAGTTGGCGGAACAAGCCCTCGACCCGCTGACCGACCGCGTCGTCCTGCGTCAGAACCGGACCCGCAACGGCGCCCACCTGGAGTTCGACAAGGCGAGACAGGGCGAGGGCAAGGCACTCACCGTCGTGGTGAGCTGCGAGGGCGAGGGCACGATCGACGTGGCACTCCGCCCCCTGGGCGCCTCCTTCCCCATGGACTGCCTGGAGGGCGAGGTGAGCAGCATCCAGAACGTGTTCGCCGTCGACGAGGCGGCCCGCGCGGGCACGGTCTCCGTCACCGGCCCGTCGAGCGTCCAGTGGTCCCTGGCGATCGGCCGCGACCGGTAGGCGGGGCAGGACCACTTCACCGGGTGACACGGCCCGCACCAGCGCACCCGGCGGGAACGCGGAGAGTGACCAACCACCGACGGACGGTCCGGTCGGCGGTTCGATCATGGCGTGAATCGGGTCCGAGTATGATGCCCGACATGACGGTCAACATGACGATGAGCCTGCCCGACGACGTGGCCGCCTTCGTGAAGGCGAAGGGGAACGCCTCCGCGTACACAGCCCGGATACTGCGCCGGCAGATGCTCAGCGAGGAGCTGGACAGGTCCGCCCGGATGCGGGCCGAGGCCGGGATCACGACGCTCTCGGCGGAACCCGCCGAGAGCGAGGAGGACACCCTGGCACGATGGGCACGGGTGGCGGGCAGGTGAAGCGCGGACACGTCTATCAGCTGTCCTTCGCCGGAGGCCCCGCACACGTCCTGGTGATCTCGTCCGACGCGCTCAACGCGCAGAACAAGACCGCCACCTGCGTCCTGGTCTACCCGCAGAAGGTGCGCGAGGCCACACTCGTGGACATTCCGGTCGGCTCTCCCTCGTCGGGGACGATCGTTCTCGGCGAGTTCCGCACCCTGTCCTCGGCCCGCTTCACCGAAGACCTCGGGCCGGTGGACGAACGCGTCATGGAAGCAGTGGAGATCGGCCTCCGCGCTGTCTTCGACCTGTAGCCCGTATCACCTCACCCGGACCACCACCTGGGCCATCTCACCCCGGCCACACGATCGCCTGCACCTCGCTGTACGCGTGCAGCGCGTACGAGCCCACGTCGCGGCCCACTCCGCTCTGTTTGAAGCCGCCGAACGGGGCCTCCATGTTGCGGCCGACCGTGTTGACGCCCACGCCGCCCGCCCGGAGGCGCCGGGCCACGCGGAAGGCCCGGGCCACGTCGCCGGACCAGACGTAGTCGATGAGGCCGTAGTCGGTGTCGTCGGCGAGGGCGACGGCCTCGTCCTCGTCGTCGAAGGGGAGGACGACGACGACCGGGCCGAAGATCTCCTCGCGGACGACCCGCATGTCGGAGGTGCAGTCCGCGAGGAGCGTGGGCGCGACGTAGAAACCCCGGTCGTACGGCGGCCGTTCACCACCGGCCACCACCCGCGCGCCCTCCTTGCGCCCGAGTGCGACGTACGCCTCGACGCGGTCCCGGTGGGCCGCCGAGATCACCGGCCCCACCACCGTGCCGGGCGCACGCGGGTCGCCCACCGGCAACCGGGCGGCGTACGCGGCCAGTTGGGTCACCAGCCGGTCGTAGACACCGCGTTGGGCGATCACCCGGGTCGGGGCCGTGCAGATCTGTCCGCTGTAGAAGGTGAAGGTGGTGGCGATGCCGGCGACCGCCGCGTCCACGTCCGCGTCGTCGAAGACGATCGCCGCGCCCTTCCCGCCCAACTCCATCAGCTGGCGCTTCATCCCGCGCCCGCACACCTCGGCGATCCGCCGCCCGACCGCCGTCGACCCGGTGAAGCTGACCATGTCGACGTCCGGCGAGTCCACGGCCGCCTCGCCGACGTCCGCGCCCGACCCGCTCACCACGTTCACCACACCCGGCGGAACACCGGCGGCCTGAAGGGCCTCCGCCATGCGGTAGACGGAGAGCGGGTCCTGCGGGGCCGGCTTCACGACCACCGTGTTGCCCATGGCCAGGGCGGGCGCGATCTTGCCCGCCGGGTTGGCCCAGGGGTTGTTGTACGACGTGACGCAGGTGACCACGCCGACCGGCTGGCGGATGGCGAGCGCGCCCATCACGGCCGCCTTCCCGAACGGGCCCGCCTCGTTGATCTGGGGCGCGATCGGCTCCTCCACCGGCTCCACCCGCGCGTACCGCTGGAAACGGGCCGCGCCGATCCCGACCTGCATGCCCCGCGCCGTCCCGGTCGTCGCGCCGGTCTCGGCCTGCGCGAGCGCGGCGTACGGCACGAGGTGGCGCCGTATGTGGTCCGCCGTGCGGGCGAGGATCGCCGCCCGCTCGGCGGCCGGGGTCCGCGACCACGGGCCGAAGGCGGCGCGGGCGGCGGCGGCCGCCTCGCGCACCTGGTCCGGTGTGGCCTCCGGCGCCCACCCG
This sequence comes from Streptomyces griseiscabiei, assembly GCF_020010925.1. Taxonomy (NCBI): domain Bacteria; kingdom Bacillati; phylum Actinomycetota; class Actinomycetes; order Kitasatosporales; family Streptomycetaceae; genus Streptomyces; species Streptomyces griseiscabiei. Next base: position 618,962 of record NZ_JAGJBZ010000004.1, on the reverse strand, counting down.
ACGACGTCCTCCGTCGCCGGGTCGACCACCTCGTAGTGCCCGCCGCCGGGCTCCACCCAGGAGCCCGCGATGAACAACCGCTCCCGCTCCCGCTCCGCGGACCCCGCGGTACTCACCTCGTACTCACCGTCCGTGTGTCGCGCCCGCTCCGCAGCACCTTGCCGGGCACGGCGCCGGTCACCGTGTCGTCGCGGATCGCTTCGACGCCGTTGACCCAGACGGCCCGTATGCCGATCGCCTTGGAGTCGAGGCGCGGACTGTCGCCCGGCAGGTCGTGCACCAGGGTGGCCTTGCCGGCGTCGACACGCTCCGGGTCGAACAGGACGAGGTCCGCATGCCACCCCTCCCGCACCTGTCCCCGTTCCCGCAGGCCGAAGAGGCGTGCCGGGTCGTCGGTCAGCATCTTCACGGCCTGTTCGAGCCCGACCAGTTTCCGGCCGCGCAGACAGTCCCCGATGAACCGGGTGGTGTACGGGGCGCCGCACATCCGGTCCAGATGGGCGCCCGCGTCGGAGCCGCCGAGGAGGACGTCCTCGTGGCGCCAGGTCTCGGCGCGCAGGGTCCAGGAGCCGGGGTCGTTGTCGGTGGGCATGGGCCACAGGACCGTACGGAGGTCGTCGGCGGCGCAGATCTCCACCAGGCACTCGAACGGTTCCTGGCCGCGCTCGGCCGCGATGTCCTTCACCACCCGCCCGGTCAGGCCCTCGTTCGCCTCGCTGTAGGTGTCGCCGATGACGTACCGCCCGAAGTTGGCGAGCCGCCGGAAGACGCCCGCCTCCTTGCTGTCCGCGCGGCGCAGCATCTCGGCCCGTACGGCGGGGTCGCGCAGGCGCTCGATCCGCTCGGGCACGGGCAGGCCCAGGACCGGGCCCCAGCCGGGGATCAGGTTCAGCGCGCAGAAGGTGCCGAGGGACATGTTCATGGGCGTGAGGATCGGCATCGTCAGGGCGACCACCCGGCCCCCGGCCTTCCGTGCCCGCTCGCTGGCCTCCAGCTGGCGCGGCACGCGCTCGGGGACGGCGGCGTCGATCGTCAGCACGTTCCAGTTGAGGGGACGCCCGGCGACCGCGCTCATCTCCACGAAGAGATCGATCTCCTCGTCGCTGAACTGGTCCAGGCATCCGGCGACGATCGCCTCGATCTGGGTGCCCTCGTGCTCGCCCACCGCCCGGGACAGCGCGATCAGTTCGGCGGGCTTCGCGTGCCGTGACGCGACCGGCTGTCCGTCCCCGTCGCTGTGCGTCGACGACTGCGTGGTGGACAGCCCCCACGCGCCCGCCTCCATCGCCTCGTGGAACAGCCGCAGCATGGCGTCCAGTTGCTCGTCGCTCGGCTGCCCGCCGATGGCGTCCGGGCCCATCACATACCGCCGCAGCGCGCAATGTCCCACCATGAAACCGGCGTTGACCGCTATCCGGCCTTCGAGGGCGTCCAGGTACTCCCCGAACCCGTTCCAGTTCCAGGGCGCCCCCTCCTCCAGCGCGACCAGCGACATCCCCTCGACCTTGGACATCATCCGCCGCGTGTAGTCCGCGTCCTCGGGACGGCCGGGGTTCAGCGGCGCGAGCGTGAAACCGCAGTTCCCGCCCGCGACCGTGGTGACCCCGTGGTTGAGGGACGGTGTGGCGTACGGGTCCCAGAACAGCTGGGCGTCGTAGTGCGTGTGGGGGTCGACGAAGCCGGGCGCGAGCACCAGCCCGGCCGCGTCCTCGGACGTACGCGCCTCCTCGGTGACGCTCCCGACGACGGCGATACGCCCGTCCCGTATGCCCACGTCAGCGGTGTACGCGGGGGCGCCGGTCCCGTCGACGACGGTCACCCCTTTGATGACATGGTCGAGCACCGCGACACCCCTTCCGCACGGTCACTGGAAACGACGGCTGTGCTGCCGCGCCCTTCAGGGGCGCGGGGAACTGCGCGAGATGCCCCACCGGGCCCGCACCCCGCGACGGCGCTCACCCGGCAGCCCGGAAGCGGGACGTCCGGTGCACAGGATCCGTGTCGATCTTCGGAATGACATGCTCCCCGACCAGCCGGATCGTCTGCAGGGTCTCCTCCTTCGGCACCCCCACCGGCAGCCCGAAGCTCAGCTGATCCGCCCCGGCCTGCTCCCACCGCTTGCACTGCCGGACCACTTCGTCCGGGTCCCCGCAGATCAACAGCTCTTCCTCGATGAGCAGTTCGATGAACTCCTCGTTGTACTCGGGCAGCGTCTCCGGCCACACGGGGAACCCGTCGGGCCGGGGGAACGTGTCGTGGTACCGGAAGACCAGCGACGGCAGATAGTGCAGCCCGCCGTTGACCGCGATCCGCACCGCCTCGTCGTGCGTGGGCGCGCAGATCGCGGTGGTCGTCACCATGACGTTGTCGTTGACGAAGTCACCGATCGGTTCGGCGTCGACGATGGCGGTCTTGTACTTCTCCAGCACCCACTCCATGTCGGAGACCTTCTGCACACTGAAGCCGAGCACCCCGAGCCCCTTGCGCGCGGCCATGGAGTACGAGGGCGGCGACCCGGCGGCGTACCACATCGCGGGGTGCGACTTCCCGTACGGCTTGGGCAGGATCTTGCGCGGCGGCAGCGACCAGTGCTTGCCCTGGAAGCCGACGTACTCGTCCTGGAGCCACATCTTGGGGAACTCGGCGATGGTCTCTTCCCAGATCTCCTTGGTGTAGTTCATGTCGGTCACCCCGGGGATGAACCCGAGGATCTCGTGCGAACCGGCCCCGCGCCCGCTGCCGAACTCGAAGCGCCCCTCGCTGAGATGGTCGAGCATGGTCACCTTCTCGGCGACCTTCACCGGGTGGTTGACCTGGGCGAGCGGGTTGAAGATGCCGGATCCCAGGTGGATGCGGTCCGTCGCGTGCGCGAGGTAGCCGAGGAAGACGTCGTTGGCGGAGAGGTGCGAGTACTCCTCCAGGAAGTGGTGCTCGGAGGCCCAGGCGTACTTGAAGCCGGACTTGTCCGCCTGGATGACGTACTCGGTCTCCTCCATCAGCGCCTTGTGCTCCGCGAGCGGGTCGGTCTCGGCCCGCTTGCCCACGTACCCCTGTACAAAGAGCCCGAATTCCACGGAGGTTCACCGTCCCCACGGCCCCATCTGACGGATCGTCAGATTCTGATGGTCCCGACTGTTCCATCGGCTCCATGGACGGTCAAGAGCTGACGCGTCGTCAGACAAGACTCACCCCGGCCAGCCACCCCCCGTCGATCACGAACGGCTGCCCGGTGATGTACGAGGAGTCGTCGCAGGAGAGGAAGAGCGCGAGCCGGGCGACCTCCTCGGCGCGGCCGATCCGGCCGAGCGGGACCCGCTTGCGGTAGAGCCTGGCGACGGCCTCGGCGGACGCCTCGTCGCCCGGGTCGGTCATGGCGGTGTCGATGGAGCCGGGGCACACCGCGTTGACCCGGATGCCCTTGCGGGCCAGCTCCAGCGCGGCGACGCGGGTGAGGCCGACGATCGCGTGCTTGGTCGCGGCGTACGCGCCGACGTACGCCATCCCCGTCATCCCCGTGTACGAGGCGGTGTTGACGATGGTGCCGCCGCCGGCCGCCTCGATCTCGGGGGCGAGGGTCTTGACGCCGAGGAAGACGCCCACCTGGTTGACCCGTACGACCTGCATGAACTCGTCGAGGGGGGTGTCGACGAGGGAGTTGAAGCGCAGCACTCCGGCGTTGTTGACGAGGCCGTCCACCCGGCCGTACGCGCCCTTGGCGGCGGCGACGGCGGCCGTCCAGTCGTCCTCGGCGCTCACGTCCAGGTGGACGTAGAGCGCGCCGATCTCCTTGGCGAGGGCCTCTCCCTGATCGTCGAGGACGTCGGCGACGACGACCTCGGCCCCCTCCGCCCGGAACAGCCGGGCCTCCTGCTCGCCCTGGCCGCGCGCGGCACCTGTGACGAGGACGACACGTCCGTCGAGCTTGCCCATGAGGACTCCCTTCGGGGTGCGTTGGCCGAGGTCAGCGTACCGCCTGATCTGATGAAGCGTCAGATGTCGGTACGTCAGTCGCATATGCAACGCGAAGTGACCCCGAAGTAGGGATATTTGACCCTGCCGAAAAGCCGGGAGTGACCTCAATAATTCTCCAAAGGAAGGCAAAGCCACCCCCAAGGAGAGAACCGGTCATGGCCAAAAGGCGCTTCAGGAACAAGAAGGTCCGTTACGTCACGATCGGCGCCTCCGCCGTGACCGTCACCGCCGTGGTGACCGTCCTGCTGCCGTCGGCCAACGCGGCCGACGAGAAGACGCCCGAGCAGATCGTCTCGATGTGTGAGAGGTCCGCCGTCCTCAATGGAAAGCAGCAGTCGGTGAGGGATTTCGGAGGCGGGTTCGCCGACGGTTTCGCCGCCGACAACTGCGATTTCGTCGAGACGAATTTCGAGACCTTCGACGGCCCCACCGAGAAGGTGACGGTCGACTTCCCCAACTGCGAGCCGAACGCCACCGAGCCGTCCGAGGTCACCACCGAGTTCTCCCAGACGGTCGGCCAGGGCCAGGGCCGCTACACCGCCACCCAGCAGGGCGCGCTCGGCGGTCTGTTCGGCGCCATCGGTCTTTCCTGGGTCAAGCACAAGGGCACCCTCGACATGACCACCAAGTCGGCGACGGCGACCGAGTCCGAACAGCGGCAGGTGCCCGTCGGAAAGGTCCTGCACGTCACGTTCACGCCGAAGATGCAGCGGATGACCGGTGAATGGCGGGTCCGGATCGACGCCAACCCCGGTTCCTTCGCCGTGAACCCCTCCCCCGAGCAGAACTTCGTCGCCCCGGACGTCGTCGAGGGACCGGTCATCAACCCCGGCGCGGCGGGCACACCCGGGCTCGTGGACGGCACCTCCAAGGCCGTACTGACCGACTGCTGATGCCCGGCCCTCCGCTCCCCTCCCCCCTCCTCCCCCTCGAATCCCCGCACAGGAGACACGCATGTCACGCACCGGCCGCAGCGGCAACCACCGGAGCAAGAAGAAGCGCATCACCCTCGCCCTGGCGCCGGTCGTGGCCCTCGGCATGGCCGTCCCGCTGATGTACAGCGCCGGCGCCGCGACCCCCGACGAGGTGGCCACGGACTGCCGTACGGACTCGGACAAGCTGGAGAACTGCCAGTTCGTCCCCGTCCAGAACAAGCGCAACAGCTTCGGCCCCAACGAACGGGTCACCACCGTCACCGACAACTGCGGTTTCGACACCGAGGCGAAGAAGGAATTCGGCGGCACGGCCTCCGTGGCCCGGGTCATCCAGCTGGAGGAGGGCTTCAGCGTCAGCGGCGACACCAAGCTGGGGAACTCGTTCTTCGAGGTCGGTGTCACCTTCAACGTCACGGACTTCAACATCAAGACCGACGAGACGTCGTCCTCGTTCACCTTCAAGCGCAGTGACGTGGTCAAGCCCGACCACATCGCCTTCTTCATGTGGTCCCACAAGCGCACCGACGTGAGCGGCTTCCTGCGCGCCACGTACAAGGACGCCCAGGACGGTCAGACGGTGTTCTTCTCCCCCGGCGAGAACGCCACCACCATCCACGCCTTCTATCCGCAGCTCCTCTCCAACGGCACCCCGGACGGCCGTCTCTGGCTCCGCAATGTGCAGTGCGGCACGCCCCAGGCCAACGGAATCCTCAACAGTGAGGGAAGTGTCCGCGCGGAGCCCGGTTTCGGCGAGGGCGGCACGAACGTGACGGACGTCGAGGTCCCGTTGTCGGATATCGCGGTGCAGTAGAGACCGTGCGGTAGAGACGTGCGGTAGAGACCGAGAAGTGAAGCAGAACGAGCCCCCGTGCGATTGATTGCGCGGGGGCCGTTCCATGTGAATTTCTGACCGATCAGGGTGTTCTCAGTCGCGAACTCCGCGTCGTCGGCGGGGAGACCGAGACGTCGGGCGACATCCTTCGCGGGCGCCGTCGACCGGTCGGGCAGGTCCGGGACGGTGTGCCCCGGACGCCCGACGGTCACGGGCGGTCCGCTCAGGCGCAGTCCGCGTCCGTGACGGGACGGTCCTGCGCACGGATCGCACCGGCGGGGAACCCGTTCTTGTCCAGCACGTCAGCCGTCGCGGACATGGTGAAGCCGGACGAGGTGATACGGACGCTGCCGTTGCCCCGCCAGCCGTCCTGGTTCTGGACGTCGTCGGGGGTGATGAGGGTGAACCTCTCCAGGACCGCGACCGGGGTGCTGGTGACGGTGCGCAGCTTCGGTACGCGTTCGAGGAAGGCGGCGGTGCGCGGTGGCACGTCGATCTTGTCCGTCTTGCTCTTGGTGATCTCCTCGCCGAAGGACCATTCGGTGGTCACCTCGGCGCCGCCGCCGATCCCGAAGACGTCCTTGATGATGCTGAGGTTGAAGTCGACACCGACCGAGACGCTGTGCGTGACACTGCTGCTGGTCGTCAGGCCATGGGTGATCTCCTGGCCCGCCTGGACCGCGTTGCCGCAGTTGATGATCAGGTCGGAGGTGTCGGTGGCGGCACCCACCGAGTCCTTCACGGAGGTCGCCGGGTACTCGCAGTGCGCGGCGACTCGGGCGATCGGCGGTGTGCCCGCAGGGGTCGTGCCCGGATCGCCGACGCCGTTCGTCTCGTCCGGCGTCACCTCACCGGTGTCCAGGTTGATGAAGAAGTTGCCGACGTCCTGGAACGGCAGGTCCGAGGTCGGGCCCGGGCAGATCGCCGCCATCAGCTTGTCGGTGTCGAAGGTCTCGGCACCCTTGAGCTGGAACGGCGTGGAGGCCGGCGCGGGCACGAGGGCCGCCATCGCGGCCGGAACGGCGATCACGCCGCCCGCGACAGCGAGTACCGAGCCGATGCCGATGGCGACGACCCTGGAGCGCTTCTTGTTGCGGGCATGTCCTGTGGCCACGAGCTCGCCCTCCTTGAATGTTCGTGCGGGAACTTTTCTTTCCTTATTCTTAACGTCGGAGGCGGCGTGCCGACAGGGTCAAATATCCCTGCTCACGATTCCGCTCGCCCTACCCGGCGAAAACGTCCGGAAAGCGTCGCCACGGAAAGCCCGACAGGCACGAACCTTCTTCGCGACCGATGCCGCCCACTCCCTCATGGGTCCTGACCTGCACGAATGTCAAGTTACGCCCAGCAGCCCCCTCGCGCATACACGGGGGGCTTTTCCGTCACCGTTCCATGAAGTCGCCGAATCGAGCCGCCTCAGAATCTCGTTCCGCGATTTCACCGCGGCGTTCCGGCGGAGTTTTCCGTAATACCTTTTCAGACACGGACTCCAGCCGTTGTCGCCCCGATCCACCGCAGAACGGCCTCCGTGCTTCCCCGGGCGTCGAGTTTGGCGTAGATGTTGCTGAGGTTGTTGCGGACCGTCTTCTCGCTCAGCGTCAGACGCAGCCCGATCTCCTGGGCGCCGAGGCCGGTGGAGAGAAGCTCCATGATCTGGCGTTCGCGGGGCGAGAGCAGTGAGCGCAGCCGCTCCCTCGCCTCACCGTCGCCGGGCGACTGCTGGGCCTGGGCCGCGTCCCGGAGGGCGGCGCAGGCGGCGGGCGAGAGATAGGTGTGGCCGACCGTGGCGGCGACGACCGCCGAGGAGAGCATGCAGGTGCAGTAGTCGCCCTCGACCAGATAGCCGGCGCCGCCCCGAAACACCTCCACGACCGTCTCGGTGTCCCGCCGCGGGCTGACGACGATCACCGGCGCGCTCATCGGCCCCATCGCCTTCAGCAGCGCCGCGAACGACACCGACGGGTCCTCGCAGCGCAGGACCACGACGTCCGCCTCGGTCCCGGGCAGCGCGCGGTACGGCGGCGGGACGTGCAGGGCGCTGCCTACGTACTGGTCGTCGGGGGCCGGCCAGTCGTCGTGCGGCCACTCTCCCTCGGCGCAGGCGAGCGCGACGGCAAGGCCCGGAGCATGGCCCGGACGGGGCTGCGTCGGTACCCGGGGCTGATGCGCGGAGACACGGGACGGACGTGCGGGCGCGGGTGAAAGGGGGGTGCCTGCGTGCTGGGACGTTCTGACGTGCCGGGGGGATCGCACCTCGTGGGTCCTTCCGCCGAAGCCATGACGCCCTTACATACGTGACTCCCGCGTAAGTTGTTCGAAGATTCAAAGACTTAAGACGGCCCGGTTTCCGGACGGGCCCGCACACCGGTCGGCCGCGGTCAGGACTCCGGGCGGTCCCGTGGGCCGACCAGGCCCTCGTACAGGGCCCGCCGTGCCGCGGAACCGTCCTCGGTCTCCGCCAGCGCGGCGTCCCACTGCTTCTTGATCTCCCCCAGGAAGGTGAGCCAGTCCCCACTGGCATGGGCCTTGCCCATCTCCGCCAGGTCGACCATGCGCTCGTTCTTGCCGAGGCCGCCCGAGCCGACCTTGTCGCCCTTGTGGCCGTGGGCGACCGACTCCGGGTTGGCCGTGGCCTCGCTGGAGCGGAAGTCGTGCCGGTAGCCCACGGGGCTTCTGGCGTGCGGCGCGAGGGTCTCGATGCCGATCTGCAGCGAGCCGTCCTTCTTCGTGGTCGGCCGGTGGTGGACCAGCAGCATGTGGCCGTACGACCCGTTCGGCAGGACCACGTCGCCGTTCCAGTCCTTGGAGCCGAGGCCGCCGCCGGAGATGTTCTGTCCCCACAGGTCCGGGCTGGCGGCACCGACGGACACCACGTTGGTGACCGACGCCAGCAGCCCGCCCTTCTCCTTGAACGTGCCGGGTTTGTCCTGCTTGTTGGCCCCGATGGAGGTGCGGTGGGTGGCGAAGCCGCGGTCGATGACGTCCCCCGCGCGGGTGTCCGTACGGTCGTCCTGGGTCACGCCCAGGAAATGGGGCAGCGCGTAGGCCGGGGCGTCCGCGGAACTCAGGGCGGGGATACGGATGTTGACCCGCCCGCCATGGGCGAGGGCCCGGACGACGTCCTTCTCGTGGTCGACGACGTGCGCCTCGGCCGCCGGGTCGTACAGCTTCAGCCCGTTCCGCAGGATGAGCAGCACCTTGGTGAGCATCTCGCGGGCCCGGTCGTCCTGCTCCCCGAAGCCCGAATCCGTGGCCTTGCCCTTGCCCTTGGCCTTGGCCGTCGCGGGAGGCACCTCGGGGACACCGTCCGGGTGCAGGCGTTCGGGCGCGATGCCGGCCGGGTGCAGGGTGTCGACGACCGTGTCCCGGATCTGCTGGTCGCGCTCCCGTTCCAGGCCCTGCCTCTCCTCCGGCGAGGTGCCGGGGGCCTGGGTGAGCATGAACCGGCCGAGCGTGTAGTCCGGCGAGATCGGCGTGGCCCGGCCCGCCTCGCGCACGTCCGGATGGCCGGCGCGCACGGCCAGGGTGGCGGTGAGGACGCGCTTGCCCGCGGGCAGCGTCAGCCAGGTGTCGAACCGGCCCTTGGTGTACGTCTCGGCCTGCTCGTAGGTGCCGATGCCCACCTCTTCGAGCCACTGGGCGTTCACCTGGGAGAGGTGCCTGATGTCGGCCAGGTCCTGGTCGTTGAAGACCGCGCCACGCATCACGCGCCGGTCGAGGGTCTTCCTGAGCCGGGCCGGGCCCTCGACCATCCACTGCTCGGGCCACCAGGTGCCGGGCGCGAAGACGTTCTTCTTCATCTTGCTCTGGACCGTGTACTGCTCGATCGACTGACTCAGCCGGGCGATGACCTCCGCCCCCTCGACCCGCTGCCCGGACGGCCCGGCCCCCTCGGACTGCCCGGCCTGCTCGGCGGCGGACTCCCCGGCCGTGGCGCTCTGCCGCGTCCGCTGGACCGTCGTCGGACCGGCGTGCGGGTGGCCGTGGGCGCCCGGCTGGTCCGCGGCCAGGCGCTGGACGGGTGCGACGGCGCCCATGACCTGGTCGGCCGTGGCGACGGCCCGGCGTTCACCCTCGTCACCCGGGTTTGAGATACGCAGCCCCGCGCCGTTGTCGGTGCCCGGCACGGGTCCGGCCGCCTGGTCGAGGGTGTGCGCCAGCTCGTGCGCCCAGTCCTTCCTGGACATCCCACCGCCGTCGACGATGTGCGCCCCGCTGGTGAACGCCCTGGCCCCGACCGCGGCGGCGGCCCGTCGCGCCACGGGCCCGTCGTGCACCTGTACGCCGCCGAAGTCGGCGCCGCCGAACCGCTGTTCCATCTCGCCGCGCAGCGCGGGATCGAGGGGCCGCGCCGACGACCGCAGGCCTTCGTCCACCGCGGCCCGCTGCACCTGGGACCGATCGGTGCCCTCGGTCTCCCGGCCGGCTCCGGGGGACGACGAGCGGTCCCCTCCGTCGGCCACGCGCTGCAGATGCCGTATCCACGCACCGCTCATCGTCGTCGGCCGCGTCGGGCGCGCCGGGGCGGATGCCCGCTCGCCGCTCCTGAGGTGCTCGTGATCGAAGGAGCGCACAGGTGGTCCCCCTTGGCGACTAGCTGACAACCGGGCTGCCCTGCCCACCCGTTGTAGACGGGGTCCCGCCCCACCGGAAGGACCTAGGGGGCAGGATCCGCTGCCCCCGAGGCGTCGTCCCCGGCGCCGGCGGGCGCACCCGTGTCCAGCAGCCGTACGACGGACGCGTTCCCCGCCGCGTCCTGGAGATGGGCCAGCCGGGCGACCACGGCGACCTCCGGAGCGGACCGTGCGATCGTCACGTCCACAGGGGCCCGCGTCTCGTGTCCCTCCCCGGCCCCGGCCGCCGAATCCCGCAACACCCCGCCCTCCACCACGCCCCGCACCGCCTGACGTCACGGCCAACCAGGCTCTTCCGCACGCTCGTTGTACCCCCGCCCGCGTCCCGGGGGAAGGACCGGGCGGGCAGGAACCGGTGTCCCTAGGCCGTGAGCCCTCCCGGAGCCCTGTCGGAGCCCTCCCTGAGCAGCGGCGCCACCTCGGTTCCGAACGCCTCCATCTGGTCGGTGAGTTCGGTACGGCCGCGGCTCCGGAACCGCACCTGGAGCTGGTCCACGCCCATCGCCGCGTACGCCCGCAGCGACTCGGCCAGCGCCTCGGGCCGGCCGGTGAGGGTGCGGCGGCCGACGTCCCGGCCCGGTTCGCCGACGTACAGCGGCTCGGTGATCGCGCCGACGGTGAGGGGAGCGGAGACTCCGGCCTCCTCCCGCAGCCGCCGCAGCCGGGCGATCTGGTCCGGGAGGCGGTCGCGGGGGTCGCCCTGGGGGAGCCAGCCGTCGCCCCGGACGGCGGCGCGGCGGACGGCGGCGGGGGACGAGCCGCCGACCCAGATCGGTACCCGGGTCTGGGCGGGGCGGGGGCGCTGGCCCAGGTTCTCGAAGTCGTACGACTTGCCGTGGTGGGAGGGGAATTCGTCCGGGCCGAGGGCGGCGCGCAGGGCGTCCACGGTCTCGTCCAGGACCGCTCCCCGGCGCTCGAAGTCCACGCCCAGCGCCTCGAACTCCTCCCGTACGTGACCGGCGCCCACGCCCAGGATCAGCCGGCCGCCGGAGAGATGGTCGAGGGTGGCGTACTGCTTGGCCGTGAGCAGCGGGTGGCGCAGGCCGACGACCGCGACATGGCTGAGCAGCCGGACCCGTTCGGTGACGGCGGCCAGATAGGCGAGCGTGGCGACCGGGTCGTACCAGACCGTGCTCATCGCGGGCGCGAGACGGCGCGGGATGGCCACGTGGTCGCAGACGGCGACGTACGCGAAGCCCGCCCGGTCGGCGGCCCGCGCGATCGCCGCCAGATCCTCCGGCCCGGCGTCCGCCTCCCAGGGCTCGGCGTAGAGGGTGCTCTGCGACTGGACGGGGAGCTGTATCCCGTAGACCAGTCGGGCTTCGTCCGGTGAGGGCACGGCCGCTCCTCCGTCTGTCGGACCACGAGTCGGTCGGTCGGAACCCTCATCGTCGTAGCTGACGGTCCGTCAGACAAGGGGTGCGGACGGCATCGTCCCGAGGGCCCGTTGCGGGGGCTCCGCCGCAGGCGTCATGCTCGGCCGATGTCGGAGATCCTTCTCGTGCTGCTGGCCGGGCTCGCCGCGGGCGCGCTGAACGCGGTCGGCGGCGGGGGCACGTTCGTGGCCCTGCCCGCCCTGGTCGCGGCCGGTGTGCCGCCGGTGACGGCGAACGCGGCCTCGACCATCGCGCTGCTGCCCGGCTCGGTGGCCGGCACGTGGGTCTCCCGGCACGAGATCACCCAGGTCGGAGCGGCCTCCACCCGGGCGCTGACCCTGACCAGTGTGTCGGGCGGCGGTCTCGGCGCGGTCCTGCTGCTGGTCCTGCCGTCGTCCTCGTTCGACGCCGCGGTGCCCTGGCTGCTGGCCTTCGCCACGGTCGTGCTCGCCTTCGGGCGTCCCGTGCTGCGGCTGCTCGGCGCGGGTCCGGAGCGGGTGGCCGGGCTGGGGCCCGGGGCCCTGCTGACCGGCCAGTTCCTGATCTCCGTGTACGGCGGGTACTTCGGCGGGGCCGTGGGCATCATGATGCTGGCCCTGTGGAGCCTCGGTCTCGGGCTGGACCCCGCCACCGGCAATCCCATGCGGATCGCCCAGGTCACCGCGGTGTACATCAGCGCCGCCGCGCTGTTCCTGGTGGCCTCGGACGCGCTCGCGGAGCCGGGGCTCCTCACCGCGATGCTCCTGGGGGCGGTCGTGGGCGGCTTCGGCGGGGCGCGGCTCGCGCTGCGGTTGTCGGCTCGGGTGCTGCGGGGGGTCGTGCTGGGGACGGCCGTGACGATGACGGTGCTGTACTTCATCCGGGCCGGCAGGGGCTGACGGGCGGGTCGGGGTGGGGGACGGCGGGTGCGGGTCCGGTGGGGCTTCTCGCGCGGTTCCCCGCGCCCCTGAAAAGCAGGGGTGCGCCCCGTGCTTCTCAGGCCCGCCGCCGGTCGCCTTCCAGAGCCGCGGGCCCCTGGTCTTTCAGGGGCGCGGGGAACCGCGCGACCAGCCCCCACCGACCCGCACCCGACAACGCGCCCCCGACCCCCCACCCCCTACCCCGCCCAGAGCCCCTCCCCCGTCAACCCCAACAACTCGATCGCGTTCCGGCGCACGATGCGGTCGACGACATCCGCGTCCAGATGCCCCATCTGCGCCTCCCCCACCTGCCGCGACTCGGGCCAGGTGGAGTCGGAGTGGGGATAGTCGGTCTCGTAGAGGACGTTGCCGACCCCGATCGCGTCCAGGTTGCGGAGCCCGAACGCGTCGTCGAAGAAGCAGCCGTAGACGTGCTCGGCGAAGAGTTCGGACGGCGGCCGGTGGACCTTGTCGGCGACGCCGCCCCAGCCCCGGTTCTCCTCCCAGACCACGTCCGCGCGCTCCAGGATGTACGGGATCCAGCCGATCTGGCCCTCCGCGTACATGACCTTGAGGTTGGGGAAGCGCTCGAACTTGCCGCTCATCAGCCAGTCGACCATCGAGAAGCAGCAGTTGGCGAAGGTGATCGTGGAGCCGACGGCCGGCGGCGCGTCCGCCGAGGTGGACGGCATCCGGCTGGACGAGCCGATGTGCATCGCCACGACCGTGCCGGTCTCGTCGCAGGCGGCGAGGAAGGGGTCCCAGTCGTCGGTGTGGACGGAGGGAAGACCGAGATGCGGGGGTATCTCGGAGAAGGCCACGGCGCGGACCCCGCGCGCCGCGTTGCGGCGGACCTCCGCCGCCGCCAGTTCGGCGTCCCAGAGCGGGATGAGGGTGAGGGGGATGAGCCGCCCCCGCGCCGCCGGGCCGCACCACTCCTCCACCATCCAGTCGTTGTACGCCCGCACCCCGAGCAGCCCCAGCTCACGGTCCGCGGCCTCGGTGAACGTCTGGCCGCAGAAGCGCGGGAAGGTCGGGAAGCACAGCGCCGACTGGACGTGGTTGACGTCCATGTCCGCGAGGCGCTGCGGGACGTCGTACGAGCCGGGGCGCATCTGCTCGTAGGTGATGATCTCCAGTTTGATCTCGTCCCGGCTGTATCCCACCGCCGTGTCCAGACGGGTCAGCGGGCGGTGCAGATCCTCGTAGACCCACCAGTCGCCGATCGGGCCGTCGTCGCCGGGTGCGCCCATGACGGGCTTGAAACGGCCGCCGAGGAACGTCATCTCCTTCAGCGGCGCGCGGACCACGCGGGGCCCGACGTCCAGGTACTTCTTCGGGAGCCGGTCCTGCCAGACGTCCGGCGGCTCCACCGTGTGGTCGTCGACGGAGATGATCTTCGGGAAGGCCGGGGCGGGGGTGCTGGCGGAATCCGTGGCGCTCGTCTCCAAGGTGTCCATGTCCGTCACGGTAGCGCCGATCTGACGAACCGTCAGCAACGGTTCACCGGCGACCTCTCTGCGAAGACCCCGTGCGGACCTCGTGAACTCCCGCACGCCTCCCTGTGATCGACCTCTCCCACGGCTGACGGATCTGCCATGAACAAGGCAAACTGGCCTGGATATCAGAAGGCCTTAGGGGGCTGTCGATGGGCGGTGAACCGGGAGTGCCGGAGGTCGGTGGGCCGCGAGTGCCGGAGCAAAGGGTTGCCGTGGACGCTGAGATTCCGGAACCGGCCCCCCAGCCCCCGGCCGAGCTGCGCTTCAGCGTGCTCGGGCCCGTCCGGGCCTGGCGCGGCGCCGAGCCCCTGGCCACCGGTTCGCCCCAGCAACGCGCCCTGCTGGCCGCACTGTTGCTGCGCGAGGGCCGGACGGCCACCGCGAGCGAGCTGATCGACGCGCTGTGGGGCGACGAACCGCCCTCGCAGGCACTGGCCGCCGTACGGACGTACGCCTCACGGCTGCGCAAGGCGCTCTCCCCCGGTGTGCTGGTCAGCGAGTCCGGCGGGTACGCGGTGCGCTCGCTGTCCGGCGGCGCGCTGGACCTGGCCGTCGCCCAGGACTTGGCGGCCGACGCGGAGAAGGCCAAGAACTCCGGGGATCTGTGCCATGCCCGCCATCTCCTCAACAAGGCGCTGGGGCTCTGGGACGGGGAGGTCCTGGCAGGTGTCCCGGGGCCGTACGCGGAGACCCAGCGGGCCCGGCTCGACGAGTGGCGGCTCCAGCTCGTCGAGACCAGGCTGGACATGGACCTGGAGCAGGGCTGCCACGCGGAGGCGGTCTCGGAGCTGACCGCCCTCACCGCCGCGCACCCTTTGCGGGAGCGGCTGCGCGAACTGCTGATGCTGGCGCTCTACCGCAGCGGGCGGCAGGCGGAGGCCCTCGCGGTGTACGCCGACACCCGCAGGCTGCTCGCCGACGAGCTGGGCGTGGACCCGCGCCCGGGGCTGCGGGAGTTGCAGCAGCGCATCCTGCAAGCGGACCCGGGCCTCGCCGAACCCTCCGCGCCGCTCGCCCCGGAATCGGCCGCCGCCCCGGTCCGGCCCGCCCAACTCCCCGCCACCGTGCCGGACTTCACGGGCCGCGCAGCCTTCGTGGGCGACCTGAGCAAGGTGCTGGCGGAGGCGTCCGGCGCCGAGGGCCAGGTCATGGCCGTGTCCGCGCTGGCCGGCATCGGCGGCGTCGGCAAGACGACCCTCGCGGTGCATGTGGCGCACGGGGCCAGAGCGGACTTCCCGGACGGCCAGCTGTACGTGGACCTCCAGGGCGCCGGCGCGCGTCCCGCCGACCCGGAGACGGTCCTCGGCTCGTTCCTGCGGGCGCTCGGCACGGCCGACTCCGCGATCCCCGACTCCCTGGAGGAGCGGGCCGCGCTGTACCGGTCCGTCCTGGACGGCCGCCGGGTGCTCGTCCTGCTCGACAACGCGCGGGACGCCGCCCAGGTACGGCCCCTGCTGCCCGGCACGGCGGGCTGCGCGGCCCTGGTCACCGCCCGGGTGCGCATGGTGGACCTGGCCGGGGCCCATCTCGTCGACCTCGATGTGATGTCGCCCGACGAGGCGCTGCAGCTCTTCACGAAGATCGTCGGTGCGGAGCGGGTCGCGGCGGAGCGCGAGGCCGCGCTCGACGTCGTCGCGGCCTGCGGGTTCCTGCCGCTCGCCCTTCGCATCGCGGCCTCCCGCCTCGCGGCGCGCCGGACGTGGACGGTCTCCGTCCTCGCCGCGAAGCTCGCCGACGAGAGGCGCCGACTGGACGAGCTCCAGGCCGGCGACCTGGCTGTGAAGGCCACCTTCGAACTGGGCTACGGCCAGCTGGAACCGGCCCAGGCACGGGCGTTCAGGCTGCTGGGCCTGGCCGACGGCCCCGACATCTCCCTGGCCGCCGCCGCGGCCGTACTGGACCTGCCGCCGGAGGACACCGAGGACCTGCTCGAAACCCTCGTCGACACCTCCCTGCTCGAATCGGCCGCCCCCGGCCGCTACCGCTTCCACGACCTCGTCCGCCTCTACGCGCGTGCATGCGCCGAACGGGACGAGGAGCCGCCGAGCGAGCGGGACTCGGCGATGTCGCGGCTGCTGGACTTCTATCTGGCGACGGCCACCCGGGTGTACGCGATCGAGCGGCCGGGGGACCGGACGGTCGCGCATCTGGAGAGGAGCCGTTACGACGGGCAGGAGTTCACCTCCGCCTCTGACGCGCTGGACTGGCTGCACGCGGAGGCGGAGCCCCTGCTGGCGTGCGTTCAGCAGTCCCTCGGCGCGTCCACTCTGCGACGGGCTGTCGACCTGCTGCTCGCCACCATCGATCTGGCGGAGTCCGGGGCCGGTTCACGGCGTTACGAGACGACCGCGCTCGCCGCGCGGGACGCCGCCGCGGCGCTCGCGGACGCGCGTGCCGAGACCAGGGCGCGCATCACGCTGGCCCAGGTCCTCAGCCAGGCGGGCCGTTTCGAGGAGGCGGAGCGGGAGGCCGAGCGCGCCGACCTGGTGAACGGGACGGCCGGCGACCCCTGGACGAACGGCACCGCCCCCAACCAGCTGGGGATCATCGCCATCTGCACCGCGCGCTTCGCGGACGCCGAGGTCTTCCTGCTCAGGGCCATCGAGGCGTTCCAGGCGGACGGCAACAAGCCCGGTGAGGCCAGCGCGGTGTGCAACCTGTCCCGTTCCCTCGCCTCGATGGGCCGCACCGCGCAGGCGGTCGAGCTCGCGCAGCGGGGCGTGGAGATCTACGACGAGCTGGGGCTGTCCGTACGCCTCGCGAACGCCCGCTACGCCTCGGGGATCGTGCTCACGCAGGCGGGCCGGCTCCATGAGGCCCTGGAGCAACTGGACGCGGCGCTGCGGATCTTCACCGAGAGCCGTCAGCGGCTCTGGGAGGGGACGACCCACTTCCGGGTGGCCCAGGTGCATCTGGCGGCCCACCGCCCCGCCCAGGCCGCCCAACACGCCGAACAGGCGCTGGCGATCGGCTGTATCGGGGGCGACTGGATGAGGGCCAACGCCCTGACGCTGCTGGGCCGGGCTCTGGTGGCCCTCGGCCAGTCGGACCGGGCCCGTGCCTGCTGGCGCGAGGCGCTCACGATGTACGAGCGGAACGGCTCGTCCGAGTCCGACGAGGTACGCGGCCTGCTCCACCCGCTCGCGGCGGCGTGACACCCCTGGGGCGGGGCGTTCATCGAACGTTTATGGGTGACTGACATGCTCCGTGCATCGATCCGTCGCGTCGGGGGGCAGGCGGATCCGCAGGGGTCTCACGACTGTCCGAGGCCACCTCAAGGCCCGTTCGGCGACCCCCGGGGGAGTCGCCGAACGGGCGCTTTGGCCGAAAGCACCGTTCACTCACGGGGAGTGCAGCTATGAGCGAAAAGAAGAAGCAGGGCGTGGAGATCACGACCCAGGACCAGCACGCGCCCGCCCCGCCCAGCGAGGGCGTGGAGATCACGACGATGGACCAGCACGCTCCGGCGCCGCCGAGCAAGGACGCGGAGATCACCACGCTGGACCAGCACGCGCCCGCCCCGCCCGCCCTGGACCTGGGCGGCAAGTAGACCCACCTCCCGACGGGGACCGGCCGCGGTGGCGTGGAGGGGGAGCCACCGCGGCCGAGGTGTGTCCGGGGGAGACGTCTCCAGGGAGGGATCAGGATGATCGCGGCGCAGGCCGGACCCGGTGCTCCCGTCGCCCCGCGGCCGGAGCGGACTCCGACGGCGTTGCGCGCGGCCCTGGAGCGGGTGGCCCCGCATCGCCTGCCCGAGATGGAGCGGCAGAAGGACGAGGCGATCGCCCTGGCCGCCCGCACGAACACCCTCGGCCCGATCACCCGCTTCCTGGAGACCTGGGCCGTGGCCGTCGAGATCGCCCGGGTCCCCGCCACCGCCGCCCGCCTGCGCGCCGCCGAGCACACGGCCCGCACCGTCGGCCACGACGACCCCGCCTGGCGCGCGGCCATGGACGAGATCCACGACCTGCACACGGCCGCCCGGGAGTCTCTGAGCGCCTGAGCCGGGCCCGGGGCCGCGCACGCCGACCCCGCACCCGAAGCCCCGCGCACGCCGGCCCGCGCACGCCGCACCTCACCGCCGCCCCCGCAGCTCCCCCTTCACCACCTTCCCGCTCGCGTTGCGCGGCAGCTCGCTCACGAAGTCGACCGCCCTCGGCACCTTGTAGTTGGCCATCTCGCGGCGGGACCAGGCGATGAGGTCGTCGGAGGTGAGGAGGGACCCCGGCCGTCGTACGACGTACGCCTTGCCGACCTCGCCCAGCCGCGCGTCCGGGACGCCGACCACCGCGACGTCGGCGACGTCCGGGTGCAGGCCCAGCAGTTGCTCGATCTCGGCCGGATAGGCGTTGAACCCGCCGACGATGAACATGTCCTTGATCCGGTCGGTGATCCGCAGGTTGCCGTCCGCGTCGAGCACCCCCACGTCCCCGGTGCGCAGCCAGCCGTCGGCGGTGACCGCGCGGGCGGTCTCGGCGGGGTCCTCGAAGTAGCCGCGCGTGACGTTGAAGCCGCGCACGAGGACCTCTCCGGGGGTGCCGGGCGGCAGGGCGTGCCCCAGCGGGTCGACGACGCGCACCTCCGTCCCCGGGATCGCCCGCCCGGAGGTCGACGCGATCACCGACGGCTCGTCGCCGCGCCGGCACATCGTCACGATGCCGGAGGCCTCGGACAGCCCGTACGCCGTCAGCACGGTCTCCACCCGCAGCTCGGCCCGCAGTTGCTCGACCAGCCGCAGCGGCACCACGGCCGCGCCCGTGACCACCAGCCGCAGGGAGCCGAGGTCGTAGTCGTCGCGGGCGGGGTGGTCGAGGAGGGACCGGTGGAGGGTGGGCGGGCCGGGGAGGACGGAGACCCGCTCGGCCGCCACGTTCGCCATCGCCGTCTCCACGTTGAACACCGGCTGCGGGATCATCGTCGCGCCCCGCATCAGACAGGCGAGCACGCCCGCCTTGTAGCCGAAGGTGTGGAAGAACGGGTTGACGATGAGATAGCGGTCGCCCTGCCGGAGCCCGGCCAGATCGCACCACACCTCGTACGCCCGCAGCGTCTGCGCGTGGGTGATCACCGCGCCCTTGGGGCGGCCGGTGGTCCCGGAGGTGAAGACGAGGTCGGAGGGCGAGTCGCCCGTCAGCTCGGCCGACCGCGCCCGTACCTCCGCCGCCCCCACCCCGTCGCCGCTCGCGAGGAAGTCCTTCCAGGTGCGGAAGTCGGCGGGGGCGTCGTCCGACAGCACCACCACCTGCTCCAGGTACGGCAGTCCGGGCAGCGGCCCCGGCCGCTCGCACACGCTCCCGGCGCCCGGCGCGCGCAGCCGCCCGCCGTCCGCGCCCGCCGCGCGCCGGAGCGAGGCCACGTACGAGGTGCCCAGGAACGTCCCGGTGATGAACAGGAGCTTCGCCCGGCTGCGGGCCAGCACGTCCGCCGCCTCGCCGCCCTTGAAGCGGGTGTTGAGCGGGACGAGCACCGCGCCCGCCGAGACCGCGCCGAGCGCGGAGACGATCCAGTCGAGGGAGTTGGGCGCCCAGAGCGCGACCCGGTCGCCGGTGCGCACCCCGTTCGCGACGCACGCCGCCGCCGCACGCTCGACCCGCGCGCCCAGCTCCGCGTACGACACCCGGGTACGCCCGTCGACGACGGCCTCGACCCCGCCGAACCGTTCGGCCGCCGACCGGACCAGCCCCGGCACGGTCCCCCACACCAGATCTCCGCGCCCCTCCACGTCACCGCTCACAGCGCTCACAGCAGGCCTCCGTACCGAGAAACCAGTAGCTGACTACCCGTCAGATTAGCTGTACGCTGACCGACTGTCAGCAGCCGGAATCCACCCGTGCCCGTACCCGTGCGGAGGTGTGCGCCCATGACCGTGCTCAAGGACACGACGGCGATCGTCGGCATCGGCCAGACCCCCTTCGCCAAACAACTCCCGGAGACCGAAAGGGCGTTGGCGTGCCGTGCGATCCTCGCCGCGCTCGACGACGCGGGCATCGCGCCGGACGAGGTGGACGCGCTCGCCTCCTACACGATGGAGGAGACGGACGAGGTCGAGGTGGCGAAGGCACTCGGCCTCGGTGACCTCACCTTCTTCAGCAAGGTCGGCTACGGCGGCGGCGGTTCGTGCGCCACGGTCGCGCATCTCGCCGCCGCGATCGCCACCGGGCAGGCCACGGTCGGCGTCGCCTGGCGGTCCCGCAAACGCGGCTCGGGCCCCCGCCCGTGGAAGAACACGACCGCCCAACTCCCCACCCCCGCCCAGTGGACCCGCCCCCACGGCCTGCTCCGCCCCGCCGACGAGATAGCCATGCTGGCCCGCCGCCACATGCACGAGTACGGCACCACCCGCGACCACCTCTTCAACGTCGCCCTGGCCTGCCGCAACCGGGCGAACCAGAACCCGGCCGCGATGATGTACGACCGCCCGCTGACCCGCGAGATGTACATGAACTCCCGCTGGATCAGCGAACCGCTCTGCCTCTTCGACAACTGCCTGGAGACGGACGGGGCGTTGGCGTGCGTGGTGGTGAGCGCCGAGCGCGCCCGCGACTGCCGCCGCACCCCCGTCTACGTCCACTCCGCCGCCCAGGGCCTGCCCGCCCAGCACCACGGCATGGTCAACTACTGGAACGACGACCCGCTGACCGGCCCCGCCTGGACCGCCGCCCGCCACCTCTGGAAACACGCGGACCTCACCCCGGACGACATCGACGTCGCCCAGATCTACGACGCGTTCACCGCCCTGATCCCCCTCTCCCTGGAGGGCTACGGCTTCTGCGCGCGCGGCGAGGGCGGCGCCTACACGGAAGGGGGCGCCCTCGAGATCGGCGGGCGGCTGCCCCTCAACACCTCCGGCGGCGGCCTCAGCGAGGCGTACGTCCACGGCTTCAACCTGATCACCGAGGGCGTCCGGCAGCTGCGCGGCACGAGCACGGCCCAGGTACCGGACGCGTCGGCCTGCCTGGTGACGGCGGGCGAGGGCGTCCCCACATCCGCCCTGCTACTGAGGAGTTGAGCGAACCGTGGGCATGCTGACCCCCGTCGTGGACGACGACGGCGCCCCCTTCTGGGAGTACGCCGCCCGAGGCGAACTCCGCGTCCAGGCCTGCGCCGACTGCGGCGAGACACGCTTCCCGCCCCGCCCCTGCTGCCCGCACTGCCGCTCCTTCGCGACCGAGTGGCAGCGGGTCAGCGGCCGTGGCCGTATCTGGTCCTACGTCCGCCCCCACCCGCCCCTCCTCCCCGACTACGCCGAGCAGGCCCCGTACAACGTCGTCCTCGTCGAACTCGTCGACGCCCCCCGCGTCCGCCTGGTCGGCAACCTGGTGGCCGCCCCGGGCGCCCGCCTGGACTCGGTACCGGTGGAGCGGATCCGCATCGGGGCGCGGGTCCAGGTGGTCTTCACCTCCACCGGCCTCCCCCAGTGGGTCCTGGAGCGGCCATGACGACGGCCCCCCGCACCCTGCTCATGACGACGGACAAGGACACGGGCACAGCCCTCGTCACCCTGAACCGCCCGGAGAAACTGAACGCGATCGACCTGACGACGGCGGAGCAACTCACGCTGCTGTGGCGGGAGTTGAGATACGACGACACCGTACGGGCGATCGTCGTGACCGGCGCGGGCGACCGGGCCTTCTGCACGGGCCTGGACCGGGACGCGGCGACGGCGGTCCCCCAGCCGAACTCCCCCTACACGATCGAGGACCCGCTCCTCCGCGTCGGCCCCAGGTCGAACGACCTCTGGAAGCCGGTCATCGCCGCCGTGAACGGCATGGCCTGCGGCGGCGCCTTCTACCTCCTCGGCGAGTCGGACTTCCTCGTCGCCGACCCCGCCGCCACCTTCTTCGACCCGCACACCACCTACGGCATGGTCAGCGCCTTCGAGTCGATCCTGATGGCCCAGCGCATGCCGTACGGGGAGGCCACGCGCATGGCCCTGATGGGCACCGCCGAGCGGATGTCGGCGCGCCGGGCGTACGAGGTGGGCCTCGTCTCCGAGGTGACGGAGCACGGCGGGTCCGTCGCCGCCGCGCTCCGCTGCGCCGAGGTGATCGCCGGGTATCCCCCGGAAGCCGTCCAGGGCACGGTCCGCGCCTGCTGGTCGGCCCGGGAAGCGGCGAGGGCGCACGCTCTCGCGTACGCCCCCCATCTGGTGTCACTGGGCAACCTGCCGGCCGACCGCCAGACGGACCTGTTCACGGGCCGCCGCTCCGGCGGCCACCGGGTGCGGTGACCGCCGGCTCCGCTATGCGGCGGTGCGCTCCAGGTCGGCGAGCTTGCAGGTGCCGCCGCCGACCGTGTGGCCGCCCGCGTCCAGCGTGCTCTGGGGCACCTTGACGTCGAAGGTGGCGGAGGACCCGGCGGGCACGGCGGTGATGACGTTGTCCTCGACGGTGTCGATCAACTGACCGTTCGTGTCCGTGAACTCGACGTCGAACTCATAGCTGTAGATGCTGGTGGAGCTGCTGTTGGTGGCACGGACCCGGGCGACCAGACCACTGTCGTACGCACAGGTCTCGATCTTCAGATCCCGCGCGGCACCCCGGGAGCCGGACGACCCGCCCGTCCCGGTGGTGGTGCTGCTCCCACCCGTGGTGCTCCCACCCGTGGTGCTCGAACTGCCGCTGTCACTGCCCCCGCTGGAGCTGGAGGAGCTGCTGGACGAGGAACTTCCGCCGGAACACCCTCCACCACCGGAGCCGCGGGCTCCCGTGAGTGCGAAGACGGCGATACCGAAGACCGCGACGGCCCGGACATGACGAGACTGCACTTGCTCAACCCCCGTTGAGTAGCGTCGATTTGATGTCGCACCCGCAAGCCGGGGCACTCCCCGATGTCAGGCGCACGACACCCTAACAGCATGTGCGACCGGTCGGACGCCTCAGCCGCGGGCGTTCTCCGGCACCGTGATCTGCCGCTCGCCCCAGCCCATCCGGGTCGTGGCCGAATAGTCGACCGTCGCACCCGCGTCGAGCCCCGCCTCGCGGGCGCTGGCGGAGGGTTCGGTCAGGACGAGCAGCTCGCAGAGCAGTTCGCCGGTGGACGGGTCGACGACGACCCGCTGTTCCACGCTCCCCAGCGGTGTCGCGTGGGTGCCGGGGAAGGCGACGCCGACACCCTCGCGCCCCAGCGGATCGGTGACCTGTCCCAGCCCCCGGACGCCGGGCTGTTCCGCGATCACCCGGTACGCGGCGGCCCGGACGGCGGGCTTCACCGGCATGGTGATGAGGTCGGCGGCCTGGCGCAGCACATAGGCCGTACGGTCGGTGATCTCGGCGCCGCCGCCCTCCGCCACGTACAGGCGCTCCAGCTCGCGACGCAACTCGGCGGTTCCGGAGGGGAGTGCGAGCAGATCCCGGTAGGAGACGTTCCGGGGCCCGACGGCGTAGATCTTGCCGCCGGCGTCCGTCCGCATGACCAGCGGTGACCGGGGGCCCATGCTGTACCCGAGTTTGCCGCCCTGCTCGTTGCCGGGGACCTCGGCCTCCAGGTTCGCGGGGGAACCGGCGGCCTTCCAGCGGGCCTCGTCCGCCGCGGTCCGGGGGGCGGTCTCGGCGTCCAGGCCCGTGACCATCAGGCTCCGGGTCCCCGGGCGCACGCCCACCGACCACTGGGAGGTGCCCGTGTCGCGCACGGCGAAGGGCTCGCTGCCGCCTCCGGCCGCGCGGACGACGTTCACGTTCTCCGAGCGGGTGGTGGTCTGCCAGTACGTCCCCTCATCGGCCGCCGCCCCGGCCTTCTTCGCCGCGCTGAGCAGTTCGAGGCGGACGTCGGCCGTGAACGTGTCCGGCCCGGCGGCGGCCGGGGACCCCGCGGGTGCGCCGGGGCGTACGCCCAGCGGATCCCGGTCGAGCGTGCTCACGACCACCGCGGCCGCGGTGACGGCGGCGAGCGCGACGGCGGCTCCGAGCGGCCGCATCCCGCCCCGGAGGAACCCCGGAGCCCGCAGGCGCGCCGGGCGCTCGTCCGCCGCCTCGGCCATGGCCATGATCCGGGCCAGGTCTTCCCGCTGGCGCGCGGAGCCCGCGAGCCGGGCCGGGTCCAGTTCGTCGGGCCGGGCGTCCGCGAGCACGGTCATCACGTCGGTCCGGCCGTGGTTCTTGTCCCTGCGAGTGTTCACGTGAGTGCTCCCTTTCGGTCGGGGCGGCGCGGGCTGCGGTCGAGGGGTGCGGGTGCCGTCTCCGGCACGGGTGGCGTGTCCGCCTGCCGCGCCGGCTCCGCCAGGGCCTTCTCCAGGCGGCGGCGGGCCCGGTGCAACCGGACGGTCAGCGTCGCGGTGGTGCAACCGAGCACCCGTGCGGCCTCCTTGACGCTCAGCCCGTGCCAGGCGATGAGCGTCAGCAGCTCCCGGTCGGCGTCGGACAGACTCGCGAGCGCCTGCAGCGCGGCGGCCCGGTCGGTCACGTCCGCCGCGACATCCCCGACGTCGGCGTGGGCGCCCCGGCCGATACGCCGGGCCTCCTCGGCGGCGAGGGTGTACTGATGGCTGTCCCTCCGCCGCAGCTCACGCACCAGGTTGCGCGCGACGCCGAGCAGCCACGGCAGCGCGGGGTCGGGCATGTCCCGCACCCGCCGCCACGCCACGGTGAACGTCTCGCTGGTGATGTCCTCCCCCACCTGCCGCCCCACGAGGCTGGTGGCATAGGCGAGGACGCGCGGACAGCACTCCTCGTAGATCTCCCTGAACCGTTGCGCATCCGTCACGCGCCGCCCCTTCATCTCGGCTGTCTCACCGAGAAGTGCGCGCGGGGGCCCACTTCTTACAGGGGAGGGGGGAACTCATACACCTCCGGCTAACCGAAGGCCCCGCCCTTGGCCCCGCCCAGGAAGGCGCACCAGCTGTCGGGGCCGAGGTGGAGGAGGGGGCCGTGGGGGGTCTTGCTGTCGCGGACGGCTCGACCGCCGGTGGAAAGGGGGGCGACTTCGACGCACTGGGTTTCGTTGACCGAGTACGACGACTTCCAGAACGGGCCTACGACCTCGGGCACGATGCGTCTTCCTCGCTGCTTCGAATTGCGCTCCGGATAAGTCTCGCACTGACATCCGGTGCCAGCGCCGCCGATCGTAGTTCGTCGTATGCGTTGGCGTAAGCCGCCAGGTCCTCGGGAGCCTCAAGGACCGACATGCCCCGCAGGTTCTCCAGAGCCACGGCTTCGACAGTCGGCTCGGATTCGAAGCTGAAGGACTGGAAAGCCGAGGTCACGCCCACCAACGGGCCAGCGCTGAACGGCAGGATCTGCACGGTGACGTTCTGCCGCTCGCCGGCCTCCAGGATCGCGGCCAGCTGCTCACGGTGGACCTCGGCGCTGATCAGCGGGTGCCTGACGACCGCCTCCCAGAGGATGACGGTATACATCGCCCCGCCCTCTGCGATCTTCGCTTGCCGGGTGTCCCTCACCTTCACCAGCTGAGCGATGCGTTCTGGGGCCACGTAGTGAGGCGTCGCGGCGATAACGGCCTCCACGTAAGCGGGAGTCTGCAAAAGCCCCGGCACCACGACGGGCTGCCACTCCCGGATGTACGTCGCGTCGTCCTCCAACGCGATGTAGTCGAGGTAGTCCGGGCGCAGGTGCTCCGCGTGTTCGAGCCACCAGCCTCGATGCTTGGACCGCTTCGCCAAGTCCTCCAGCCTGGCGAGGACTTCGGCGTCGTCCACGCCGTACGCGCCCAACAGCACACGGATCTCGACGATGCGCGCGTTCACATGCCCGCTCTCCATGCGGCTGATCCGGGTCTGGTGCACCCCGAGTACATCCGCCGCCTGCGGCTGATCGAGCTTGGCGGCCTGTCGATACCTCTTGAGCGCGGCACCAAGTCGCCTACTGCGCACGGTCGGCCGTCCCCCTGCGGGCATTGCTTCCCCTCTCCGGCGAGGTCTCAGGAACACCACTCTAGGACGGCATTGATGCACAGCAACGCAATTTTCAGCATGCATGCTGAACATCAGGTTGCTGTTCAGCACCCTTCACCTCTAGCCTCGATGTGAGCGCGCAACTACACAGCGCTACTTGACGACACGTCAGGGGGTCCCTTCGCCATGCCCGAACTCACCGCCCGCACCCTCACCCACCCACGCCGCGACTCCTTCCGCATCCCCAAGCGCAGACGACACGTCCCCGAAGCCCGCGCAGCGATCCGGCGCATCCTCAAGGACTGGGGCGTCGACGCCGAACTCGCCGACGACATCGCCACCGTGGCCACCGAACTGGTCACCAACGCCGTACGGCACTGCCGCGTCGCCCTCGCCGAGGTCGAGGTGGTCGTGTCGATCCGGGGCTGCGGGCTGCTCCTGGAGGTGTCGGACCCGGACAGGGACCGGCTACCCGCGCCGCGTACCGGCAGTGACGGCGGACTGGGGCTGCTCCTCGTGGACGCGCTCTCCGAGAAATGGGGCCACGACGTACGGCCGTTCACCAAGTGCGTGTGGGCCTACTTCGTGATGCCGGGGCGGTCGCGGTGAACGCCGCGCTCGACCCGTACCGCGCCCGGTGGCGCCGCTGGGCCACCCGCGCGGCGCGCCACCGGGCCACACATGGCCGGTGGTTGCCGCCACTCCCCCGCGAACCCTGCTGGGAACCCTCGCCCGTTCGGGTCACCACACCCGCCGAGCACCCGACGCGGGACCTCGTACGGCCATACGTGGCGGCCTACTTGGGAGAGAGGCCGCCGAAATGGGCCTGACCGAATCCCATGAGCCGGACCCGGTCAGCGCCACCTTCCACACCTGGCTCGACCACGTCCTCGCCTGCGTCCGATGCCGCCGCACCCCGGCACGCCACTGCTACGACTCGGCAGGTCTGGGCGACCGGCACCGCACCGCCGCCAGAGCCGTCCGCCCAGGCGACCGGGAGAGGCAGTGACGCCTTCCATGAGCCAGGTAACGGAACGGCTCACTCATCGATCGGCGCTGCCAGGCGGGACGACCCACTCGGTGGGCTGGCCGGTCAGGGAGGCGATCATGTCGAAGTCACCGTCGTAGTGGAGGACCGTGCGCCGGTTCAGTTCCGCCGTGGCGGCGATCAGCAGGTCGGGCAGGGACAGAGCGCGGTGGAAGCCGGCGTTGAGCGCGTGGCGCTGGATCTCAAGGGCACGGGTGAAGGTGTCATCGTCCGTGTGGAGGTAGTCGAAGGCGTGCAGCCAGGTGCTGATCCGCGTCGCCTCCGAACTGTCCCGCGCGGAGTGGACCATCTCGAACTCCGTGGGTCGGCACACGGCGAGCAGGTAGCGCTCGTGCAGCGGCCTGAGCACCTCCCGGACGCTCGGCTTCGCCCAGCGAGCGAGGGCCGACTTGTCGACCACATAGCGGTCCTGCATCAGGCGGCCCGGCCTCCGCCACTTCCGCCGTCGCGGTCACCGTGACGCTTGAGGGAACCGTCCGCGTTGCGCGGGCCGGTGTTCTCGACGATCTCGCTGAAGTCGAACTCACCGGCCTCTATGGCGTCGAAGCCCTCCTGCCGCAGATGCCTCTTGACGGCGTCCTCCATCGCGAGGCGGACCGCCTTGGCCTTCGTACGGGTCCCGAAGATGCGCATGGCCTCGGCGACCATGTCCTCATCGAGGTCGATGACGGTTCGGGCCATGAGACAGTCCTTTCCCGGGCTCCCACGCTCTCCCGAAAACGATATCACCACTCGGGACCAACCGATATCGTTTCGCTGGGCGGCCTACGACGTCCGCGCCGTCCCCGTCCCCTTCTCCGCGTCCAGGGCGTACACGCACCGGTCCTTGCTGCACGCGTACACGACGCCGTCCTTCACCACCGGTGAGCCGGTGATCTCGCCGCCGGTGGCCAGCTTCCAGCGGAGGCGGCCGTCGTCGGCCCTGAGGGTGTACAGCAGGTGGTCCGTCGAGCCGAAGTGGATACGGCCCTCCGCCACGGACGGGGAGCCGACGATCTCGCCGCCCGCCTGGAAGCGCCACTTGGGCGTGCCCGTGACCGCGTCGAGGGTGTAGAGGCCCTTGCCGCTGCCGACATGGACGTGCCCGGCGGCGACCAGCACCGGTTCCAGGGAGGCGCGGGACTCCGTCGCGATGCGCCAGCGGTCGCGGCCGTCGGTCGCGTCGAGGGCGTAGACCGTGCCGAGGTAGTCGGCGAGGTAGACGCCGCCGCCCGTGACCGCCGGGCCCGGCGCGAACGTGGGCGCGGACAGGAAGACCGCCGGTGCCTCGAAGTGCCAGCGGACATGACCGCCCGCGATGTCGACGGCGAGGACCCGGCTCCCGGCGGAGATGTAGACATAGCCGTCCGAGGCCGGGGTCAGGCGTACGGGGACGCCGCCGCAGGACGCCGCGTCGCCGATGGGGTACGACCAGCGCTCCTCACCCGTACGGGCCTCCAGCGCGCGCAGCCGGGCGTCCTTCCAGACGTAGACCGTGCCGTCCTGGACGACCGGCCCGGCCTCCGGGGACTCGAAGTCGGTCTGGGCGCCGGTCAGTTCCCACAGCTTCTGCCCG
Source organism: Streptomyces griseiscabiei (assembly GCF_020010925.1). NCBI lineage: Bacteria > Bacillati > Actinomycetota > Actinomycetes > Kitasatosporales > Streptomycetaceae > Streptomyces > Streptomyces griseiscabiei. The sequence goes on along the minus strand of NZ_JAGJBZ010000004.1, from coordinate 590,364 downwards.
TTGGACGCCTCCCAGCCCTGGACGCCGCCGCCCCGGGTCGCGGTGACGACCGTGCCCCGGTCGGCCTTCAGGGAGTACACCCAGGCCTCCGTGGACAGCCGCCACAGGTCCGCGCCCTCGCGGGCGTCGAGCGCGAAGAGGGTCGGGCCGTCGGAGGCGTGGATACGGCCGTCCGCGACCGCCATCGACCAGGCGACGTCGCGGGTCTTGAAGCGGCGCCGACCGGTGGCCACGTCCAGGGCGTGCACCTCGAAGGAGGTGACGTAGACGAGGTCGCCGGCGACGGAGGGGGTGCCCCAGACGTCGTTCGACATGCGGAAACGCCAGGGGCGCCAGCCGGAGGCCGCCGGTTCGGGGGCGGGCGGGGCGGGCGCGGGGTCGGCGCCGTTCACACCGGCGCGCGGCCGGGACCAGGACGCGGCGAGGCCCGCCTCCGGAGGGGGCGCCTTCACGGCGGCGGCGCGGGCGTCGGCGACGCGCGGACCGGGCCCGATGGGCACCTGGCCGCCGGCGAGCCGCACCGGCCCGGTGTCGGGGGCGCCGAGGCCGACGGGCGCGGGGTCGTACGACGGCGGCGGCGGGGGTACGGGCGCGGGGCGGGCTCCGCCGCCGCTGCGGCCGGTGGAGGCCTGCTGTTTGGGTGCCGGACGGCCGCCGCGGCGGGTCTCGATGAGACTGACCGCCTTCTCCGGCAGCCACGCCGACGCCGTACCGCTGTCGTCCGAGCCGGAGCCGAAGAGATGGGGTGCCAGCTGGGCCTGGAGGTCGGCGGGGCCCGGGCGCGCGGTCGGGTCCATCTGCATACAGGACTCGATGAGCGGGCGCAGGTCCTCCGGGAGGCCGGAGAGGTCCGGTCCCTCTCTCAGCAGCATGAAGACGGTCTCGACGGGGTTGGCCCCGTGGAACGGCGCGTGACCGGTGGCGGCGAACACGAGCATCGAGCCGAGCGAGAAGACATCGCTCGCGCCGGTCACGCTGCGCGAGTCCTTCGCCTGCTCGGGCGACATGTACGCGGGCGTACCGACGGCGACGTTCGTCATCGTCAAACGCGTGTTCGATACACCGGAGGCGATACCGAAGTCGATCACGCGCGGCCCGTCCTCGACGACGAGCACGTTGGACGGCTTCAGGTCGCGGTGGACCAGCCCGGCACCGTGGATGGACTGCAGGGCCTCGGCCACGCCCGCGGCGAACCAGCGGACGGCCTGGACCGGCATCGGTCCGCAGTCGTTCACTATCTCTTCGAGGGAGGGCGCGGGGACGTACGCGGTCGCCAGCCACGGCACGGCGGCACGGGGGTCGGCGTCGACCACCGCGGCCGTGTAGAAGCCGGACACCGCGCGGGCCGCCTCGACCTCGCGGGTGAAACGGACCCGGAAGAGCTGGTCCTCCGCCAGTTCCGTCCGCACGGTCTTGATCGCCACCCGCCGGCCCGACGCGGAGCGCGCCAGATAGACCAGCCCCATGCCGCCGGCCCCCAGCCGTCCCAGCACCTCGAACGGCCCGATCCGCCGCGGATCGTGCTGCGTCAGCTGATCCACCACTTGCCCTGCCACCTCCCCGTACGGACCGCGTCGTCCTCGTAGTTGTACGCGACCCCGTGCAGCGTCTCACCACCGCACCGCCATGGCGGTGCGCACCCCGATTCTTCCTGTACCGGGGGCAGGTTGCGAACCCGGGGGCGGATCGGGGTGTCTCAGGACAAAAGCACGTTGTCCGCCTCTCGGGAAGCGGGAGCCCGGATGGTGGGACAGCGCGGCGGGCCGTGTACCACCGGCGCACAACCCCGTACGTCCGCCCGCGCGACGCCTCGGTCACTCCCCCGTCACGCCCCCCGGGAGAGGGCGACCGGCCCGACGGCCTCCCCCGCCCCTCCCACCGTCTTCCCGCTGGTCAGCCGTCGTCCTCCGGACCGCGCGACGCGTGTTCACCGTCCGCCGGGGGCGCTTCCTCGCCCTCCTCGTCCCCCTGCTGGCGCAGTTCGTCCGGACGCTGTTCGGCCTGATCCGTCTCCTGCGACGCCTCCCGCCAGCCGTTTCCGTCCCTCCGTTGGAGCAGCGCGAACGACGCGCCTTGATTGTCCGTGACGACCGCCACATTTCCGTACGAGGTGTCGAACGGCGGCACCTGCACCCGGCCGCCCAGCCGGCTGACGGTCCCGAGCGCGGCCTCGCAGTCGTCCGTCCCGAAGTGGACCAGGAAGTGCGGCGGCATCTCCGCCGGGAAGACGTCCGTGAGCGTGGCCCGGCCGAAGTCCGGGGCCGCGTCCGGGCCGAAGAGCGCGTCGTGGAAGAGGTGCGCGTAGAAGGAGTTGGCCGCCTGGGTGTCCCGTGTGTACAGCTCGGCCCAGGCGAACGTGCCGGGCTCGTGCCGCCTCCCGAACCCGTGGTGCGCACCGGCCTGCCAGAGAGCGAACACGGCGTTCTCGGGGTCGGTGGCCAGCGCGGTCGTGCCGAGCGTGCCGACCTGGGTCGGCGGGGTGATCACCTGGCCGCCGGCCGCGGTGATCCGGGCGGTGAGCGCGAACGCGTCCGGGGTCGCGAAGTGCACGGTCCACACGGTGGGGAGGCGGCCGTCGGGCTTGGGGGCGAGCGCGGCGACGGGGGCGCCGTCGGTGTACGCCCACACCTCGTGCGCGCCGTCGCCGGGCGCCACCTTGAAGTTCCACCCGAAGAGTTCCCCGTAGAACCGCTTCCCCGCCTCCACGTCCGGCAGCTGGGCATCCACCCAGCAGGGGACGCCCTCGGGGTACACGGCACCCCCCGCCCCGGCATCCACTCCCGTCTCATCGGCCATAGGGCCAAGCTAAGGGCGACCTCTCGGATGCGCGCGTCGGGAGGGGGTCCGGGGGCGCGGGGGAGCTCGGGGAGTGCGGGTTCTTCGGCGTCTGCGGCCCGGTGGGGCTTCTCGCGCAGTTCCCCGCGCCCCTTAAAAGACCAGGCCCCACCGGACCCGCACCCGACAACGCACCCACCCGGAGACCACCACCGGGGCGCAAGAAACCCGCCACGGCACCCGGTGATCCCCACACGAACCCCTTGGTGAAGCCCGCACTCCCCATTTGCAGTCGGCCGAATCGCGCTCAGATCACCCCTCGGTAAGCTGACGGCATGACAGGACAAGTGCGTACCGTCGACGGCCGCGTGGCCGGCCGACGAGGGCAGGCGACCCGGCAGAAGCTGCTCGACTGCCTCAGCGAGATGCTCAGCTCGTCGCCCTACCGGGACGTCAAAGTCATTGATGTCGCCCGGAAGGCGGGCACTTCACCCGCGACCTTCTACCAGTACTTCCCGGACGTCGAGGGCGCCGTCCTGGAGATCGCCGAGCAAATGGCCGCCGAGGGCGCCACCTTGACGAGCCTCCTCGAAGGCCGCTCCTGGGTCGGCAAGGCCGGCTGGCAGACCGCCCAGGAACTCGTCGACGGCTTCCTGGAGTTCTGGCGCAGGAACGACGCGATCCTCCGCGTCGTCGACCTGGGCGCCGCCGAGGGCGACAAACGCTTCTACAAGATCCGTATGAAGATCCTGAACTCGGTCACCAACTCCCTCTCGGAGACGGTCGCCGAGCTGCAGGCCAAGGGCCGCGTCGACAAGGACGTCAACCCGGCGGCCCTCGCCGGTTCCCTCGTCGCGATGCTCGCCTCGGTCTCCGGACACCAGAAGGGTTTCCAGACCTGGGGCGTCAAGCAGGCCGAACTGAAGCCGAACCTGGCCCTGTTGGTCCACCTGGGCATCACCGGCAAGAAACCGACGAAGTAACGCAGGAGCACCCGGGCACGGCCCCGGACGCGATTCCTGTCACGCAGACGGCACCCTCGACCGAGGCGTGCCGCCTGCCGCGTTCAGGGGACTTGAGGGCCGGGGGGCCATCTGGGCCCGGGGGCGCCCTCAGCGCCGTACGATCCGGAACACCCGTATCTCCCGGTCCACCCGGGCCTGATACGTCGAGTACGGCGGCCAGAAACTCAGCAACTCCCGCCACGCGGCGTCCCGTTCCGGACCCGCCAGCAGATGCGCGGTGACGGGGATGTCCTGCCCCTTCCAGTTGATCTCGGCGTCGGGGTGGGCCAGCAGATTGGCGCTCCAGGCCGGATGACCGGGACGGCCGAAGTTCGACCCGACGAGCACCCAACTGCCCTTGCCCTCCTCGGGCATACAGGCCAGCGGAGTCCGCCGGGGCACCCCGCTCCGCGCCCCCGTCGCCGTCAGGACCACCCCGGGCAGCAGCTGCGCGCTGAGCAGCACCCGCCCCCGGGTGACCCGGTGCACGGCCCGGTCCAGCGCGGGGATCACATGCGGTGCGACCCGGGCGAACACCGGAGCCGACGACACCTTCTGCACCACCCGCACACCCGCACGCTTCACTCCGTCCCTCATTCCCACCGCACTCCTCATCGCACTCCGCGAAGCCATCAGCCCCGCACCTCCGCGCGTACGTCCCGCGCACGGGCCGTGGGGCCCCCTGCCGTGAAGACCCCCGCCATGTCGGCCGCCCGCCCCCGCAGCCGGTGCACCGGCCCGAAGAGCGCCTCGTCCCCGGCCGCCCGCTTGAAGTACAGCTGCGCCTCGTGCTCCCAGGTGAAACCGATCCCCCCGTGCAGCTGGATCGCCTCCCCGGCGGCCACCCGCAGGGCCTCCAGCGCCTGGGCCAGCGCCAGCCCGCCGACCCGTTCACCGCCGCCCCCGCCCCCTCCGGCGGCGGAGGCTGCCGCCCAGGCCGCGTAGTACGCCGCCGACCGGGCCGCCCGCACCCCCACGTACACATCCGCGAGCCGGTGCTTCACCGCCTGGAACGAGCCGATCGGCCGTCCGAACTGCTCCCGCTGCCGCGCGTACGCGACCGTCCGCTCCACCGCCCGGTCGGCCGCGCCCACGGCCTCGGCGGCGAGCACGGCGGCGGCCGGGTCCCCGACCCGGGCCAGGGCGCCCGGCACGTCCGCCTCGTCGTCGGCGCCCAGCAGCTCCCCGTCCACGTCCCGGAGCCGCAGCAGAGCCACCGGCCGCGTCTCGTCGATGGAGGTCTGCCGGGTCCGTACGAGCCCGGGGCCGGCGCCCCCGTCGCCCCGCACCAGGAACAGCAGCGTCCGCGAGCGGGCGTATCCGCCGGCGTGCGCGGCCACCAGCAGCAGCCCCGCGCTGTGGCCGTCGAGGACCTGCGCGGCCTCCCCGTAGAGCCGCCACCCGTCCCCGGCGCGCCGTGCCTGCACGCCCCCGGCGCGGCCACCACCGGCCCACGCGCCCCTGTTGTCGCCGGTCAGCGCCAGGGCGGTGGCGAGGGCGGACCCCGGTACGGCGAGGGCCGCGGTGAGGCGGCCCGAGGCGAGGCGGGGCAGCAGGTCGGCGCGCTGCCGTTCGGTGCCGAGGGCGAGGATCAGGGGGGCGACGAGGACGGCGGTGGCCAGCAGGGGGGAGGGGGTGAGCGCCCGTCCCGACTCCTCCCCCGCCAGGGCGAGTTCGGTCACCGAGCAACCGACACCGCCGTACGCCTCGGGGAGCGCGAGCCCCGGCAGCCCGAGCTGTTCGGCGAGGGCGGCCCAGAGCCCGCTGTCGTACCCCTCCCCGGTCCGCACGGCGGCCCTGACGTCCTCCGGGCCACAGCGTTTGATCAGCAACTCCCGTACCGTGCGCCGGATTTCCTCCTGCTCGGCGGTGAAGCGGGCATCCATGACCGGTCCCCCTTCTGCTCCCCCAGCTATACAGTCCCGACGATCTGACGGTCCGTCATATTAGGCAAGAAGGCGCCGGAAGCACAGGGTTGCCGGTACGCGTATCTGATGTACCGTCAGTTTCATGACTGGAGGCCGGAAGGTCGCGATCGTCGGGGCGGCACTCTCCGACTGCGGCCGGTTGGACGACGCGACGCCGCACTCGACCCCGTACGCGCTCCACGCGCAGGCCGCCCGCCGGGCGCTCGCCGACGCCGGGCTGGAGCGCACGGCGATCGACGGCCTGGCCTCGGCCGGTCTGGGCACGCTGGCGCCGGTGGAGGTGGCGGAGTACCTGGGCCTGCGGCCCACCTGGGTGGACTCCACGTCCGTCGGGGGCGCGACCTGGGAGGTCATGGCGGCGCACGCGGCGGACGCGATCGCCGCCGGGCACGCGAACGTCGTCCTCCTCGTCTACGGCTCCACGGCCCGCGCGGACATCAGGGCGGGCCGCCGCACCGGCAACCTCTCCTTCGGGGCTCGCGGCCCCCTGCAGTACGAGGTCCCCTACGGGCACACCCTGATCTCCAAGTACGCCATGGCCGCGCGCCGCCATATGCACGAGTACGGCACGACCCTGGAGCAGCTGGCCTCGGTGGCCGTACAGGCGCGGGCGAACGCGGCGGCGAACCCGGAGGCGATGTTCCGCACCCCGATCACCGTCGACGACGTGCTCTCCTCCCCGCCCATCGCGGACCCGTTCACCAAGCTGCACTGCTGCATCCGCTCCGACGGGGGCGCGGCGGTCCTGCTGGCGGCGGAGGAGTACGTACGGGACTGCCGGCCGGCGGCCCCCGTCTGGATCCTCGGCACGGGTGAGTACGTCTCCCACACGACCATGTCCGAGTGGGACGACTTCACGGTCTCCCCGGCGGCGGTCAGCGGGCGGCTGGCCTTCGAGCGCGCCGGGGTCGCCCCGGCCGAGATCGACTTCGCGGAGATCTACGACGCCTTCACCTACATGACCCTGGTGACCCTGGAGGACCTCGGGTTCTGCGCCAAGGGCGAGGGCGGCGCCTTCGTCGAGAAGAACCGCCTGACCCTCACCGGCGACCTCCCCGTCAACACCGACGGCGGCGGCCTCTCCGCCCAGCACCCCGGTATGCGCGGCCTGTTCCTCCTCGTCGAAGCCGTACGCCAGCTGCGCGGCGAGGCCGGCGACCACCAGATCCACACCGCCGACGGCCACCCGCCCCGTCTGTCCGTCGCCTCGGGCACGGGCGGCTGGTTCTGCTCGTCGGGGACGGTGGTGCTGGGGCGGGGGTGAGATGCGCCCGTCCGGCAACCCGTTCGGGTGAATCCGGGCTGGTCAGAGCATCTGGATTAATGCTTGCATTAATTTCCTGCACATGCTCAATGGGAAGTGATTCTCGTCGCGGAAGTGGCGACATGGTTCGGCGATCTGGTCAAGGCCGACGATGGCAGCGCGGATCAGGTGGAGGACGCCATCGATGCTCTCGCCCTGTGCGGCCCCGCACTCGGCCGCCCGCTCGTTGACCGGATCAAGGGCGCGGAACAGCATCACCTCAAGGAGCTGAGGCCCGGCTCGTCCGGCAGGACCGAGATCCGGATCCTGTTCGCCTTCGACCCTGTGCGCCGTGCCGTTCTGCTGGTCGCCGGGGACAAGGCCGGAAACTGGAGCGGCTGGTACGACACCAACATCCCGGTCGCCGAGAAGCGGTATCACGAGCACATCGCCGAACTGACTACGAGGGAGTACGAATGAGCACCGTTCGCTGGGAGGAAGTCAAGCGCCGTGCCGACGAGCAACGGCGAGCCGCCGGGCTCCCGGTGCGGTCCGCCGAGCAGAAGCGGGCGGACATGGACCAGCTCCTCGCCGAGATCCGCGCCTACAAACTCGCCGAAGTCCGACGGGAGCAAGATCTCACGCAGCGGGACGTCGCCGACTCCATGGGGGTCTCGGCTCCCCGGGTCTCCGCGATCGAGAACGGCGAGATCGACCGCACCGAGGTGGCGACCCTGCGGGCCTACATCCGCGCGCTGGGCGGGGAACTGCGGGTGATCGCGGATTTCGGGGACGCCGCGTACACCGTCGGCTGAGGCCCGAGAGGTGGGTCTCGTCCGATCCGGGGTCGGTGTGAGACCGTCCCACCCATGATCGAGCCCTCTTCCCGGCCCCCTTCCGGGCCGCAGCCCCAGCCCCGGACCGTCTCCGGACCGTCCGAGGTCGTTCAGGCCCTGCGCGGGCTGCGGGTCTGGGACCCGAAGGTCAGCGCCCTGCCGTTGTTCGACCCGGCGGCGGCCCCGGCCGAGCCGGTGGCGCTCTTCGCCGGCTGGTTCGGCGAGGCCGTGGCCGCCGGGGAGGTGGAGCCGCACACCATGTCGCTGGCCACGGCGGACGCGGAGGGCCGGCCGGACGTCCGTACGGTGATGCTGCACGACGTGGACGCGCGGGGCTGGCACTTCGCCTCCCACTCCGGCAGCCGCAAGGGCCGCCAGCTCGCGGCCCGCCCGTACGCGTCCCTCGGCTTCTACTGGCCCCTCCTCGGCCGCCAGGTCCGGGTGCGCGGCCCGGTCACCGTCGAACCCGCCGAGGTCGCCCAGGCCGATCTGCACGCCCGCTCGACGGGGGCGCTGGCCGCCGCCCTCGTCGGCCGGCAGAGCGAAGTCCTCTCCTCCTACGAGGAGTTGGAGCGCGCCTCGGAGGACGCCTGGGCCCGTGCCGAGCGGGAACCGGACGTGGCCGTACCGACCTGGACGGCGTACGTCGTGGAGCCGGACGAGGTGGAGTTCTTCCAGGGGGACGCGCGGCGCCGGCACGTACGGCTGGACTACCGGCGGGAGGGCGGCGGTTGGGCCACGGAGCTGCTGTGGCCCTGACGGGCCGCCTTCCTGGACCGCCCCCTCGGGCGTCCTGTGCCGGGGCCGGACGGTCAGGCCTTCTCCCACACGGACACGTGCGTGGTGCTCTCGTTCGTGAACGGCTCCCCCTTCCACCCCTCCCACCGGTCCCGCAGCCGCATCCCCGCCAGCCGGGCCATCAGATCCAGCTCGGCCGGCCAGACGTACCGGAACGGCATCGACCGGTACACCGGCCGCCCCTCGACGACCGTCATGTGGTGCGACCGCAGCCCCTGGGTCGCCACCTCGTACGTGTCGAACCCCAGCCGCGCCGGGCCGACCCGGAACGGCACCGCGTTCTGCCCTGGCGGCAGCCGCCGCAGATCCGGCACCCCGACCTCGATCACGAAACGGCCGCCGGGCACGAGATGCGCGGCGGCGTTGCGGAAGCAGTCCACCTGGGCGTCCTGGGTGAGCAGGTTGTTGATCGTGTTGAAGACGAGGTAGGCGACGGTGAAGGCGGGCCCGTCCACCCGGGTCGTGGCGAAGTCCCCGATGGTGACGCCGATGTCCGCGCCGCCGGGCTTGGCCCGCAGCCGCTCCACCATGGCCCGTGACAGGTCGATGCCGTGCACCGGCACACCCCGCCGGGCCAGCGGCAGCGCGATCCGCCCGGTCCCGATCCCGAACTCCAGCGCCCGCGCGCCCTCTTCGGCGCCGGGTTCCTCCGCCAGCTGGGCGATCAGCTCGACGACGGGGTCCACGGCCGCCGGGCCGAACATGTCGTCGAAGGGGTCGTCCGAGGGGTCGTCGTAGTGCGCGGCGACGTCCTCGCCGAAGTACCCGTCGGCGTCGGCGACCTCCTCGTAGGCGTCCGGGAAGCCGTCCGCACCGCTGTTTCCGTCATGCGCGCTCATCAGATCCCCAAATCCCCTCGGGTGCCGGGTCCGTGGCCAGCCGTGCGTGCAGATGCGCGTCCCGGAAGGCGTCGTGGCGCCCCGCGTCGAACGCGGCCCCGCGCATGTTCCCCTCGTACGGGAACCCGCACAGCTCGGCGATGCGGCAGGACGCGGCGTGGTCGCCGACATGGTTCAGTTCGAGCCGGTGGATGCCGAGTTCGGTGAAGGTCCAGCGCGTGGCGAGGTCGAGCGCGCGGGTGGCGACACGGCGGCCACGGGCCTCGGGCAGCACCCAGTAGCCGACGACGGCCCGGCGCAGATGCCCGTCGATACCGCTCAGCCCGATCTGCCCGAGCGTCGCCCCGGTCGTCGCGTCCGTGATCCGGAAGGACACGGTCCTGCCCTCGGCGTCGGACTCGACGCGCCGCCGCAGGGACTCCCGGGCGCCCTCGAAGCTCTCGTCCCACAGCATCGGTGTGTTCCACCGCCGGAAGTCCGGATCGGTACGCCCGCGGAACCACGCCTCGACGTCCACGTCGGACCCGGCGTCCCAGGCGCACAACCGCAGGCCGTGACCGTGCGGCTCGGCGGTTGGTCGCTCATCGGTACGGCTCACCGCCCCATTGAAACGCGCGCCTCGTCACGAGCGCGCGCGAAATACGGGCACCGCACAGCCCCCGGCGTCCCGGAAGACCACTTCCAGCCCCATCCCGGCCCACAACCGCGAACCCCCGTCCCCGGACTCCGCCGCCTCCCCCTCCACCACCTCGGTCATCATCCGCGGCCCCTCCACGAGATCGACGACGGCGGCGACGTACGGCGTCCGCTCCCCGAAGGGCGGCAGGTCGTTGCGGTGGACGACGGACCAGGTGTAGAGCGTCGCGTGCCCGGAGGCCTCCTCCCAGCGCACGTCCTCGCTCCAGCAGTACGGGCAGAACTCACGCGGATAGTGGTGGGCGCGCCCGCACCCCGCGGCCGCGCACCGCCGGATCAGCAACCGCCCCTCGGCGGCGGCCTCCCAGTACGTACGGCTGAACCCGTCGGCCTCGGGCAGGTCGAACCGCCCGCCCGTCCGCGCGCCCATCAGAACAGCCCCAGCGCGCTGTCGACGGACCAGGTCTGCCAGGACATCCCGAACAGCGCCACCACCGAGATCAGCGCCATCATCGAGTTCTGCCCCTGCTCGGCCCAGTCGTGGATCATCAGGACGAGGTAGAGGAGGTTGAGGACCAGCCCGCCCACGAGCGCGACCGGGGTGAGCACGCCGAGGACCAGCCCGAGGCCGAGGGCGAGTTCGGCGTACACGACGACGTACGCCATCGTGCGCGGCCGGGGCCTGACCACCACGTCGAACCCGCTCCGCACGGCCGCCCACCGGTGCTTCTCCGCCACCCCCGCCGCCCACGCGATCCCGGACCCCTCCCGGAACCAGGCCTTCTTGTCCTTGTGCCGCCAACTCTCCAGCCACCACAGCCCGAGCCCGATCCGGAGCACGGCCAGCCATTCGGCACCACTGAGCCAGATCGAGTCCATGGGCATCGGACATCGCCGCCCTTCCGCATCCGCGCACGGGGTTTCTGACGGTACGTCAGTTCAGCGGACCGGGGCGGGATGCGCAAGGGATGGGGACGGACAGCCGTCCCGGCCACCACCACACCGCCTCCACGCTCCGGGAGACCTACGCCACAGATCCCACCCACCCCTCCTACAGCCGTGATCAATCCGCAACCAATTCCGGGCTTGACCGAGACCCAACAAGTGAGGGCGTGCATACGCTCAGGCACATGGCCGACTCCAGAACCCCTGTGGACCCCACCGGATCCGCGACCCCCGCCCCCTCCGACCGCCCCGTCTACGTGATCGGCGGCGGCCCCGGTGGGCTGGCCGTCGCGTACGCGCTGCGGGCCCAGGGCGTACGGGCGGTCGTGCTGGAGAAGGCGGACGCGGTCGGGGCGTCCTGGCGGCGGCACTACGACCGGCTGCGTCTGCACACCACCCGGCGGCTGTCGGGCCTGCCCGGCCTGCCCATGCCGCGCCGCTTCGGCCGGTGGGTGGCGCGGGACAACGTGGTGCGCTACCTGGAGAAGTACGCCGAGGTCCACCAGCTGGAGATCGTGACCGGCGTCGAGGTCTCCCGGGTCGAGCGGACCGCCGACGACACCGGCTGGCTGCTGCACGCCACCGGCGGCCGCGAGCTGACCGGCAGCGCGGTCGTCGTCGCCACCGGCCACAACCACACACCCCACCTTCCCGACTGGCCCGGCCGGGACTCGTACACCGGCGACCTGACGCATGCCTCCGCGTACCGCAACGCCGAGCCCTACGCCGGCCGTGACGTCCTCGTCGTCGGCATCGGCAACACCGGCGCCGAGATCGCCGTCGACCTCGTCGAGGGCGGCGCCCGGCGCGTACGGCTCGCGGTGCGCACCGCCCCGCACATCGTGCGCCGGTCGACCGCCGGCTGGGCGGCCCAGTACACGGGCGTCCTCGTACGGCGGCTGCCGGTCGCCCTGGTGGACCGGCTCGCCCGGCCGATGGCGAAGCTCGCCGTGCCGGACCTGTCCGCGCACGGCCTGTCCCGCCCCGACACCGGCCTCTACTCCCGGGTGAACCAGGGCTCCATCCCCGTGCAGGACGTCGGCCTCATCGACGCCGTACGGAAGGGGAAGGTCGAGATCGTCGGCCCGGTCGAGGGGTTCGAGGACGGCAAGGTCGTCCTCGGCGACGGCGGCCGGATCGAGACCGACGCCGTGATCGCCGCCACCGGGTACCGGCGCGCCCTGGAGGGGCTCGTCGGACACCTCGACGTCCTCGACGGCCGCGGCCGACCGGTCGTGCACGGCGCCCGTTCCCCCAAGAACGCGCCCGGTCTCTACTTCACCGGCTTCACCAACCCCATCAGCGGCATGTTCCGCGAACTCGCCCTCGACGCCGAGAAGATCGCCAAGGCCGTCGCGAGGAAGGGCGGCGTCGCCACGCGCGACGCGCTCACGGTCCGCGTCCGCACCACGCCCTGACCGGACGGCCCCGCCACCTCCCGCCCTCGCCTCCGCACCGGTCCCGTCGCCCACGTCTGACCCGCGCCCCGCGCGGGTACAACCCCTTCGAACTCCCTTACCGCCGCGTAACTTTGCTCGCACGCCCATTCCTGACACAGCGTCAGTTCAGTAGTCTTGAATCTGACGTGTCGTCAGATTCGTGAACGCGTCACGTCGCTCGTCACGTCACTCGTCACGTCACTGAATTGGCTGTCACACAGGAGCGGGCGGACCGATGCTTGGATCAACCCACGGCACCCTCACCACCGACTCCCGCCGGGCCCGGACCATCGCGTGCGGCGAGCACCCCGCGCAGGTCGTGCACGGCAGGCCCGCCGAGGCCGGCGAGCTGGACGTCAGCGGGCGTCCGCTGTACGCCGACGTCCCCGATCTGGACCGTTTCTTCCGCCCGGAGTCCGTCGCCGTCGTCGGCGCCTCGGACGCGGAGGGCCGGCCGAACACCGGCATCACCCGGCAGCTCCTCGCCTGGTCGGAGCGGGTCGGCGCCCGGCTCCACCCCGTGCACCCCACCCGCGAGTCGGTCTTCGGCATCCCCTGCGTCCCTTCCGTCGCCGCGCTGCCCGAACAGGTCGACCTCGCCGCGCTGCTCCTCTCCGACCCCCTCCCCGTGATCGACGAACTGGCCGCGGCCAAGGTGCGGTTCGCCGTCGCCTTCGCCTCCGGTTTCGCCGAGACCGGTGCCGAGGGCGCCGCCGCGCAGGAGCGGCTGGCCGCCGCCGTGGCCCGCGCCGGCGGTCTGCGACTGCTCGGCCCCAACACCAACCTCAACGCCTTCGAGCGGTTCCGGGACGACCTCGACGGGCCGGCCATCGCGCTCATCACCCAGTCCGGCCACCAGGGCCGCCTCGTCTTCTCCCTCCAGGAACTCGGCATCCGCCTCTCCCACTGGGCCCCCACCGGCAACGAGGCCGACCTGGAGACCGCCGACTTCATCTCCTACTTCGCCGAACGCCCCGAGGTCGGCGCCATCGCCGCCTACGTCGAGGGCCTCAAGGACGGCCGCGCCTTCCTCCTGGCCGCCGACCGGGCCGCCCGGCGCGGTGTCCCGGTCGTCGCCGTCAAGGTCGGCCGCACCGAGACCGGCGCCCGCACCGCCGCCTCCCACACCGGCAAGCTGACCGGCGCGGACGCGGTGGTCGACGCGGCGATGCGGCAGTTCGGGGTCATCCGGGTCGACGGCCTCGACGAACTCCAGGACACGGCCACCCTGTTGGCACGGTCCCGCCGGCCCCGCACCCCGGACACGGCCACCCCGGGCCCGGCCGCCGACCCCCGGCCCGAGGGCGTCGTCGTCTATTCGATCTCGGGCGGCACGGGCGCGCACTTCGCCGATCTGGCCACCGAGGCGGGGCTGCCCCTGCCCACGCTCTCCGAGGCCAAGCAGACCGAGCTGCACCAGTGGATCCCCGGCTATCTGAACGTGGCCAACCCCGTCGACAACGGCGGCCACCCCGTGGGTGACTGGCGTGGCCCCCGCATCCTCGACGCGATCCTCGACGACCCGCAGGTGGGCGTGCTGATCTGTCCCATCACCGGCCCCTTCCCGCCCATGAGCGACAAGCTCGCCCAGGACCTGGTGGCCGCGGCGGAGCGGACGGACAAGCTGGTGTGCGTGGTGTGGGGATCGCCGGTGGGCACCGAGGCCGCGTACCGCGAGACGCTGCTCGGCTCGTCCCGGGTGGCGACCTTCCGCACCTTCGCCAACTGCATCACGGCCGTCCGCGCCCACCTCGACCACAGCCGCTTCACCACCGCCTACCGCTCCCCCTTCGACGAGGCACCGCGCTCCCCCTCGCCCTCCTTCCGCAAGGCGAAGGCGCTGATGCGGCCGGGGCAGCAGCTGAGCGAGCACGCGGCCAAGCAACTGCTGCGCGCGTACGGGATACGGGTGCCGCGCGAGCAGTTGGTGACCAGCGCGGCGGCGGCCGTCCGCGCGGCGAGCCTGGTCGGCTATCCGGTGGTGATGAAGGCGTCCGGCGCCCGCATCGCGCACAAGACGGAACTCGGCCTGGTGAAGATCGGGCTGACCTCGGCGAGCCAGATCCGCGACGCCTATCGCGAACTGACCGACATCGCCCGCTACGAGGACGTCTCCCTCGACGGGGTGCTGGTGTGCCAGATGGTGGAGCGGGGCGTGGAGATGGTCGTGGGCGTCACCCACGACGACCTCTTCGGGCCCACGGTCACCGTCGGCCTCGGCGGTGTCCTCGTGGAGGTCCTGCGCGACTCCGCCGTACGCGTCCCGCCGTTCGCCGAGGACCAGGCCCACGCCATGCTCGCCGAACTGCGCGGGCGGGCCCTGCTGGACGGGGTCCGCGGGGCTCCCCCGGCCGACGTGGAGGCCCTCGTGGAGGTCGTGCTCCGGGTGCAGCGCATGGCGCTGGAACTCGGGGACGACATCGCGGAGCTGGACATCAACCCGCTGATGGTGCTGCCGAGGGGACAGGGGGCGGTGGCCCTGGACGCGCTGGCGGTGTGCCGCTGAGCGCCACCACGCCCCCAGCACCACCCCCACCACGTCCCTCACCCCGCGTAAGAACAGGAGCACCCACATGCCCGCTTCCCCCCTCGAACAGCCGAAACAGACGGAACAGCCCGAACAGCCGGAAAAATCCCGTGACTCATTGTTACTGCACGCCACTGACAACGCCGTCTCGTGGATCACCCTCAACCGCCCCGAGGCGATGAACGCCCTCACCCCCGACCAGCGGGAACGCCTCATCGGCCTGCTCTCCGACGCCTCCGCCGACCCCGCCGTGCGCGCGGTCGTCATCACGGCCACCGGCCGCGGCTTCTGCGCGGGAGCGGACCTGCGGGGCGGCGCGGGCGGCGGGACGACCGGCGGCGAGGCGCGGGTGCCCGGTGACGTGGCGCGCATGATCCGGCTCGGCGCCCAGCGCCTCGTCGGGGCCGTCCTCGACTGCGAGAAGCCGGTGATCGCGGCGGTGAACGGCACCGCGGCCGGCCTCGGCGCGCACCTCGCCCTCGCCTGCGATCTGGTCCTGGCGGCCGAGGAAGCCCGTTTCATCGAGGTGTTCGTACGGAGGGGTCTGGTCCCCGACGGCGGCGGCGCGTATCTACTCCCCCGCCTCGTCGGCCCTCAGCGGGCGAAGGAGCTGATGTTCTTCGGGGACGCCCTGTCCGCCGCCGAGGCGGAGCGCCTCGGCCTGGTCAACCGTGTCGTCCCCGCGCCGGAGTTGGAGAAGACGGCCCGGGAGTGGGCGGAACGGCTGGCCGCCGGTCCGACGCGCGCCCTGGCCCTGACCAAACACCTGGTCAACACCTCCCTCGACACCGACCGCGCCACCGCCTTCGCCGCCGAGGCCGCCGCCCAGGAGATCAACATGACGACGGCCGACGCCCAGGAGGGCGTGGCGGGCTTCGTGGAGCGACGGACCCCGCGCTTCGAAGGCCGCTGACGATGACGATGGCGCCGACGGCCATGAGACAGCCCTGAGCAAGCTCGCACAACCTCGGCGGGCGACGGCACTTCACTTCTGACGGTCTGTCAGTTTCAATCGTCGACATGATGGGACACGCGGGAATGGCGGCCGCCGCCGTCCGTTACCTGAGAGCGGATCCGGCGGACAGGAGCCGTGGGACGACGAGCGCGCCACCGGTCGTGGACGCGCTCCCCCGCCCCGAGCTGCGCTGCGTCGGCGAGAACGAGCGGGCCCCGGTCGACCAGACCGAGTTCCGCCGCGTCCTGGGCAACTTTGCGACGGGCGTCACGGTCATCACCGCCCCGGCACCGCCCCCGGCGGACGGCGTCCCGGGCGAGACCCCCGACAGCCGCCCCGCCGGCTTCGCCTGCCAGTCCTTCTCCGCCCTCTCCCTCGACCCGCCCCTCGTGGTCTTCATGGTCGGCCGTACGTCGACGACCTGGCCCCGCATCGCTCGCGCGGGTGTCTTCTGCGTGAACGTGCTCGCCGCGGAGCAGGGCGGGTTGTGCCGGCGTTTCGCGGCGAGCGGCACGGACAAGTTCGCCGGTGTCTCCCACACCCCCGCCCCCACCACGGGCTCCCCCCGTCTGACGGGCGCCGTCGCCTGGATCGACTGCACCGTCCACGCCGTCCACACCGGCGGCGACCATCTGATCGTGGTGGGCCGGGTGGAGTCACTGGGGACCACGGGGGACGAGGACGGGACCGGCACTGGGGCCGGGACCGGTGCCGGCCCGGAGGAGAGCGCACCCCTGTTGTTCCACCGGGGCCGCTTCGGCGGGTTCACCACCGGCTAGGGCCCTTCTGATGGATCTCTGTGGGAGAAGGAGCGGCGTTCGGTGCGTGCGCTCGGCGTGCGGCGTGGAGGGTCTTGTGGCGGAGCCACCTGGCCCTTCGCGCCGTGCGGCTGGGGGTCCCCCCACGCCCTTGAGGCAGTGGGGGAGTGCGTGCCGGGCGTCGCGACGCCGCGGAGATCCATCAGAAGGGCCTTAGGGCGGGAAGGCCGCCGGTCAACCCGCCCCAGGTGCGGACACGCTGTCATCCGAACCGTGCTCAGAACTGTGCGAAGAACCTCCAGATCTCCGCCTTGGTCCAGGTCGTGACGCCGCTCTCGCCGGAGGAGCCGTCGACCGGGCCGGGGATGTGGCCTCCGTCGAACGCGGCCCATCGGACCGGGTATCCGGCACGGCAGCCCGAGTAGGCGGTGGTGATGTGGGTGCGGCTGCCCGGCGCGGGCTCACGCGGGCTCTGGGGGGTGCAGCCGTTGTTGCCGACGAACTTGTCGCGCAGGGACCGGCCTTGTCCGATGCTGAGGACGGAGTCGCCGATACCGTGGATGCCGAGGTAGGCGATGGGCTGGGAGCCGCCGTCGCACCCGCTGATCTGGGCGCCGGAGATGACCGCGACGGCCCGGAAGACGTTCGCCCGGCCGCAGGCGAGCGCGTAGCTCATCCCGCCGCCCCAGCTGAATCCGGTGGCGAAGCGCTGTCCCGGGTTGACACAGAGGCCGCCCTCGATGCGTCGGATCATGTCGTCGACGAAGACGACGTCCTCACCGCCCGCGTTGCCCCAGCCGTTTCCGAGGCCCTGGGGGGCGACGAGGATCGCGCTGTTGCCGGACTGTTCCTGCTGGCCGTAGTAGGACCAGGCGCTGCCGCTGGTGCCGCCCGAGGCGACGTCGCCGGCGGTGCCGCCCCGCCAGTGGAAGGCGAAGATCAGCCGGTAGGGGCGGCTGTTGTCGTAGTTGGCGGGAACCCTGAGGATGAAGCTGCGGCTCTTGCCGCCGCTCTGGATCGTGTGCGTACCGCTCGCCAGGGCCGGGGCGTTGCCGCATCCGCCCGCGCCGCCGGACGACATCTTGACCATCTGCCATTGCTGGTTGGCGCCGCCCCAGTCGGTGTACTGGACGACGGCGCCGCCGTCCGCGGTGGAGGCGCCCTGTACCTCCACCGCCTTGCCGCTGGTGCGGTTGACCAGCCGGACGTGGCCCCCGTCGGAGTCGGCCAGGCGGAACTGCTGGTTGGCCCCGTTGTGGTCGGCCCACTGCTGGATCGCGGCACCGTCCGCGGTGGAGGCGCCGGCCACGTCGAGGACCTTGTCCGAATGCCGGGCCCTGAGGCGGTAGAAACCGTCGCCGGAGTCCGTGAACCGCCACTGCTGGTGGGTGCCGTCGTCGCGCGTGCGCTGGCTGACCCGCGTGCCGTCGGCGGTGGACGCGCCGGTGACGTCGAGGGCCTTGCCGCTGTTGCGGTTGACCAGGACGTACCAGGCGTCGGTGTCCACCGTCGCCGCCTCTGCGGGCGCCGGGTGCACCGCGGCGAGCATGCCGATCGTGAGGGTCGCCGCCGCCAGCGCCGCGACCCGGGACCACCAGCGGTGTCGTGCGGGAGCGGCGGGGTGGGCCGCACCGTGGGTCTTCATCGGTTCACCCTTTCGTCGGTGAGGGATCCCCTCAGGCACGGGACCAGCGCTGGCCGCTGCCGCCCGAGCAGGAGGAGAGCTGGATCAGGGTGCCGTTGGCGGTGCCGCCGTTGACGGCGTCGAGGCAGAGACCGGACTGCGCGCCGACGATGGTTCCGTCGGAGTTGACGCGCCACTTCTGGTTGTCGCCGCCCCAGCAGCCGTAGATCTGGACCTTGGTGCCGCCGGCGGTGCCGGCGGCGTCCAGGCACTTGTCGCCGTAGACCCTCAGCTCACCGGCGGCGGTGTGCGTCCACTGCTGGTTGGTGCCGTTGTGGCAGTCCCACAGCTGGAGCTGGGTACCGTCGGTGGTGCTGGTGCCGGGCACGTCCAGACAGCGGCCCGAGCCGACGCCCTTGACCGGCCGGGCGTCCGCGGGCGGCGTGGGAGTGCCGCCGTTGAGTGCGCCGAGGACCGAGGTGTAGGCGGGCTTCTTGCTTCCGTCGCGGTTGAACAGCAGCGGTGTGTGCTCCGGCCGCCAGGAGTCGGAGTCGCGCACGCCCCAGACGGTGATGCCGAGGCAGCGCGGGACGGCCAGACAGTCGTTGGTCACGTTGGCGTACGTCGTGCCCGAGGCGCCCTGGATGTCGAGTTCGGTGATGGCGACGTCGACGCCGAGGGCGGCGAAGTTCTGCAGGGTGGTGCGGAAGTTGCTGTGGTAGGGGCTGCCGTTGTTGAAGTGCGACTGGAAGCCGACGCAGTCGATCGGCACGCCGCGCTGCTTGAAGTCCCGGACCATGGAGTACATGGCCTGGGTCTTGGCCCAGGTCCAGTTCTCGACGTTGTAGTCGTTGTAGCAGAGCTTGGCGGCCGGGTCGGCGGCGCGCGCGGTGCGGAAGGCGACCTCGATCCAGTCGTTGCCGGTGCGCTGCAGGTTGGAGTCGCGCCGCGCTCCGGAACTGCCGTCGGCGAAGGCCTCGTTCACGACGTCCCACTGGGCGATCCTGCCCTTGTAGTGGGCCATCACGCCGTTGATGTGGCCGATCATGGCCTGGCGCAGGCTGCTGCCGCTGAGGCTCTGCATCCAGCCGGGCTGCTGGGAGTGCCAGGCCAGGGTGTGGCCGCGCACCTGTTTGCCGTTCTGCACCGCCCAGTTGTAGACACGGTCGGCGGCGGCGAAGGTGAACTGGCCGCGCTGCGGTTCGGTGGCGTCGATCTTCATCTCGTTCTCGGCCGTCACCGAGTTGAACTCACGGTTCGCGATCGACGTGTACGCCGAGTCGCCCAGCCTGCCGGAGGCGATGGCGGTGCCGAAGTAGCGGCCGCTCTGTGCCGCGGCGGCGCCGAGCGTGCTCTCGGCGGCGTGTGCGGCCGGTGGCGCGATCAGCGCGGCGACCGTGGCGAGGACGCCGGCGAACAGCGTCAGCGACAGGCCGCGGATCTTCGGGCGGACGGCGGGTCCGCGAAGGGCGTACGAGCCCATGACTGTGCCTCCAGACGAGGTGGACATCACGCGGGGATCGAAAGAGCGGGGAACACGTCGTCCGCTCCCGGCCGGCACGGGACGGCGGCCGGTCGGTCGTCTCCACGGCCGCGCGAGCAGCCGGGACGCGCCGGTCTCGAACTCACCGGAACGGGAACGGGGTGGCGCCGATGCTTCGAAGGACGGATCCGCGGATCCGTGTGCGGCTGTGTGGGAGCGACCGTGCGGCGCAGCCGTCGAGGGCGAAGCGGTCCGGAGTCCCGGACCGTGGCCGGCCACTCAGAGAGGGATGATTGAGGGATTGACAGTGAATCGTCAATACTCATCACCAAGAAAGTTTCCGATGACCGATCGAATCTTTCGGAAACATACCGAGCGACCGAGCGTCGCCCACTCAACTCCCCCCACCTTTGTCCCCCTTGGGTTGTCGCGCCTTGCCACCGCCTCCCCGGGGCGCCACAAGGAGCTGTTTGTAGACAGATCGGCGACAGCTCTTGACCGAAGAGGTCCCCATTCCTAGCTTGTGGCGTCAAAGGTTCGGTGCATTCTTCGAATGTTTCGAAGCAGTTCCCCGCTCCCGGTACGACCGCTCCGCTGATGCATCGGCGCCGCCTCACCCCGTCCCCAAGGAGGCCCTTCTGATGTGGTTCCGCCGCCCGTCCCCGATCGGTCCGAGACGCCTGCTCGCGGTCCTCGCGCCGCTGCTGCTCGTGGCCGCCTTCCTCGGCGCCCAGCCCGCCGCCGCCGCGACCGTCGACCCCAACGCCTCGTACGTGCTGGTCAACCGCAACAGCGGCAAGGCCCTGGACGTCCACAACAGGGCGACCGACGACGGCGCCCGCATCACGCAGTGGACCAGGAACGACCAGGCCCAGCAGCAGTGGCAGTTCGTCGACTCCGGCGGCGGCTACTACCGCGTCAAGTCCCGTCACTCGGGCAAGGTGCTCGACGTCCACAACCTGTCCACGGCGAACGGCGGCACGATCGTCCAGTGGGCCGACCTGAACGGCACCAACCAGCAGTGGCGGCTGGCCGACAGCTCCGACGGCTACGTACGGCTCATCGCGCGCCACAGCGACAAGGCCCTCGAAGTACAGGGCGCCGGCACCGCCGACAACGCGAACGTCGTGCAGTACGACGACTGGGGCGGCACCAACCAGCAGTGGCAGCTCGTCAAGGTCGGCGGCGACGGCTCCGGCTCGTGCGACCTTCCGTCGTCCTACCGCTGGACGTCGACGGGCGCGCTGGCGCAGCCCAAGTCGGGATGGGTCTCGCTCAAGGACTTCACCGTCGCCCCCTACAACGGCAGGCAGCTCGTCTACGCGACGACGCACGACACGGGGACGCGCTGGGGGTCGATGAACTTCGGCCTGTTCACCGACTGGTCGCAGATGGGCTCGGCCGCCCAGAACACGATGTCGTCCTCCACCGTCGCGCCGTCCCTGTTCTACTTCGCGCCGAAGAACATCTGGGTGCTGGCCTACCAGTGGGGTGGGACCGCCTTCTCCTACCGGACGTCGAGCGACCCCACCAACCCGAACGGCTGGTCGTCCCCGCAGGTGCTCTTCACCGGAAGCATCTCCGACTCCGGGACAGGCCCCATCGACCAGACGCTCATCGGTGACGGCACGAACATGTACCTGTTCTTCGCCGGCGACAACGGCAGGATCTACCGGGCGAGCATGCCGATCGGGAACTTCCCCGGCAGCTTCGGCGCGACCTCCACCGTGGTCATGAGCGACACGAGGAACAACCTGTTCGAAGCCCCGCAGGTCTACAAGCTGCAGGGCCAGAACCGCTACCTAATGATCGTCGAGGCGATCGGCTCACAGGGCCGCTACTTCCGCTCCTTCACGGCCACCAGCCTGAACGGCTCGTGGACCCCCCAGGCCACGACCGAGAGCAACCCGTTCGCCGGCAAGGCCAACAGCGGAGCCGGCTGGACCAACGACATCAGCCACGGTGAGCTGATCCGCTCCAGCGCCGATCAGACCATGACCGTCGACCCCTGCCGACTGCAGCTGCTCTACCAGGGCCGCAGCCCCAACTCCAGCGGGGACTACGGCCTCCTGCCCTACCGCCCGGGCCTGCTGACCCTGCAGCGCTGACGGTGTGAGAACAGGGTCCGCACAGGTGCCCGGGCCGGGCGGAGACCCGGCCCGGGCACCCGGCCCGGCCCGCTCCTAACCCACCACCGCCACCCCCACGACCACCACACACACCACGGCCAGCGCCCCCCACAGGAGGATCGACGCGCAGGGCTGGACCGGGCGGCCCCGGTCCGCGCGTACGAGGGTGTGGTGGGCGGCCAGGGCCGGGGGCAGGACCGTCGCGTAGAGCGCGAGGGCGGCGAGGTGCCAGGACGGGACGGCGAGGGCGGGCAGGACCCACAGGGTGCAGGCGGGCGGGATCCACCACCAGGCGATACGGCCGGTGAGCTGCCGGGCGGTCCAGTGGGCGAGCAGCAGGGCGGGCAGGACATAGCCCACGGTCAGTACGGTGGCCGCGAAGAGGACGAGCAGCAGGAGCAGCGGGGAGAGCAGGAGAACCCCGAAGGACGGCCCTCCGAGCGCGTCGCCCGGCCCCGAGTCGGCGTCGAGCGCGGCCAGGGACAGCACCGCGCACAGCAGCGCGCCCTCCACGCCCAGCACCGCCATCGACACCGCCGACGGCGCGGCACCGCGACCGGACGCGTCCTCGTCCGTCGCCCCCGCCGTTGCCATGTACATCATCACCAGCACCCTCCCCTCCTACAGGGAGTGTGCCCCGGCCGAAACGGTTGCCCCACGCGGACCGCGCGACGGGCCGGGGTCAGGCCACCGCCACCCCCGCGCCCCCCGGCTGCCCCGCCCGCCCCACCGGCCGCCGCCGGATCACCAGCGCCATCAGCGCCGCCGCCGCGCACAGCGCGCCCGAGGCGTACCAGACGACGTCGTACGAGCCGAAGGTGTCGCGGGCGAGGCCGCCGAGGAAGGCGACGAGGGCGGCGCCGACCTGGTGGGAGGCGAGGACCCAGCCGAAGACGATGGCGCTGTCCTCGCCGTAGTGCTCGCGGCACAGGGCCATGGTGGGCGGGACGGTGGCGACCCAGTCGAGGCCGTAGAAGACGATGAAGAAGATCATCGGGAGGTGGACGGCGGGGGCGAGGAGCATCGGGAGGAAGAGGAGCGAGACGCCCCGGAACGCGTAGTACACCGCCAGCAGCCGCCGGGAGTCGAAGCGGTCGGTGAACCAGCCCGAGGCGATCGTGCCGAGGACGTCGAAGACCCCGATGACCGCCAGCAGCGAGGCCGCCGCCGTGATGGGCATGCCGTGGTCGTGGGCGGCGGGCACGAAATGGGTCTGGACGAGACCGTTGGTGGAGGCGCCGCAGATCGCGAACGTGCCGGCCAGCAGCCAGAACGGCCCCGTCCGCATCGCCGAGAACAGCACCGTCACCGCCCGCCGGGCCGCCCCCCGCACCGGCTCCGGCTTCGGCACGAACTCCTTCGCCCCGTACGGCTTCAGCCCCACGTCCGCCGGGTGGTCGCGCAGCAGGAGCCAGACGAAGGGGACGACGGCCAGCGCGGCGAGGGCCACGGTGACGGAGGCGGGCCGCCAGCCGCGCTCGGAGACGATCCACGACAGCAGCGGCAGGAAGATCAGCTGCCCGGAGGCCGAGGCGGCGGTCAGGATGCCCGAGACCAGACCACGCCGCCGGGTGAACCAGCGGTCGGTGACGGTCGCCGCGAAGGCCAGCGCCATCGAACCGGAGCCGAGCCCCACCAGCAGGCCCCAGCAGAGCATCAGCTGCCAGGCCGAGGTCATCCACACCGTCGAACCGGCCCCGACCGCGATCACCGTCAGGGCCACCGCGACGACCCGGCGGATGCCGTAGCGGTCCATCAGCGCGGCGGCGAACGGGGCCGTCAGACCGTACAGCGCCAGATTGACCGCGACCGCCGACGCGATCGTGCCGCGCGACCAGTCGAACTCCTGGTGCAGCGGGTCGATCAGCAGCCCCGGCAGGGAGCGGAAGGCCGCCGCCCCGATGATCGTCACAAAGGTGACGGCGGCGACGAACCAGGCCCGGTGGACCCGGACCCGGCGGGCACGGGCGTCAGCAGCGGTACGCGCGTCGGCGCCGGCCTCGGGATCGGCGCCGGCCTCGGGATCGGCGTCGGCGATCGGGGCGTCGTCGGCTGTCTGCGTCATGCCGTCAAGCTTCCGACCTGCGATCCCGTCGAACGAGTGGCCGGAAGGACAGCATTGGCTAGGATCGGGCCATGCATCAGGCCACAGATCAGGCCACAGATCAGGCCACGGATCGGGCCGCGACCACAACCACGACCGGAGCCCCTCCCACCCGCCACCGCGTCGTCGTGCTGGCCCTCGACGGACTGCTCCCCTTCGAACTCGGCATCCCGCAGCGCATCTTCGGCAAGGCGCGGGACGCGGCGGGGCGGTCGCTGTACGACATCGCCACCTGCTCGGTCCGGCCGCCCGGCCCGGTGGAGACGGACGCCGACTTCGAGATCCTCGTCGCGAACGGCCCGGAGACCCTCGCCACGGCCGACACGGTCGTCGTCCCCGCCTCGTACGAGTTGGGCCCGGTCTACGAGGAGGGCGTCCTCACCCCGGAACTGTCCGCCGCCCTCGCCCACATCCGCCCGGGAACCCGGCTGGTCTCCATCTGCACCGGCGGCTACGTCCTGGCCGCGGCCGGCTACCTCGACGGCCGCCCGGCGACCACGCACTGGTACCACGCCGAGCATTTCCAGGGGCTCTTCCCGAAGGTGCGGGTCGACGCGGACGTCCTCTTCGTCGACGACGGCGACGTCCTCACCTCGGCGGGCGTCGCGTCCGGGATCGACCTGTGCCTGCACCTCGTACGCCGCGACCACGGCACCGCCGTCGCCAACGACGTGGCCCGGCGCACGGTCGTACCGCCGCACCGGGACGGCGGGCAGGCGCAGTACATCGAGCGGCCCCTGCCCGAGCCGCAGTCCGCGACCACGACCGCCGCGCGCGCGTGGGCCCTGGCCCACCTGCACGAGCCGATCCAGCTCCGTGACATGGCCGCGCGGGAGTCCATGTCCGTGCGCACCTTCACCCGCCGCTTCCGTGAGGAGGCGGGTGTCAGCCCCGGCCAGTGGCTCGCCGGGCAACGCGTCGAACGCGCCCGCCACCTGCTGGAGTCCACCGACCTCACCATCGACCGGATCGCCGACGCGGCGGGCTTCGGCACACCCCAGTCGATGCGCCAGCACCTCCAGAACACCCTGGGAGTGACCCCGACCGCCTACCGCCGGACGTTCCGCAGCAGCCGCGCCTGACGGTCAGAACGTGAGCACGGCCCGTGCCACCCGGCCCTCCGCCGCGTCCTCGGCCGCCTTCGCGAAGTCCTCGACGGGGTACGTGGCGGTGACCAGCTCGTCCAGGAGGAGGCGGCCCTCCCGGTACAGGCCTGCGTACAGGGCGATGTCGTACTGGGGCCGCGAGGAGCCGTAGCGGCAGCCGAGGATCGACTTGTCCAGGTAGAGGGAGGAGACGAGGAAGGACGCCTCGGCGGTGGCGGCCGGGACGCCGAGGAGGACCGCCTGGCCGTGCCGGTCGAGGAGGTCGATCGCCTGGCGGACGAGCTCGACCCGGCCGACGCACTCGAACGCGTGGTCGGCGCCGGTGGGGAGGACGTCCCGTACGCCGTCCACGGAGGTGAGGAAGTGCGTGGCCCCGAACCGCCGGGCCACCGCCTCCTTCTCCGGGTTGGCGTCCACGGCGACGATCCGCGTCGCCCCCGCGATCCGCGCGCCCTGTACGACGTTGAGCCCGATCCCCCCGGCCCCGATCACGACGACGCTCTCCCCCCGGTCGACCCGGGCCCGGTTCAGCACCGCGCCGACGCCGGTCAGGACCCCGCACCCGATCAGCGCGGCGGAGGTGAGGGGGATGTCGTCCGGGATCGGTACCGCCTGCACGGCCTTGACCACCGTCCGCTCCGCGAAGGCGGAGTTCGCGGCGAACTGGAACACCTCCCGCCCGCCCCGCGAGAACGGCCGGGTGGGCCGCCCGATCGCCCTGCGGCACATGGTCGGCCGCCCCCGGTCGCAGTCGGCGCAGGCCCCGCAGTTGGCGAGGGTGGACAGGGCCACATGGTCCCCGGGCCGGACGTGCCGGACCCCCGCCCCCACCGCCTCCACGACCCCCGCGCCCTCGTGTCCGAGCACCACGGGGACGGGGAAGGGGATGGTCCCGTCCACCACCGACAGATCGCTGTGGCAGAGCCCCGCGGCCGACACGGCCACCCGCACCTCACCGGGGCCCGGCTCCCGTACGTCCAGGTCGTCGACGACCTCGGCCCGCTTCCCGTCGAACACCACTCCGCGCATGGCTCCCGCCCTCCGGCGTCTCAGCCTCTCGGCTCACTCGGTTCTCTCGGCTCCCGCGGCAGACCGAGCACCCGCTCGGCGACGATCGTGCGCTGCACCTCGTCCGAACCGCCGTAGATCGTGTCGGCCCGGCTGAACAGGAACAGGTACTGGAACGGATCGAGCGCGTACGGCTCCCGGGCCGACCACTCCCGAGGCCCGACCACCGCCCCCGCGCCCCGCACCTCCATCGCCAGCTCCCCGAGCCGCCGGTGCCAGCGCGCCCACAGCAACTTGGCCACGCTCGGCGCGCCCGGCTCCGCGCCCCCCTCCGCCCCGCCGAGCGTCCGCAGGGCGTTCCACCGCATGACCTTCAGCTCCGCCCACTGCCGGACGAGCCGGTCCCGTACGACGGGATCGTCCGCGGCCCCGCTGTCCACGGCGGCCCGTACGACGTCCCCCAACTCCTTCTCGAACCCGATCTGCTGGGCGAGGGTCGACACCCCGCGCTCGAAGCCGAGCAGCCCCATGGCCACGCGCCAGCCATCGCCCGCGCCCCCGACGACATGCTCCGCGCGGGCGTGCGCCCCGTCGAAGAACACCTCGTTGAACTCGCTCGTCCCGGTCAGCTGCCGGATCGGCCGCACCTCGATCCGCCCCGGCTGGTCCATCGGCACGAGCAGCAGCGACAGTCCGTGGTGCCGCCGGGAGCCCGCCTCGGTCCGGGCCAGCACGAAACACCAGTCCGCCTCATGGGCGAGCGAGGTCCAGATCTTCTGCCCGGTGATCCGGTACGACGCCCCGTCCTCCGCCCGCTCGGCCTTCGTCCGTACCCCGGCGAGGTCGGACCCGGCCCCGGGTTCGCTGTACCCCTGGCACCACAGCTCGTCGCCCCGCGCGATCGCCGGCAGGAACCGCCGCTTCTGTTCCTCGCTCCCGAACGCGATCAGGGTCGGCGCGAGCAGCTTCTCCCCGATGTGGCCCGACCGGGCGGGTACGTCCGCCCGCGCGTACTCCTCCGCCCACACGACCTGCTGGGTCAGCGTGGCCGTCCGGTTCCCGTACCCGCCCTCCGCCCACCCGAGCCCGATCCACCCGGCGGCCCCGAGCGTCCGCTCCCAGACCCGCCGGTCCGCACCCACTCCGGCGTGCGCCCCCAGCCAGGCCCTGACCTCCGCCCGAAACGCCTCATCCTCTTCGCCGAACCCGAAGTCCATGCCACCTCCAAGTGGAACGCCGCGCCGATGGTGGTGCGTTGTGGGGTGCGTCGGCGGGTGCGGGTCCGGTGGGGCTTCTCGCGCAGTTCCCCGCGCCCCTGAAAGAGGCCTGCGGCCCTTTCGGGACGAAAAGCACGGGGCGCAGCCCCTGCTTTTCAGGGGCGCGGGGAACTGCGCGAGCAACCACAACGCACCCGCACCCGCCAACGCACCCCACCCCCTCACGCGTTCGGCCGAGCCCCCGCCGCCGCGGCCCGAGCCATCCCCTCCACCCGCTCCAGCATCGGCATCGGATCCACCCCCACCGCCCCCGGCAGCACCTCCGCGATCCGCTCCGGGGTCCACCCCTCCTCCGCGTAGGCCGAGCGCAGCTCCCGCGGCTGCGCCCACACCGCGATCTTCGGCCCGGCCACGGTGTACACCTGCCCGGTGATCCGCGCCTCCCGGGCCCGTTCCGACAGCAGGTACACCACGAACGCGGCCACGTCCTCCGGCTCACCGATCTCGGTCAGCTCCATCGGCACCCCGGCCGACATCCGCGTACGCGCCACCGGGGCCACCGCGTTCGCGGTCACCCCGTACCGGTGCAGCCCGAGCGCCGCGCTGCGCACCAGCGAGATGATGCCGCCCTTGGCCGCGCTGTAGTTGGCCTGGGAGACGGACCCCTGGTGGTTGCCGCTGGTGAACCCGATCAGGGTTCCGGCCCGTTGCTTCCGCATGACGGCGGACGCGGCCCGGAACACCGTGAACGTGCCCTTGAGATGGGTGGCGATGACCGGGTCCCACTCCTCCTCGGCCATGTTGAAGAGCATCCGCTCCCGCAGGATTCCGGCGACGCACACGACCCCGTCGATCCGCCCGTACGTCTCGACCGCCGCGTCCACCACCCGCTGTCCGCCGGCCATCGTGGAGATGTCGTCGGCGACGGCTACGGCCTCGCCGCCGGCCGCCTCGATCTCCTTGACCACGGTCTCGGCGACGGCGCTGGTGGGTGCGGAGCCGTCGACGGAGACGCCGTAGTCGTTGACGACGACCCGCGCGCCCTCGGCGGCGGCGCCGAGGGCGACCGCCCGGCCGATGCCCCGCCCCGCGCCCGTGACGGCGACGACCTTGCCTGCCAAGAAGTTTCCCACCCCGGCCCCTTCCCCTCATCGCGGTTTCTGACGGACCGTTAGATCTGCTCGCACGGCGATTCTACGACCCGTCAGATACACCGACACAAGCCCCGGGGAGGCCCGATGTCATCGCCCACGGAGTTCGCCGCGTTCACCGACATCGCCAAACGCGTGAACAACTGGGGCCGTTGGGGACCGGACGACGAGATCGGCACCCTCAACCTGATCACCGACGAGGTCGTCCGGGAGGCCGCCGCCTCGGTCCGCTCCGGCCGCCGCGTACCGCTGGCGCTGCCCCTGCAACAGGACGGCGTACAGACGGGGATGATGCCGGGCCGGGTGAACCCGCTGCACGCGATGGTGCAGATCAACCAGGAGATCTTCGGTCCGGGCACGGTCGCGTGCAGCGACGACGCCGTGACCATGGGGCTCCAGGCGGCCACCCACTGGGACGCGCTCACCCATGTCTCGCACTCGGGCCGGATCTACAACGGCCGCCCGGCGGACACCATCACCCCGCACGGCGGCGCGGCCTTCGCCGGCATCGACAAGGCCCGGCACATCGTCTCGCGCGGAGTGCTCCTGGACATCCCGCGCGCCCTCGGCCTCGGCGACGACCGGCTGCCCGGCCACCACGCCGTCACCCCCGAAGACCTGGACGCGGCCGAGGAGTTGGCGGGCACACGGGTACGGGCGGGCGACATCGTCCTGGTCCGCACCGGGCAGATCCGGGCCTATCTCACCGGGGACAAGCACGCGTACGCGTTCCCGTCGCCGGGCCTGTCGCTGCGCACCCCCGAGTGGTTCCACGCGCGCGATGTCGCGGCCGTCGCCAATGACACCCTGACCTTCGAGATCTTCCCGCCGGAGGTCGAGGACCTGTGGCTGCCGGTGCACGCGCTGGACCTGGTCGAGATGGGCATGCCGCAGGGGCAGAACTGGAATCTGGAGGAGTTGTCCACAGCCTGTGGACAAGCCGGGCGGTACGACTTCCTGCTCTCGGCGATGCCCGAGCCGTTCGTCGGCGCGACGGGCACACCGGTGGCACCGATCGCCGTCCTCTAGAACACGGCCGCCCTCCAGGGCGGTTGGCGGCGCGCCGCCGCCCGCCCCGAACACCGCACCGCGCGCCGCCGCAACACGACCCACGCTCGTCGAGGGCCTCCGTCACCGAGACCCTCGTCGTCCCCTCGCGGCGAATCGCTGAACACAAGCGTGATCAAACGGGCATGACACGTCAACACCCGTTCGGGGACGAGACGGGTGCCTCGACGGTGCGCAGGGAAGCACGTCCGGGCGCACGGACAGGCCCCCGCCCGCCGGCCGCCCGACGTCATGCGCTCGCGCGCGGTGTGTGCGGCGCGAAGACGAGTGACCGCGCGCGCCTCACGACTCGGGGGTGCGGACTCATCGGCGGGTACAGGCCGGTGGGGCTTCTCGCGCCCACGCGGCGGAGCCGCACATCGATACCGCCCCGCGCCCCTGGGGGCTGCGCCCCGGCCTACACCGCCTCGTACGCCAGCCCGTCACGCACCAGGCTCTCCCGGGCCACC
Organism: Streptomyces griseiscabiei; assembly: GCF_020010925.1. Classification (NCBI taxonomy): domain Bacteria; kingdom Bacillati; phylum Actinomycetota; class Actinomycetes; order Kitasatosporales; family Streptomycetaceae; genus Streptomyces; species Streptomyces griseiscabiei. The sequence continues at coordinate 560,342 of NZ_JAGJBZ010000004.1, read as the reverse complement.
GCGGCGACACCCGTGACCACGCCGCACGCCGGATAGACCGCGGGAGTCACCACCGCGGAAGCCCCCGGCACCACCCGGTCCAGCTCGCACCAGATGCGTTTGCCGACGCCCTCGTGGGACCAGCCCCAGCGGTCCGCGAGGACCTCGACGAGGGCGAGACCGCGCCCGCCCGTCTCGTCACCGTCGGCGCATCGCGGGGCCGGCGGACACGCGCTGGTGTCGGCGACCTCCAGGCGGACCTTGCCGACCGTGCCGTCCCGCGACGCGGACAGCAGCAGCCGCAGCACCGCCGGACGACCGGTGTGCACGACCGCGTTGGTGACCAGCTCGGAGACGAGGAGGATCAGCGTCTCGCCGAGCGGCTCGTCGTCCCCTATCCCGGACCCGGCGAGCCGTGAACGGGCCCATCTCCGTGCGCGACCCACCTCTGCGGGGTCGGGCCGGATCTCCAGCTGCACTTGAAGCACCTGCACCGCTCACACCATCCGAACCGGCGGACACATCGCCGCACGCCCCCGAGGGGCCACGATCGTGGTCATCTGCTGCCTGGCCGACGCCACCGCCATCGACACCGTCGGCACCGGGATCACGGAACGTGATCCCCTTACAGGACAGCATGGTTGACGTACAGTCACCCCAACAAGCGCTTCGGGCATATTCCAGCGCGAAGGAGTACGCGTACGGCATACTGTGCGACGCTCATCGCGGGGAGTCGAACAGGCCGGGGCGTCGAGACTCCGGCCCACTTCACGAGCGCCGCGCACCGCCGCTCGCGGGGCCGCCACAGGGGCAACACCGGCTCGGCTCGACCTCGGAACCACTCGCATCCACCAGAAGGTACCGGAGCGGAACTCCGACTCCAGGCCGTGACAAGTCACACCTAGGACACAACACGGTATCAACGCTCGGTAATTCCGGTATGCCACGTTCCGCGACATTCGACCGAACCACCGCCACACATTTCCGTTCCCACCCTGGTCAGCGCGCTCACCCGGCCTCGATCAGCAGTTCCCCCGCCAGCAACTCCTCACTCTCCGTGACCGATCCGCCACGTTCCGCCCGTACCCACGCCCGCTTCAGACACAGGTGTACGTCGGCCTCCCAGGTGAACCCCATGCCGCCGTGCACCTGGAGACAGTCGCGGGCTCCGCGCACCGCCGCCTCGTCGGCGAGCAGCCGGGCCGCCGCGATGTCCACCGGGTCGACGGTCACGGCCGCCGCGTACACCGCCGCCCGCGCCACCTCCACCCGCACCAGCAGTTCGGCGCAGAGATGCTTGACCGCCTGGAACGCCCCGACCGGCCGCCCGAACTGCTCCCGGGTCCGGGCGTGTTGCACCGCGGCCTCGCAGGACCGGACGGCCGTGCCCACCTGCTCGGCGGCGGTGAGCAGTACGAACAGATCATCGGGACGGGCGCCGGAACCACCCCCCGGCACCCGGTGCAACGGCGTCAGCGGATCCAGCGACCTCAGCGGTACGGCCCCGGTCGCGTCCCCGGTCACCACGTCGGCCTCGTCCAGCCACTCCACCAGCCCGCCGCCCCCGACGGCGCTCACCACGGCCTCCCCGGCCGCCGCTCCCGGCACCACACCCGCCGCGAGATGCGTGGCCACGAGCGGCCCGGGCAGCAGCGCCCGCCCCGCCTCCTCGAACACCAGCACCGCCTCCGGCACCCCGAGCCCCACCCCGCCCTCGGCCTCGGGCAACCGCAGCGAGAAGAACCCCGCCGCCCCCAACTCCCGCCACAGCCCCCGGTCCAGCCGCCCACCCGCCTCGACGGCGGCCCACAACGCCTCCGCCCCGAAGACCCGCCCCAACACCTCCCGCACACCGCTCCGCAACGCCAGTTGGTCATCCGTGAGTCGAAACCGCACCAGCCACCAGCCCCTTAGAAACCCCGAGCACACCAGCGCGCCCTGAAGGGGCGCGGGGAACTGCGCGAGAACCCCCACCGAACCCGCACCCGCCAACGAACCCACGCCCCCACCCCCCTAGGCGCCCCCCACCCCCACTCACCCCTTCGGCAACCCCAGAATCCGCTCCCCCACGATGTTCCGCTGCACCTCCGACGTCCCCGCCGCGATCGTGTACGACAACGAACTCAGCCGGTCCAGCACCCACCGCTCCCCCAGATCGAGCGCCCCCGCCCCCAGCACCTCGGCCGCCACGTCGTACAACTCCTGCCGCACCCGCGAGTACCGCAGCTTGAAGACCGACCCCCCGACCCCCGGCACCCCGCCGGAGGCCTCCGCCTCGCTCACGTTCCACTGGGTGAGCCGCCACAGCGCCCGGAGCTCCGCGTTCAGCCGTCCGAGCCGCCGCCGTACGCCGGAGTCGTCCCAGCACCCGTTCGCCCTGGCCTCCCGCGCGATCTCCCCCAACACGCGACGACAGGCGACGACTTCGCCCACGAACGCCGTCCCCCGCTCGAAGGAGAGCGTCACCATGGTCACGCGCCACCCGTCGTTCTCGTCCCCCACCCGGTTGGCGACCGGCACCCGTACGTCGTCGAGGAAGACCTCGGCGAACTCGGTCGAGCCGGCGAGGGTGCGCAGCGGCCGTACGGTCACGCCGGGCGCGTCCATCGGCATGGCCAGCCAGGAGATGCCCCGGTGCTTGGGTGCCGAGGCGTCCGTCCGTACCAACAGCTCGCACCAGTCGGCGACTTCGGCGTGCGAGGTCCAGATCTTGGAGCCGCTGACGACGTACTCGTCGCCCTCCCGGCGCGCGCGGGTGCGCAGCGACGCGAGGTCGGAACCGGCGTCCGGCTCGCTGAACCCCTGGCACCAGACCTCCTCGCCGCGCAGGATCGGCGGCAGCCAGCGCGCCCGCTGCCCGGCCGTCCCCTCGGCGGCGATGGTGGGCCCGGCGTGCAGCAGCCCGACGAACCCCGCGCCCACATAGGGGGCGCCCGCCTTCTCCGTCTCCTCCAGGAAGATCAGCCGGGTGGTCGGCGAGGCGTCCCAGTGGACGTCGGCGTACCCGGCGTCGTACAGCGTCCGCTGCCAGCCGAGGTCGTAGGCGCGCCGCCCCGGCCAGTCGTCGGGCGACGGCTTGGGCGGCAGCGAGGGGAGCGTCTTCGCCAGCCACTCCCGCAGCCGCGCCCGGAACGCCTCCTGCTCCGGGCTGTACGCGAGATCCATCGCCCGGGGCCCCTACCTGCGGAGGTCGCGGTCGAAGTCCAGGCCGAGCATGCGGATCGCGTTGCCGCGCATCAGCTTGTAGACCGTCTCGTCGTCGAGGCCCTTGACGTGGTCGAGGGCGACCTCCTTGGTGTGCGGGAAGGTCGAGTCGACGTGCGGGTAGTCGGTCTCGAAGGTCGCGTTGTCCCGCCCGACGACGTCCAGCGAGGCGACGCCGTGCTTGTCGCGGAAGAAGCAGCAGTACATCTGCCGGTAGTAGTACGTCGACGGCGGTTCGGGGATCAGGTCGCGCACCCCGCCCCAGGCGCGGTGCTCCTCCCATACGTCGTCGGCGCGCTCCAGGGCGTACGGGATCCAGCCCATCTGCCCCTCGCTGTAGGCGAGTTTGAGGGTCGGGAACTTCACCAGGACGCCGCTGAAGAGGAAGTCCATCATCGAGGCCATCGCGTTGTTGAAGGAGAGCGAGGCCTGGACGGCGGGGGGCGCGTCCGGGGAGGCGGCGGGCATCTGGGAGCTGGAGCCGATGTGCATGTTGACGACCGTGCCGGTCTCCTGGCAGACCGCGAAGAAGGGGTCCCAGTAGCCGGAGTGGATGGACGGCAGACCGAGGTAGGTGGGGATCTCGGAGAAGGTGACGGCGCGGACGCCCCGGGCGGCGTTGCGCCTGATCTCCTCGACGGCGAGGTCGATGTCCCACAGGGGGATCAGGCAGAGCGGGATCAGCCGGCCGCCGCTGTCACCGCACCACTCCTCGACCATCCAGTCGTTGTAGGCGCGGACGCAGGCCAGGGCGACCTCCTTGTCGTGCGCCTCGGCGAAGGTCTGTCCGCAGAAGCGGGGGAAGGTCGGGAAGCAGAGGGAGGCCTCGACGTGGTTGAGGTCCATGTCCGCGAGCCGCGCCTTGGGGTCCCAGCAGCCGCGCCGCATCTCCTCGCGGGTGATCCCCTCCAGCGTCATCTCGTCCCGGTCGAACCCGACGGCCGCGATGTTCCGCTTGTACGGGAACTTCAGGTCCTCGTAGATCCACCAGTCCGTCGGCTGCCCCTCGGGGTCCATCGTGATCTGGTACTTGCCGGCGACGTACGCCAGCTCGCCGATCCCGGCCGTCAGGGGTTTCGGCCCCCGGTCGCGGTACTTCTCCGGCAGCCAGGTGTCGAAGAGGTGCGCGGGCTCGATCACATGGTCGTCGACGCTGATGATGCGGGGCAGTTCGGTCATGGGTCCCCTCCACCGGGCCGGGTCCGAGCTGTATCTGACGGGCCGTCAGCTAAGCCTCTCCCAGCAGGCTAGTGGCGCACCCCTGGACCGACAAGGCGCCCGGCCCTACGCTCTGCCCACGATCTGACAAGGCGTCAGATAGTGGCGAGTGAGCCGAAGGGGCGCGTCGATGTCGAGCCCGCGAGCGCGCGGAGGCCCGCAGGGTCGAGCACGGTCGTGGGCTCGACACCGACTGGAGCGCCCCGGAGGCGAACCGAGCCTCAAAAAAGGGGGCCTCCGTGACCGACACCGCCCACGCGCTCGGCGAGTCCCGCACCCTCTGGGAACTCCTCGCCCGCCGCGCCGACCTCACCCCCGACCGGCCCGCACTGCTCCAGGACGACCGGACGCTGGGCTTCGGCGAGCTGCGCGCCCGCGCCGAGCGGGTGGCGGCCGGGCTGTACGACAGGGGCGTACGCCCCGGCACGGTCGTCGCCTGGCAGCTGCCCACCCGGATCGAGACGGTCCTGCTCTCCCTCGCGCTGGCCCGTCTCGGTGCCGTCCAGTCCCCGGTCATCCCCTTCTACCGCGACCGCGAGGTCGGCTTCGCGCTGCGGGAGTCCGGGGCCGAGTTCTTCGCCGTACCCGGCGAGTGGCGGGGATTCGACCACACGGAGATGGCGGGGCGGCTGGCGGCACGGGGGGTCTTCGAGGCGTACGACCGGCTCCCGGACGGGGACCCCGCCACACTCCCCGCGCCGCCCGCCGACGGCACCTCGGTCCGCTGGATCTACTGGACCTCGGGCACCACCTCCGACCCCAAGGGCGTCCTGCACACGGACCGTTCACTGATCGCGGGCGGCTCCTGTCTCGCCCACGCGCTCCGGCTCACCCCGGACGACATCGGCTCGATCGCCTTCCCGTACGCGCACATAGGCGGCCCGGACTATCTGGTGATGCTGCTGCTGTACGGCTTCCCCGCCGTGCTGTTCGAGCACTTCGCGCTGCCGGCCGCGCTGGAGGGCTACCGCAAGCACGGGGTGACGGTGGCGGGCGGCTCGACGGCGTTCTACTCGATGTTCCTGGCCGAGCAGCGCGGGCGACCGGACGAGCCGGTGATCCCCTCCCTGCGGCTGCTCGCGGGCGGCGGGGCCCCGAAGCCGCCCGAGGTGTACCACTCCGTCGTACGGGAGATGGGCGTCCAGCTCACCCATGGCTACGGCATGACGGAGGTCCCGATGATCACGATGGGGGCGCCGGACGACACCGTGGAGAACCTGGCGACGACGGAGGGGCGGCCGCCGGCCGGGATGGAGATCCGGATCGCGGAGAACGGGGAGGTGCGGCTGCGCGGCGAGGCCGTCTGCCAGGGGTATCTGGATCCGGCGCAGTCGGCGGCGGCCTTCGACGCGGACGGGTTCTTCCGCACCGGCGACCTCGGGCATCTCACCGGCAGCGGCCATCTGGTGCTGACCGGGCGCCTCAAGGACGTCATCATCCGCAAGGGCGAGAACATCTCGGCGAAGGAGATCGAGGACCTGCTGCACCGGCACCCGGCCGTCCGGGACGTGGCGGTGATCGGACTGCCGGACGCGGAGCGCGGCGAGCGGGTGTGCGCGGTGGTCGAGGTGGCCGAACAGCCGCCGGGGGCCGGGCCGTTGACCCTGCGGGAGGTGAGCGAGTGGCTGCGCGCGGAAGGGCTGTCCGTCCACAAGCTGCCGGAGCAGGTGGAGCTGGTGGACGCCCTTCCGCGCAACGAGACCCTGCGCAAGGTGCTCAAGTACAAGCTGCGGGAACGCTACTCGGGCACGGTGAAGTAGCGGGCGAAGGCGTTCACGACCTCGACCTCGTCCACCTTGCCGTCGGCGTCGGTGTCGAGGGTGGCGGCGGCAGCGGCGGCGACCTCCTCGGGGGCGCCGAGGGCCTTGAGGACCCGGGCGGTCTCCTCGACCGTGGCCCGGCCGTCCCCGTCGGCGTCCGCGACGGCGAGGGCCGCGTGCAGGAAGGGGCGGGCGATCTCGGCGAAACGGTCGGGGTTGTCGCGCAGCCGCTTGACCGCGCCGTTCACGAACTCGTCCCGGGTGATGCGCTGGTCGCCGTCCCGGTCCGCTATGCCGGCCATGCCCTGCCAGAAGGCCTCGGCGCCGCCGTACAGGGCCTGGCCCTTGTCCGAACGGGCGGTGGTGCCGAACTCGTTGAGAACCGCCTTGCTCGCCGCGCTGAAGTCCTCGCGGTCGATCCAGCCGTTGCCGTCCTGGTCGAAGGTGGCGAACCGGGCGGCGATCCGGCGCTCGTACTCGCTGCTGACCATGTCTCTTCGGACCCGCCTTACGTGATGTGGGTGCTTCAAGCACTTCAGCTGCTGCTCGCAGGTGCTTCTCGCACGGAGCGTACGACGTCAGAGGCCCGGGCGGTGCTCGAAAGCGGCGCTTGTACCAAGACCGCGGGAATTCCGGGACAACTGTGTGAGGTGCGGCGGGTCAGGCCGAGAGCGGGTCGGCCTCGTCGTCGGGCTCCGGGGCGACCGCCGAGCGGACGTCCGGGTGGACGTCGAAGAGGCGGCGGACGCCGAGGGCGGCGAGGACACGGTTGACGTGCGCGCCCTCGGCCGGGCCGCCGCCCGCGTGGCCGTCGGCGGGCAGGATCAGCCGCAGGCGTCCATGGCAGGAACGCATCAGCCGCCGGGTGGCGATGAGCACACCCACGCCGCTGGAGTCGCAGAAGACGACGCCGGAGAGATCGACGACGAGACTGCGGCGGCCGTCGGCCACCGCCTCGTGCACCCGCTGGCGGAGCAGGGGCGACGTGAGCAGATCCATCTCTCCGGACACATGCAGCACGGCCCACTCGCCCTGTCCGCCGTCCGTCACTTCGAACGCCACCGCGATGCCTCTCAGTCGCCGAACCGGAAGCCACTGCACCGCTTCCTGCTTGCGCGGCTGCCCCGCCGTCGTTCCATGAAACACCCGCGGCCCACCGAAAGCGCGTGGTAAGCGAGCCATTTCCGGGGCCTTTTCGGTGCGATTTCTACCGTGTACGGTCACACGTGATCGACTATTGATCGTAAATGGACCAGAGATGGGCCAGAGGAGGTCGCGAGCGATCCGATTCTTGCAGTTCAGGCGCCATACAAGGTCGTACAAGCATACGAACGGCGGGCAGATGCCCACGTGAGGGCGTGGAAACGGCTTACCCAGGAGGCGCATACCACCTCCGACCTCACGAGGGGCGCACATTGCCATAAAGGGGCGTGCGCGGTCAGCGGTGCCGACTACATTCGGGGCGGCAGGGCACACAGGCTGGAATCGGGCCGGAAGCGGACCGAGCCGGTCATCAGGAACAGCGCAGGTACGAGCAGGTGAGGGGGCCGTATGGCGAAGGACGCACCGCCCCGCTGGGACCGCAAGATGCAGCAGCGGCTGGCGCGCGGCGAGGCGGCGGCGCTCGGTGAGCTGTACGACCGGTTCGCGTCCCTCGTGCACGGTCTCGCCCATCGCGTCCTGGACGACGAGGGGGCGGCCGACTCCCTCACCCGCGAGGTGTTCCTCCAGCTCTGGGAGAACCCCGAGGCGTACGACCCCAAGCAGGGCCCGCTGCGGTCCTGGGTGGCGGCGCTGACCCACCGGCTGGCCGTGCAGCGGCTGCGGGCCACCGAGACCGCCGCGCTCGCCCGGGGCGGCGCGGGCACCGCGGAGGACCTGGAACGCAAGGTGCACCACGCCTCGGTCGCGGCCCGCGCCGACTACATAGTGCAGGCCATGCCGACCCCGCTGCGGGCCGCGCTGGAGCTGGCGTACTTCCAGCGCCGCGACTACCGGCAGACCGCGACCGACCTCGGGGTCACCGCGGACGAGGCCCGCCGCCGCCTCCGCCTCGGCCTCCAGCTCCTCTCCACCGCCCACGACACCCGCCCCTCCGGCGCCCCGCCCGAACCCGGACTCGCCCCGTGACCGGCGACCCGAGCCCGTACGAGGCGTACGACGACGAGCCGACCCCCCGGAACCCGAGCACCGGCCGCGTCCCGGCGGCGCGGACTCCGTCGGACGACGACCCGGCCGACGACGGCCTGCCCGGAGCCGCTGCCTCCGGCGGGCCGGACGGGCCCGCCGAGGGGCCGAGGCCCGGGGACTCCGCGGACGGCGGCGACGCCACACCCGAGGCCGGCGGAACGGGACTCGGCGGCGGCTCCGGGGCCGATGGCCCCCGGGGCGGCGGCGGTGACGGACCGGCCGGACCGCCGCGCATACCGCTGCCGCGGACCTCGGTGGAGGACACCGGGCTGCCGCTGCCGGACCCCGCGCCCGAGGCGGCCCCGCCGGCGCGCCCGGAGCCCGCGTCGCCGGCCGTTCCCCTCGTGCTGGAGCACCGGGTGCTGAAGGCGCTGCTCGGGGCCTGGGCGCTGGCGGCCTGTTCGGGGGAGGAGGCGCTGGCGGTGGAGGAGCACCTCGGGGTGTGCGGGGGATGCGCGGACGAGGCGCGGCGGCTGCGGGAGGCCGTGGGGCTGCTGCATCCGCCGGAGAGCCTGGACCTGGACCCGGCGCTGCGCACCCAGGTGCTCGACCTCTGCCTGGGCCGCCGCCCGCCCCGTATCCCCGTCCCCCGCTGGGCCGCCCCGTACGACGCGGAGACGGCCCGGCTGGACGCCCTGCTCCAGGACATCGGCACCGCCGACTGGCACGCCCCCGTCCGGCTGCGCTGGTTCGAGGGCGACGGGCCGGTGAGCCGGCGTACGACCGTCGCCGGGGTCATCGCGCATCTGCTCAGCGTCGACGGACTCGTCGCGTCCGCGCTCGGTCTGGACGATCCGCTCGCCCGGCTGAAGCCGGAGCAGGAGCCCGACGACGGTTCACCGGCGGCGCGCACCGAGGCGTACTGGAAGGCCTCCCACTTCCCGCCCACCCGCGCCCTGCGCGCCCCCTGGCGGCAGCAGAGCCACGACATCGTCCGTACGACGTCGTTCACGGGCGGCGGCGGCCCGGACGACTCCGCCGGCTCGGGCCGTCTCCCGGTCTCGTACGGCGGCTTCGAACTGCCGCTGCGCGATGCGATGCTCGACCGGGCGTTCGAGTGCTGGATCCATGCGGAGGACATCGCGGAGGCCGTGGACTACCCGTACGAGCCGCCCTCCGGCCGGCATCTGCACGGGATGATCGACCTCGCGGCCCGGATGCTGCCCGTCTCCCTGGCCGAGCGCCGCCGGACCGGGCTCGCGTCCCCGCCCGGCCGCCACCTCGTCCCGGCCGGCGCGCCCGGCCGCAGTCTCCGTCTGGAGATCGAGGGCTCCGGCGGCGGCGAGTGGCTCATCCCCCTCGACTCCCCCGCGGCCCTCGGCTCCGCCGACCACGAGGTGGCCCATGTGGCCCTCGACGGCGTCGAGTTCTGCCGTCTCGCAGCCGGCCACGTCCCCCCGGAGGAGGCCGCCGCAGGCCAGGGCGGCGACCGCGAGGCGATCCGGGACGTACTCTTCGCGGCGGCGGCACTGAGCCGGATGTAGAGGGCGGGGCGCTGGTGACCACCGGCCCTCGAAGGGGCGCGGGGCTGCATCAATATGCGGCTCCGCCGCGTGGGCGCGAGAAGCCCCACCGGACCCGCGGTCGCCGAGCACACAGACGCCCCCGAGCCAGTAGGCGCCCCCAGCCCGGCGGAGCCCTACGCGAAGACGACCGTCCGCCGCCCGTTCATCAGGATCCGCCGCTCCGCATGCCACTTCACGGCCCGCGCCAGCGCCTGGCACTCCACGTCCCGCCCGACCGCGACGAGCCCCTCGGGCGTCACCCCGTGCCCCACCCGCTCGACCTCCTGCTCGATGATCGGCCCCTCGTCGAGGTCGGCGGTGACATAGTGCGCCGTCGCCCCGATCAGCTTCACACCGCGCGTGTGCGCCTGGTGGTACGGCTTCGCGCCCTTGAAGCTCGGCAGGAAGGAGTGGTGGATGTTGATGATGCGGCCACTGAGCTGCTTGCAGAGGTCGTCGGAGAGGACCTGCATATAGCGGGCCAGCACCACCAGCTCGACGTTCTCCTCGCGCACCAGCTCCAGCAGCCGCGCCTCCGCCTCGGCCTTGGTGTCCTTGGTCACCGGGATGTGGTGGAAGGGGATGTCGTACGACCCCACCAGCTCGGCGAAGTCGGTGTGGTTGGAGACCACGGCCGCGATCTCCACCGGCAGCGCCCCGATGCTCGCCCGGAACAGCAGGTCGTTCAGGCAGTGCCCGAACTTGCTGACCATGAGGACGATGCGCATCTTCTCGTCGGCCCGGTTGATCTGCCAGTCCATCCGGAAGGAGTCACCGATCGCCGTGAAGCTGGCCCGCAGCTTCTCCACGTTCACCGGCGCCTCCGCGGAGAAGTGGACGCGCATGAAGAACAGACCCGTGTCGTGGTCGCCGAACTGCTGGCTGTCCTCGATGTTGCCGCCGGTCATGAAGAGGTAGCTCGACACGGCGTGCACGATGCCCGGCTTGTCCGGGCAGGCGAGGGTGAGGACGTACTGGTCGGCGGGTGCCGCGGCTCGGGTGGACTGCTCGTTCATGCCCGACAGGGTCCCATATGGCGTACCCCCGCCGACAACCGTCCCGAACCCCGGACCACCCGCCCCGGACCACCGCCCCGGCCCCCGCGCAGTGCCCGGCACCAGAAGGGCCCTAGGCCGCCCTGGTCATGATCCGCAGCACCTCCAGCGTGCGCGGCGGGGTGTCCGGGTCCTCGCCGTCGCTCGCCGAGAGGCGGACATGGGCCTCGCGGGCGGCGCGGACGGCCTCGGGCCAGGCCTCGTGGTCGACGTAGGCGGAGACGGGCGCGTCCGGGCCGACCTGGTGCATGATCCGCAGGACACGCAGCACGGCGGTGTCCACGAGGGCCGCCTCCTGGGCGTCACGGAAGATCGTGCCCACGTACTTCTCGGCGGACCAGTTGTCCAGCCAGGTGTCCTCGACCAGGCGGTACACGGCGTCCGTGACGTCCCCGTACCCGTCGACACCCGCCAACCAGACGTCTCGCTGGAACGCGGGGTCGGAGAGCATGTGCAGCGCGGAGCGCACATTGCTGCGCCAGCGCCACCACGGCATGTCGTTCAGTGGCATGCCGCCCATGGTGGATGAGCGACGCCCGCGACGGGAAGGGGTCTCCGGACCTTGGACGGTCATCGATCGTGCGTTCCTCTCTGAAACCACTCGAAAATAGGATCGTAGCTCTTTGCTATTCACCTCCCGGTCACCTCACGTTGACCACGCGTCACGCCCGGGTTGGTGATGTGGCGGAATCGTGCGGAGCCATGACCGGCTTGAAGGCACGACGGATCCCCCTGACCACAGGACCAGCCAAGGGCCTCGCCAAAGGCCTGGTCAGAGCCACCACGCTGGCGGCGTGTGCCTCACTCGTCGCCGGGTGCGGGGTCATCCCTGGAACCACGGGGGGTTCCGGGGGCGGCCCCGTCACCATCATGACCTGGGCGCCGGAGAAGACGGCCGCCACCAACAAGCCAGGCATGCCCGCCATGGCGAAGGCCTACGCCCGCTGGGTCAACGCCAACGGGGGCATCAACGGCCACGAGCTGAAGATCCTCACCTGCAACGACCGCAACGAGACCGTGAGCGCCGCGAAGTGCGCCCGGCGCGCGGCCGACGAGAACGTCACCGCGGTCGTCGGGTCCTACAGCCAGCACGGCCGGTCCTTCCTCGCCCCGCTGGAGTCGGCGGGCATCCCGTACATCGGCGGCTACGGCGTCACCGACGACGAGTTCGCCAGCGCGCTGTCCTACCCGGTCAACGGCGGTCAGGCCTCCCTCATGGCCGGCCTCGGCGAACAGCTCGCCAAGACCTGCGGCCCCGTCGCCCTCGTCCGGCCCGACTCGATCGCCGGCGACCAGCTGCCGCTGCTGCTGGACTCGGGACTGCGGTCCGGCGGGCACGGCGGTTCCGAGGACCAGCTGGCGGCCGAGGACGCCACCGAGTACGGCGGGCACGCCCGGGAGGCGTTGCGGCGGGCCAGCACCGACCCGGTCGCCGAGGGCTGTGTGGTGCCCGCGCTGGGCGACCGCACCTTCACCTTCATGGACTCCTTCCGCCGGGACCGCGAGGACTACCCGGACGTGCGCACCGCGACCGTGCTCGGCAGCGTCGACCAGACCGTGATCGACGCGACCGGGGGCCGGTCGGGGCCGTACGAGGGGGCGTACGTCACCGGCTGGTACCCGGTGGAGAAGGACAAGCGGTGGGACCGGATGAAGAAGGTGATCCAGGAGCACGCGTTCGACGACAACCGCATCGACCCGGCGGATCCGGGTGTGCAGACCACCTGGATCGCGTACACCGTGCTGAGGGCGGCCATCGAGAAGATCGGCGACGGCGAGGTCACCTCCCAGTCGGTCCGCCGCGTCCTCGACACCGGGCTGAAGGTGGACACGGGCGGACTGACCCCGCCCCTCAGCTGGCGCTTCGAGGACCTCATCGCCTCCGCCGGCTTCCCCCGCCTCATCAACCCCGAGGTCACCTTCCAGGTGGTCCGCAAGGGCCAACTCGTCGCCGCCCGCCGGGGGTTCGTCAACGTGGAGAAGACCCTGGTGGAGGCGGAGAGCTGAGCGCGCCGCCGAGCACGCCTACAGCTGAACCGCCTGCCGCTCGGTCAGGCCGTACGTCGTGGCGATGCCGTTCCAGAGCTTCGCGGCCTTGTTCTTCTCCGCGCTGGCCGTGCCGCTGGCCCGATTCCCGGCCTGGGTCTGGGGGGTGGAGCGGGCCTGGCCCTTCTTGCAGCCCTTCTTGCCGGCGGTCTGGTCGGCCCACGCGGCGTAGTGGTTGTCGGCGGCGGCGGAGGCCTTCCACGCCTTGGTGAGCGAGGTGGTCAGCGCCTCGTGGTCCGGGAGCTTGTCGACGGACAGCTCGCCGAGCCGGGTGACCAGGTCCTCGCGCTGCTTCGCCGCGTCCCGCAGATCGGTGGCGGCCTGCCCCAGCTCGTTGCACGCCTTGATGTTCGCGACCGCCTTGATCACACTGCTCCGGCTGTCACCGCTGTCCGCCAGCAGCTGGTCCAGCGCGACCGCCTGCTCCTTCGCCGGGTCCGCCGACGCGGACGCCGACTCCTCGGGCGCCCCGGTCGCCGCCACGGGCTTGTTGCCGGCCGGTGTCTCCTCGTCCCCCGACCCGGCCATCAGCGCGCCCGCCCCGATGCCGAGCACGGCGATCCCCACGCCGACCAACGCGATGAGGGGCACCCGCGATCTCGTACGACCGCCGCCGCCTCCGCTCCCGCTCTCCCGTCTCGCGGAGGCCCGCCCGCCGTGACCGCCACCGTGGCCTCCTCCATGGCCCCCGTGACCGCCGGGGCCGGCGGGTCTCTGCGGCGGCTGCGGGGCCGCGTGCCCGTGCTCGGCGATCCTCGGCATCTGCTGGGTGGCCCCGGAGACGCCCGCGGCGCCCGCCTCGTCCCGGAAGAGGCTGTCGAACACGTCCGGCTGCTGCTGCGGCGCCGCACCGTACGGCCGGCGCGGCGGCTGGGCCTGCGCCTGCGCCTGTGCGGCCACCGGCGGGATGAACTGCGTGGCCTGCGCGTCGGGGTTCCCGGGCATGGGCGCGCCGGGGTGCCCGGCCGGCGGCAGCGGCCCGGCGCCGTTGTCCGGCACCCGGCCCAGATACGTCGTGGCGTCCGCCGACGCCTCCGGCGGCAGCGCGCCCGGCCCGACCGGCGGCAGGAACTGGGTGGCGGCCTCGGCGTGGGGCGCCTGGGCGGCCACCGGCGGTATGTACTGCGTCGCCCCTTCGTCCACCGGCACGGCCCCGACGGCCGGCACATACGGGATGTACTGGGTGGCGCCCTCGTCCACGGGCGGCAGCGGCGCGCTGTGCGACGGCTGCTGCGGCACACCGGCCGGCGGCAGCGCCACCTCACCCGCGACCGGCGGCAACGGCGCGCCCGAGCCCGCCCCGCCGTACGCCTCGCTCCCGTACGCCTCGCTTCCGTACCCCCCGCTCCCGTACGTCTGCCCCTGCGCGCCCTCCGGCGGCAGCGGCATCCCGCCCTGGGTGCCGTACGCGCCGTACAGGTCCTGCGCCCCCTGGTGGCCCCATTCCGGGGCGGGCGGGGCGCTGTGCCACGGGTCGGCGGGCGGCTGGACGGGGGCCGGGGCGCTCTCGGAACCCCACGGCCGCTGCTGCTGGTCCCACCGCTGGGCCGGGGCGGGCGGCAGCGGCGCCGGCGGCAGATCGCTCGGATGGAGCGGCGCCCCACCGTCCGAGGGCAGCACGATGCCTTCGCGCGCGGTCCGCGCCGAGGGCTCCTCGCCCTGTCCACTCTGCGTCACCGAGACTCCTACGAATGGGGGACTTGTGGAATCGTCGACTCACGCTACCGGTTCCCCAAGAACCCCCGAGCACCACCCGCGCCCCACAGGGGCGCGGGGAACTGCGTGAGAAGCCCCACCGGACCCGCGGCCGCGAAACAACGCGGGTACCCCACCCGGAGCGCTCTACGCCGCTTGCAAGTCCATCCGCGCCCCGAACTCCCGCACCACCGCCTCCTCCCGGAACGGTTCGAGCCTCTGCTGGAAGTCCTCCAGATACTCCGCCCCTCGATTCGACCGCAGCGATCCCAGCAGCTCCACGGCCTTGGTCCCCGTGTGGCAGGCCTGCTCGATCTCCCGCTGCTGCACCTGCGCCGTGGCGAGCAGCACATACCCGATCGCCCGCCGCCGCGCCCGCGACTCCGGATGCCTGGCGAGCGACTCCTCGGCCCGCCGGGCCGCCGCCTCCGCCTGTCCGAGGTCCCGGTGGCAGTGCGCCAACTCGTCGGCGAGATAGGCCTCGTCGAAGTGCTTGATCCACGCCGGGTCGTCCCCGGAGGACGGATCCGCCCCCTCCAGCGCCTCCACGGCCCGCCCGGCCGCCGTCTGCGCGGCGCGCGCGTCGCCCAGCAGCGCGTGGCCGCGCGCCTCCGCCGCGTGGAACATCGACTCCGCCCGGGGCGTGGACCGGCCCCGCGCCCCCTCCTGCGCCGCGCGCGCCAACTGCGCGATCTCCCGCGGGTTGCCCAGCTGCGCGGCGAGGTGGCTCATGGACGCGGCGAGGACGTAGCCGCCGTAGGCGCGGTCGCCCGCGGCCTGGGCGAGGCGGAGCGCCTGGATGTAGTACCGCTGGGCGAGGCCGGGCTGTCCGGTGTCGACGGCCATGTATCCGGCGAGTTCGGTCAGCCGGGCGACCGCGGCGAACAACTCCCGCCCCACCGCCTCCCGGTAGGAGCCGGCCAGCAGCCCCGAGACGACGCTGTTGAGGTAGTGCACGACGACCGGCCGTACATGCCCGCTGCCGTACTGGTGGTCGAGGTCGACGAGGGCCTGGGTCATCGCGCGCACCGCGTCCACGTCGGCGAGACCCACCCGGGGTCCCGCCGAGCGGGCCACCTGGGAGTCGGGCGCGGAGATCAGCCAGTCACGGCTGGGCTCGACCAGCGCGGAGGCGGCGACGGAGGACCCGGAGAGGAAGTCCCGCCGTCCCACGTCGCTGCGCCACAGCTCACAGACCTGCTCGATGGCGCCGAGGACCGTCGGCGAGAACTGCAGGCCGACGCCGGAGGCGAGGTTCTTGCCGTTGGCCATGCCGATCTCGTCGATCGTGACCGTCCGGCCCAGCTTGCGGCCGAGGGCCTCGGCGATGATCGCGGGCGCCCGGCCCCGCGGCTGCTGTCCCCGCAGCCAGCGCGCCACGGACGTCTTGTCGTAGCGCAGGTCCAGTCCGTGCTCCGCGCCGCACATGTTGACCCGCCGGGCCAGCCCCGCGTTGGAACAGCCCGCTTCCTGGATGAGCGCCTGCAGTCGTTCGTTCGGCTGCCTGGCGACGAGCGGCCTTGCGGCCATGGCGTACCCCCTGTGGCTGTGGTGCCTTGCCCACGCACCGAGTTGACGTGACTTCAGCGACCGGATCGCCTCGCATACGTGTACCCATGTATCGAAAGGATCCGGCCTCGAAGATCAATGCCCCGCCGACATACCGAAGATGCGAGACATGCCAGGATTGCCGGGGTAAACACGGATGCTGTACCCCACACGTGGCTACCCGGCTCACTCCGTGATCCCTCCCGCGCGCCCCCGGCCATGCACCCATGCGCCCCGGCCCCGTTGACGATGCTCTCCCCCGCGCATGTGACTTCCGTAACCCCTGATGACCGCTAGAGTTGTGTTCATCGTGGAAGAGACCATCGCGGGCCCTGAAGCTGCCCAAATCCCGAAGCAGCGCGGCGAGTCGCTGCTGGACACCGCCGTTCGATACGCCGAAGAGCGCCACTGGGACGTGTTCCCCGGCACTTGGCTGGAAGCCGTCGACGGGGTGCAGATCTGCTCCTGTGGCAACGCAGCGTGCGCCACCCCCGGCGCGCACCCGGCGCGCGAGGACTGGGCGACCCAGGCGACAGGCAGTGCGACCGTCGCACGCCGTCTGTGGTCGAAGCAGCCGAGCGCGTCGATCCTGCTGCCGACCGGCCGTACGTTCGACACGATCGACGTTCCCGAGACCGCCGGTCTGCTGGCGCTGGCCCGTATGGAGCGCATGGAGCTGACCCTCGGCCCGGTGACCTGGACCCCGGACCGCCGGATGCACTTCTTCGTGCTGCCCGGCGCCTCCGTCAAAGTCCCGGACCTGGTACGCAAGTTGGGCTGGTCCCCGCTGGCGCTCGACCTCAAGGCCCTGGGCGAGGGCGAGTTCGTGGCGGCCCCCCCGACGCGCTACGGCTCACGGGGCGCCGTCCAGTGGGCCCGACGCCCCACCCCGGCGAACCGCTGGCTGCCGGACGCGGAGGAACTGATCTCCCCGCTCGCGTACGCGTGCGGCCGGGACGGGCGGCGGTAGCACTCCGGGCGGGGTCCTCCGGCGCGGCGTACGACGCCGGGCGGCCGGGCCACGGACGCCGGAGCGGCCGAGCTTTCGCGCAGTTCCCCCACATCTCCGGCATCCCCGGTCCCTGGGCCGGTCCCTAGGGTGGCCGTCATGACTGAGGCTGAGGGAACCTTCTGGAGTGTCGGCGAGGATCAGGGTGTGGTCCGGTACGGGGAGTTCTTCCTGACCGTCGTACGGGCGCCGTTCCCG
Organism: Streptomyces griseiscabiei; assembly: GCF_020010925.1. Classification (NCBI taxonomy): domain Bacteria; kingdom Bacillati; phylum Actinomycetota; class Actinomycetes; order Kitasatosporales; family Streptomycetaceae; genus Streptomyces; species Streptomyces griseiscabiei. Next base: position 542,935 of record NZ_JAGJBZ010000004.1, on the reverse strand, counting down.
GGCTCGTCGGCGGTGCTCGACGCCCATGACCCGGAGCGGGCACGGGAGTTCGCGGCCTCGTTCGGGACCGTCGACGCCGTGCTCGGTGAACTGGGTGCCGTGAGCGCGACCGAGGGCGTCGGGCTGGGGACACGGGCGGACCTGGATGTCGTCCGCGTCGGCTGCTGGGGCCCGGTGACCGAGATCGTCGATCCGGCGCTGGGGAACGTCGGGGACGACTTCCCGGTGTGGGAGCAGGCGAAGGAGCTGCGGAAGCGGCATCCGGACGCGGTGGTGATCGGGGCGGCCACCGTCGAGCACGACTCCACGTACGGGGCGTGGGCGGTCCTGCATCCGGGCGGAGCCGAGGTCTTCGCCGCCGGGTGGCACGGCGAGGGGGACTGGGACGTCGAGGGCGATGCGCGGGCCGTGGTGGAGGCCTTCGGGATCGACGAGGACGAACTGGCGGAGGACGGTGTCGACCTCGACGACGGCTTCGAGGAGTTCGACTGGGACGGGCTCGCGCGGCTCGCCCTCGGACGGGTCGCGCCGCTGGACCAGGAGGGCCGGACCGTGTCCGTGTTCCGGGTGCGGCACACCGAGGACACCACCTTCGCCATGGAGGAGACCTGGCTCGAAGGGTGAAGATCCCTTGCCCGAGGAGTAAGAATTCGGCTGTGACGGCCGGTTGGGGCGTTTCGGCGGCCAAATCACCTATGTAAAAGGGCCGTTAGGTCACTACGGTGCATGGCTTGGTGGCGGCGTCGCACAGACCACGGGGGCCCCTGGCGTCCCACCGAGCACCGCACGGACGTACCCACCTACCCTCTGGGGCCCTCAGGGGGACTACCGAAGTGACTCACCCGATACCCCGCTCCGGGCGACGCCTCTGGGGCAGGATCGCGCTGGCCCTCACCGGCGCGAGCGTCCTGACCCTGACCGGGCTGCCCGGTCTCCCGCGGGACGCGGAGGCCGCGCCCAAGGCGGGCGTGCGCTGCGACGAGCTCTATCTGAAGCAGAGGTTCGCGCGGACGCCGGCGAACTCCGGTCCGCCGAGCGGCTCCACGCCGTACGACGCGGCACCGAACGACGAGAACTACACCTTCGACAACCCCGACAAGGCGTTCGACGGTCTGAAGTCGCCCACCGAGGCGCAGTTGAAGCAGGCCGGCAGTTCCACGAAGGCCATCGCGAAGTGGAAGGCCGCCTACGCCGCCTCGGGCAAGCCGGCCGACCGGGCGATGGAGATCTACGCCCGCTACAACGCCCAGCGCAACAAGGCCACCGGCTACAAGGACTTCGGCGACTATCTGCGGATCCGGATCATCGGGAACACCGGCAACCGGGTCAAGGGCGAGACGTTCGAGGCCCGCATGGTGAAGAAGTACAACATGGTCGGGCCGGACTGGTGGTGCCAGGACCCGATCCCGTACAAGGACCCGAAGACCGGGAAGACCCGCTACCGGATCGTGGACTTCCGGGACCGGGTCGGCGACCGGAACATCGAGGGCAAGTCCAACGGCTCGATCCGCAACAACCAGTACGAGGCCGACCGGATCATCGCCCGCGACCCCAAGTACGCGAAGACCACCTTCCACACCATCACCGGGGCGAAGACCACCCAGGGCACCATCGACAAGATCAAGGCGTTCGACGACGAGCTGAAGCAGACCCGGGGCACCAGCCGCACCCAGGCGGGTATCTGGGAGCAGCGCTCCAACGGGATCGAGCGCACCGGCAAGCCGAACGTCTACACCAACTACGACAAGCGGTTCAACGCCGACCCCCTCAAGGGCGGGCGCGGCCCGATCATCGACGAGGCCCTGCGCTCCGGCAAGACGCCGGAGGAGGCCAAGCGGCTGCAGAAGATGTACGACGCCAACAACGCCAAGGGCTACTTCGGGCGGCCCGGCGGCATCGACTTCTCCTCCCTGGAGATGAACTTCGTCGGGGAGCCCGTGAAGGGCAAGGGCCTCGACTACTCGATGAAGGCCGACTTCGTGCCGGACCCGGAGAACAACCCGGGCTGGGGCGGCGACGCGAAGCTGACCATGGCCTCGGACTCGCTCTTCACCTGGCTCGCGCTCACCCCGGACAAGTTCTGGGTCAACCTCAACCCGGACCAGCCGTCCACGATCATGGACTCGCAGTTCGCGTCCACCGACGCCGGCCGGGTGCTCCTGGAGGCCGACCTCAAGCTCAAGCACGACTTCTTCAAGGCCCTGGACCCCAAGACCGAGACCGGCAAGCGGGCCTGGGACGGGATGGCCGAGCGCGACGGCTGGCCCTGTCTGCACTCCCTGCGCAACTGGATCGAGCCCGACACCGCGCAGGTCCGTGAGCAGGACGGCGGCATCTACATCCTCGACGCCCCGCTGAAGCTGCAGACCGAGCCGATGGACATCAGCACGCCCGGCCCCGGCGGCGAGGGCTGCGACCTCACCAAGGCCGAGACCGAGCAGAACGACCGGGTCCTGAAGAACACGATCGTCCCGCTCGTCGAGAAGTGGATCAACACCGGCTCGGACTACGCCGATCTGCGCCGCGTCTACACCTCCCGGGTGGCCGCCGAGTGGATCCGGCAGAAGGACCGGCAGTCGGCCACCGACTACCGGAAGATCATCAACAGCGACGACGTCAGCCGCTGGCCGCTGCGCGCCCCGAACCAGAACTGGAAGAAGACCGACGTCTACGACCGGTACGTCAAGATCTTCAAGGAGGGCGAGTTCAAGTACGAGATCAGCAACGGGCAGGACGTGTACGTCTACACCGTGGGCGGCGTCGACTTCTCCAAGTCGCCCAAGCGGAACGTCACCCGGGTGCAGTTCGACCTCGAACACCCGGGCCTGGACAGGACGACCAGGACCAGCGTCCAGGCCGTGACGACCTACCGGGACACCGACACCGTGTTCCTGGGCGGCAACAGCAACGGCACCCAGCCCGCCCCGGGCGACGAGGACCCGGCACCGGAGCCGACGCCCTCCGGCCCGGGCAGGCCGACGCCGAGCGACCCGCCGTCGACCCCGGCGCCCGACCCGTCCCCGTCCACCCCCGGCGGCGGTGACCCGCAGTCCCCGCCGGGCAACCGGCCCGACCCGGACGGCGGCCTCGCCGACACCGGCTCCGGGCTGCCCGTCGGCCTGCTCTCCGGCATCGCCGCGGCGGTCGTCGCGGCGGGCGGCGCGCTGGTGTGGTGGATGCGGCGGAGGAGGACCGCGGAGAGCTGAGCCGTCCCACGCGCTGAACCGTCCCGTGTGAGGAAGGGCCCCGGAGCGATTCGGGGCCCTTTCGCCCGTCGGCGAATCAGTCCGCGAAACCGTCGAGGAACGGCTCTATCGCCGCGCGCCACGCGTCCGGCTGGTCGTAGTGGACGAGGTGGCCGGCGTCGGCGACCTCGGCGTACTGGCCGTGGGGCAGGACGCGGACCATCTCCTGGGACTCGGCGCGGCCCAGCTCGCCGTCGAGGCCGCGGACGACGAGGGCGGGGCAGCGGACCTGGGTCAGCTCCTCCCAGTGCGCGTCGTACACCCAGGTCTCGCGGGTCCTCAGCATCTGCTCGGGGTCGAAGACGGGCCGCCAGCCGTCGGGGCCCTCGTGCATGACCTCGGCGTAGAACTCGCCGCGGGACGGGCTGGGGCGCTCCACCCAGGGGTCGTCCTCGCCGAACCACTTGCGGACGTCGGCGAGGGTGGCGAAGGGCAGCGGCCAGGCCTTGAACCAGTTCTCCCACTCGCGCTGGGAGGCGGCGCCGAGCGCGGAGGCCCGCATGTCGCAGACGATCAGGCCGCGCACCAGGTCCGGGCGGCGGGCGGCCAGCTGCCAGGCGGTCAGCGCGCCCATGGCGTGGCCGATGAGGACGACCGGGGCGAGGCCCAGCTGTTCGACGGCGGCCTCGGCGTCCTCGACGTAGGCCTCACGGGTGTACGCGGCCTGCTCGGGCTTGGCGCTGCGGCCGTGGCCGCGCTGGTCCAGGGCGACGGCGCGGTGCCGTTCGGAGAGCCAGCGGGCGGTGGGGGCCCAGTGCGAGGCGCGGCCCATGAGGCCGTGCAGTAACAGCACCCCGGGCCGGGGTTCGTGCTCGCCTGTCTTGGGCGGGTCGTCGAACTCCCAGGCGGCGAGGCTCAGACCGCCCGCTCCCGTCACGTCGATGCGCCGCGCCATTGGCACCCCCCAGACTCCCGCCCGGACCGCTCGCTCCCGCCTCTCGCTCCCGCTTCGAGCCGGCCGGTCCACTCGTCCCAACTGCTGTCGTACCGCTGATACCCCTGAAACCGCTGATTCCGCTGTCGTGCCGCTGTTTCTGCGCCGCATCCGCTGTCGCTTCCGCCGTGGCTCCCCGCTCGGACGGTGAGCACTTGTGTTACAGCGTGCATATCGGTTGACACGTTACGTGTGGGGCGCGCGCGTCAGTCAGGGTACGGGGCACGCGACGCCACGCCGTACACGTTATCGAATACACATTCGAAGATGCCGTTGCCGGCGGCAACACCCCTCGTTCGAGTGACGTCCCTCAAGGATTGCCCGCCGCCGCCGAGGGGAGATCTTCAACGGGAGGCGGACCGCTCGGGGAAAACGGTCCGAGGGGGATGACCCTGGGAGCTCGGGGCTCCGGGTCAGCACAGGGGAGGACAGGCCCCGGCGCCGCACGGCGCCGGGGCCCTCCTCATGTCCACGGCACATCCGCCCCGCCCCCTCCCCTACCACCGGAGATCGCCGTCTCGGGCGGCCAAGAGCCCCTCAGGTCATATGCCTCACGCGCAAGCCTCGCACGCGAACGGCCCGCGCGCTGCGATTCGGCGCACTGAATCTTCGATTGGCCGGGATCCCGGACATGGACCCCAATACGTCACAACTTCCCCTCCCACACCGGGAGTTGGCGGGTGATACGAGCACGCCCCGGCACGTGTCGAACACCTGCCGACAAGGGGTGACACGGGCAGTCACCGGGTGGTCGAAATCGGTCGGCGGGCGGGGTGTGGTCCGGTCCTCCGGAGGTGGCGGTCAGCGCTTGGCGACGAACACATGGGAGGCGACGTCCGCCTCCAGCTCCGCCGCCTCGCCGCCGCTGCCCACGAGGACCCCGCCGGCCGCCTCCGTCACGCTCACCACGGAGCCGGGCTGCACGCCCGCGCGGCGCAGCGTGTACATCAGCTGGGCGTCCGTCTGGATGGGCTCGCCGATACGGCGTACGACGACGGTCTTGCCCTCCGTGCCCGGGTCGAGGTCGGCGAGCGACACCATGCCCTCGTCCAGGAAGGGGTCGGCGCCGTCCTTCTCACCCAGCTCCTCCAGGCCCGGGATCGGGTTGCCGTACGGCGACTCGGTGGGGTGGCGCAGCAGTTCGAGCACGCGGCGCTCCACGGCCTCGCTCATCACGTGCTCCCAGCGGCACGCCTCCGCGTGGACCTGCTCCCACTCCAGGCCGATCACGTCGACGAGCAGACACTCCGCGAGGCGGTGCTTGCGCATGACGCGCGTCGCCAGCCGGCGGCCCTCCTCGGTCAGCTCCAGGTGGCGGTCCGCGGCGACGGACACCAGGCCGTCGCGCTCCATGCGCGCGACCGTCTGGCTCACCGTGGGGCCGCTCTGATCGAGCCGCTCGGCGATCCGGGCGCGCATGGGGACCACACCTTCCTCCTCCAGCTCGAGGATGGTGCGGAGATACATCTCCGTCGTATCGATCAGTCCGGACATACGTGCCCCTCGATGAGATTCAGCCGGAGGCTTTCGACGGCCCACACCGGCTTGCTGCGGCTTGCTGCGCTGGCCCTGGACTCAATTCTTACGCATCCGACTGACAACCGGGTGGTGCCGGGGGAACGACGGCGGTATGGCTCCGGTCGGGTGGCCGATTTATGACCTGCTGAGCCTTTTCGGACGGCGCGGCGGAGCTCGGGCGGTTTCGGTGCGTCGGCGGGTGCGGGTGCGTGGGGCTTCTCGCGCAGTTCCCCGCGCCCCCAAAGACATCAGGCCCTGCGGTCCTGAAAAAGGCCGGGGCGCAGCCCCGCTTTTTTCAGGGGCGCGGGAAACTGCGCGACCAGCCCCCGCCCCCTCCGCCCTTATTGACACCCCACTGGTCCAGACCACTAACGTGATCGGCGTCACGAAGGATCAGACCAAGCTGAAGGAGTCGGCGCATGGGGTTGGACGGGGACAAGGTGAGCGGGCGGTTCCTCGACGCGGCCATCGGGCTGCTGGAGCGGGTGCGGGACGAGGAGGCGGAGGCGGTCGCCGCGGCCGGGGAGCTGATCGCGGAGACGGTCGCCGAGGGGGGCCGGCTGTTCGCGTTCGGGGCCGGTCACTCCTCCCTCGCCGCACAGGACCTCGTCTACCGGGCGGGCGGCCTCGCCCTGATGAACCTGCTGGCCGTCCCCGGCGCCGTCGGCGTCGACGTGCTCCCCGCCACCCTCGGCTCCGCCCTGGAGCGGGTCGACGGCCTGGCCACCGCCGTGCTCGACACCAGCCCCCTGCGCTCCGGCGACCTGCTCGTGATCATCTCGCTCTCCGGCCGCAACGCCCTGCCCGTCGAGATGGCCGCCCACGCCCGGGAGCTGGGTGTGAAGGTCGTCGGTGTCACCTCCGTCGCGTACGCCGCGCAGACGGAATCCCGCCACTCCTCCGGCACCTTCCTCAAGGACCACTGCGACCTCGTCCTCGACTCGAAGATCGCGGTCGGCGACGCGGAGCTGACCCTCGACACCATCCCCGCCCCCTTCGCCCCGGCCTCCACCGTCGTCACCTCCGCGATCCTCCAGTCGGTCATGGCCACCGCCGCCGCCCGCCTCGCGGACCGCGGCATCGAGCCGCCGCTGCTCCGCTCCGGCAACGTCGACGGCGGGCTCGCCTGGAACGACCGGGTGATGCGGGAGTACGGAGACCGGATCTTCTACCTGCGCTGACTGAGTGGCCGGGGACGTGGGAACGTTGAGAAGGGAGAGACAGGACGAGGAAAGGTGAGTCGGAAATCCGGCGTACAACGATTTCGTCCAAATCTTGCGTGAACCAGATGTGGGCTGGGTCACGTTCGAGTTGAATGATGGCCAGTGAGCGAACCGACGCGCCGTGCATGCCGCCGTACATGCGGACGCAACGCAGCCTGGAGGGGGTTCAGGTGAGTGCTTCCCGGCGTAGTGGGGCCACCGACGAACTGGGGCCCGACAAGCCCGAGCGGGGCGGTCCGAAGAACACGGACACCGAGAACATCGAGGACATCGAGGGCACGGTGAACACCGAGGACACCGAAGGCACCGAGGACTCCATGGACTCCGCGGACCCCGGCGGCTCGGATCTGCTCGCCGCCCTCCTCGACGGCATGGACGCGGCCCTGTGCGCCTTCGACGCCGACGGCGTCGTCACCCACTGGAACCGCGAGGCCGAACGCATCCTCGGCTGGAGCGCGGAGGAGGCCGTGGGCCGCCGGGGCTTCGCCGACTGGGCCGTACGGACCGCCGACGCCGAGGAGGTCGAGGGGCGGCTGATGGCCGCCATGCACGCCTCCGGTCGGCAGGTGCACGAGTTCGCCCTGGTCACCAAGGACGGCGGCCGGGTCCTCGTGCGCACCCAGTCCGCCGCCGTACGCGGACCCGACGGCAAGCCCGCCGGGCTGTACTGCGCCTTCAGCGAGGTCCACGCGCAGATCGACCTCGAACGCTCCATCGCCCTCAGCGAGGCCCTCTTCGAGGACGCGTCCTGGGGCGTCGTCCTCGTCGACGCCGACCTGCGCCCCGCCGTCGTCAACGCGCACGCGGCCCGCGCCCTGGGCATCGGTCGTACGGCGGTCCTCGGACGGCCCCTCGGCGAACTGCTCGCCCAGGGCGTCGAGGAGCTGGAGAGCGCCCTCACCCATGTCCTCGCCGAGGGCGCGCCGCCCGCGCCCGCCGAGATCTGGGTCGGCGTCCGCACCCCCGACGGCGAGAAGCGGCGCTGCTGGCGCAGCGGCTTCCTGCGGCTCGCCTCGCCCCTCGCCGAGGAACCGGTCCCGCTCGGCGTCGGCTGGCTCTTCCAGGACGTCACCGAGTCCAAACAGGGCGAGCAGGAGGCGGCCCAGCTCCGCTTCCGCGTCAACCAGCTGCACCGGGCGGCGCGGGCCGCCGCCGAGTGCGAGGACCCGGGCGAGGCCGCCACGGTCCACCTCGACTTCGCCCTCGCCGGCTTCGCCGACCACGCCCTCATCGACCGCGTCGCCGGTGGCTCCCTCACCGACGGCGAGGGCCCCGCCCGGCTCGTCCGGGCCGCCGCCACCCCCTCCGGCCGCCCCGGCCCCAGCCACCTCGCCGGACACGCAGGCATCCCCGTCCGCTACGGTCCCGGCCACCCCGCCCTGCAGTGCGCGGAGCGGGCGGGCTCGGTCCGCGCCAGCGCCGGCACGGCCTCGGCGGAGGCGGCCCGCGACTGGGCCGCCGGACGCCAGTGGCCCACGGACACCGTCCACGCCCTCTGCGCCGTCCTGCGCAGCCGCGGCCGCACCCTCGGCGTCGTCACCTTCCTCCGCGGCCCCGGCCGCACCCCTTTCGAGCGCACGGACGCGACCTACGCCGAGGGCGTCGCCCTGCGCATCGCCTCGGCCCTGGACCTGGAGGCGCTGGAGAGGTCGTCGGAGTAGACGAGACCGGCGGGCCGCAAGGCGCGGGCGGCGCGGGGAAGGTGCCGTCGGGAGATTCCTTCGGAAAATCGCTTGAGCGCCGTCACGTCGGTTCCTAATGTGGGGCCCACGCCGAAAGGAGGTGATCGGGTACATGTATGAAACCCGGACGCGCGAGGTGGCTGCGGGCTAGCGGCCCGTCACCATACTCAGTGCGGTGTCGGACCAGCGTGTGATCTGAGCACGCCAGCCGGCCCAATCTCAAGCAGTCACCCGACCCGCAGGCTCGCCGGTACGTCCGGCCGGCTTCTCCGTCCACTGGGCGGAGGGACCCAGAGTCTGCGGGTCGTCTGCGTTTTGCGGGGCGGGAGTATGCTTTCACCATGCTTCCGATACTCGTTCGACGCCGGCACGTGGATTTCGTGCGCGTCACGAGCATGGGCTGTCGGTCCGGCATCTGAATCCCGGTGACCGACCCAGCCCCGTTCCACCTCTCTCCTCCACGGACGCATCCCATGAACGACACCACGACGGCATCGCCGTATCTCCAGCTCCCCATCATCGATCTCTCCGCGGCAGATCGCGGGCCCGAGGCGCGGGCGCTGCTGCACGCGCAGTTGCACAGCGCCGCGCATGACGTGGGGTTCTTCCAGCTCGTCGGGCACGGGGTGAGTGAGGAGGAGACCGCGCGGCTCACCGGGGCGATGCGGGAGTTCTTCGCGCTGCCGGAGGCCCAGCGGCTGGCCATCGACAACGTCGGCTCGCCGCACTTCCGTGGGTACACACGGACCGGGGACGAGCGGACGGGTGGCAGCCGCGACTGGCGCGACCAGTTGGACATCGGGGCCGAGCGGGACGCCCGGGTTCCGGGGCCCGGGGAGCCCGCGTACTGGTGGCTGGAGGGACCGAACCAGTGGCCCGCCTCGCTGCCGGGGCTGCGGACCGCCGCCCTCGCCTGGATCGACCGGCTCAGCGCCGTGGCGGGGCGGCTGCTGCGGGAGCTGCTGGTGTCCATCGGGGCACCCGCCGACTTCTACGACCCGGCCTTCGGGGAGCGGGCGCATCCGCATCTGAAGCTGGTGCGGTATCCCGGGAGCGCGGGCGACGGGGACGCCCAGGGAGTGGGGACCCACAAGGACTACGGGTTCCTGACGCTGCTGCTGCAGGACCAGGTGGGCGGGCTCCAGGTGGAACGGGCGGACGGGGCGTTCCATGACGTGCCGCCGATCCCGGGGGCGTTCGTGGTCAACCTCGGGGAGCTGCTGGAGGTGGCGACGAACGGGTATCTGCTCGCCACCCGGCACCGGGTGGTCAGCCCGCCCGGGGCCACCGAGCGGTTCTCCGTGCCCTTCTTCTACAACCCCCGGCTCGACGCGCGGGTCGAGCCGCTCGTCTTCCCGTACGCCGCCACCGCGCCCGGGGTCACCGACGATCCGGGGAACCCGCTCTTCGCCGAGTACGGGTTCAACGAGCTGAAGGGGAAGCTGCGGGCGCATCCGCTGGTCGCCGAGCGGCATCACGCGGGGCTGCTCAGCCCCGCGTGACCTCCGGCGGTACCGCCCGGGTCTCAGCTCGCGATGTCCGCGTAGCCCTCGATCTCCTGGGGGCTCCGGGAGCTCGGGCCCACATAGCGGGCGGAGGGGCGGACCAGGCGGCCGGTGCGCTTCTGTTCCAGGATGTGCGCGGACCAGCCGGCCGTGCGGGCGCAGGTGAACATCGACGTGAACATGTGCGCCGGGACCTCGGCGAAGTCCAGGACGATGGCCGCCCAGAACTCGACGTTCGTGGCGAGGACACGGTCGGGGCGGCGGGCGTGCAGTTCCGCCAGGGCGGCCTTCTCCAGGGCCTCGGCGACCTCGAAGCGGGGTGCGCCGAGGTCGCGGGCGGTGCGGCGCAGAACCCGGGCGCGGGGGTCCTCGGCGCGGTAGACGCGGTGGCCGAAGCCCATGAGGCGTTCGCCCTTGTCGAGGGCCTGTTTCACATAGGCGTCCGCGTCGCCGGTGCGTTCGATCTCCTCGATCATGCCGAGGACGCGGGAGGGGGCGCCGCCGTGCAGAGGGCCCGACATGGCCCCCACCGCGCCGGAGAGGGCGGCGGCCACGTCCGCGCCGGTCGACGCGATGACCCTCGCCGTGAAGGTGGAGGCGTTCATGCCGTGCTCGGCCGCCGAGGTCCAGTAGGCGTCCACGGCCGCCACGTGCTTGGGGTCGGGCTCGCCGCGCCAGCGGATCATGAAGCGTTCGACGACGGAGTGGGCCTTGTCGATCTCGCGCTGCGGAACCATGGGGTGGCCCTGGCCGCGGGCGGACTGGGCCACGTAGGAGAGGGCCATGACGGCGGCGCGGGCGAGGTCGGCGCGGGCCTGCTCCTCGTCGATGTCGAGGAGGGGCTTGAGGCCCCAGACCGGGGCGAGCATGGCCAGCGCGGACTGGACGTCGACGCGGATGTCCCCCGAGTGCACGGGGATGGGGAACGGCTCGGCGGGCGGCAGGCCGGGGCGGAAGGCGCCGTCCACGAGGAGGCCCCAGACGTTGCCGAAGGAGACATGGCCGACGAGGTCCTCGATGTCGACGCCGCGGTAGCGGAGGGCGCCGCCCTCCTTGTCCGGTTCGGCGATCTCCGTCTCGAACGCGACGACTCCTTCGAGCCCGGGTACGAAGTCGGACATCAGGCGGCTCCTCTTGATGTGTGCGACAGGGAGAGCGGGAAACAGGCGGTTCCAGCACCATACGCCTGAGTGCCACTTTTGGGGAGGGTTCGCGGCACTCAGTGCCACTCGATGCCGACCCCCTCCGGTCGGCCGTTCATACGGCAGGATGACCATGTGAACGATCACGACCCTGTCGATCCCGCTCTGATGCGCAAGCAGTACCGCGCCGACGGGCTCGACGAGAGCGAGCTGGCCGCCGACCCGATGGAGCAGTTCGGGCGGTGGTTCGCGCAGGCCGCGCTGGAGGGGGCGGTGTTCGAGCCGAACGCGATGGTCGTGTCCACGGCGGACGCGGCGGGGCGCCCGGCCTCCCGTACGGTGCTGATGAAGGCGTACGACGCCCAGGGCTTCGTCTTCTACACCAACTACGGCTCCCGCAAGGCCCGTGACCTGGCGGTGAACCCGCATGTCTCGCTGCTCTTCCCCTGGCACGGGATCTCCCGGCAGGTGATCGTGACGGGGACCGCGCGGCGGACCGGGCGGGACGAGACGGCGGCGTACTTCCGGACCCGGCCGCACGGTTCGCAGCTCGGCGCGTGGGCCAGCGCGCAGTCCTCGGTGATCGCCTCGCGGGCCGAACTGGACGCCGCGTACGAGGAGTTGGCGGCCCGCTACCCGGAGGGCGAGCAGGTGCCGGTACCGCCGCACTGGGGCGGTTTCCGGGTGGCTCCGGAGAGCGTGGAGTTCTGGCAGGGGCGGTGGAACCGGCTGCACGACCGGCTGCGGTACGTGGCGGAGCCGGACGGGTCGTGGCGGGTGGAGCGGCTGAGCCCCTGAGGGCCGGGTCCTGAGAGCCGGCCGCGGTCAGCCCAGCTGCTCGTCCAGCAGGGCCGCCCACTGGGCCACCACCCTGTCGCGGCGGCCGGTGTCGTCGGTGAGGAGGTTGGCGAGGCCGAGGCCGCGGGCCATGTCGAGGAGGCCCTGGACGGTCTCGCGGACGCCGGGGACGCTCTCGTCGGCGCGGAGCAGGTCCACGGCGATGCGGTGGGTCTCGCGGCCGACGCGGGCTTCGAGTTCGGTGACGCGGGGGCGAAGCTGTTCCTCGTTGGAGGCGGCGACCCACAGATGCAGCGCGGCGCGGAACAGGGGGCCGGTGAAGAGGTCGACGACGGCGGCGACGACGGCCCGGCGGTCGGCGGGGCCCTCGGGGAAGAGGGCGCGCAGGGCGAGCGAGCGCTCCTCGGCGACGTACTCGACGGCCGCGGTGAACAGGTCCTCGCGGGTGCGGAAGTGGTGCTGGGCGGCGCCCCGGGAGACGCCGGCCCGCTCCGCGACGACGGAGACGGTGGAGCCGGCCCAGCCGTGTTCGGCGAGACAGGAGACGGCGGCCTGGAGGAGGCGCTGCCGGGTGGCCCGGCTGCGGTCCTGCTTCGGAGCGCGGTCGAACGCGCCGGCCACGGTCACACCACCCATCGCGGATCCCGTCTCTCTCGGAAGGCCCTCAGCCCCTCGCCGGCCTCGTCGGAGGCGAACATACGGGCGGAGAGCCTGCTCATCCTGCCCGCGTCCAGGTCGAACGCCTCCAGAACCTTAGCCGTGAGCAGCCGCTTCGTCTCCGCGAGGGCCTTGGGGGAGGCACGGCGCAGACCGTCGAGGACGGGTTCGAGGAGTGTGTCGACGTCGTCACCGGCCAGCGTCAGCAGACCGGCGCGGACCGCCTCGGCCGAGTCGAATCTCTCCCCGGTCAGGCTGTAGCGGGTGAGGGCGCGCGGGTCGGCGCGGGGCAGCAGGGTGAGGGAGATGACGGCGGGGGCGACGCCGATCCGGACCTCGGTGAGGGCGAAGTCGGCCTCGGGGCCGGCGGCGGCGATGTCACAGGCGCCGAGCAGGCCGAGGCCGCCCGCCCGGACATGGCCGGTGACCCGGGCGACCACGGGTTTGCGCAGCTTGAGCAGTTGCCGGAGCAGTCCGGCCATGGCGCGCGGGTCGGGCGGATACCGCAGGTCGGCGCCCGCGCAGAACGTGTTCCCGGTGTGGGTGAGGACGACGGCGCGTACGTCGTCGTCCCGGCCGCAGCGGGTGAGCGCGTCCGCCAGTTCCCGCACCAGCCCGGCGGAGAGGGCGTTGCGGTTGGCCGGGGAGTCGAGGGTGAGGGTGGTGATGCCCCGGTCGTGGGCCTCGCGGACCAGCTCGGTCCCGGGATCGGTCACATCGGTCGCGTCGGTCACGGATGCTCCCTCAGTACGACTTCGGCAGGCCGAGGGTCTGGTGGGAGACGTAGTTGAGGATCATCTCCCGGCTCACCGGCGCGATCCGCGACACCCGGGCCGCCGTGACCAGCGAGGCGAGGCCGAACTCGGCGGTGAGGCCGTTGCCGCCGAGGGTGTGCACGGCCTGGTCGACGGCCTTCACACAGGCCTCCCCCGCCGCGTACTTGGCCATGTTGGCCGCCTCGCCCGCCGCCGCGTCGTCGCCGATGTCGTAGAGGTGGGCCGCCTTCTGCATCATCAGCCGGGCCAGCTCCAGTTCGATGTGGGACTGGGCGAGGGGGTGCGCGATCGCCTGGTGGGCGCCGATGGGCTGCCGCCAGACCGTGCGGTCACGGGCGTACTCGACGGCCTTGGCGAGGGCGTACCGGGCCATGCCGATCGCGAAGGCGGCCGTCATGATCCGCTCGGGGTTGAGGCCCGCGAAGAGCTGGAGGAGACCGGCGTTCTCGTCGCCGACCAGGGTGTCGGCGGGCAGCCGGATGTCGTCGAAGGTCAGCTCGAACTGCTTCTCGGCGGCGCGGAGTTCCATCTCGATGGGGCGGTACTCGAAGCCGGGGGTGTCCGTGGGGACGATGAACAGGCAGGGCTTGAGGGTGCCGGTGCGGGCGTCCTCGGTGCGGCCGACGACGAGGACGGCGTCCGCCCGGTCGACGCCGGAGATGAAGACCTTGCGGCCGGTGAGCAGCCAGTCGCCGGCCTCGTCGCGGCGGGCGGTGGTGGTGATGCGGTGGCTGTTGGAGCCGGCGTCGGGTTCGGTGATGCCGAAGGCCATCACACGGGTGCCGTTCGCCAGGGCGGGCAGCCAGGTCTGCTTCTGGGCCTTGGTGCCGAAGCGGGCGATCACCGTGCCGCAGATGGCCGGTGACACGACCATCATGAGCAGGGGGCAGCCTGCGGCGCCCAGCTCTTCGAGGACGATGGAGAGTTCGGCTATGCCGCCGCCTCCTCCCTCGTACTCCTCGGGGAGGTTGACGCCGAGGTAGCCGAGTTTTGCCGCCTCGGACCAGAGTTCGTCGGGGTGGCGGTTCTCTTTGTTGACCGTGGCCATGTAGTCGCGGCCGTAGCGTTTTCCCAGGGCGGAGACGGCGGCTCGCAGGGCCTTGTGTTCTTCGGTTTCGAGGACGGGGGACATGACAGGCTCCTAAGGGGGAGGGTTCGTTCGTTGTTCGGAGGGTGCGGGTCCGTGGGGGCTGGTCGCGCAGTTCCCCGCGCCCCTAGGTCGGCCGCACCACCGCAAGCAACACGCCGGGCTCCACCTGTTGACCAGGTACTACGTGCAGGGCCGTCAGGGTTCCCGTCGTCGGGGACGTGATCTTGTGTTCCATCTTCATCGCCTCCAGCCAGAGCAGGGGTTGGCCCGCTTCCACCGGTGAGCCCGGGTTCAGGGCCTCCGCGACGCGGACGACCGTGCCCGGCATGGGGGCCAGGAGGGAGCCCGGGGGCTGTTGGGTGGTGGGGTCGGGGAAGCGGGGGAGGGCGGTGAGGGTGGTGGTGTTGACGTGGACGCGGTCGTCGCCGTACCGGGCCACCTCGAACTTCCGCTGGACGCCGTCCACTTCGAGGACGACGCGGCGGGCGTCGGCGTGGATGATCCGCACTCCGTCCGCCTCCGGGCCGTTCCTGGTGTGCCGGTAGTGGACCTCGTGCTCCTCCCCCGCCGTCGCGTACCGCTTGACCTGGGGCTGGGAGGGGATGTTGCGCCAGCCGCCGAAGCGGGAGCGGCCATGGGCGTCCGCGAGGGCGGCGGCCAGGGGGGCGTACGGATCGGGGGTCCCGGCGGTGAGGGCGGGGAGGTGGCGGTCGTAGAAGCCGGTGTCCATGCGGGCGGTCGTGAACTCCTCGTGGCGCAGGGAGTTCACCAGCAGGGACCGGTTCGTGGTCGGGCCGTGGATCGTGGCGCGGTCCAGGGCTCCCGCCAGCCTGCGGATCGCCTCCGCGCGGGTGGGGGCGTGGGCGATGACCTTGGCGAGCATGGGGTCGTAGTGGACGCCGATGGTGTCGCCGTCCTCGTAGCCGGTGTCCAGGCGGACGCTCCCGGGGACGGACAGGCGGTGCAGGGTGCCGGTCTGCGGGGTCCAGTCGTGGGCCGGGTCCTCGGCGTACAGACGGGCCTCGATCGCGTGGCCGCGCGCGGGCGGGGGGTCGGCCGGGAGGGCGTGGCCCTCGGCGACGCGGAGCTGTTCGGCGACCAGGTCGAGGCCGAACACGGCCTCCGTGACCGGGTGTTCGACCTGGAGGCGGGTGTTCATCTCCAGGAAGTGGGCCCGGCCGCCGGCCACCAGGAACTCGACGGTGCCCGCGCCGGCGTAGTCGACGGCCCGGGCGGCGCGTACGGCCAGGGTGTGGAGTTCCGCCGTCAGCTCCTCGGGGAGGGCGGGGGCCGGGGCCTCCTCGACGACCTTCTGGTGGCGGCGCTGGAGGGAGCAGTCGCGGGTGCCCAGGGGCCAGACCGTGCCATGGGTGTCGGCGAGGATCTGCACCTCGACATGGCGGCCGTCCTCGATGTACGGCTCGACGAAGACCTCGCCGTCGCCGAAGGCGCTCGCGGCCTCGGCGCGGGCGCTCTCCAGCGCGGCGGGCAGGTCGTCCAGGTCGCGTACGACGCGCATACCGCGTCCGCCGCCGCCCGCCGCCGCCTTCACCAGCACCGGGAGGTCCTTCTCCGTGACCTCGGCCTCGTCCAGGGGCGCCAGGCCCATCAGGCGCTTGGCGCGGGTCTTGGACGCCATGGCCTCGATCGCCTCCGGGGGCGGGCCGATCCAGGTGAGGCCCGCGTTCAGGACGGCCCGGGCGAAGTCCGGGTTCTCGGAGAGGAAGCCGTAGCCGGGGTGGACGGCGTCGGCCCCGGCGGCGAGGGCGGCCTTCACGATCAGGTCGCCGCGCAGATAGGTGTCGGCGGGGGCCGCGCCCGGCAGTCGTACGGTCGCGTCGGCCACGCGCGCGTGGAGGGCGTCCGCGTCGGCGTCGGAGTGCACGGCGACCGTGCGGATGCCCAGGTCGGCGCAGGTGCGGAAGATCCGGCAGGCGATCTCGCCGCGGCCCGCGACGAGGAGTGTCGAAATCATGTGGTCCCTCACATCCGGAAGACGCCGAAGCCGCCACGGGCGCCCTCGTAGGGGGCGGTGTGGATCGCGGACAGGCACAGCCCGAGGACGGTGCGGGTGTCGCGGGGGTCGATGACGCCGTCGTCGTAGAGCCGTCCGGACAGGAACATCGGCAGCGACTCGGACTCGATCTGCCGCTCCACCATGGCGCGCAGGGCGGCGTCCGCGTCCTCGTCGTACGGCTGCCCCTTCGCGACGGCCGACTGACGGGCCACGATCGAGAGCACGCCGGCCAGCTGCTGGGGGCCCATGACCGCGGACTTGGCGCTGGGCCAGGCGAAGAGGAAGCGGGGGTCGTAGGCCCGCCCGCACATGCCGTAGTGGCCGGCTCCGTACGAGGCGCCCAGGAGGACGGAGAGGTGGGGGACGCGGCTGTTGCTGACCGCGTTGATCATCATCGCGCCGTGTTTGATGATGCCGCCCTGCTCGTACTCCCTGCCGACCATGTAGCCGGTGGTGTTGTGGAGGAAGAGGAGGGGGATGTCGCGCTGGTTGGCGAGCTGGATGAACTGGGCGGCCTTCTGGGACTCCTCGCTGAACAGGACCCCTCGGGCGTTGGCGAGGATGCCGATCGGATGGCCGTGGAGGGTGGCCCAGCCGGTGGTGAGGCTGGTGCCGTAGAGGGGCTTGAACTCGTCGAGGTCGGAGGCGTCGACGATGCGGGCGATGACCTCGCGGGGGTCGAAGGGGGCGCGGAGGTCCCCCGGGACGATCCCCAGCAGTTCCTCAGGGTCGTACTTGGGGGGCTGGACCAGGTGCGGGTCCGGATCGGCGTACGCCTTGCGGTGGTTGAGGCGGGCGACGACCCGGCGGGCCTGGCGGAGGGCGTCGGGCTCGTCCACGGCGAAGTGGTCGGCGAGGCCCGAGGTGCGCGCGTGCATCTCGGCGCCGCCCAGCGACTCGTCGTCGCTCTCCTCGCCGGTGGCCATCTTGACCAGGGGCGGGCCGCCGAGGAACACCTTCGCCCGTTCCTTGACCATGATCACGTGGTCGGACATGCCGGGGATGTAGGCCCCGCCCGCGGTGGAGTTGCCGAAGACGACGGCGATGGTCGGGATTCCGGCGGCGGAGAGCCGGGTGAGGTCGCGGAAGATCGCGCCGCCGGGGATGAAGATCTCCTTCTGGGAGGGGAGATCGGCGCCGCCGGACTCGACGAGACTGATGCAGGGCAGCCGGTTGGCGAGCGCGATGTCGTTGGCGCGCAGGGCCTTCTTCAGGGACCAGGGGTTGCTGGCCCCGCCGCGCACGGTCGGGTCGTTGGCCGTGATCAGGCACTCGACGCCCTCGACGATGCCGATGCCGGTGACGAGGGAGGCGCCGACCGGGTACTCGCTGCCCCAGGCGGCCAGCGGGGAGAGT
Source organism: Streptomyces griseiscabiei (assembly GCF_020010925.1). Classification (NCBI taxonomy): domain Bacteria; kingdom Bacillati; phylum Actinomycetota; class Actinomycetes; order Kitasatosporales; family Streptomycetaceae; genus Streptomyces; species Streptomyces griseiscabiei. The sequence goes on along the minus strand of NZ_JAGJBZ010000004.1, from coordinate 524,992 downwards.
TCGAGGAAGGGGGTGTCCGGGTCGAGGAGCAGTTCGATGCGCTCCCGGGCGAGCAACTTGCCGCGTTTCCGGTGCCGTTGGACGTACTTCTCGCCGCCGCCCGCGAGAGCCTTGGCGTGCTCGGCGTCGAGGGCGGAGAGGTGCGCGAGCATGGCCTCGCGGTTGGCCCGGAAGTCCGGACCCACCGTGTCCAGGGCGGAGTTGATGATCGTCACAGCAGGGCCTCCGGTATGTCCAGGTGGCGGGCGCGCAGCCATTCGCCGAGGGCCTTGGCCTGGGGGTCGAAGCGGAACTGTGAGGCGACGCCCTCGCCGAGGATGCCCTCGATCACGAAGTTGAGGGCGCGGAGGTTCGGGAGGGTGTGCCGGGTGACGGTGAGGGTGCGGCTCTCGGGGATCAGCTCCCGGAACCGGTCCACGGTCAGCTCATGGGCGAGCCAGCGCCATGCCTCGTCCGTCCGCGCCCAGACCCCGACATTGGCGTCCCCGCCCTTGTCGCCGCTGCGCGCCCCGGCGACCAGCCCCAGGGGGGCGCGTCGGGTGGGCCCGGGTGCCGGTGGCTCCGGCAGGGGCGGTTCGGGTGCGGGGGCGAGTACGGCGGTGTCGTGGGCCGGGGGCACGGGGACCCGGCGGCCGTCGTCGAGGACGGCCACATGGGCGACGTCGCCCTGCGGGACGTACGCCGCCTCGAAGACCCCGTAGGGCGTGCCCCTGCCCGGTGGAGAGAGCACATGGAAGCCGGGGTAGCCGGCGAGCGCCAGCTCCACGGCGGCGGCGCCGAGCGGACGTCCGACCTTCTCCGGGTCCGGGTCCCGGACGACCAGCCGCAGCAGCGCGCTCGCGGTCTCCTCGGTCGGGGCGTCGGGCCGGTCGGTGCGCACCAGGCTCCACCTGGTCGAGCCGGGCGGCGACTTGGTGAGCGCGTCCGTCATCTGACGGCGTACGAGGGCGGCCTTGGCGTCGATGTCCAGGCCGGTCAGCACGAAGGTGATCTCGTTGCGGAAGCCGCCGAGCCGGTTGACGCCGACCTTGAGGGCCGGGGGCGGTGCCTCACCGCGTACGCCGTCGACGCGGACCCGGTCGGGACCGTCCGGGGAGAGCCTGACCGTGTCGAGGCGGGCGGTGACGTCGGGCCCCGCGTACCGGGCGCCGGCCGTCTCGTACAGCAGCTGGGCCGTGACGGTGCCGAGGTCGACGAGGCCGCCGGTGCCGGGGTGCTTGGTGATGACGCAGCTGCCGTCCTCGTGGAGTTCGGCGAGCGGGAAGCCGGGGTGGCGCAGGCTCTCGGGGTCGTGCTCGCCGAAGAAGGCGTAGTTGCCGCCGGTGGCCTGCGCCCCGCACTCCAGCACATGCCCGGCGACGACCGCGCCCGCGAGGCGGTCGTACTCCCCGGGCCCCCAGCCGAAGTGGGCGGCGGCGGGGCCGGTGACCAGCGCCGCGTCCGTCACCCGGCCGGTGACCACGATGTCGGCGCCCTCCCGCAGACAGGCCGCGATACCGAAGCCGCCGAGGTAGGCGTGGGCGGCGAGGCTGCCGGGGTGGCCGGCGGTCAGGTCGTCGCCCTCGACATGGGCGACACGGACGGGGATGCCGAGCCGGTCCGCCAACTCCCGTATGGCGGTGGCGAGTCCGGCGGGGTTGAGGCCGCCGGCGTTGGCGACGACGCGGACGCCCCGGTCGTGGGCGAGGCCCAGGCACTCCTCCAGTTGGCGCAGGAAGGTGCGGGCGTACCCGGCGGTGGGGTCGGCGGGGTTCTTCAGACGGTCGCGGCCGAGGATGAGCATGGTCAGCTCGGCGAGGTAGTCGCCGGTGAGGACGTCCAGTTCGCCGCCGGTGAGCATCTCGCGCATCGCGTCGAAGCGGTCGCCGTAGAAGCCGGAGGCGTTGCCGATGCGCAGGGGGGTGACGGTCACGGGGCCGCCTCTCCGGCGTCGCCTGTGTCCTTGGCCTCCGCGCCTGCGTCTACGGGGTCCTTGGCCTCCGCGGGCTCGCGGCGGCCGATGCCCTTGGCCTCCGCGGGCTGGCGGCCGGTGCCCGGGGGGCCCGCGAAGGCCTGGGCGATGTCGAGCCAGCGGTCGGCGTCGGAGCCGTCGGCCCGGAGGGCGAGGTCGGCCCGGTGGGCGCGCTGGGTGACGAGGAGGCAGAGGTCGAGGGCGGGACCGGTCACCCGGTCGGTCGCGTCCTCGGGGCCGTACGTCCACACCTCGCCCTCAGGAGACATGAGCTCGACGCGGAACTCCTCGAAGGGCGGGGTGAGTCCGTGCACGCCGAAGGCGAAGTCGCGGGTGCGGATGCCGAGCCGGACGATGTGCCGGAGGCGGTCGGTGGGGGCGATCCGGGGGACGCCCAGGCCGTCGGCGATGTCCAGGCCGTGCGCCCAGGTCTCCATCAGCCGGGCGGTCGCCATGGACGCGGTGGACATGGGCGGCCCGTACCACGGGAACCGCGCCCCCTCGGGCGCCGCGCGCAGGGCCGACTCCAGGGCCTCGCGTCCGGCCCGCCACTCCGCGAGCAGCTCCCCGGGCGGCTTCCCCGCCCCCTCCTCCGCGCCCCTGTCCACGAAGTCCCCGGGCGAGGTCAGCGCGGCCTCGACCTCACGGGCGAAGGCGGTCTGGTCCGTCACCGCCAGCACGGAGGAGCGGTCGGTCCAGGCGAGGTGGGCGATCTGGTGGGCCACGGTCCAGCCGGGGGCGGGCGTCGGGCGCGTCCAGTGTTCCGCGGGCAACTCGGCCACGAGCGCGTCGAGTTCGTCGCTCTCGGCGCGCAGGGCGTCGAGTACGGGGGTGGGGTCGGCCATGGGGGGAGCATGGCAGCGGCACCATAAACAAGCAAGCGTGCTTGCATTTTTACCAAAGGTTGCAGGCCGCGCACGTAAGTGGCAAAGCTGGTTACATGCCTGACTTAGTCCATTGCTTTGCACTGTCGAGTCGCTCATACTGAACGAAGCGCCTCGCCCGCGCACCCGCTCCCCGTTCTCCGCTCTCTTGGACGGCCCTCGTGACACTCCCCAGCGCCGACCGGCCCGCGCCCAGCACCGCGACGACACCGACGGCACCGACAGCACCCGCGACTCCCACGGCGCCCCGGGCCGGTGGTCGCGCCTCCCGCGCGCCCCGTGGCCCGGGTTCCCTCGGGCCCGTGGGACTGGTGCTGGCCGGTGGGATATCGGTGCAGTTCGGCGGGGCGCTGGCGGTGACGCTGATGCCGCGGGCCGGGGCGCTCGGGGTGGTGACCCTGCGGCTCGCGGTGGCCGCGCTGGTGATGCTGGTGATCTGCCGCCCCCGGCTGCGCGGGCACTCGCGTACCGACTGGGGCACGGTGGTCGTCTTCGGCGTCACCATGGCCGCGATGAACGGCCTCTTCTACCAGTCCGTCGCCCGTATCCCGCTCGGCGTCGCCGTCACCCTGGAGGTGCTCGGCCCGCTGGCCCTCTCCGTCCTGGCGTCCCGCCGGGCGATGAACCTGGTGTGGGCCGGGCTCGCCCTCTGCGGCGTCTTCCTCCTCGGCGGCGGAGGCGGCGGCTTCGGTGCCCTCGACCCCCTGGGCGTCGCCTTCGCCCTCACCGCCGGGCTGGCGTGGGCGCTGTACATCGTCTTCAGCGCGCGTACGGGGAGGCGGTTCCCGCAGGCCGACGGGCTGGCGCTGGCCATGGGTGTCGCGGCGGTGCTGTTCCTGCCGCTGGGGCTCGTCGAATCGGGGACGCGACTGCTCGACCCGACGACGCTGGCCCTGGGCGCCGCCGTCGCCGTCCTCTCCTCCGTCCTCCCCTACACCCTCGAACTCCTCGCCCTGCGCCGCCTGCCCGCCCCCACCTTCGCGGTCCTCATGAGCCTGGAGCCCGCGATCGCCGCGACCGCCGGCTTCCTGATCCTCGACCAGGCCCTCGCCGCCACGGAGGCCCTCGCGATCGCGCTGGTCATCGGGGCGAGCATGGGGGCGGTGCGGACGCAGGTGGGGCGGGGGAAGGTGGTGCCGGGGAAGGTGCGGAGGGGGAAGGCGCGGCAGGGGAAGGCGGGGGCTTCGGGGTAGGGGGAACGGGCTCGCTCGCCGTCGATCTCCCTGGCGTGGGGGTGCCCCGCCGATCGCGGGGCAGGACGGGGCGGAGCCGCCCTCCCCAGCACCTCCCTATGCCTCCGGCCCGATCCCGATCTCATAGCGCAGTCGCTGACGCCACGCCGGCATCACCATGCGGTCGACCTGGATCGGGCGGTCGTCGCGGTCGAGGGTGACCCGGGTCAGCCGGAGCACCGGTTCGCCCGGTGCGGTGCGCAGGGTGGCGCGTTCGTCGTCGTCCGGGTTGTCGGCCGTCACGTCCTCGCGGACGAGGGCGCCGACATGGCCCAGCGCGGCGAGCAGGGTGACGGCCCCTCCGGGGATGCGGGCGGTTCCGGCGAGACGGGTGCCGCGGGCGATGTCGACCGGGTAGTACGTGTCCGTCAGCTCGTTCGGCTGGTCGTCGAGAAGGATCAGGCGACGGCGTACGACGACGTCCTCGCCCTCGGTCAGCGCCAGCAGCCGTGCCACCTCGGCGGGCGCTCCCACCTCACCCGCGTAGAGAATCCGCTGGGTGCCGCGCCGCCCCTGGGCCGCCGCGTCCGCGCCCCAGGCGTCGCCCTGCCCCTGCTCCCTCGGCGTCAGATACGGCATCGAGGTACTGACCCACCTGTTCACGTCCATCTCACCCACCCCACCTACCTCACTCATCGCGCCCTCCCGTCTCTTCGACCACTCGACCACTCGACCACTCGACGCCGATGGGCTACTTGACCAGCCGGAAGGCGGGGTGCCGAACCCAGGCCCGCAGGAACTCCGCCGTTCCCAGCGCCGTCCAGTCGTCGTCCGTGATCCCCAACACCCCCGGAAGGCCGGCGACGACCGACGCCTGCCCGTCCAGCAGCTCGGCCTTGGCCACGCCCCCGATGACGTCCACGACAGCGGCGGTCAGCAGGGCCGTGGCCACGTGGTCGATCCCGCGATTGCAGCAGGCGCCGACATTGACGGCATGGGTCGGCGTGAAGCCGAGGACGGCCTCCACCTCGGGCTCGTCGGCGTGCTCGGCCTCGAAGGTGCTCTCGTCGCCGACACCGGGCCCCATCGAGTAGACGAGGAAGGGCCGACCCCAGTCCTCGCGCCGCGGGTCGAATCCCACCAGGGCCGTGAGTGCCTCGTCCGCGCCGGTGTTGCCGAGAAGGGGGAGCGGGAACGGCTTTCGCCAGTCCTCCTCCCGCTGGTCCTCGACGCCCAGGCGCTGTGCGGGCACGTTGACGTCGAAGAACCCGGGCCGCTTCTCGACGAAGTGGGTCGAGAGCCCCACCATCAACGCACGGAACTCTCGCAGCGCGGCCGGGGAGAGCGGCTCCGCCAGATCGATCACCAAGGTCGGACCGGACATGCCGAGAGCCTAGTTCGCGCGACTCCGCGACCTCATGTCCGGCCCGGCTGCTCAGCACAGCGCCGCGATGGCCTTGAGGATCAGGGCGCGCGCGTCGGCCCCGTACACGGCCATGCTCCGCAGCTGCTCGAACGCCTTGAGGTAGAGGGCGATCTCGGCGGGTTGGGTGATGTTCACCTCCGCAGAGAGAAACTCCACTGACACAAGCGTGTCGTCGTAAACGTGGAACGTCTCGATGGGCCATTGCGGGCGCTCGCGCGTGGCCATGGGGATGATTCCGAGCGACACCTGCGGGAGTGCTCCGGCAGTCAGCAGGTAGCCGAGCTGGGCGGCCATGGCGTCCGCGTCGCCCAGTTGGGAGTACAGGACGGACTCCTCGGTAAGCATCACGAATCGGTGACCCGGCTCGTGGATGATGCGCGATCGTTCGACGCGCGCGGCTGCGGCTGCCGCGCCGTCGTTGACCGGAAGCCCACGGAAGTCGGCGATGCTGCTCAGCAGTGCTGCCGCGTAGCCCTCGGTCTGCAGCAGACCTGGGACCATCGTCGAGGAGTAGATCCGGAACAGTTCGGTGTCGTGGAAGAACTGCACCACGCTGTCCTGGAGTTGCTTCATCCCGCGGCGCACCTGGTGACGCCACTCCTGGTACATCGATTCGGCGTTCAGGGACTGGACGACCAGGTCCTCCGCCTGGTCGGCCACGCCGCAGGCTGCGGCCCAGGCCCGGATGTCCTTGGCCGAGGGCGCGGTGACCGCGTTCTCGATACGGGAGGTCTTGGAGTGGCGCCAGCCGCACCGGTCGGCCAGTTCGACCACCGTCAGCCCGGCGCTCTTGCGGAGGTCACGCAGCCGTAAGGCGACGACTCGGCGCGCGTCCTGGGCGGACGAGGACGGGGAGACAGGCATGAACTGGCCTACCGATGCTTTTCTGTCAGCGGATGTCGTACTGGTCGTGCGGGGTGGCCCGTGCCCACACCGCCTCGAAGGCTTCAGCGCACAGCTTGGCTCTGCTTGTCCCCGGTGTTGGGGTCGATACCGATGAACAGTAGCGACATGGCCACCTCCACCTTTGTGTTGTGCAGCTATGTCCACTACCGTCGCTCTGCGGTGATGGCAGGTCAAGAGGGCACATATATGCCCACCTGCCTCAGGCAGTTACGTAGACAGATCTGCACATCGCTGGCCGTGCGACCCACAGCGCCCCTAGCGTCGGCCGATACGACGAACCCGGGCGATGCGCCAGCCTCCCGGGGCACGCCAACGCTGCTGAGGAGCGCCGACATGGCCATGTCCAGCACCCGCCCGGCCCGGCGGACCACGATGGATCCGCCGCCCTTCCTCGGGCTCCCGTGCGAGGAGCCGGTGCCGCCCGCCGACTGCGAGCGGTGTGCCCGGCTGGCCGAGCAGCGGGCGACCGCGCGGGCCGAGGACGACCGGTCGCGCGTCACCGACTGCAACGTCCTCATCCGCGCCCACCACCCGCAACGCCCGCAGGCGAGGCGATGACCGTGGACGGCCGCGACGACAACCGCCGCAGCCCGACCACGAGCCGTGTCGAGGAACGCCGGCTCGACACCGGATCAGGCCCCGGCCGCACGGTGCGGGTGGAGGTGCACGACCTCGTCGACGAGAACCCCGAGACCGCCTACCGGCGCATCCTGGACCACGGGAGAACTGCACCGCATGCCGCACCCTGGACGAGGACGGCCGCGCGAACGGCGACTGCGACACCGCCCGGCGCCTCAACCGCGCCTGGGGGACGGCACGTCGCCGGACCGCCTGAACATCTTCGTCCCTCGCCGGGCGGTGGTGTTATAACCGGGCGCATGATCTACCACGTCGTGTCCCTCGATGCCTGGAACGCCCGCCCCGACGAGCCGTACGCCCCCGAGTCGCTCCCGGCGGACGGGTTCGTGCACTGTTCGCCGGACGAGGCGACGACCCTGGCTGTCGTGAACGCCTTCTATCGGGACGCGCCGAAGCCGTTGCATGTGCTGGTGCTCGACGAGGAACGGCTGGGCGCGCGGGTGGAGTTCGAGGCGGCCGAGCCCGCGCCGCCGCCGGGGGTCGGGGCGGATGTGCTGTTCCCGCATGTGTTCGGGCCGCTCGACCGTGACGCCGTCGTGCGGGTGCTGGAGATCCGGTGGGACGGGGAGGGGCGCGCGGTGGGGCTGACGGCGGGCTAGCTGCGCGCCCCGCTCACATCACCAGGAACGCGAACGTCCAGTACACCGCCGTGATCGCGACGCCCAGGCGGATTCTCCTGCGGCGGGACCAGCTCTGGACCTGGGGGCTCTTGTTCCAGCCGTAGACGCCGGCGCCCCAGATCACGGTCATCACGAAACCGATCGGGGTCTGGGTCCAGAACCAGGCCATCACACCGACGATGGACCCGCCGACGACATGCCCGATGACATGCTCGGCGATGCGGTCCTTCTCGTACTTCTGGGGCGTCGGCTCCCCCGGTGCCGCGCTGCCGTCCGGCGGTTCCTCCCGATCCTCGTGCGCCTTCTCCGTCTCCCCGTCGTGCCGGTCCATGCGCCCCCCTCGGGCCGAGAGCCGGGATGCGGCCTTTCCGGCTTTCCGGCTGATACTCCCCGTGTCCGAGCGAGCGCGAACGGTGAGCGAGGTGGCGTGTGGAGGCGCGGGGCCGGAGCCCTCGCTCTTCGGGCGCCGGTTCTGTGGCTCCGTGGGCCCGTCCGCCCTCTGTCATCTCAGCCGCACCGGCGTACTACGCCGCTCCGACCTGCGAAAACTGATTGCGGCGCCCACGGCACGCCTGGCATCGTACGAGCTTCCATGACACCCGTGAGGTTCCCGAGACTCCTGAGGTTCCCGAGACTCCCGTGACGATCTACTTCTATGGCGCCGACGAAGTCCCTCACGGGTGCTTCTCGAACTTCTCCGATCACGGCTTCGAACTCGACGGGGCCTGGTGGCCGACCTCGGAGCACTACTTCCAGGCACAGAAGTTCAAGGGCACCCGTCACGCGGATCTCGTCCGGCGTGCTCGCACCCCGCTGCGGGCGGCGGAGTTGGGCCGTGACCCGTCCAAGCCTCTGCGGCGGGACTGGGAACGGGGCAAGGACGACGTGATGCGCCGCGCGGTGGGGGCCAAGTTCCGTGCGCACGCCGATATCCGCGCCGTTCTGCTGTCGACCGGCGACGAGGAGATCGTCGAGGACACCACCACCGACCACTACTGGGGTCGGGGCAGGACCGGCACCGGCAAGAACATGCTCGGACGGATTCTGGTGCGCACCCGTGGCCAGTTGCGTGCCGAGGCGCCGGCCGCAGATGAAGGTCTCTCCCGCTGAGTCCGTCACCGGCTCGCCGATGTCGTAGCAGCTGTCGCCCTGTTCGGCCCGTCCGGTGCCGAAGGGTGCGTTTCCGGACGTTGTTCGAGACGTCAGCGGGACGGAGACCCCGGCGGCCCCGTCCCCTCGGCCCCCTCCGCCCGCTCCAGCCCCTCCGCCCGCTCCAGCCCTTCCGCCAGTACCTCCGCCAGGTGCCGTCCCCGTCTCCCCGCCAACTGCTCCAGCTGCGTCCGGCAGGAGAAGCCGTCCGCCAGGACGAGCGTGTCGTCGGTCGCGGCCCTTACCGCCGGGAGGAGCTGGTCCTCGGCGCAGGCCACCGAGACGTCGTAGTGGCCCTTCTCGAAGCCGAAGTTGCCCGCGAGGCCGCAGCAGCCGCCGCTGAGGTCGCCGGTGAGACCGGCGGCGGTGCGCAGGCGGCGGTCGGGGGCGTCGCCGAGGACCGCGTGCTGGTGGCAGTGGGTCTGGCCGACGACCGGGCGGTCGACGGCGGGCGGGGTCCAGTGCGGGGCATGGCGTTCGAGCGCCTCCGCGAAGGTGACGACCGAGGCGGCGAGCCGGTGGGCCCGGGGGTCGTCGGGGAGCAGCTCGGGGAGGTCGGTGCGGAGCGTGGCCGCACAGCTCGGTTCGAGGACGACCACCGGGAGGTGGGGCGGGGTGAGGTCCGGGTTCTCGTCCGGCATCCACTGCGGGACGGGGCTCAGGAACACGTCGAGGATGTCGAGCGTACGGCGCAGCACCGCGCGGGCCCGGTCCAGCTGACCCGTCGAGATGTACGTCAGGCCGCAGCAGACCCGGCCGCTCCGCATCGCGAACAGGGCTCGGGTGAGGCGCAGTTGGGTGAGCGCGACCTCCTCGCCCGCCTCCGCCCGCCGTGCCCGGGCCGGGGGGACGCCCTCCGACGCCCCACTTCCGCCGCCTCGGGAAGCCGACGTCCGGCACCCCCTCCTCCGGCACCCCCTCTTCCCGCGCCCCCACATCCTGCCCCCGCTCCCGCTCCCTCGCCACCCCCGCGTACCACCGCGTGAACGGCACCCGCGCCACCCGCGGCAGCTCCCGCTCCCCCGCGATCCCGCCCAGCCGCTTGGCGAGCGCGGCCAGGGGCCGTACGCCCGCGAGGACGTTGACGAGGGCCGCCGTGCGCGTACGGGCGACCAGGCCGAGCCAGACCGGCAGCCGGCCCATCGCGTAGTGGGACGCCGGGCGGCGGCGCCCCGCGTAGTGGTGGTGGAGGAACTCCGCCTTGTACGTGGCCATGTCGACACCGACCGGGCAGTCCGAGCGGCAGCCCTTGCAGGACAGGCAGAGGTCGAGCGCGTCCCGTACCTCGGGGGAGCGCCAGCCGTCGGTGACCACCTCACCGGCCAGCATCTCGTGCAGCAGCCGGGCCCGGCCCCGGGTGGAGTGCTCCTCCTCCCCGGTGGCGCGGAAGGAGGGGCACATGACCGCCCCGGAGGCCGGACTCACCTCGGTCGTACGGCACTTGGCGACGCCCACGCAGCGGCGTACCGCCGCCGAGAAGTCGCCGCCGTCGTCCGGGTACGCGAACTCCACCGGCACGGGGGTGCGTGGGAGGACCGCGAAGCGAAGATTCGAGTCCAGGGGGGCGGGGCGGACGAGCATGCCGGGGTTGAGGAGGTCGTCGGGGTCCCAGACGCCCTTCACCTGCTCGAACAGACGGACCATCTCGCTGCCGTACATGGTCGGCAGCAGCTCCGCGCGGGCCTGGCCGTCGCCGTGTTCGCCGGAGAGAGAGCCGCCGTGCGCGGTGACCAGGGCGGCCAGTTCCTCGGAGAAGCGGCGGAAGCGGGCGACACCCGCCGGGGTGAGCAGGTCGAAGTCGATCCGGACGTGGACGCAGCCGTCGCCGAAGTGGCCGTAGGGCGTGCCGCGCAGGTCGTGGGAGCGGAGCAGGCCCCGGAAGTCCCGCAGATACGCGCCCAGCCGGGCCGGTGGCACCGCGCAGTCCTCCCAGCCGGGCCACGCCTCTCCCCCACCGTCCGGCATCCGGGTCGCCGTACCGCTCGCGTCCTCGCGGACGCGCCACAGCGCGCGCCGGCCTGCGGCGTCCGTCACCACGAGGGAGTCCAGGAGCGTGCCGTCGGCGCGGGCCGCGCGGACGAGCGCGTCGGCGTGCGCCCGGGCCTCGGCCGGGGTGGCGCCGCCCGACTCCACGAACAGCCAGGCCCCGCCGCGCGGCAGCCCGGCCGCCGCCCCGGGCGGGACGAGGTCCGCCGCCATGCCCTCCACCGTCAGCGGGGCGTGCGGCAGCAGACCGGGCGCCGCCTCCGCCGCCGTGCTCTCGTCGGCGTACGCCAGGACGGCGAGGGCACGCGCGCGGGGGTCCTCGACGAGGCGTACGACCGCTTCCGTGAGCAGCCCGAGCGTGCCCTCGGAGCCGCAGAAGGAACGGGCCACATCGGCGCCCCGCTCGGGGAGCAGGGCGTCCAGGGCGTAACCGGAGATACGGCGGGGGAGGTCGGGGAAGCCCGTGCGCAGCAGGGCCGACTCGCGCTCCACCAGCGGGCGGAGGCCCTCCGGCGCCCCTGACCAGCCTGGCCCGAGCCGCAGCGCCTCGCCCCTCCCCCCGATCACCGACAGCTCGCGCACGCTGTCGGCCGTCGTGCCCCAGGCGACCGAGTGGGAGCCGCAGGAGTTGTTGCCGATCATGCCGCCCAGGGTGCAGCGGCTGTGTGTGGACGGGTCGGGGCCGAAGCGCAGGCCGTGCGGGGCGGCGGCCTCCTGGAGGCGGTCCAGGACGAGGCCGGGCTGCACGACCGCCGTCCGCGCCCCGGGGTCGAGGGAGACCAGCCGGTTCATGTGCCGGGTGAAGTCCAGGACCAGGCCCGTGCCCGTGGCCTGTCCGGCGATCGAGGTGCCGCCGCCGCGCGCGACGACCGGGACTCCGTGCTCGCGGCCCACGGACAGGACGGCCGCCACGTCGTCCGCGTCCCGGGGCGCGACCACGCCCAGCGGCACCCGCCGGTAGTTGGACGCGTCCATCGTCGTCAGCGCGCGTGCGGTCGCGCCGAAGGAGACCTCGCCGCGCACGCCCGCCGACCGCAGCGCGGTCTCCAGCAGTCGGCGCGGCTCCGCCGTGTCCCCGGATTCCGTCATGCGTTCCAGGATGCACCCGACCACTGACAGTGACGGCCAGGTGACGGGACAACCCGTCCGATTCCCGTGGACAGGCGGCGCGCCGCTCACCGGGGACGTTGGCTTGATTCCGGAGAGCTAACCTGAAACCGGCCAACCCCCGTCGCGAACTCCCATATAGTGACGCCCAATTGAGCACAGATTGAGCACCAGACGTCGCTTCTCGTTCAGGGACCGACCGAGTTACCGCACCCAGGAACCGACTGAGTTACCGAGTTCAGAACCGACCGAGGACACCAGCCGATGACCGCGCCCAGCCCCCCTCGCCCCCCGGGCGATCGCCCCGCCCTGCGCTCAGTGCTCCCCCTCCCTCTGGTGACCGCGCTGCTCGCCGCGGCCGCCGCCGGCGTCACGGTCGCGCTCACCCCGCAGTCTTCGCGGCTGCCGGTCGCGAGCGGGGCGGGCGGGGCCGCGCTCCTGCTGACCCTGGCCGTCGCCGCCGCCGTGCACGCGCGCGTGTCGGCGCGGCTGCTGCGCCACCGGCTGAACGCCGTCGCCCGGGAAACCGGTCTGCTGCTCCAGGAGCGCGCCCGGCTGGCCGAGGAGTTCGCCCAGGAACGGGGACGGCTGACCGAGGAGTTCGTGCAGGAACGGGCCCGGATCGCGGCCGAGTTCGCACGGGAGCGGGCCCGGCTGACCGCCGAGTCCGACCGTGAACGCGAGCGGCTGTCCGACGAACGGGACCGTACGGCCGAGGAGACCACCCAGGAACGGGCCCTGCTCACCGAACGCGCCAAGCAGGCCGAGACCGTCCGTACGGCCCTGCTCGCCGTCACCGCCAATGTGGCGGGCCGGATGCAGGCCCTCGCCACCGGCACCCTCGCCGATCTGCGGGCCATGGAGGAACGTCACGCCGACGAGGACGTCCTCGCCGATCTCCTCCACCTCGACCACCGCACCGCGCAGGCGGGCCGGCTGGCCGATTCCGTCGCCGTCCTCGCGGGCGCGCGCTCGGGCCGCCGCTGGGCGCGGCCGATCCCGATGGAGTCGATCCTGCGCGGCGCGATGGGCCGGATCGGCGCCTACCGCCGGGTCCGGCTGCACTCCTCCAGCGAGACCGCCGTCGCCGGTCACGCCGCCGAGGGCGTCATGCACGCGCTCGCCGAACTCCTCGACAACGCGGCCAACTTCTCGCCGCCGACCGCCGAGGTCCATGTGTACGTCGAGGAGGTCCCGGCCGGCGCGATCATCTCCGTCGAGGACTCGGGGCTCGTCATGAGCGACGTACAGCTCCGGCGCGCCGAACGCGCCGTGGCGGGCGAGACGGCCGACCTCACCCATCTCACCGGTACGCGCCTCGGCCTCGCCGTCGTCGGCCGGCTCGCCCGCAAGCACGGGCTGCGGATCTCCTTCCGGCCGTCCGCGCGCGGCGGCACGGGCGTCCTGATGCTCATCCCGCAGGACGTCCTGGCCGGCACGGTCCCGACGGCCTCGCCGTCCATGACGGCCCCCTACGCGTCGGCACCCTCCGCGTCGGCGCCGTACGCGGGCGTACGCGCCCCCCGCGACCTGGACACCGAGCCGACGCCCACCCATGAGTTCCCGACGGACACACCCGCCGCGCCCGTGGCCGACCCGGTGGCCGACGCGCTGATCGACTCCCTGTCCGGCTACCGGACCGGGGCCGGGGCGGAGACCGCTACCGCGACCGGTTCCGCGGCGTACGGTTCCTCGTTCCGTTCCGAATTCGGCTCGTTCGATCCCGGATTCGGCCCGGTCGACCCCGGATTCGGCCCGGCGCCCGGCTTCCCGGCAGCCGCCGGCGCCGACGACGGCAACGGCGACGCCGAGGACCCCACCCCCTCCGACGCCCTCCCCCGGCGCCGCCGCGGCCAGTCCCTCGCCGAGGCAGAGGCCCGTATCCAGGCGCAGGCCGCCGAGGCCGCCGCGCGGGCGGAACGGTCCTCCCGGCCCGCCGAGGACGTGAGCACCGGCGCCGTCCGCTTCAGCAGCTTCCGCCGGGCGGTACGGGGCACGGGCGGGCTGGACCAGGCGTTCGTCCAGGGGACGGCCACCGGGGACGAGGCCTCCACCGGCACACCGGTTCCGTCGGCCGCTCCGGAGCCGTCCGCCGCCGTGGACCGCTACCACCCCGCCCCGGCCGCGCCGCCCGTACCGGACGCCTCCCTCGACCCCGTACGGGACGCCGCTGCGCCCCCGGAGGCCGCGCGGCAGCCGGAGTTGGAGCCGGTGCGGGAGTCCGAGTGGGGCGCCGTAGGGGCCATGGGGGGATCGCCCTGGCATTCCGGGCCGGAGCCCGAAGCCGAGCCCGTACGGGAGACGGTGTGGGACCCCGGGCCCGAGACCGGCTGGGAGCCCGAGCCCGCGCGGGGACTCGCGTGGGAACCGGAAGCCACCGGGGAGACGGCGTGGACCTCGGAAACTGCCGAAAGAACCGCGTGGGAACCGAGACCCGCCGAGGAAGCGGCATGGAAACCGGAACCCGCCGGAGAGACTCCCACCTGGGAACCGGAACCCACCGCGGCACCCACCGCCTGGGATCCGGAACCTGCCGGAGAAGCCGCCGCCTGGGAACCGGAGACGGTGCGGGACGCGGCGTGGGAGGCGGACGCCTCGCGTGAGCTTCCGTGGGCGCCCGACACCGTGCGGGAGGCGAAGTGGGAGCTCGACCCGGTACGGGAGCCGGCCCCGGAACCCGCAGGGGACACCCGCCCCGCCCCGGACGACGCCACCGCTTCCTCCGCCCCCTCCCACCCGGCGCCGGGCCAGGACCCGGTCCCGGACCCCGACCCGGCCGGCGGGCGGCCCCCCGCACCGCACCCGCGCACGCACCCCCACCTGGAAGGCGACCCCACCCCATGACCGGCACCGGCTTCGGCACCAGCGCCGACGACAGGCTCACCTGGCTCATGGAAGGCCTGCTGGAACGCACTCCGGGCGCCCGGCACGCGCTCGTGCTCTCCCGGGACGGCCTGCGGCTGTGCCGTACGCCCGAGCTGCCCGTAGACCGGGCCGACCAGCTCGCCGCGATCGCCGCCGGCATCCAGTCGCTGTCCCACGGGGCGTCCCTGGAGTTCGGCGACGGCAGCGGAGGGGTGCGCTCGGCGATGGCGGAGTTCCACGGCGGGGTCCTGCTCATCGTGGAGGCGGGCGAGGGCGCGCATCTGGCCGTCGTGACGGACGAGGAGGCGGACGCCGGGCTCGTCGGCCACAACATGAGCGAGCTGGTCGAACAGCTGGGCGAGCACCTGAGCGCGAGGCCGCGCCGCCCGACGGACCTTACGGACCTGACGGACCCGGCGGCCGATACAACCACGGCCATGGCCACCGGTGCGAACACGGCCACGACCACGACCACCACCGCCGTTACGGCTCTGGCGCCCCGTACGTCATGAGCCGGCCCGGCAGGGACGACCTGCCCGACCGGCTGTACACGCTCACCGGGGGGCGCAGCCGTTCCGCGCCCGGAACACCGTTCGACCTGGTGACCCTGGTGGTCGCGGAGAGCCAGCCGGCACCGGGCATGCAGTCGGAGCATGTGGCGATCCTGCGGCTGACGGAGCGGCCCACGGCGGTGGTGGAGATCGCCGCCCAGCTGCGGCTGCCGGTGAGCATCACGAAGGTGCTGCTCTCCGACCTCCTCACGGCGGGCCGGGTCAGCGCCCGGCATCCGAACCAGGCCACGCTGGTCGATCTGGACATTCTGGAGCAGGTGCTCGTTGGACTACGCAATCTCTGAGACCGGCGACGGCGGCCACGCGGCCCCCGCGCACTTCGCCATGCCCGAATCCGCCCCCGAACCGGCCCCCGTGCCCCTCTTCGGCGCCCGCTTCCAGGGCGAACCCGCCTCCCTGTACCGGGGGTTGCGGCGGGAGCACGGCGAGGTGGTGCCCGTGCTGCTCGACGGGGACGTACCGGCGTGGCTGGTGCTCGGCTACCGGGAGCTGCACCAGGTGACGAGCGATCCGGAGCTGTTCAGCCGGGACTCCGCGCTGTGGAACCAGTGGCAGCGTGTTCCGGCCGACTGGCCGCTGCTTCCCGTGATCAGCCCGGAGCAGCCGTCGGTCCTCGGCACGGTCGGCGAGCGGCACCGGCAGCGGGCCGCGCTGATCGAGGAGGCGCTGGAGGCGGTCGAGCCGCTCGAACTGCGCGGTCATGTCGAGCGGTTCGCCGACGAGTTGATCGACGGCGTGTGCGGGATGGGCGCGGCCGATCTGGTGGGGCAGTTCGCGGCGCCGCTGCCCGCACGCGTCCTGGCCCATCTCTTCGGCTTCCGGGAGGAGCACGGGCCCGGGCTGGTGGCGGCGCTGAACGACATCCTCGACGGCCAGGACCGGGCGATGGCGGCCGAGGGGTATCTGCGGACGGCGATGGCCCGACTGGTGGCGGAGCGCCGGGAGCGGCCCGGGGACGACGTGGTGTCGCGGCTGCTGGCGGGGGCGCGGGCGTACGAGGTGACGGTCGAGGAGGTCACCCATGACGTGATGGTGATGCTGGCGGTGGGGCATCAGCCGACGGCGGACTGGATCGGCAACTCGCTGCGGCTGATGCTGACGGACGAGCGGTTCGCGGCGTCGCTGTTCGGGGGGCGCAGCAGTGTCGCGGAGGCCATGAACGAGGTGCTGTGGGAGGACGCCCCGATCCAGAACGTGGCGGGCCGCTGGGCGGCGCGGGACACACGGCTGGGTGGGCGGGTCCTTCGTGCGGGTGATCTGGTCCTGCTCGGGCTGCAGGGGGCGAACTCCGATCCCCGGGTACGGGCGCGGGGGGCCGCGCTGACCGGGGGGAACAACGCGCACTTCTCCTTCGGGCACGGGGAGCACCGGTGTCCCTTCCCCGCGCAGGAGACGGCCGAGGTCATCGCCCGAACGGGTATCGAGGTCGTCCTCGACCGCCTCCCGGACCTGGACCTCGCGGTCCCGGCCGGCTCCCTGGTCCGGCGCGCCTCCCCCTGGCTCCGGGGCCTGGTGGCACTGCCGGTCCGATTCACCCCGGGCCCGGTACGAGGGATCTGATTCCGGACCATTTCGCGCTCCGCGCGGGGCTGGAGGCGGGCCTGCGGCCCTTTCGGTGAAAAGCACGGGGCGCAGCCCCTGCTTTTCAGGGGCGCGGGGAACTGCGCGAGAAGCCCCACGCACCCGCACCCGCACCCGCCAAAGAACCCGCACCCCCGAGTCACAAGGCGCCCCCGTCTCATCCGACGGACGACGTTTCACCCACGTTTCGCGGAGCCGCTAGGCTCCATGCCCGTGGCTGATATCCAGATCCCCGCTGACATCAAGCCCGCCGACGGACGTTTCGGCGCGGGCCCCTCCAAGGTGCGGACGGAGGCGCTGGACGCGCTGGCCGCCACCGGTACCTCTCTGCTCGGCACGTCCCACCGCCAGGCCCCGGTGAAGAACCTGGTCGGCCAGGTCCGCGAGGGCGTCAGCGAGCTGTTCTCGCTGCCCGAGGGCTACGAGGTCGTCCTCGGCAACGGCGGCTCCACGGCGTTCTGGGACGTCGCGACGCACGGCCTGATCGAGAACAAGAGCCAGCACCTGACCTTCGGCGAGTTCAGCTCGAAGTTCGCCAAGGCCGCGAAGCTCGCCCCCTGGCTCGCCGAGCCCACGGTCGTCTCCTCCGACCCCGGCACGCACCCGGAGGCACAGGCCGAGGCGGGTGTCGACGTCTACGCGTTCACCCACAACGAGACCTCCACCGGTGTCGCGGCCCCGATCAGGCGCGTGGCCGGCGCCGACGAGGGCGCCCTCGTCCTGGTCGACGCCACCTCCGGCGCCGGCGGCCTGCCCGTCGACATCGCCGAGACCGACGTCTACTACTTCGCCCCGCAGAAGTCCTTCGCCTCCGACGGCGGCCTGTGGATCGGTGTCTTCTCCCCGGCCGCCATCGAGCGCGCCGAGCGGATCCACGCCTCCGGCCGCCACGTCCCGGAGTTCTTCAGCCTGCCCACGGCGATCGACAACTCCCGCAAGAACCAGACGTACAACACCCCGGCCCTCGCCACCCTCTTCCTGCTCGACCAGCAGCTGAAGTGGATCAACGGCCAGGGCGGTCTGAGCTGGTCCACGGCCCGTACGAAGGACTCCTCGACCCGGCTGTACACCTGGGCGGAGGAGAGCAAGTACGCGAGCCCGTTCGTCACGGACGCGGCCAAGCGCTCCCAGGTCATCGGCACGATCGACTTCTCGGACGAGATCGACGCCGCCGCCGTCGCCAAGGTCCTGCGCGCCAACGGCATCGTCGACACCGAGCCCTACCGCAAGCTCGGCCGCAACCAGCTGCGCGTCGCCATGTTCCCGGCGATCGACCCGGCGGACGTCGAGGCCCTCACCAAGTGCGTCGACTACGTGATCGAGAAGCTGTAACAGCTGTAACACGGGCCGCGTCCCGTCCCGTACGACACCGAAGGGCGCCCGGCGGCATGTGCTGCCGGGCGCCCTTCGCGTTCTTCACCGTGCGGGTGATGCTCAGCCGCGGAAGCCGAGTATCCCGTGCAGGGTGGCGCCGTCAGTCGCGGCCGGCCCCTGCGTGGCGCCCAGCGTCGACCGGGCCGAAGCGTCCTGCGGGGCCGCCGGCTTCGGGTCGGCCAGCTTCTTGCAGGTGGCGTCGGCCGTGCCCTTGCCCCGCGGCACCTTGCCGTTGGTCAGGTAGGTGGCCAGGTACTTGTCGAGGCAGCTGTTGCCGCTCAGCGAGATGCCGTGGTTGCCGCCGCCCTGCTCGACGACCAGGCTGGAGTTCTTGAGCAGCTTGTGGACGGTGACACCGCCCTGGTACGGGGTGGCCGCGTCGTCCGTCGCCTGGAACAGCAGCGCCGGCGGGAGCTTGGAGTTGGCGATGTTCACCGGCTTCAGGGACTTGGTCGGCCAGAACGCGCACGGCGCGTTGTACCAGGCGTTGTTCCAGGCCATGAACGGCGCCTTCTTGTAGACCGCCCAGTTGTCCTTGGTCCACGTCTTCCAGTCGCGCGGCCAGGACGCGTCACGGCACTGCACCGAGGCGTAGACGCTGTAGCCGTTGTCACCGGAGGAGTCGATGGCGGCGAAGTTCTGGTACGCCTCGACCAGCGGGTCGGAGTTCTTGTCCCCCACATAGGCGGCGAACGCCTCGGCGAGGAACGGCCAGTAGCCGTTGTAGTAGCCGCCGGGGATGAAGGTGTCCTCCAGCTCCGAGGCGCCCACCTTCACCTTGCCGCCCACCGGCTTCTTGGCGAGGGCGGCACGCATGGCGTACCACTTCGCCTCGATCTTCTTCGGGTCGGTGCCGAGCTTGTAGGTGCCGTTGTTCTTGGCGACCCACTTCATGAACGCCTTGTGGCGCTTGTCGAACGCGTAGTCCTGGTCGAGGTTGTCCCGGTACCAGACACCCGTCGGGTCGACGATCGAGTCGAGCACCAGACGCCGCACCCGCGAGGGGTAGAGCTTGGCGTAGACCGCGCCGAGGTAGGTGCCGTACGAGTAACCGAAGTAGTTGATCTTCTTGGCGCCGAGGGCCTTGCGGATCGACTCCAGGTCCTTCGCCGCGCTGATCGTGTTGATGTACGGCAGGACGTCCTTGTACTTCGTGCCGCAGGCCTTGGCGAAGGACTGGGCGCGCTTGACGTTGGCCTTCTCGATCGCGGCGGTGCTGGGCACCGAGTCCGGGCGCACCGGGTCGAAGTAGCCCGGCTTGCAGTTCAGGGCGGGCTTGCTCTCGCCCACGCCGCGCGGGTCGAAGCCGATGACGTCGTACTGCGCCGCCACCTTCTTCGGCAGCGAGGACGCGACGAACGAGGCCAGACCCGTACCGCTGCCGCCGGGGCCGCCCGGGTTGACCAGCAGCGGGCCCTGGAACGTCTTCGAGGTGTGCGGCACGCGGGTCAGCGCGAGCGTGATCTTCTTCCCGCTCGGCTTGGCGTAGTCGAGCGGCACCTTCACCGACGCGCACTGCAGCGTCGGGGAGTTGTCCGTGGCGCACTTCTTCCAGGCGACCTTCGCGGCGGCGGCCTGGACGGCGTTCGCGGCGGACGGGGCGCTGGCGTTGGCGGGCACGGCGGTGAGCGTCCCGGCCAGGACCACGACGGCACCGCTCAACACGGCTGCGCTTCTTCTCATATAGGTCTCTCGCAACGATGAGGGGGGTTCACGGGCCACGAGGTACGCGGCCCGTGCCGCATGGTTCCGGAAGAGCGCGCCACACACGCACTCATTAGACGAAGACTTGACCGAATTGAGTCATTGGATCCGCTCAAGAACCTCACAGAACGGGGCACTTGAATCCATCCGGGACACCGGATGCAGAAGCCGGGGGAAAGCCCGGGAAAAGCCGGAGAAAGGCAGGAGGAACAGGCCGGGCGAAGGAGAATGAGCCGCATGGTCATGGTGAGGGGCGTCGACGCCCGCGGCATGCGGCACTGCGAGACGACGGCGCTGGGTGTACTCCTGCGCCACGAGGGAGCGGACCTCTCCGAGCCCATGCTGTTCGGCCTCGGCTCCGGGCTGTCCTTCGTCCACTGGGACAGCAAGGCCATGGACTTCCCCTTCCTCGGCGGCCGGGTCAGGCCCTTCGAGCTGACCCGGAACCTGGCCGCCGCCCTCGGGCTCGAACTCGCGGTCGAGGAGACCACCTCCCCGCGCAAGGCCTGGCGGAACATCACGGCACCCCTCGACGCGGGCCGCCCCGTCGGTCTCCAGCTCGACAGCCACCACCTGGACTACTTCGGCACCAAGGTGCACTTCGGCGGGCACGTGGTGGCGATGTACGGCTACGACGACCAGGTCGCCCACCTGGTGGACACCGCCCAGCAGGGCGGAGCCGTCACCACGAGCCTCGCCTCCCTGGCCGCCGCCAGAGCCGCGCGCGGCCCCATGACCGCCCGGCACCGCTCCTTCACCGTCACGGCACCCGGCGGCCCGCCGTCAACCCAGGACCGGATCGTCCCCGCGATCAGGACGTGCGCCGCCGCCTTCCTGAACCCACCCATCGCGAACCTGGGCCACCGGGGCATCGAGAAGACCGCCCGGCAGCTCCCGAAGTGGCTGCGGCGCGACGGCGATCCACGGGCGGGCCTGCGCCGCACCGCCGTCCTCATGGAACAGGCCGGCACCGGCGGCGCCCTGTTCCGCAACCTCTACCGGGACTTCCTCGCCGAGTCCGCCGGGCTGATCGACAGCCCTCACCTGCGCACCGGCCACACCCTGTACGCCGAGGCCGCCGCCCTCTGGACCCAGGTGGCCGCCCTCATCGCCACGGCCGGCGACTCCGGCGACCCCCGCCCCCTCGACGAGGCCGCCACCGCCCTCCACGACCTGGCCCGTATCGAGCACGACGCGATGCGGGCCCTCAGCCGGCTCTAGACCGTGTCCGCGACCCTGTCCGCGGCCGTGTCCGCGGCCCTGTCGGGCTCCGTCCCCACCCCGATCACGTCCACGCCGGCCTCCCGCAGGGCCGCGCAGGTCGGGTCCCCCTCCGGGGCGGTGGTGACGAGCGCGTCCAGGTCCTCGGGGCCGCAGATCTTCACCATGCCGTCGCCGGGGAACTTGCTCCTGTCGGCCAGCAGGACGACCCGGTCACCGGCCGCGATCATGGCACGCCGGGCGGGCACCTCGGCCACGGTGGTGTCCATGACCTGGCCCCCGGGGCGGATGCCGCAGGCGCCCATGAACAGCCAGTCGGCATGGACCTGACGGAGGTTGTCCTCCGCCATGAACCCGTCCAGCATGCGTGACTCACGGATGACCATGCCCCCGAGCAGCATCAGGTCGACGGCCTCGTCGTCGACGAGTTCGTCGTACACGGCGAGGTTGTTGGTGATCACGGTGATCCGGCGGCCACGCAGCCGGAGGGCGAGCCGGTGGACCGTCGTGCCGCTGTCCAGGATGACCGACTGACCGTCCTCGATCAGGGCGGCGGCCCGGGCGGCGATGGCGTCCTTCTCCGTCACCAGCACCTCGGCGGCCTCGTCGAAGGGCGCCCGCCGGTCGTCGACGACCGCCCCGCCGTGGACCCGGGTGAGCAGCCCGTCCGCCTCCAGCTTGAGCAGATCCCGGCGGATCGTCGCCGCGCTGGACCCGAGCTGCTCGGCGAGACCGGTCACGGACGCCGTGCCGCCGGAACGCAGGGCCCGCAGAATGAGTCGGTGTCGTCGTTCAGCCAGCACGCGACAGGACACTACAGGCTGCCACCGGACCCAACCCGCCGCCTTCCGGCCGTAGTTGATGTACGGAGCCAGGGGCACCCGGCTGACCACCAGGCACCCCCTGCCCCACCGCCGCACCCCTCACGCGGCCGTGCAGCTCACACTCGGCACACCCCCGCCCCCGGGCGCGCCCCCGAAGCCGAGGGTTGCCGAACCGCCCGCCGCGAGCGCCCCGTTGTGGGCGGCGTTGACGGCGGTGACCGTGGCGCCGCTCTGGGTGTACGAGGCGTTCCACATGTTCGTGACCCGCTGGGAGCCCGGCCAGGTCCAGCTGACCTTCCACGAACTGATCGCGGTCGTACCGGAGTTGGTGACCTTCACATCGGCGTTGAAGCCGCCGCCCCAGTCGCTGGTGACGGTGTAGGCGGCGGTGCAGGAGGGCGTCCCGCCGCCGGGGTCACCGGGATCGCCCGGGTCGCCCGGATCACCGGGGCCGCCCCCGCCCGGCGGGAAGCCGGGCGCCTTGATGCTCGCCAGATAGCCGTCCTTGACCGTGTCGACCGTCTGCCAGTCGTCCTTCAGGATGCCGCCGGTGTCACCGGAGTTGGGGTTCCAGGACCAGAAGGTCCAGTGGAAGGAGTCGTTGCCGTACGCCGACGTGGAGCGCAGATACGTCACCAGGGCCGCCAGCCATCGCTGGTCCACCGTCGACTGGAGCGTCGTACCGAATTCGCCCACCCACACCGGCGCGATGTTCTGCTTGAAGATGTAACCCCAGTAACGGTCCCAGATCCCGGGCATGTTGGCCGGGAAGGACGGGTCGCTGAACCAGCTCTGCTGGGCGACGCTCGTGGCGTAGTCGTG
Source organism: Streptomyces griseiscabiei (assembly GCF_020010925.1). Taxonomy (NCBI): domain Bacteria; kingdom Bacillati; phylum Actinomycetota; class Actinomycetes; order Kitasatosporales; family Streptomycetaceae; genus Streptomyces; species Streptomyces griseiscabiei. Next base: position 502,189 of record NZ_JAGJBZ010000004.1, on the reverse strand, counting down.
GGCGGAGTACACCACCCGGTTCGCCACGTCCAGCTGTACGGGGTACTGGGCCACGCCCATCAGGTTGCCGCCCCACCAGCCCGAGACACCGTTGAACGTCTGGACGCCCTCGACCAGGATCAGCAGCTCGGGGTTGACGGACAGCACCGCGTTGCCGGCGCGCTGGGCGGCCAGCCGCCAGTCGCGGGCCGTGTCGCCGCAGCCCCAGCAGGCGGGATCGTGGGGCTCGTTGTGCAGGTCGATGCCGACGACCGTCGAGTTGCCCTTGTAACGGCTCGCCAGCGCCTTGAGGTTGGTGATCCACGTCGTCTCGGGGACGGCCGAGGTGTACCAGAGGGCCGACTGCCCCGCCGCGTCCGGACGGTGCCGGTCGAGGATGACCTTCAGACCGGTCTGACCGGCGTACGCGACGATCTTGTCCAGGACCTGGAGCGAGGTGAGGCCCTGGAGGTCGGCGTTCTTGCCGTCGGAGTGGTTGAGGCTGTCGGGCATGGTGCCGGGCTTGAGGATGTCGTCGCTGTAGGGCATCCGGATGGTGTTGTAGCCCAGTGACCTCATCTGGTCGATCATGCTCTTGTAGTCGCGGGACCAGAGGCCGTGGGTGACGTGGTTGGCGGTCTCGAAGCCGAACCAGTTGATCCCGGCGATCCGGACCGACTGGCCGTTCGCGTCCAGGATCTGCCGGCCGCTGGTGTGCCAGTAGCCGGCACCGGCCTCGGCCGCGCCGACCTCGTCGGCCGCGCCGACCGCCGCGTGCGCGCCGCCGGTCAGAGGCAGCGCGAGCACGGCGGCGGCCGCGCACAGGGTGCCCAGGGTTCTCCGTAAGCTGCGGAACATTTCGCTGCTTCCTCCTCGGGAGGCGCGGGCCCGGAACAGGATGGGAGCGCTCCCACCACCCGCACCTCCCATGGAAGACAGATCGCATGAACACGTCAAGGCGTCCGGCGGCACCTGATACACCGGACGCCCCGACGTGCGGCCGTGACGACCCGCGTCACCGGCTCAGCTTCTGGAACCTCCGCACCGCCAGCGGCAGGAACACCAGCGTGAGCACCACCGGCCACACCCCGGCCATCAGCAGCGCGTGCTGCTCGACCCAGGAGTCCCCGGCACCGGCCGACGTCCCGAACAGTTCACGGGTCGCGGCGGCCGTGGAGGAGATCGGGTTCCACGCGGCGATCCAGCCCAGCCAGTCGGGCATGAGCTGCGGGGCGACATAGATGCTGGAGATCATGGTCAGCGGGAAGGCGACCGCGAAGAGACCGCCCGCCGCCTCCGGGTTGGGGACCATGAGGCCCAGCCAGACCCCGATCCAGATCAGCGCGAAGCGGAGCCAGAGCAGCAGCCCGAAGGCGCCCAGGAAGCCGAGCCCCGCGTCCGGGCGCCAGCCCATCGCGAAGGCCGTCAGCATCATGATGGCCAACTCCGCGCAGGCCGCGAGGAGATCGGTCACGCCGCGCCCCGCGACCACCGCCGACGGCGCCATCGGCATGGAACGGAACCGGTCGATGACCCCCTTGGTGGAGTCGTAGACCACCAGCGTCGCCGTGTTGATGAACCCGAAGGCCATCGTCATCACGAACATGCCCGGCATCAGGAAGTCCCGGTAGTCCCCGCCGCCGGGCACCTTCATGGCACTGCCGAAGACATAGCCGTACAGCAGCACGGACAGGATGGGAAAGCCCAACTGCCAGGCGATGTTGATCGGTTGGCGCTGGTAGTGGGTGAGACCGCGGCGGACGACGTTCCAGACGTCGGCCAGCAGCCAGTACGTACGGCCGCGCGTGTCCAAGGCGTTCGGCTCGACGGTGCCGGTGCTCATACGGCGGCCCCCTTCGTGTTCGTCTTCACGTCCGTCTTCGCGTCCGTCTGGGTGCCCTTCCTCGCGCCCGACCTCGCGTCCTTCTGCGCGTCCTTGTCGGCCGTCTTCTCCGTGCGGTGGCCCGTCAGGCGCAGGAACACGTCGTCGAGGCTGGGCCGGCGCAGGCCGATGTCCTCGACCCGTACGCCCTCGTCCTGGAGGGTGCGGGCCACCTCGGTCAGGGCCGAGACACGGTCGGTCACGGACGCGTGGACACGCAACTCCGTGTCGTCCGACTCCGGTTCGCCGTCCGCGACCCGGGCGACGACCTTCACCGCGCGCGGGATGTCGGCGCGCTCGGCGACCACGACCTCGATACGGTCGCCGCCGACCGTGCTCTTCAGCCCGTCCGGGGTGTCGTCCGCGATGGCCCGGCCCTGGTCGATCACGGTGATGCGCGAGGCGAGCCGGTCGGCCTCCTCCAGATACTGCGTGGTGAGCAGCACGGTCGTGCCGTCCGCCACCAACGCCCGTACGGATTCCCAGACTTCGCCCCGGCTGCGCGGGTCGAGGCCGGTCGTCGGCTCGTCGAGGAAGAGGACGGCCGGGGCGAGGATCATCGACGCGGCGAGGTCGAGCCGGCGCCGCATGCCACCGCTGTACTTGCCGACGCCCTTGTCGGCGGCGTCGGTGAGATCGAACTGGTCGAGCAGCTCGACGGCCCGCAGCTTCGCCCGCTTCCCGCCCAGATGGAACAGCCGACCGAACATCTCCAGGTTCTGACGCCCCGTCAACACCTCGTCCACGGCCGCGTACTGTCCGGTGAGGCCGATCCTGGCCCGCACCTCGCGCGGCCGCGCGGCCACATCGAGACCGGCCACCCGCGCCCGGCCGCCGTCCAGGCGCAGCAGCGTGGAGAGGATGCGGACGGCGGTGGTCTTGCCCGCGCCGTTCGGGCCGAGCAGTCCGTGCACCGTGCCCTCGCGGACGGCGAGGTCGAAGCCGTCGAGCGCCCGCTTCTCCCCGTACCGCTTCTCCAGCCCCTCCGCCCGCACCGCGTAGCCGTCGCCGCCCCCGGCTCCGCCGCCGTGGCCCTGGCTTCCGCCGTTGCCGTTGCTCATGGGTCCCCCTTCCGTCGAGAACTGAGTACACCGTACCCGATTGCGCGTACGACGTACCCAGTTTTTCCGCGAGGACTTAAACTCGGGGCCATGACAAGGGGCAAGGGCGGCACCGGCGACGGTACGGACACCAGCGGCAGCGGCGACATCGTCCGCACGCTCCAACTGCTCTGGGACACCGGCCCGCGCCCCAGCCGCGGCCCCAAGCCGGGGCTCACACTGGACCGGATCGTGGAGGCGGCCGTGCGGATCGCCGACGCGGAGGGCCTGGACGCCGTCTCCATGCGCCGGGTCGCCACGGAACTCGGCACCGGCACCATGTCCCTGTACCGCTATGTGCCCGGCAAGGGCGAGCTGCTGGACCTGATGCTCGACCGCGTCCAGCGGCCCTCCGAGAACCCCGCCGACCTCGGCGACGGCGGCTGGCGCGCCGCCCTGGAGGCCATGGGCCGCGCGACCCTCGCCCTCTACCGCCGCCACCCCTGGCTGCTCCAGGTCAACCAGTCGCGCCCGGTCCTCGGCCCGAGCGCCCTGGACGGCACGGAGAAGATGCTCTCCCGCATCAAGTCGATGGGGCTGACCGACCCCGAGCTGATCTCCGTGATCGTCGCCGTGGACGGCTATGTCGTCGGCGCCGCCCGTACCCAGCTCTACCAGCGGGAGGCGGAGCACCGGTCGGGCCTGACCGACGCGGAGTTCTGGCAGGCCCAGGCCCCCATCCTCACCGAGCTGATGGCCTCCGGCCGTTACCCGCTGCTCGCCGGCCTCTCGGACGACGCGTTCGGCGCGGAGTTCGACCACTTCGAGTTCGGCCTGCAGCGCATCCTGGACGGGCTGGAGGTGTTCGTCGGAGGGCGGCGGCGGGACGAGGGCCCGGAGACGGGCACGGGGGCCTGACGCCCCTCGCCGGCCGGCTCAGGACGCCGGCTGTCGGCTCAGGACGCCGGCCGGCGCAGCAGCCGCTTGAACCCCCATACGACGACGACCGCGCCGGCCACGGCGAGCGCGCCGATCTTGAAGGTCGAGCCGGTGCCCTCGCCGTCGGCCTGGGCCGCGCCGGAGCCGTCCCCGCCCGAGGAGCCGGAGGACGAGCCGGAGCCGCCGCTCCCGGAACCGCCGCCGGGCACGTCCCGGGCGACGACCGAGCTGCCGGACCCCTCGCTGCCGTACATGATCTTCGAACCGTCGGTGCTGAAGGTGACCGACTCCCCCTGCCGCTGCAGGGGCACGCTCAGCCGCTCGACCTTCTTGATCCTGCCGCCGTTCCAGTCGTAGAGGATGCCGCCGAAGTAGGCGCGCAGGGCGAGCTGCTTGCCGTCCGGCGAGAACGCGCCGTCGGTGACCTCCAGATCGGGCACGGCGGCGACCTTCTTGAACACGTTCGTGCCGGAGGCGGACAGCTCGGCCGGTCCCTCGTACAGGGACCCGCCCGCCTCGTCCTTGTCGGCGATGTAGACCCGCCCGGTCTTCGGGTGCACCATCAGCGCCTCCGCGTCCCGCGCCCCGTCCTCGTACTTCACGACGTACTGGGTGGCCTTGACCGTCTGGTCCGTCAGCTCCTTGGGCTCGGGCAGTTCGTAGATCCACACATACGCCCAGGTGCCGCCGAGGTTGTCGCCGATGTCGCCCACGTAGAGCTTGTCGTCCGGGCCCATGGAGATCGCCTCGACGTCGCGCGGGGTGCCGACGCCCGACATGGTGACCGTGGCGACCGTCTCGCCCGTCTTGCTGTCGACGGCGTAGAGGAACGCGCCGTCGTCGCTGTCGTTGTGGGTCCAGTAGACCCCCGGGTGCTGACGCGACGCGGCGAGACCGCTCGACTCGGTGATCCGTGAGTCCTTCATCGTGAACCCGTCGTCATCGGCGGACGCGGGCGCGGCCGGGAGGGCGGCGAGCAGGACCGCGGCGAGACCGGCGAAGCCGGCGCGGAGCCGGCGGACGGGGCGGCGAAGGGGGTGGAGGGGGCGACGGCGCATGGGCCCAAGCCTGCCATCTCGCTCCGCTGGGTGGGGGTGGGGAGCGCCGTGGGAGTGGGGGTGAGTGGGTGGGTGCGGGTCCGGTGGGGCTTCTCGCGCAGTTCCCCGCGCCCCTGAAAGAGGCCTGCGGCCCTTTCATGGCGAAAAGCACGGGGCGCAGCCCCTGCTTTTCAGGGGCGCGGGGAACTGCGCGACCAGCCCCCACGCACCCGCACACGACAACGTGGCCAGGCTCACAGCACCCCGTGGGCGGGCGCCGCCTACCAGTCGGTAGCGATCGTTCATGATGAGCGGATGCTCAGGTTCATGCCCGTAGGCGACTCCATGACGATCGGGAGCGCGGGCGAACACACATGGCGCTTCCGGCTCTGGGAGCACCTGCGCACCACGTACGACGGCCCGTTCAGGATCGTCGGTCCGCGCGAGACGCTCTACGACAAGGCGACGGACACGCCGACGTCGTACGAGTACGCCGACACGGACCCGCGTTTCCCCCGCGCCCATCTCGCGGGCTGGGGCGAGGGCTGGCTGCACATGGCGCCGCTGATCGCCGACGCGGTCCGCCGCCACCGCGCCGACGTGCTCCTCGTCTCCCTCGGCCTCATCGACCTCGGCTTCTACACCGACGCCGAGCAGACCGCCGAGAACACCCGCCGCTTCGTCGAGTCCGCCCGCGAGGCGAACCAGCACATCCGCGTGGTGCTCCTCCCGGTCACCCCGAACGTCCGCGCCGAGACCGACGCCCCCTTCGCCGCCCAGGTCGCCCGCTTCAACGAACTCCTCGCCAAGACGGCCGCCGACCTCGACGAACCCCGCTCGCCGCTCCTCCTGGCGTCCCCTCCCCCGGCGTACGACATCCACTGGGACACCTACGACGGCACCCACCCCAACACCTCCGGCGAACACAAGATCGCGGCGACCTTCGCCAACGCGATGCACGAGGCGTGGGGGCTCGGCGGTCCGTACGAGCCCCGAGGCTGACGCCGCCGCCCGCGAACCCCGGCCCGGGCCCTACTCACTTGATCAGCCGCCTCCCACCCACTTGGATGTCCCGGTCGGACGGGGCCGGTGACGAACGCGGGGTGGGGCGGGGATGGCGCGAGCCGGGCGGGACCGTGGGCTGGGCCGGGAATTCCGGTGGCTGTGGGCGGCGTACGCGGTCAGCGCGTTCGGGACCCGGCTGTCGTTCGACGCGCTCCCCCTGATTGCCGTGCTGGTCCTGCACGTCGGCCCCGCGGAGGTCTCGGTGCTGGCGGCGACCGGTCTGGCGGTGGGCGCGGCGGTGGCCGTGCCGCTCGGCCCCTGGGTGGAGTTCCACCGCAAGCGCCCGGTGATGATCACCACGGACCTGGTCCGCTGCGCGGCCCTGCTGACCGTCCCCGTGGCCTACGTCCTCGACCTGCTCACCTTCCCCCAGCTCCTCCTGGTCTCCATGGCCGTCGCCGTGGCCGACATCACCTTCACCGCGGCGAGCGGTGCCTTCCTGAAGTCCCTGGTCCCCGCGGAGCACCTGGTGGCCGCCAACGGCCGTTTCGAGGCCACGACCTGGACCACGACCATGCTCGGCCCACCCCTCGGCGGCGCGGCGATGGGTCTCTTCGGCCCGGTCGTCACCGTGCTGATCGACGCCGGCAGCTACCTCCTCTCGGCGGCGGGCATCCGGGCGATCGGCGGAGAGGCCCCCCGCCCGGCCCGCCCCGGCCGACCCACCACCCGGCCGGCCACCCGGCCCGCCCCACCCGCCCCGCGCACGGAACCGGCTGCCGAGGACGCCCCGCGCCTGCGCGCCCGCGACCTCCTCGACGGCTGGCGGTACATCCTCCGCGATCCGGCCCTGCGCCCGCTCTTCCTCAACACCGTCCTGGTCAACGCCCTGATCATGGCGCCCGCGCCACTGCTGGTCATCCTGATGGTCGGCGAACTCGGCTTCGCCCCCTGGCAGTACGGCCTGGCCTTCGCCGTCCCCTGTGTCGGCGGCCTGATCGGCTCCCGGCTCTCCCCCCGTCTGGTCGCCCGGCACGGTCACCGCAGGGTCATCCGGACCGCGGGCACCCTGCGGGCGTGCTGGGGACTGGGGCTGGCGTTCATCGGGCCCGGCGTCGCCGGTCTCGTCCTCGTGATGGTCGTCGAACTGGGCCTGATCCTCTGCATCAGCGTCTTCAACCCCGTGATGGTCACCCAGCGCCTCACCCGGACCCCGTCGGACCGCGTCGCCCGTGTCCTGACCGCCTGGTCCGTCACCGGCAAGCTCTCCACCGCCGCCCTGACGGCCCTCTGGGGCCTCCTCGCCGCCCTCACCACCCCCCGCGCCGCCATCGCCGTCGGCGGGCTCCTGCTCCTCGCCACCCCCCTGCTCCTCCTCCCCTTCCGCCGCCCGCCCGGCCCGCCCCGCACACCGGACCCGGAGGACACCCGGCCCGCGCTTGCCTAGAGCGCACTCCACCGCCTTGGCTGGGGCGTCATGAAGTACACACAGCTCGGACGCACAGGACTCAAGGTCAGCCGACTGGTCCTCGGCACGATGAACTTCGGTCCGCAGACGGACGAAGCGGACAGCCACGCGATCATGGACGCGGCGCTGGACGCGGGCATCAACTTCTTCGACACGGCGAACGTGTACGGCTGGGGCGAGAACAAGGGCCGTACGGAATCGATCATCGGCAACTGGTTCGCCAAGGGCGGCGAGCGCCGCGACAAGGTCGTCCTCGCGACCAAGGTGTACGGGAACATGGCCGCCGACCGCGACGCCTGGCCCAACCACGACAAGCTCTCCGCCCTGAACATCCGGCGGGCCGTGGACGCGTCGCTCAAGCGGCTGCGGACCGACCACATCGACGTCTACCAGTTCCACCACATCGACCGGGCCACCCCGTTCGACGAGATCTGGCAGGCCGTCGACGTCCTGGTCCGGCAGGGCAAGATCCTGTACGCCGGCTCGTCGAACTTCCCCGGCTACAAGATCGCCCAGGCCAACGAGACCGCCGCGCGCCGGGGCGGCACCATCGGCCTCGTCAGCGAGCAGTGCCTCTACAACCTGGCCGAGCGCCGCGCCGAGATGGAGGTCGTCCCGGCCGCGCGGGAGTACGGCCTCGGGGTCATCCCCTGGTCACCGCTGCACGGCGGACTGCTCGGCGGGGTCATCGGGAAGGAGGTCAAGGAGGGCCGCCGTGCCTCGGGCCGGGCCGCCGACGCCCTCGCCGACAGCGCCGTACGCGCCCGGGTCCAGGCGTACGAGGACCTGGTCGACAAGCACGGCCTCGAACCCGGCGAGACCGCCCTCGCCTGGCTGCTGACCCGCCCCGGCGTCACCGGCCCGATCGTCGGCCCCCGCACGGGCGGGCAGCTCGACTCCGCGATCCGGGCGTCGGAGCTGGACCTGAGCGAGGAACTGCTGACGTCCCTGGACGAGATCTTCCCGGGGCCTGGCCCGTCCCCGGAGGCCTTCGCCTGGTAGCAGCGGATCCGGGGCGCCATCCGCTCCGAGGGGCACGGGGAACTGCGCGAGAAGCCCCACCGGGCCGCGGCCGGCCACGGCCCGCGGTTCCCCGGCCCACTCACCCAGTGATCACGCGGCGGTCACCTGCCAAGCGCCGCCGCGAGGGCAACGACCGCGAACATCAGCACAAGCACACCGGCCATGATCCGGTTACGGGTCTTCGGGTCCACACCACCGAGCCTAACCGGCCACCCCCGGCCCCCTTCGGACGGCCCCGGCGGTGGCAGCGGCCCGGCGGTCAGCGTCCCAGCGCCCAGCGGCCGACCGCCTCGTACCGCGGCTGCTCCCCCGCCACCCCCGACGTCGGCAGATCGCTGCGGACCAACGCCAGGTCGGACACCGTCCACGTCCGCCCGGCGAAGGTGTCGAGCACGGCGACGTACGGCCGTACGTCGAGGTCCGCCCGGCCGCGGGCCACGGTCAGATGGGGGGTGTACCGGCGGTGCTCCCCCATCGGCACCCCGGCCTTCCGGGCCGCCGCCTCCGCCCGGTCGGCCAGCAGCCGCAGCGCCCCGAGGTCCCCCTCGGCCCCCGCCCACAGCGCCCGCCCGCGCCCGAACTGCCCGCCGCCGCGCACCGCCAGCGAGAACGGCTCGCTCCGCCCCGCCGCCCGCTCCAGCCGCCGCGTCAGCTCCGGTACGGCGTCCCGCTCGACCTCTCCGTAGAAGGCGAGCGTGAAGTGCCAGCCGGGCGGCGCGGTCCACCGCAACCGGTCCGCCCCGGCCAGAGCCCTCAACCCACCGACCACCAGGCCGAGTTCCTCGACGACCTCATCGGGCGGCAGCACCGCCGCGAACAGCCGCACGGCACGCGTCTCACTCGTCGCACTCGTCGCACTCATGAGGCCACCCTCGCAGCCCTGGCTAGGCCGCGGTCGTCACCGGAACCGCCTGCCCGTCGGTCCGCCCGTCGGACTGCCCCTCGGCCGGGTCCTTGGGCACGAACCGCACCTTCGGATGGCCGTGGTTCCAGCCCACCGAGAGCCGCAGCCCGCCGGCCCGGACGAGGACCAGGCCCACGACGACCGCGGCGGCCGTGGCGACGACACCGCCCGCGACGAAGCCGATCCGGGCGCCGTACGCGTCGGTGGCCCAGCCGGCGATCGGCGCGCCCAGCGGCGTACCGCCGAGGAAGACCATCATGTAGAGGGCCATGACACGGCCGCGCATCACGGGATCGGTGTTCATCTGGATCGCCGTGTTGGTGGTGACGTTCACCGTCAGCCCGAACATCCCGATGGGGACCATGAGCAGGGCGAACATCCAGTACGACGGCGCCAGCGCGGCCACGATCTCCAGCAGGCCGAAGGCGAGCGCGCCCCCGATCAGCACCCGCAGCCGGGCCGTGCCGCGGCGGGCCGCGAGCAGCGCGCCGGCGACGGAGCCGACCGCCATGAGCGTGTTGAAGAAGCTGTACGAGCCGGCGCCCGAGTGGAACACGTCGTCCGCGTACGCCGACAGCCAGACGGGGAAGTTGAAGCCGAAGGTGCCGATGAAGCCGACGAGCACGATGGGCCACAGCAGTTCGGGGCGGCGGGCGACATAGCGCAGGCCCTCCCGGAGCTGGCCCTTGGCGCGGGGGGCGCGGCGGACGGGGTTCAGCTCACGGGTCCGCATCAGCAGCAGACCGGTGATGGGGGCGATGAAGGAGAGGCCGTTGTAGAGGAAGGCCCAGCCCGTGCCGACGGTGGTGATCAGCACACCGGCGACGGCGGGGCCGACGAGACGGGCCGACTGGAAGTTCGCCGAGTTCAGGCTGACCGCGTTCTGCAGCTGGTCCGGTCCGACCATCTCCGACACGAAGGACTGCCGGGCCGGGTTGTCGACCACGGTGGCCATGCCCACGGCGAAGGCGGCCACATACACGTGCCACACCTGGACATGACCGGAGATGGTGAGCGCGGCGAGGGCGAGCCCCGTCACGGCCATCGAGGTCTGTGTCACGAACAGCAGCCGCCGCTTGGGGAACCGGTCGACCAGGACTCCGCCGTACAGCCCGAACAGCAGCATCGGCAGGAACTGCAGCGCCATGGTCACCCCGACGGCCGTCGACGAGCCCGCCAGGCTCAGCACCAGCCAGTCCTGCGCGATCCGCTGCATCCAGGTGCCGATGTTCGACACGACCTGTCCGAGGAAGAACAGCCGGTAGTTCCGCACCCGCAGGGACCGGAACATGGAGACCCGCTCACGGGGGGCGGGGGCCTGGGCGGCGACCGCGGGGGCGCCGGGCGCCGGCACCGCGGGGGCGGTGGTGGCGCGGGGCGGCAGAACGCCGGTATCCGGGGGTGCCTCCGGCACCTCGGGCGTCGGCGGGGGCTCGTGGGTGGGCGGGGGAGCGGGGACGGAAGGTGTTCCGGGGCCCGAACTCAAAGGGGTTCGCCTCCTTGCGTGAAACGCGTGTACGTCATGCGGTTGCGTAAGCCTCACCGCTCCTGTTCTGCTCTGTTCTGTCTGCTGGTTTTCGGGCCGGGCCATGCCCACCCCCGGGCGGCGCACGGGCTGTCGGCAGGGGCGTACCGGCGGTTGGTCCGGCGTGCCCGGCCGGCTGCGGCGCACCCGGCGGCCGGGCACGGGATCACAGATGCGCGAGCTTCTCCAGGACCGGCGCGGCGGTCCGGAGCGCTGCCCACTCCTCCTCGTCGAGGCCTTCGACCAGGGTGGCGAGGAAGGCGTTGCGCTTGCGCCGGCTCTCCTCCAGCATCGCCTCGGCCCGCTCGGTCTGGGTGACCACCTTCTGCCGCCGGTCCTCGGGGTGCGGCTCCAGCTTCACCAGTCCCTTGCTCTCCAGCAGGGCGACGATCCGGGTCATCGACGGCGGCTGCACATGCTCCTTGCGGGCCAGCTCACCGGGGGTGGCGGTGCCGCAGCGGGCGAGCGTGCCGAGCACCGACATCTCGGTCGGGCTCAGCGACTCGTCGACCCGCTGGTGCTTGAGCCGGCGGGACAGGCGCATCACGGCGGAACGGAGGGCGTTCACAGCGGCCTCGTCGTCGCCATGGTTCAGGTCAGGCATGTTCTTTAGCTTAACTCATTACTCTCGCTAAAGACCACCGGAACTCCACACTCGCGCCCGTGAGGCCCGCCACTCACGCCCGGACACACCGTTTCAGGCCCTCTCGTCACTCATATGAGTGACTAGTACGCAGAACGTGACACGACAGAGCGGAGCACACCTGACCCTCGTACACATGGGGACCACTGTGCTCAGCCTGCGGATAGACGAGGAGCTGCTCGAACGGCTCCGGACCCATGCCGCGAAACGGGGAATGAGCGTCCAGGACTATGTCATCGGGACGCTCATTCGGGACGACTTCGACGAGCGGTTCCAGACCGCCGTCGAGGAGACGGAGAAGTTCTACGGGGTGACGTGAGGGGGCAGGGGGACCCCGGGGGCCCGGCGACCGCTCACGTCAGACCGAGCGCCGGCATCAGGTAGTAGAACCCGAAGACCGCCGACACCACGTACATCGCGACCGGGACCTCGCGTCCACGGCCCGCCGCCAGGCGCAGCACGACGAAGGTGATGAAGCCCATGCCGATGCCGTTGGTGATCGAGTAGGTGAACGGCATCATCACCATCGTCACGAACGCCGGAATCGCGATCGTATAGTCGGCCCAATCGATCTCACGGACGGAGTTCGCGAGGATCAGGAACCCGACCGCGAGCAGCGCCGGGGTCGCCGCCTGGGAGGGCACCATCGTGGCGACCGGCGTCAGGAACAGCGCGACCGCGAACAGCGCACCCGTCACCACGTTCGCGAAGCCGGTGCGTGCCCCCTCGCCCACTCCCGCCGTCGACTCCACGAAGCAGGTCGTCGCGGACGAGGAGCTGGCACCACCGGCCGCGACGGCGATGCCGTCGACGAACAGCACCTTGTTGATCCCCGGCAGCTGACCTTCCGCGTCCGTCAGCTTCGCCTCGTCGCCGACGCCCATGATCGTGCCCATCGCGTCGAAGAAGCACGACAGCAGGACCGTGAAGACGAAGAGGACACCGGTCAGCACACCCACCTTCGCGAAGCCGCCGAAGAGACTGACCTCACCGATCAGCCCGAAGTCGGGCGTCGCGACCGGGTTGCCGGGCCACTTGGGCGTCGTCAGCCCCCAGGAACCGGCCGGCAGCTTGGCGACGGCCTCGACGATCACCGCGAGCAGCGTCATCGCGACGATCGAGATCAGGATCGCCCCCGGCACCTTGCGCACGATCAGCGCGAGCGTCAGCAGCGCGCCGAGCACGAAGACCAGCACCGGCCAGCCGTTCAGATGCCCGGTCGCGCCCAGTTGCAGCGGCACGGTGGTGTGCGCGGCGTCCGGGATACGGGTGACGAAACCGGAGTCCACCAGCCCGATCAGCATGATGAACAGACCGATACCGATGGAGATGCCCTTGCGCAGCCCCAGCGGCACGGCGTTCATGACCCGCTCCCGCAGCCCCGTCGCCACCAGCAGCATCACGATGAACCCGGCCAGTACGACCATACCCATCGCGTCCGGCCACGACATCCGCGGCGCGAGCTGCAACGCGACGACCGTGTTCACCCCGAGCCCCGCCGCCAGCGCGATCGGCACATTGCCGATGACACCCATGAGGAGCGTGGTGAAGGCGGCGGTGATCGCGGTCGCGGTGACCAGCTGGCCGTAGTCCAGCTGATGCCCGTACATGTCCTTCGCGCTGCTCAGGATGATCGGGTTCAGCACGATGATGTACGCCATCGCGAAGAAGGTGGCGAGACCGCCCCGGATCTCACGCGAGAGCGTGCTGCCGCGCTCGGTGATCCGGAAGTAGCGGTCGAGGGAGCCGACGGCGCCAGGGGTGCCCTGCGGGGACTGCGGGGACATACGAGACCTCAATCCCCAACGGAAAGGGCGGACACCCACCGGTCACCCGCACGCCATTGGAGTTTTCTACGAACAGAAGTAGCCAATCAGAAACCGTTTCAGTATGAACATACATTGCGGGGAACACCATCTCCGCGCGTAGACCCGCGCGCCTCGTAAGCTGTGCCCCATGGCGAAGTGGACCCCCAAGCACGAGGCACCGGAGCCCCTTGAGGGCCCCGTGGTGCCGGTCATCATCGGCGGCACGATCCTGTGGCTCCTCCTCTTCGTCGTCCAGCTGCCCTTCTACGGCTGGTTCGAGGACCACGGACACACCTGGTGGGTGTGGACCTGCCTCGCGGGCGGCGGCCTCGGCTTCATCGGCATCTACTACGTCCGCCGCCGCGACACGGCGATCAAGCGGGACGCGGCGATCAGGGCCGCGGCCGGGACGGAGGCCGCCGAGGCCGTCGAGGCGGAGGCGAGGACGAAGGCCGCCGAAGCCGACCGCATCGCGACCGAGGCCACCGAGTCCACCGACCCCGACGACGTGACAGCGCGGCCCGCCACCAACTGAGCCCGTCCGACCGACGGCACCCGCCCCACCCCGGACCCGTACGACCCCGGCATCACGCGGCAGCGCCTCCCTCCTCCCCAGGTCGGATCTTTCGCCCACTCGGCGGGTGAACCCCTAAATCCGCACGTACCGTCGAATCCATGACGCACATCGACGCGGGTACCGAGCTCGATCCTGTGCACCCCACCCCCGCCCCGACCCCCGGACCACCGGGGCGCGCCCGTGGTCTGACGGCCGCCGAGGTGGCCGAACGCACGGCCCGCGGCGAGGTGAACGACGTACCCGTGCGGAGCAGCCGCTCCATGGTGGACATCGTCCGGGCGAACGTCTTCACCCGGTTCAACGCGATCATCGGCGTCCTCTGGGTGATCATGCTGGGCGTCGCCCCGATCCAGGACAGCCTGTTCGGCTTCGTGATCCTGGCCAACACGGGCATCGGCATCATCCAGGAGTGGCGGGCCAAGAAGACCCTCGACTCCCTCGCGGTGATCGGCGAGGCGAAACCCACGGTCCGCCGCGACGGCGTCGCCGCACCCGTCGCCACCTCCGCCATCGTCCTCGGCGACCTGATCGAGATCGGCCCCGGCGACAAGATCGTCGTCGATGGCGAGTGCGTCGAGACCGACGGCCTGGAGATCGACGAGTCGCTGCTCACCGGCGAGGCCGACCCGGTCGTCAAGCAGCCCGGCGACCAGGTGATGTCGGGCAGTTTCGTGGTCGCGGGCGGCGGCGCGTTCACCGCCACCAAGGTCGGCCGGGAGGCCTACGCCGCCCAGCTGGCGGAGGAGGCCAGCCGCTTCACCCTGGTCCACTCGGAGCTGCGCTCCGGCATCTCCACCATCCTCAAGTACGTCACCTGGATGATGGTCCCGACCGCGATCGGCCTGATCATCAGCCAGCTGATCGTGAAGGAGCACGACTTCAAGGACTCCGTCGCCCGCACGGTCGGCGGCATCGTCCCGATGGTCCCCGAGGGCCTCGTCCTGCTCACCTCCGTCGCCTTCGCGATCGGCGTGATCCGCCTCGGCCGCAAACAGTGCCTGGTGCAGGAACTCCCGGCCATCGAGGGCCTCGCCCGCGTCGACACCGTCTGCCTCGACAAGACGGGCACCCTCACCGAGGGCGGCATGGACGTCACCGAGCTGCGTCCTCTCAACGGGACGGACGAGGCGTACGTACGCAAGGTCCTCGGCGCACTCGGCGAATCGGACCCGCGCCCCAACGCCTCCCTCCAGGCCGTCATCGACGCCTACCCGGACAGCGAGGACTGGCGGTGCACCGAGTCGCTGCCGTTCTCCTCCGCCCGCAAGTACAGCGGCGCGACCTTCGGCGAGGGCGGCGGCGAGTCCAGCACCTGGCTGCTCGGCGCCCCCGACGTCCTGCTCGCCGAGGACGACCCGGCCCTCACCGAGACCGAACGCCTGAACGAAGAGGGACTACGGGTGCTGCTGCTGGCCCGGGTCACCCGCGAGCTGGACGACCCCGAGCTCGCCACCGGCGCCCGACCCACCGCCCTCGTCGTCCTCGAACAGCGGCTGCGCCCCGACGCCGCCGACACCCTGCGCTACTTCGAGGAGCAGAACGTCCGCGCGAAGGTCATCTCCGGCGACAACGCGGTGTCGGTGGGCGCGGTGGCCGGAAAGCTCGGCCTCAGCGGCGAGGTCGTCGACGCCCGCCGACTGCCCGCCGAGCGGGAGGAGATGGCGACGGCCCTCGACTCCGGCACGGTCTTCGGCCGGGTCACCCCCCAGCAGAAGCGGGACATGGTCGGCGCGCTGCAGTCCCACGGCCACACGGTCGCGATGACCGGCGACGGCGTGAACGACGTGCTCGCCCTCAAGGACGCCGACATCGGGGTCTCGATGGGCTCGGGCTCGGAGGCGACCAGGGCGGTGGCCCAGATCGTGCTCCTCAACAACAGCTTCGCGACGCTGCCCTCGGTGGTCGCGGAGGGCCGCCGGGTCATCGGCAACATCACGCGGGTGGCGACCCTCTTCCTGGTGAAGACGGTCTACTCGGTGCTGCTGGCCGTCCTGGTGGTCTGCTGGCAGGTGGAGTACCCCTTCCTCCCCCGCCACCTCACCCTGCTCTCCACCCTCACGATCGGCGTCCCGGCCTTCTTCCTCGCCCTGGCCCCCAACAAGGAACGGGCGAAACCGCACTTCGTCCGGCGGGTGATGCGCTACTCGATCCCGGGCGGCGTCCTCGCGGCCGTGGCCACCTTCGCCACCTATCTGATCGCCCGCCACTACTACACGGGCGCGGGCGCGCTGGAGGCGGAGACCAGCGCCGCCACGCTCACCCTGTTCCTGATCTCCATGTGGGTGCTGGCCATCATCGCCCGCCCCTACACCTGGTGGCGCCTCGGCCTGGTCGCCGCGATGGCCGGCTGCTTCGTCGTGGTCCTCGTCGTCCCCTGGCTCCAGGACTTCTTCGCCCTGCGCCTGGTCGGTACGACGATGCCGTGGATCGCGGTCGCCGTCGCGGCCGGGGCCGCGGCGGCCCTGGAGTTCCTGTGGAGGTGGGTGGACCGCCGCTTCCCCGCGTGACCGGGCCGCTCCTCGCGCCCTACTTCACGTCGACGTAGTCGGCCGTGGCAGTGACCGGGGCCGTCGTGGTGACACCGGCGTAGCTGAAGCGCCAGTAGCCGTCGTACGTGGCGGTGCCGGTGGCCTTCACCTTGCCGGAGGCGTCCGAGTAGACCGTCTTCACCGTGGTGTACGTGCTGGTGCCCGCCTTGCGGAACTGCAGCTTCACCGGCTGCTTGGCGAAGGGCTTGTAGGCGTGGCTCTGCCAGTCGGCGCGGGTGAGCCTGCCCGTCGCGGTGACGGTCCTGCCCTTGGTGACCGGCTCCGGCCCGGCGTCGACGGTCAGCTTCGACAGGCGCTGGACGAGGGTGGAGCCGAGGCCGCCCTGCTCCTTGTAACCGAGTTTGCTGTAGTCGATCTTGTCGCCCGTGGGGTCCTGGCCGTTGAAGGCGATGGCGTCGGCGCCCGCCTTCCACGCCCCGGCCTGCGAGTTGAGCAGATCGCCCGCACCCGGCCGGATGTCGATGGTGCCCTTGCAGCTCTCCGTGGTCGAGTTGACGACCGTGCAGGTGGCGAAGTCGTCGCCGAAGAGCTGCGGGGTGTCGTCGTCCCCGAAGGTGCCGCGGTAGAGGAAGGGTTCGACGAAGAAGTCCTTCGCGGTCACCTTGACCGTGCTGCCGTGGGTCAGCGTGAACGAGACGGCCGTCGTGACCTTCCCGCCGATGCCGACCTTGACGGACTTGGCGACCTTGAAGTTCGAGAAGCCGACGTTCAGCGTGTACGGCTTACCGCTCGCCGGGGCCGAACCGGCGGCCTGCGCGGACGGCACGGCGAGGGCGGAGAGGGCCAGGGCGCCGAGGACGGCGGCCGCGGTGGCTCTTGTGCGCATGCGTTCCCCAAGTGGAGAAAGAGTGATCGTGGGACCTTTTGGCCCGGATGATCAGAACACGCGTTCTTCATACTCTTCGATCCCTTGAGTCACCTCTTACGAAAGTCCGACTTCCGCCTTACGCATGACGAAAAGGGCGCCGCCCCCGGGAACCCCCGGAGCCGACGCCCTGTCTCACCTACCGCTGCCCGCGATCTACTTCACGTCGATGGCGTCGCCCGCGGAGGTCACGGCCGGCGTGGTGGAGGTGCCCGCGAACACGTAGCGGAACGTACCGTCGGCGGCGGCCTTGACGGTGGTCTTCAGCGCCCCGCCGGAGCCGGACTTGACCGTCTTGACGTCCTTGTAGACGGACGTGCCCTTCTTCTTGAACTGCAGCTTCACCGACTGGCTGGTGTAGCCCGCGTACTTGAGGGTGTCCCAGTTGGCGCGCGTCAGCTTGCCGGTGACCGTGATGGTCTTGCCCTTCTTGACCGGCTCCGGAGAGGCGTTGACGGTCAGCGCGGAGGCACGCTTGACGCCGGCCGTGGAGTGCTTCTCCTTGATGATGTAGTCGCCGTCGTTGGCCTGGGCACCGGCGAAGACGTGCCACTTGCCGGCCAGGATGTTGCTGTAGATGTTGTCCTTCGGGTCGGCGACGACGGTCACCTTGCAGGTCGAGGTGGTCGCGTCGACGGCGGTGCAGGTGCCGAACTCGGCGTCCGGGACCATCGCGCCGACGACGTCGCCGGAGTCGATGTCGTTGCCCTTCCACAGGAACGCGTAGCCGTCCGCGATGCCCGACGGGTCGGTCGCGGTGACCGAGAGGGTGACGCTCTTCTTCTTGGAGGTGCCGACGACGATGTCCTTGCCACCGTTGACGGTGACCTTCTTGATGACGGTGTCGCCGACGACCTCGTCCGCGAGGGCCCCGAACGGGGTGGCCGCCGCGAGGCTGCCGGGCACCGGCGCCCCATCGGCCTGCGCGGCCGGAACGGCGAAGGCGGACAGGGCGAGGGCGCCGGAGACGGCGATGACAGTGGCACGCATACGCATGTATTCCCCCGGTGGAGAAGTGGGCCCGACGGTCGTCCTCACGTGGGCCGGGTGATCGCGGGTCGGTCGACCCGCGGGCTCTGCGGGTGGGGGCACCCCGGTGCGCCCGGCGCGCCCCCCAGCGGCTGGGCCGCCTTACTTCACGTCGATGGCGTCGGCCGCGGAGGTCGCGGCCGCCGTGCCCGAGCTGCCGGCGAAGACGTAGCGGTACGCACCGTCGGCGGACGCCTTGACCGTGGTCTTCAGGGCGCCCGTGGAGGACGACTTGACCGACTTGACGTCCTTGTAGACGGACGTGCCCGCCTTCTTGAACTGCAGCTTCACCGACTGGCCGCCGTACGCCGGGAACTTCTCGGTGTCCCAGTTGGCGCGGGTCAGCTTGCTGGTGACCGTGATGGTCTTGCCCTTCTTGACCGGCTCCGGAGAGGCGTTGGCGCCGGTGAGCTTCGTCTGGCGCTGGATCTTGAAGGTCTTGGCCGGGTCCTTCTTGACGAAGTCGGCGTCCTTGGCCACGGCGAGCGCCCAGACCTTCCAGGTGCCGGCGACCGAGTTGATCAGGTTCTTCTGCGTCTCGACAGTGAAGCTCGCCTTGCAGGACGCCGTCGTCGCGTTCACCTTCTTGCAGGTGGCGAGGGAGTCGTCGTTGCCATTGGCGACGGCGCCGCTGTCGGAGGTCTCCAGAGTCGCGCCGTGGTACAGGACCACGGTGACGTGCTTGAGGTCGATGCCCGAATCGTCCGAGGCGTTGAAGGAGACCGTGAAGGTCTTCTTGCCGGAGCCCACGACGACCGACTTCCCGCCGTTGACCACGACGTCGGAGATCTTCGTGTCCCCTGCGGTCGGAGCGGCCTGTGCGGCCGGCGCGACGAAAGCGGTCAGGGCCAGGGCACCGGTGAGGGCGCCCACGATGGCACGCTTGCGCAATGTTTTCCCCGTTTTTCCCACGTTGGTAACTGGTGAGCCGGACGGCTCACCAGACCAGACATGGGGCGCGTGGGAATGGTTGTACGAGTTGTGAAAAAGCTTTGCGAATGTTGCGCAGATCACATCTCGGAGGTTTGCCGAAGGTCCGGCCGGGTCAGTCGAACCAGCGGTCCCGGGCCAACTCCGGTGTCCTGGAGGGGTCTTCGAGCAGAGCGGCGACCTCGAAGCGGCGGGGCCACTGGCCCGCGGCCCAGGCGAGGCCGGCCGCGACGCCCTCCAGGGTGGCGGCGTGCACCACACCGTCCCGGGTACGGCGCCAGTCCAGCTCGACGCCGTCGACGACCAGTTCCTCGTGCTCGACGTACGACGCGGGGGTCGCCGGGCCCAGCAGGACGCGCACCGGCTCCGGTACGGCGTGCTCCGTGCCCTCGGAGTCCACCTCGCCCGTCACCGACTCGCTCAGCCGCCGCACCTGGAACAGTTCGGCCAACTCCGCGGCCCGGGACGGCCGTACGGGGAGCAGCGGCACCCCCGAGGTGAACGGCAGCAGGTCGGGCGAGTCGACGACCACGGCGTCGGCCGCGTCCACGACGGTGACCTCACCGTCGACCACCGCCCGCAACTCATCCGGAAGAGTGACCTGTTCGGGGTCGAGGTCGGCCAACGCCCCGTACAGCCCGTGCAGTTGCGCGGTGCCCACCGGCAGGTCCGGGTCGGCCAGCCGGTCCAGCAGTTCGGCGGCACCGCCCGGCTCGTCGAGCAGCGCGGCCACCGAGGTACGGACGCCGAGGGCCCGCAGGACCTGCTCGTCGTCGAAGCCGGTGGCGTCGGCCTCGTCGTACAGGCCGCGCAGCAGCGGGTCGCCGCCGGCCGCGAGGAGGCCCGCCGGGCGGCGGCCGTCGAGGACGGGGTGCCCGCGCAGCCACCAGGCGGTGTAGGGGCGGACGACCTCGTGCGTGCCGTCCGGGAGCAGGACACGCACCGGCTGTACGAGGGCGTCGCGCAGCGGCGGCTTCGCGAGCAGCGCGAGCGCCTCCGGCCAGCGGTCCTCGTCGACGAGGTCCAGGTCGCGCACGGCCACGATCTCGGTCGCGACGGGCGGCACCGGGCTGTCCGGGAACCGGTCGAGGATGTCCTCGGACCACACGTCCACCGCGTCCAGCAGCCCGGCGTCGTCGGGTTCGGCGAAGTCCCCGTCGCGCGGCTCCAGTTCGTCGGGGTCGAGGACCACGTCGGTGGCGCGGACGAGGGCGAAGTTCGCCAGGACACCGCAGGCGGCCAGCGGCTGTTCGCCCCAGCGGTCGGCCAGTTCGGCGTCCACGAAGGCGAGTTCGTCCTCGCGCATGACACGGGCGAAGGGGCTGCCGGGGAGGACGAGTTCACCGGCGGGCGCCAGTTCGCCGTCCTCGTCGGCCAGGGCGAGGGCGCCGAGCCAGGGCTCGTCACCGGGGTCGAGGGCCGCGTCGCGGACCAGCGCGAGGACCAGATCGGCCAGTTCGTCGGCGTCCGGGCGCCCGTCCTCCTCGTCCCACACCCCGCCGTCGTCGTCCAGGGAGGCGGCCACCGCGGCCCGCACCTGCGGGGTGGTGAGCACGGCGCGCGGGGTCGCGGGCAGGGCGCCCAGCTTCTCCAGGAGCGGGTGCGCGGCGTCCGGGTGCGCGACCTTCAGCCCCAGCCGGGCGAGGGTCCGTGCCGGAAGTGGCGTCGTCTGCCCGTAGGGCAGGCCGGGCGGCGTCTGGTGCGTGCTCTCGGCGTGCCGGGCGGAAACCCTCGTACTGGATGTACTTGGGCTTTCGCCCGGTGCGTCGAGAGTGCGTGCCAGGCGTCGCCCGGCAGGCGCCACTTCCGGCACGGACCCTCGGGTCTCGGGGGCCGTCCGCGGGCCGTCGGGGGTGGGGAGCAGCACCTGCCGGGGGCCGATGGTCGTGCGCCCGTCCGCGAGCGGGACGGGAAGGCCGGAGAGCCGGTCCGGGTCGACGCCGGCGAGGCTGTCGTAGAGCCGCCGCCACCAGTCGGGAGCCTTCTCCAGGCCCGCGAGCCGGTCGATCGCGTCGCCCAGCGGCAGGCGCGCGACACCCAGCGTGCGCAGTTCCGCGCGCCGTTCGAGCCCGGCGGGCAGCAGGCTGGGGAGCACATCGGCGAGGACCCGTACGGTCTCCGCTCCGGCGCCCTCGACGACCTCGGCGTCCCGGGGCCGGAGGGCCTCGGACATCTCGGACAGCTCGTCCGGCTCGTCGTCGGGTTCGGGGGTCACCGCGCGCGGCAGGAAGGCGGTACGCGGCAGCCGCTCCAGGATCGCCTGGCGCAGCGCACCGTCCAGCTCCCCCTTGCCCAGCGGACCGGGCACGAGGTCGATGATCCCCTCGCCCACCGGCTCCCAGGCGGCGAGCAGCCCGGCGTACGCGTCCGCCGCGCGCTGCACCAGGAAGTCGGTGAGCGGGCCGGGGGCGGCGTGCCGCCGGGTGGTGTCCAGCGGGAACGAGGCGATGAGCAGCGCGGGCACACCGAGCGCCTCGTCGCTGGGTGTGGGCGCGTGCACCACGGGGCTGGTGCGCGGCCGGACCGGCGCGCCGTCGGGCCCGGTCGGTACGGCCCAGGTGACGGACCAGTACGGGCGCAGCCGCTCCTCGACGGGCCGGTCGGCGAGCAGCGCGGCCTCGATCGGCCCGTGCTCGGCGGCGGTGCGCCAGCGTGTGACCCCGTCCCGCGAGTCCTCGACGACGACGTGCGCGCCCTCCACACTGCGGCGCACGGTCCGGACGTCATCGGTGCCGATCTCGATGACGACCTCGTCGAGGCCGGGCAGGGCGAGCAGCAGCGCGTCGTCGACCGCGTGCAGCAGCCGCTCGGCGAGATCGGCGGCGGCCGCGTCGCGCAGCGGCAGGATGACGACGGTGTCGTACGACTCCGGAGCGGACCCCTCGGCGGCGAACGGCAGCCGCAGCAGCGGCACATGGCCGTCCCGGCGGCGGATCTCGTCCCCCAGGCCGGGGCTGTGCCGGGCGGTGTCGGCGGCGAGCAGCCGGGCCTCGGCGAGCGACCAGCGGATACCGCCGTGCCGCCCGACCACGGCGGGCTCGTCGGTGACGGCGAGCACGGCGGCGAAGCCGACACCGAACCGGCCCACGGCGCCGACGGCACCGTCGGCGCCGCTGACGGGTTCCCGCTTCGCGGACGCGCGGAGCGTGGACAGCGACTCGACACCGCCCGCGTCCAGCGGGGCGCCGGTGTTGGCGGCGACGAGGACGCCGTCGCGCAGGGTCAGCCGCAGCCGCCCCGGAACCTTGGCACGGGCCGCCGCGTCGGCGGCGTTCTGCGCCAGCTCCACGACGAGCCGGTCGCGGTAGCCGCCGAGGACGAGGTCCTCCTCGGCGTTGGCGTCCTCACGGAACCGGGCCGGGCTGGTGGCCCAGGCGTCGAGCACGCCCCGCCGCAGCCGAGCCGTCCCGAACGGGTCCGCGCCCTCGGCCGCCGGCCGCACGAACTTGCTCACGCTCACGGTTCACTCTTCCCTGTCGCCTGGTGGCCACGAAGGTACCGCGTCGCTGCGCTGGCTAAGCCGTCCGCCCAAGGGGGTGGGGGGTAGCCGGTATGTCGGCGGGTGCGGGTGGGTGGGGGCTGGTCGCGCAGTTCCCCGCGCCCCTGAAAGAGGCCTGCGGCCCTTTCGGGGGAAAAGCACGGGGCGCAGCCCCTGCTTCTCAGGGGCGCGGGGAACTGCGCGAGAAGCCCCCACGCACCCGCACCCGCCGACGAAACCCACACCCCCGAGCTATGAGGCGCCCTACGAATGCCCCAGATCCGCCTCGGACTCGGTCTCCTCCGACCCCACCGACACCGACCCGGAATCGGGCGACGGCCGCAGCGGGAAGGGGTCCACCCGGGTCTCGTCGAGCCGGGGCGGGGCCGGCCGCGGCGGGGCGGGCATGACCGCCGCCTCGGAGTGCCCACCGCACCCGTACGTCAGGGCCACCATCCGCCCGTCCGCCGGGGCGAACTCGTTCGCGCACACCCCGAAGGCCTGCCCCAGAGACCCACCGATCGGCACCAGGAATCCACAGCTCACACACGCCGCCGGCGCGGCCTGCGCCATCGCGGTCTTCGCCCCGAACCCCTCCTCCCACCGGTCCGCGGCCGTGTGCAGCCCGTACCGGGACAGGACGCGGGCCCGCCGCATGCCCAGTTCCTCGGCGACCGAGGCGATCGAGCCACGGGTCGGCGCGAACGGCAGGTTCGCCGGCGCCCCACCGGTGACCTCGGCGTCCTCCGCCTCCACTAGCTCGGCCATGTCGTGCGAGACCGGGGAGTTCGGCAGCGGCTCGTCCTCGCCGGAGTACCCGGGCTCCAGCCGCAGGTCCTCGGCGTCCGTGGGCAGCAGGTCACCGGGGCCCATGTCACCGGGCCGGAGCCGCTCGCTCCACGGCACCCACTCCGGCGCGAGCAGCGCGTCGGGGCCGGGCAGCAGCACGACCTCGTCCAGCGTCACGAACTTCGCGCGGGAGGCACGGGCGACGGTGACGGCCCAGCGCCAGCCCCGGTAGCCCATCTCCTTGCATTCGAAGAAGTGCGTCACGACCCGGTCGCCCTCGGAGACGAGCCCCGCGTGCTCGCCGACCACGCCTGGCGCGGCGGCCTCCTCTGCGGCGGAGCGGGCGAGGTCGACGGCCTCGGCGCACAGACGGTCGGGGGTGCGGCTTCGCGTTGTCGCTGCGCTCACAGGTATCGCTTCTCTCCTACGCCGTCTCACGAGTGCGCCTCCCTCGGCGGGGGGTGCGGACGGAGCGGACCAGGGGGCCGCGTCGACGTCCGCGCCCGATCGCACTCGGGCGCACCTATGTCATCCATTCTGCGGGATGAACGAGAGGCGCGCGGCCGAGAACAACCGCCGCAGGCGCGCTATGCACGCTACCTTCTCCCGGGCTCCACGCCCACACCGACGTACGGTTCCGCTCCGCTGGGGTTGAGCGGGGGTTGGCTTGAACGGGGCTCCTGTCAGCTCGGGGGTGCGGTTTCGTCGGCGGGTGCGGGTCCGGTGGGGCTTCTCGCGCAGTTCCCCGCGCCCCTGAAAAGCAGGGCTGCGCCCCGTGCTTTTCAGGCCCGCAGGGCCTGTGTCTTTTAGGGGCGCGGGGAACTGCGCGACCAGCCCCCACCGGACCCGCACCCGCCGACGAAACCGCACCCCCCACCCCCCTAGGCACCCTCCCCCACAGCCATCCGCGCGGCAAACGCACTACGCCCGCCGTTCTCGGGGCACTATGACGGAGTGACCGGCGCCGAGCGGAGCGGAGCGCGCGGAGCGGGCCGGGTGACCGGCGCGGTCCGCTCGATGGGCCGCGCCCTGCACCTCCCGGTCACCGGCCCCGCCCGCGGCATCCGCAGGGCCACACACGCCCACGGCGCCGGCGAGTCCGGCCTCGGCAAACTCATCGAACTGCACGGAGTGAACGGCGCCGGCGACGTGATGATCACCGTCTCCCTCGCCTCCACCGTCTTCTTCTCCGTCCCCACCGACGAGGCCCGCGGCCGCGTCGCCCTCTACCTCGCGATCACCCTCGCCCCCTTCGCCCTCCTCGCCCCCGTCGTCGGCCCCCTCCTGGACCGGCTCCCGCACGGCCGCCGCGCCGCGATGGCCGGCGCGATGCTGGCCAGGGCGTTCCTCGCGCTGATCCTCGTCGGCGCCGTGGAGAGCGGCGGCATCGAGCTGTACCCGGCCGCCCTGGGCGTCCTGGTCGCGTCGAAGGCGTACGGGGTGGTCCGCAGCGCGGTCGTCCCCCGGCTGCTGCCGCCCCGGTTCTCCCTGGTGAAGGCCAACTCCCGGGTCACCCTCTGCGGACTGCTCGCCACCGGCGTCGCCGCGCCCATCGGCGCCGGACTCCAGGCGCTCGGCCCGCGCTGGCCGCTCTACGGCGCCTTCGTGATCTTCGTCGCGGGTACCGTCCTGTCCTTCACGCTCCCCGCGAAGGTGGACTCGGCGAAGGGCGAGGACCGGGCGCTGCTCGCGGCGGACCCCGAGCATCTGCACGGCCCGCACCGCAGCAGCACCCTCAAGCGGCCGGGTCTGCGGACGGTCGGCCCGGCGGTCACGCACGCGCTCGCCGCGAACGCCGCCCTGCGCGGGCTCTCCGGCTTCCTGATCTTCTATCTGGCGTTCCTGCTGCGTATCCATCCGCTGCAGGGGCAGAGCGCGGCCGTCTCCCTGGGCATGGTGGCCGTCGCCGCCGGGGTGGGGAACGCGCTGGGCACGGCCGTGGGGGCGTGGGCCAAACAGCGCTCGCCGGAGCTGATCATCGTGACCGTCGTCGGCGTCGAACTCGGGGTGGCGATCACGGCGGCCCTGTTCTTCGGCTGGTTCTTCGTCGCCTTCCTCGCCGCGGTCGCCGGCTTCTCGCAGGCCCTGTCGAAGCTGTCCCTGGACGCCCTGATCCAGCGGGACGTCCCCGAACTCGTCCGGACCTCCGCGTTCGCCCGCTCCGAGACCCTGCTCCAGATGTCCTGGGTCGTCGGCGGCGCCGTCGGTATCGCCCTCCCCCTCAACGGCACCCTCGGCATGGCCGTGGCCGCCGCGATCGTCGCCGCCGGCTGGCTCACCACGGTCCGCGGCCTCCTCTCCTCCGCCCGCCACGGCGGCGCCCCCCGCGCCCGCGTGGCCTGACCGAGCCCCCCGCGTGGCCCCGGCCGACCCGGCACGCCGTACCCCACGTAGGGGCACCCCTCGACATGCCAGATAGCCTTCGCCCATGACCTTCCCGCGTTCCCGTCGCGCCGCAGCCACTCTCGGCGCCGTTTCCGCCGGACTTCTCGTCCTGTCGGCCTGCGATGAGCCGACGCCGATGGCCACCGTCACGATCGGCACCGACTCGATCAGCGCCGAGGCCGCGTGCTACCGGACCCTCGACGCCGCCGAGGCCGGGGAGTGCGCGCAGAAGAAGCCCTCCAAGTCGATCGAGCTGCCGGAGGGCAAGGCCCTGCGCATCGGCGTCGACCCGGAGGTGGCGGACACGGGCTGGGCCCTGTGGATCAACGGGCAGCAGGCCACCAGCGAGATCTTCGACAAGACCTACTGGTCGTTCGACAACCCCGGTCTCTTCGCCGCGCAGCCCGGCCAGACCGCCCAGAAGTCGCTGACGATCAGCATCGTCGAGCAGAACGAGGCGGGTTCGGAGATCAAGGGCGTGTGGAACTTCGAGCTGAAGAACCCGGACGCCTGATCCGCTGCCCCCGCCCATGCGCATCCTCGTGGCCACCGCCGTCCCCGCCGAACGGGACGCGGTGGCACGAGCGTTTCCGGGTCCCGCCACCGAGATCCACCTCCCGGCGGCGACCCTCCACCGCTTCGGCACACCCCCGCACGACCACACCTACGACCTCCTCGCCGCCGGGGTCGGCCCCGCCCTCGCCGCCGCCTCCACCGCCGGGGCGCTGACCGCCGCGGTCCTCGCGGGGCGGCCGTACGGGCTGGTCGTGTCCGCCGGGATCGCGGGCGGCTTCGCACCCGGGGCGCCCCTCGGCTCCCTCGTCCTCGCCGACGAGATCACCGCCGCCGATCTGGGCGCGGAGACGCCGGACGGCTTCCTCCCGGTCACCGACCTGGGCTTCGGCACCGTCACCCACCGCCCGCCGCCCGCCCTCGTACGCGCCGCCGCGACCGCCACCGGGGCCCGTACCGGGACCGTGCTCACGGTCTCCACGGTCACCGGCGGCGCGGAGCGCGCGTCGGCCCTGCGCACCCGCCACCCGCGCGCGCTGGCCGAGGCGATGGAGGGCTTCGGCGTCGCCGAGGCCGCCGCCGCGCACACCACGCCCGTCCTCGAACTGCGCGCCGTCTCCAACCCCGTGGGCCCGCGCGACCGCGCCGCCTGGCGCATCGGCGACGCGCTGACCGCACTCACCGACGCCTTCGGGAAGCTCACGCCCGTACTGGAGAGTTGGAACCCACATGACGCCCCACATGACCCCCGACATGACCCCCGAGAGCCCTGAGCCGGCCGGGGCCGGCACGCTGCGGACGGCGTACTCCCCCTGCCCCAACGACACCTTCGTCTTCGACGCCTGGGCCCACGGCCGTATCCCGGGCGCGCCCGCGCCGGACGTGACGTTCGCGGACATCGACATCACCAACGGCATGGCCGAACGCGGTGACCTCGACGTACTGAAGGTGTCGTACGCCGTCCTGCCGTACGTCCTCGACACCTACGCGCTGCTGCCCTGCGGCGGTGCGCTCGGCCGGGGCTGCGGCCCGCTGGTGCTGACCCGGGAGCCGGGCACGGACCTCACCGGCCGTACGGTGGCGGTGCCGAGCGAGCGCTCGACCGCGTATCTGCTCTTCCGCCTCTGGGCGGCGGACACCCTGCCCGGCGGCGTCGGTGAGATCGTCGTGATGCCGTTCCACGAGATCATGCCGGCCGTACGGGACGGGAAGGTCGACGCCGGTCTCGTCATCCACGAGGCCCGCTTCACGTACCGGAACTACGGCCTCCACAAGCTCGCCGACATGGGCGAGCACTGGGAGGACACCACGGGCCTGCCGATCCCGCTGGGCGCGATCATCGCGAAGCGCTCACTGGGACGGGAGACCCTGACGGCACTCGCCGAGACGATCCGCGCCTCCGTCCGCGCGGCCTGGGACGACCCCGAGGCCTCCCGCCCGTACGTCCTCGCACACGCCCAGGAGATGGACCCGGCCGTCGCCGACCAGCACATCGGCCTGTACGTCAACGAGTTCACGGCCGACCTCGGCGAGGACGGCTACGCGGCGGTCAGGGGCCTGCTCACCCGCGCGGCGGCCGAGGGACTGGTACCGCCCCTCGGCCCCGACGCACTCGAATTCCCGTAGCACCACCGGAAGTCACCGGAAGTAGCCGGAAGTAGCCGGAACTGACCGTCCTAGACGTCCAACTGGTCGGCGACGGCGCGCAGCAGACCCGCGATCTTCTTGCCGGCGGTGCGCTCGGGATAGCGGCCCCGCTCCAGCATCGGCGTGATGTTCTCCAGCAGCGTCGTCAGATCCTGGACGATCGAGGCCAGTTCGTCGGGCTTCTTGCGCTGCGCGGCGGCGACCGAGGGGGCCGGCTCCAGGATCGTCACGGAGAGCGCCTGGTCACCGCGCTGACCCGCGACGACTCCGAACTCGACCTTCTGGCCCGGCTTCAAGGTGTCGACACCGGCGGGCAGTACGGAGGAGTGGACGAAGACGTCACCGCCGTCGTCGCGGGAGAGAAAGCCGAAGCCCTTCTCACTGTTGAACCATTTGACCTTGCCGGTAGGCACGTCTGTCCTCGTCCTCGTACTCGTCGGAAACTGCGTCTGAAAGGTGTTCTGAACGTGTTCCGGGTGTGTTCCGGATGTGCGCAAACTGCTCTGGACAGCACTACAGCGGGTCGTCGGACCCGCCGGTCCCCAGCCTATTGGTCCGGAGGCGGGTGACAAGACGTCGGCCGACTGTTCCCTCGCGCTGGGAACTACCCTGGTCGGGTGCGTGACAAAACCCAACCGAATTCCGCCGAACCCGGTGACCGGCTGATCCGTGCCGGTGCCATCGTCTTCATCGTCGGCGCCGTGGCCACACTCGTCACCGTGGCCCCGCTGTTCCTCGGAACGAATCCGTTCCCCACCTACATGTTCGTCCTGAGCATGCTGATGGGCGTCGGATTCCTCATCGCGGGCGCGGGAGTCCTCCAGTCCGTCGCGGCGGGCCGCAGGAGGGCGCGCGAGGCGCGTTTCTAGGGCCTGTGCCCGTGGGTGCCGAGCCATTCCGGGAACGCGGTCAGATCCGTGAGCACGACATCGGCGCCCGCCTCGCGCAGCTCCCGTTCGTCGCAGGGGCCGGTGGCGACGGCGACCGCGTACGCCTGGGCGGTGTGCGCGCCGCGTACGTCGCCGGTGTGGTCGCCGACGTACACGCTCGCGCCGTGCTCGCGCAGCGCGTCCGCCTTGGCCTCCGCCCACAGGTCGCCGACGACCACGTCGGGCTCGATGCCGAGGTGCGCCAGGTGCAGCTTGGCGTTGGGCTCGTACTTGGCGGTGACCACGATCGCCCGGCCACCGGCGGCCCGGACCGCCGCGATCGCCTCCGGCGCGCCCGGCATCGCGGGGGTCGCGGCGATCGCGATCGCCGGGTACATCTCCCGGTAGAGATCCGCCATCGCCGGGATCTCCGCCACCGGGAACCAGTTGGCCAACTCCTCCACGAGCGGCGGCCCCAGCCGTGTGATCGCCAGATCGGCGTCGATGTACACCCCCGTCCGCGCCGCCAACGCGACATAACAGGCATGAATCCCCGGCCGCGAGTCGATCAACGTCATATCGAGGTCAAACCC
Source organism: Streptomyces griseiscabiei (assembly GCF_020010925.1). Lineage (NCBI taxonomy): Bacteria > Bacillati > Actinomycetota > Actinomycetes > Kitasatosporales > Streptomycetaceae > Streptomyces > Streptomyces griseiscabiei. The sequence continues at coordinate 472,712 of NZ_JAGJBZ010000004.1, read as the reverse complement.
GACGGTCAGCACGCGAGAGTCCATACCGACCATTGTGGGGTGACGGGGTTGGCCGTTCGGCTGCAGGCCCGGTGGGGGCTGGTCGCGCAGTTCCCGCGCCCCTGAAAGCAGGGCTGCGCCCCGTGCTTTTCGTCCCGAAAGGGCCGCAGGCCTCTTTCAGGGGCGCGGGGAACTGCGCGAGAACCCCCACCGGACGGACGCCTGGGGGTCAAAGGGGCGCAGCCCCTTGAGGGGATGGGACGGGTAGGGGCGGCGGGGGCGAGAAAAACGCCAGGTCACCGACTCCGCTGGGAACGCCACAGCAAGAACAGCGCAGAGGCCACGGCGGCAACCCGAAGCACCCAGGGCCACGTCTCAGCCACCGCGTCGTTCATCTGCCCCTGCACCAGCGGCTCCCCCCACCGCCCATCACTACGCCCCCACAGCCACACGACCCCACCCGCGGCCACCACCCCGGGCACCCCCATCACCGCCCACTTGGCCTCCACAGGAGTCAACCGCCGCGACAGATAGGCGATCAGCCACCCCAACCCCAGCGGCACCAGACTCCCCATCACCGCCCCCGCGACCAACAACCCGGCCGCCAGCAGCAACAACGGATTGCTCCACCCGGCACCCCCGCCCCCGCCCCCACTCCCGCTCCCACCCCGCAACCGAGGCAACGACAACCGACGCCGCCGAGGCCCCGCCTCCTCCACGACAGCCGCGGGAGCGACCTCCTTCTCGACCACCGCCTCGTCAGCGGCGACGTCCCTCTTCACCGGCGGCGGCTTCAGCAACTCGGGAATCTCCACGCCCCCGACGAACCCCGGCACGGAGTCCCCGAGCCCGAACCCGATGTCCCCGCCCCCGGGCCCCCCGACCCGCCACCAGTCGGGCTGCGCGTCCCCGTCCCCCAGCTCATGCAGCGGAGCGAGATGCGGCGGAGCGGCACCCCCCGCCACCGGAGGCGGCGCCACGTCGTCGGCGGGCCGGGGCCGGGGCACGACCCGCCGCAGCCCGCGCCGCTCCCCGCCGTCCCGCGCGTCGTCCCCGTCCCCGCCGGACGCCCGCTGTACGGGCACGGCCGCGGCCGGGGGCTCCGGTACGTCACCGGGAGCGCCCGCCGCCTCGACGACCTCGTCCGGCGTACCCAGGCGGGCGATGATGCGGCGCACCGCGGCCGGGCTGTCCACCGGTGCCTTCGCCCGCCGCCGGTCGATCTCGTCCCGCAGCCCCGACACCAGCCGCATCCGCGTCCCCGACGGCAACTGCCGCTGCTGAGCCAGGTCACCGACCCGGCTCAGATACTCGTAGACGACCTGGTCGCTCTCAATCCCCACGAAGCCCCTCCGGGGTTGGCGCGCATCTGTCCTCCGACGGTATCGCCTCCGCACAGGACCCTCGCCGCCCCTGAGAGGCACGGGGGCGCGGCCCCTGCTTCCCGAACCGCGCCGCCGGCCCCCACCGGCCCCACCGGCCCACGCCCGCCGAAGAACCCCCGCACCCTCGGGCGACTGGGCGCCCCCGCTCAACCCACAGCCGCTAACGTTGGCCGGATGAGCCCCGAGGAGCACACCCCCGCGGAGACGGCGTCCGCCGGCGGAACCCCCCGTTCCCTGGCGGAGGCCCTGCGCGGACGGGACGACGGTTCGCTCGCCGTGCTGCTCCGGGCCCGGCCGGATCTCATCACGCCCGTGCCGACGGACCTGACCCAGCTGGCGACCCGCGCCGGGACCCGCGCGTCGGTCGTGCGGGCCCTGGAGCGCCTGGACCGGTTCGCCCTCCAGACGGCCCAGGCGCTGGCCGTGGCGCCCGACCCGGCGCCGTACGACGCTCTCGCGGGCCTGCTGGCCGGTGACGACGCGGACCCGGTCGTGACCGCCGCGCTGCCCCGCGCCCTCGGCACCCTGCGCGACCAGGCCCTCGTCTGGGGCCCCGACGACCGGCTCCGCCTCGTCCGCACGGCCCGCGAACTGCTGGCGCCCTCGCCGCAGCACCCCTCCCCCACCGGTCTGGGCCCGACCGTCGCGGAGGCCACGGCGGGTATGTCGCCAGGGCGGGTGCAGGAGATCGTCGGCGCGGCGGGGCTGCCGAGCACGCACGACTCGGTCTCGGCGGTCACCTCGCTCGCCGCGCTCTTCGCCGACCGGACCCGGATGGCCGCGCTGCTCGCCGAGGCGCCCGCCGAGTCGCTGGACGTCCTGACCCGGCTGGTGTGGGGGCCGCCGTACGGCCAGGTCACCGCCAGTCCGGCGCCCCATCTGCGCTGGCTGCTGGACCGGGGCCTGCTGCTGCCGACCGCCCCGGGCACGGTCGTCATCCCGCGCGAGGTCGCCCTGCGGCTGCGGTCGGGCCGGGCGCACCGGGAGGTCCGTCCGGTGCCGCCGCCGGTGGAGGCGTCGGCCACGCACCGTCCACAGGTTGTGGACGCGACGGCGGCCGGGCAGGCGTACACCGCGCTGGCCACCGCGGAGGAGCTCCTGAAGGACTGGGACGAGGGCGGGCCGGCCGTTCTGCGGGCCGGCGGGCTCAGCGTGCGGGACCTGAAACGCACGGCGGTGGCCCTCGACATGCCCGAGCCGGTCGCCGCCTTCTGGGTCGAACTCGCCTACGCCGCCGGCCTGCTGGCCTCGGACGGCGAGGCCGACGAACGGTACGCCGCGACCCCCGCCTACGACGAGTGGCTGGAACTGCCCGCCGCCGAGCGCTGGGCGCGGCTGGCCACGGCCTGGCTGGGCGCGACCCGTACACCGGGTGTGATCGGTGAACGGGACGCCAAGGACCGTACGTTGTCGGCGCTGGGCCCGGGGCTGGACCGGTCGGCCGCGCCCGAGGTGCGGCACCGGGTCCTGACGCTGCTGGCCGGGCTGCCCGAGGGCGCCTCGGCCGGCCCGGATTCGGTACTGGCCCGCCTCCACTGGGAGCGCCCCACGCGCGGCGGGCAGCCGCAGTCCCAGCCCCAGCAGCAGGGCGCGCAACCGTCGCGGCAGGTCGAGGATCTGCGGGCCCGGATCGCCCGGTGGGCGCTCTCCGAGGCCGAGTCGCTCGGGGTCACCGGGCGCGGCGCGCTGTCCTCGCACGGCCGCGCGCTCCTCGGGCTCCCCCAGGAGGCCCCGGCCGGCGCCGAGCTGCCGGAGACCCCCGGCGACAAGCTCCCCGCCCACCACGTCCCGCTGCCGGACCGCCCGGCTCCGGCCTCCTCTCCCTCCCCCTCCCCCGACCCCGTCGCCGAGCGGGCCGCCGCCGCCTCCCGAGCCGCCCGGCTGCTCGCGCCCCTGCTCCCCGAACCACTGGACCACGTCCTGCTCCAGGCGGATCTGACGGCCGTCGCGCCCGGCCCGCTGAAACGGCCGCTGGCCGACGCGCTGGGCGTACTGGCGGACGTGGAGTCGAAGGGTGGTGCGACGGTGTACCGGTTCACGCCCGGGTCCGTGCGCCGGGCGCTGGACGCGGGGCGCAGCGCCTCCGACCTGCATGACTTCCTGACCGCGCACTCCCGGACGCCGGTCCCGCAGCCGCTCGCGTATCTGATCGACGACGTGGCCCGGCGCCACGGCCATCTGCGGATCGGCGCGGCCTCGGCGTATGTGCGCTGCGACGACGACACCATGCTCAGCGAGATCCTCGCCGACAAGCGGTCGCAGGGGCTCGGGCTGCGGCGCTTGGCGCCGACCGTGCTCGCCGCGCAGACGGACCCCGGGACCCTGCTCGACGGGCTGCGGGCGATGGGGTACGCGCCGGCCGCCGAGTCGGCGGAGGGCGATGTCCTGATCACCCGGGCGCACGCCCACCGGACCCCGCCCCGCACGGCCCCCGAGCCCGTCCCGGACGGTCCTCCGGTGCCGGACGACACCCTGCTGGGCGCCGCGATCCGCGCCGTCCGCGCCGGTGACCTCGCCTCCACCGCGCCCCGCAGGACGAACGGCGATCCGGCGGCCCCGTCCGGCGCGCTGCCCCGCACCGGTTCCGCCGAGACCCTCGCGACCATGCAGGCCGCCGTCCTCACCGGCGAGGCCCTGTGGATCGGTTACGTCAACGCCGAGGGCTCCGCCAGCCAGCGCGTCATCGCCCCGGTCCGGGTCGAGGGCGGCTTCGTGACGGCGTACGACCACACGGCGGACGAGGTCCGTACGTTCCCGCTGCACCGGATCACGGGTGTCGCGGAACTGGCGGACGACGCGCCCTGAGCGAGTTGATCAAGCGGCTTCCCCGCCCTCACCCGTTCGGGTGCATACGGGCGTTCATGCAGGCCATCCCCACTTTTCCCTCGCACGAGCGAGAGCGCCCCGCCCGGCGCATCGCGTCCCGGGGCGCGGGGCAGCCACCCTGTGTCCGATCGAGCCCGACTCCCGCACTCGAAAGGCCACACCCACGCATGCGCCCTCTCACCAAGCTCGCCACGTCCGCCACCGCGATCGTCACCGCCACCTTCACCGCCGCTGCGGCCGTCGTCCTGCTGGGCCTGCTCGCCACCCCGGCGGCGGCGAACCCGCCCCTGCCCCTCCCCGAACTCGGCACACTGGTGGGCGAGGGCCTGAGCGTGGAGGGGCCGCTGATCCAGAACGTCAGCCTGCTGAAGTAGCGCACCGCAGCCGGTAGCTGTCCCCTTCGAGGCGGACGATCTCGGCGTGGTGCGCGAGGCGGTCGGCCATCGCCGGGGCCGCTCCGCCGAAGATCTCCTCCCAGCGGGCGAGCGGGCGGTCGCTGGTGACGATCAGCGAGGCCTTCTCGTAGCGGTGGGCGATCAGCTGGAAGAGGAGGCGGGCGGCGTCCGGGTCGAAGGGGAGGTAGCCGGCCTCGTCGACGATCAGCAGGGGGCAGGCGTCGAGCGCGGACAGCTCCCCGGCGAGCCTGCCCTCGGCCCGTGCGCCGGCCAGCCGCACGGCCCACTCCTCGGCGGTCGCGAACAGCACACGGTGCCCCGCCTGGCAGGCCCGTACGCCGAGCCCGATCGCGAGGTGGGTCTTGCCGGTGCCGGGGGCGCCGACGAGCACCACGTTCCGTCCGGTGGCCAGGAAGTCGAGCGTCCCGAGCCGGGCCAGCAACCGCCGGTCGAAGGAGCGCGGGTGCCCCTCGTCGAACTCCTCCAGCAGCTTCCGCGACGGGAACCCGGCCGCCCGCACCCGTCCCTCCACACCGGCCTCGACGCCGTACGTGCCCCGGCCCTCGTGCCGCACGAGCCGCGTGGCGCCCCGCGCGAAGCGGGTCTCGTGGTTCTCCTCCGAGGTGGCCTGGGCCGGGATCGGCAGCGGTGCCCGGATCAGGGCGGGGGCGGCGGGCTCCGGCGTCCGGGCCGGTGGCGGCTTCCGCTCGTCGAGCGTCCCGTGGTGGGGGCCGGGGTGGGGGCCGTGGCCCTTGTCCTCGCGGAGCATCGGCCCCGACATGTATGCCAGGAGCACCGCCGAGGCGATGAAGGCCATGTGGATCACCGTGCCCCACAGCAGCGCGTGGTGGGAGGTGTGGTGGACGTCCACGAACATCTGCAGCAGATGGACGGAGGAGATGCCCACGATGGCGGTGGCGAGCTTGACCTTCAGCACGTTGGAATTGACGTGCGAGAGCCATTCCGGCTGGTCGCGGTGGCCCTGGAGACCGATGCGCGAGACGAAGGTCTCATAGCCGCCGACGATGGTCATGATCAGCAGATTGGCGATCATGACGACGTCGACCAGCTTGAGCACCGCGAGCATCACATAGGTCTCGGTGGCGCTTCCGCTCACGCAGCGGACGATTAACGTCCACAGCTCGTTGAAGAACTTGTAGACGTACACCCCCTGTGCCGCGACGAGTCCGAAGTACAGCGGTGCCTGGAGCCAGCGGGTGGCGAACAGGGCGTAGCCGAGCGTGGTGCCCTGCGGGGAGACGGACGGGGTGACCGGGTCTGGCGGGGTGGTTGGCTGCACGCTCCGCATTCTTCGTAACCATGGGCGCAAATCTGAATTCCAGCCACTCATCGGAATGAATAGACATCCAATAGGACTGGGACGCTGCCAGGGGCGACGATCAGGCACACTGGACGTTTGGCCGAATCGAGCAGAATCGAGCGGAATCGAAAGGTGCCGCGCTAAATGGTCCCCTCATCGCCTATACGATCAGGTGCGATGCACACATTAGTGTGGACATCATCGCCCTCCTGGCGTACGTCTTCTCCTTCGGCAACGTCTGGGTCCTGGCTCTGCGCCTGGGCGTCCCCACCCCCATCGCGCCCCTGATCGCCCCCATGGTCGACCTGTCCGTGGTCGGGCTCCTGGTGGCCCTCCGCTACCCCTCCCTGCACGGCGTCCCTCCCGAGCAGATGAAAGCGGCCACCCAACTCATGCACGTCTCCGGCTTGCTCACCCTGGCCCTCAACATCGCCGAACCCGTTACCGCCGCACACTACGGCCGTGCTGCCGTGGACGCCGAGGCCCCGCTGCTGCTCCTCGGCTGGGGAGCGGTCGGCCCAGCTCCTGCGTTCCTTTCACTCGGTCGCCACCGAAGCAACCGCCGCGACCCCGCATGCCGAGAAGGAACCGGCACAAGAGCCGGCCCCGGCCCCGAGCGCTCCGACCCCCGCCGCGCCTGCGGTCAAGGTCCCCGAGCCGCTGCTGACCGAGGCACGCTCCATCGCCGCGTCCCACCATGCCGAGCACGGAGAAACGATTACTCCGGCTCAGCTCAAGAGGCGACTCGGCATCGGCCTGCCCATGGCCACAGCCCTTCACACCGCTCTGTAGAGCCGCGCTCTCCCTGCCGGGCTTCCGGCACCACCCACCTCGCCCGCCCCTGGGCCCGACTCGCCATGCCTGTGGGCAGCAGCCGAGCGCACTGAATCGCTGCTGCCCGCAGGTCCCACCCTCGCGCCGAAAGGAGACCCCGCCACCCATGCGCCGTCCCTCGACCTGCGCCACGTGATCAGCCCCGGCCTGCGGGATCTGATCGAACTGGCCAACACCCACGACTTCGACCGCGTACAACAGCGGCCGCGAGACCTGCGCGGCTGCACCAACCCCGTCAATCTCCATGGCTTCACCATCAGCACCGACCGGACCACCAAGGAAGCAGTCCGCTCCTACCGCTCCGAAGACGAACCCTCCGAACGCCTGCTGACCGCCCGCTGACCGCCTGCTGACCGCCTGCTGACCGCCTGCTGACCGCCTGCTGACCGCCTGCTGACCGCCTGCTGACCGCCTGCTGACCGCCTGCGGCAACCGTCGCTCCTCCTGCTCCCGCGCCTACGCTGCCGACACCTACCACCTCATCAAGGCCGGACTGTCCGGCGGCAAGAACGTGGGCGAAACCGTCCGCTACCACCCCCGCGCATTCGTCACTCTCACCGCCCCCTCCTTCGACCCCGTCCACAACCGGCCCACCACCGGTGCGGGCAAGCCCCACCCCTGCGCCTGCCGCGACATCCACGCCGGACAGCTCTGGGCGCGTTTCACCACCTACCTGCGCCGTGCCAGCGCCCACCGCCGAGGGATCAACACGCCGCCCTGATGGTCGTACTCGGCCATCGGGTGCAACTGGACGGCCGCCCAGTCGTACTCGCGCTGCCATTCTGCGCCCGCGCCGCAAGAACGGCGTTCCCATGCCTGGTCTAGGGCTCGGGCGAAGACCCCTGACACAACATCCCGTGAAATCTCACTGAAAAATCCACACCAATCCGGTGGATCAAAACGAGCACCCCCTGCCCCATATAGCAAAAAACACCCAAAACGTTCATCGAGTGATCTTTAGTAGCCGATGCCGACTTATAATTTTCGACGATGATTCACGCAAAAAAGTAAGCAATCACGACAACTCAAATCAAGCTCAAATATCGACTCGGGTGTTGCATGCACAGAATCCCTTGCTTATCTTTTTAATGTCCCATCACCTTCCCTCCACAGGGAAGGTGGCGATCTAACCATTTAGACAACACCCCAGAATCAATTCCAGACAGGGAAACTCGTGAATAATCTCAAGAGGATTGGCGCTGTCGCTGGCGTAGCGCTCTCGGCAACACTACTTGCCACCACCAGCGCTTTCGCGACCTGGTCCAGCTCGCTCACCCGCGTCCACGTCAACTTCAACTCTCGCGAATGGGCCGATTCGAGCTACACGCAGATACACTTCAAAAATTGCTCGGCATCGGACGGAGCGAGGGATTATTACAGCGTCACCGTGGAGCTCATGCGCGTGGACGGATTCAACAAGAGCTTCGGAAGTAAGACTTTCTCCGAGTGCTTCTCCAGGGGTGACGGAGACGTAACAAGCACGGGAGTGTGGAATAATCTGCCGTCCGGCGACTATGTATTCATAATCAGGGCCATCGGCAATCAGACGTCAAACTACCCCAGCCTAAGTGTTGCAGATGTAATCGTCGACACAACCAAAGCCGACTAGATAAGAAATTCGACTCAAGCCCTGCAGGACGGTTCGCCAAGAATTCTGGCGAACCGTTTATATTTGCGTGACGTCAGCAGAAGCGCCGCCGAGTCCATCGCCCGGCTCCTGCACAAACTGAGGCAGAAGGCTGGCACCCGCAAGGACACCTTGAGTGGCCCGGCGGTTCGCCCGTAATGTGCCCTCGCCGTGTGAGGGTGGGCCGTCGCGTGTCGCTGCGGGGTGCGCCGGGTTCCACGGGCCCGGAGGGTGCTGGCCTTCTTCCTCTGGGTGTGCGTTGAGGTGGAGGCTGGCTGTCAGGTGGCGACGGTCAGGTTGTTGCCCCGCTTCCAGCTGCTTGCGAACGCCGTCGCCCAGGGCCAGGTCCGTTCGATGCGCAGGTGGTAGAGGCGGAAGCCATCGTGTCCGGCTCGGCGTCGACGAGGTCTTCTTGGTTGTGGAGGGTCGCAGCCGCAGCCAGGCGTCGAGATCGGCGGCGAGGTTCGCGGTGAGCATCCAGCTCGCGTTCGTTTCCCAGGACTTGGGCGGCAGGTTCGCCAGTCCCATCGCCTTGTTGGTGCGCACGCGGTCTTCGACCCCAGCGTGATCGCGGTGCAGGACGTTGAGGAACTGCACCTGGTGGGTCCCGGCGATGTGGCCCATGTGGCGGATGTTCGTTGCGGTGATCGAGTGGCGCCAGCCGGTCTTCTGCTCGAACGCGGTCAGCTTCCCCAGGTGTCGGCGGGAGTGCTTGACGCCGCGGACGATCAGCCGCATGCCCTTGGACCAGCCCTCACGCGTGTTCAGCCCGGTCAGCTCGACGACGAAATAGCCCTCCTGGACCTCGCCGTCCTGTCGCAGGGAGGTTTCCCAAGCGGCTTCGGGGAGGCAGGCGATGGCGCGTTCGTCCTCGGGAGTGATCGTCCAGCCGACGGTGTAACGGACCATGCGCCGCGTGGTGTTCAGCGCCTGGAGGCGCTTGAGCAGGCCGTGCGTGGCACCGGCGCCGTCGACCCGTACCAGGATCTTGGCTCGGGAGGAGCGGGGTATCTGCGCGAGCGCGGCATCCAGCACCCGCAGGTGATCGGTGACGGTGTTCGCGTCTGCGTTGTCTTCCCTCAGTCAGTTCCATCGCCAGGCACCCGTCGGTGTTGGCAGGCCACGCGGCCAGCGGGTGGAAGCCGAAGGCGCCCTTGAGCGTGCCGGCGACACCCTGTTTGCTGGAGGCTGCGGTGATGATCATGTCGAGCACGATCCAGTCCTTCAGATGCCGCCTCGCGACGGTCAGATACGGGAAGCCGCCGGGCCGCAGGTGCAGCAGCGTCCAGACCTGGCGCCGCACTCGCTGTCGTACCTTCGCGATCTGTGCGCGCCACGCCCCGTCCGTCGTGGGCAGAAAGCGGTGCAGCATGGAGTCCGGCACAGCCCCTCCGACAGGGGGCCGTGGTGGAGCTGGAGCTGTTCGGCCTCCAGCACATTCGCGGCGCCGAGCGCAATCGCGACAACGAGGCCGACGAGAGCGGAGGCCCGGTCCCGCCACGACGAGGTCGTGCCCGATGGCAGCATTCCCGCCAGTGCGTCGGTGAGGCCGACGCGGTCGGCGAGCCGGCGCAGCAGCACCGCCCCGGCATGCCCAACCAGCCCTTTCCCGTCGGCCGTCACAGACAGACTGCGGTCCCACTCTGTACGCTCGCTCACCAGAAGGTGCTCTGACTCCTGCGCCAGATTCGATCTAGACATTCGCATCCATGCAGGTCGGCGGCACCTTTCTGCTGCCAGGGCGTCAGATCTGCCACTTCCGCTGAAGAGCCAGGGTCAGTGCGGCGTCGCGGCGGTGACGTTCAGCGTGGCCAGCCGTGGCGGTTGCCGCTGGAGGTCCGAGTGTTGCTGGTAGCGACGTACTGGCGCACGAGCCTGACGCTACGGCAGGTGGCGCCGCTGTTCGGGAACTCGAAGTCTGCAGCTGACCGAATCCTCGATCACCTGACGCTCTATCCCACCTGAAGAACTGGAAGATCCTGCGGGGCCTGCCGCCTGAGGGGCAATGGTGTTCACCAGGCCATGCTCGGCGTCGCCCAACTCCACAACCTGGCCCTCACCGGATAACTCACACCCCATACGGGACAACCCCTAGCTGTCAGCCGCCTCGGTCTCCTGTTCGCTCCCCTTCCCCGCCGCCCGCAGCATGTGCCCCTCCTCGCCGAAGTGCACCGACAGACGTGACGTGTCCAGCTTCTTGCCGCCACGCCGTGCGGGTGCCACCTCCACGTAGCCGCCCGCGTTCAACAGCAGATCTCGCTTACCGGCCACGTCCGAGCGCTTCCACTGCTCGGCGTGCGTCTCTCCGGTCGGCTCCACCTTCACGCCACCCGGCTTCGCCGTGCGCTGCCTCTCCTTCAGGGTCGCCAGTCGCTCTTCCAGCTTGGAGTACTGCTCCGCGTACCGGATCGCTCCGTCATCGCCCCTGAACAGGCCCCGGTCGTAGCGATCCTTCTGCAGGTCGGCCAACGCTTCCTCGGCCTGCCTGATCTGCGGGTGGAAGTCCTCGCCCACCTCCTGGACCATCCGCATCACGGAGAGGTGCCCGTACTTCGCGAGGAACTGCTCGGTGACGTGCTCCTCGGTGCTCACCCCCGCCACGGTCGGCCCGTAGCACTTCACGCCCTGCTTCTCCTCCCCCTTGGCTGCCCGCTGGCGGTACTTCAGAGGCCCGATGCACCGATACCGAAGCTGACCGTTGCGCCCGCTGAAGGTGTACATGCGCTCGCCGCAGACCGCGCAGTGCAGGATGCCGCGCAGTAGCGACGTCCCCTCCCGTCGCTTCTCACCGGGATTGGCCCGGCGCTCCAACTCCTCCTGGAGCACCTGCCAGGTGTCCGCGTCGAGAATCGGCGGGCGGTTGACCAGGGGCAGCCCGTCCGTCCGCAGGATCGGCTTTCCGTCCTCGATGACCTGGCCGAGCAACTGCGGATTGCCCAGCAGGCTGCGCAGCGTCGTCGTGTACCACTGCTTGGAGTCGCTGCGCTTGCCCGTGGTCCGGCGTGAGGAGTGGCCGGGCGACGGGACCGCCTCCTTGTTGAGGTCGTTGATGATCCGCATGAGGGAGTCCTTGGCCAGGACCCGTTCCACGATCTTCCTGATCGTCTTGGCCTCGTCCTCGTTGACCGCCAGGACCTTGCCCTCCCCGTTGGGATTGGGGACGACCATGTACCCGTACGGGACCCGACCGCCGGTGTACCGACCCTCGCGGCGCAGGTGCTCGTGCGCGCTGGACACCCGCATCCCGATGGTGTCGGACTCCAGCTCGGCGAAGACCGCGATCACCTTCGCCATGGCCCGGCCCATCGACGATGTGAGGTCGAGCGGCTCCGTCGCCGACGCGAGCGCGACGCTCTGGTGCTCGGCGAGTCGCATGATCTCCGCGAAGTCGACCGTCGAGCGCGCAAGCCGGTCGATCTTGAAGAACACGATCACGTCCAGCTCGGCGAGCCTGGTCAGGATGCGTTGCAGTCCCGGCCGGTCGAGCCCGCGCGAGAAGCCCGAGACATCGATGTCTTCCTCGGCGGCTACGACCTCCCAGCCGCGTGCCTCGCACAACGCCGCACAGGCCGCCCGCTGGCGTTCAGGCGAAGTCGTCTCGTCGGTTTCGCGCGATAGGCGAATATAGATAGCGGCGCGCATCCCCGGCGCGCCGGCCGGGACGCCCTTCCGGCGTCGGGCACGGGGCATAGCCCGTGCTGTGACAGACGTTGTTGCTGTCATGAGACGACCTTATCTCCGGAGGTATGTGTGTCCTGCCTAATCGTCCAGTCGGACAAGACACTGCTCCTGGAAGTCGATCACGAGCAGGCGGACGAGTGCCGTCGGGCCATCGCGCCGTTCGCCGAGCTGGAGCGGGCCCCCGAGCACATCCACACCTACCGGGTGACCCCGCTCGGCCTGTGGAACGCGCGGGCCGCCGGGCACGACGCCGAGCAGGTCGTCGACGCGCTGGTGCAGTACAGCCGCTACCCGGTGCCGCACGCGCTGCTCGTGGACGTCGCCGAGACGATGGACCGCTACGGCCGCCTGACCCTCTCCAAGCACCCCACCCACGGCCTGGTGCTCACCACCACCGACCGGCCGGTGCTGGAGGAGATCCTGCGGTCGAAGCGGATCGCCCCGCTCGTCGGTGCCCGGATCGACCCGGACACCGTCGCCGTGCATCCCTCCGAGCGCGGCCAGATCAAGCAGACCCTGCTGAAGCTGGGCTGGCCCGCCGAGGATCTCGCCGGGTACGTGGACGGCGAGGCGCACCCGATCGAGCTGGCCGAGGACGGCTGGGCGCTGCGTCCCTACCAGAAGCAGGCCGTGGAGAACTTCTGGCACGGCGGCAGCGGCGTCGTCGTACTGCCCTGTGGCGCGGGCAAGACCCTGGTCGGCGCCGGGTCGATGGCCCAGGCGAAGTCGACCACCCTGATCCTCGTCACCAACACGGTCTCCGCGCGGCAGTGGAAGCACGAACTGGTGAAGCGGACCTCGCTGACCGAGGAGGAGATCGGAGAGTACAGCGGGACCCGGAAGGAGATCCGGCCGGTCACCATCGCCACGTACCAGGTGCTGACCACCCGCCGGAAGGGTGTGTATCCGCATCTGGAGCTGTTCGACTCCCGTGACTGGGGTCTCATCGTCTACGACGAGGTGCATCTCCTTCCCGCTCCGGTCTTCAAGTTCACCGCCGATCTCCAGGCGCGGCGGCGGCTCGGTCTGACGGCGACGCTCGTCCGGGAGGACGGGCGTGAGTCGGACGTCTTCTCCCTCATCGGGCCCAAGCGGTTCGACGCGCCCTGGAAGGAGATCGAGGCGCAGGGCTATATCGCGCCCGCCGACTGTGTCGAGGTCCGGGTGAACCTGACCGACTCCGAGCGGCTCGCCTATGCCACGGCCGAGCAGGAGGAGAAGTACCGCTTCTGTTCCACCACCGCGACCAAGCGGAAGGTGGCCGAGGCGATCGTCCGCCGCTTCGCGGGGCAGCAGATCCTCGTCATCGGGCAGTACATCGACCAGCTCGACGAACTGGGCGCCCACCTCGACGCGCCGGTGATCAAGGGCGAGACCAGCAACGCGCAGCGGGAGAAGCTCTTCGACGCGTTCCGGCAGGGCGAGATCAACGTCCTGGTGGTGTCGAAGGTCGCGAACTTCTCCATCGACCTCCCGGAGGCGACCGTCGCCATCCAGGTCTCCGGCACCTTCGGCTCTCGCCAGGAGGAGGCCCAGCGCCTCGGACGTGTCCTGCGCCCGAAGTCCGACGGTCACCAGGCGCACTTCTACTCGGTCGTCGCCCGCGACACCATCGACCAGGACTTCGCCGCCCACCGACAGCGCTTCCTCGCCGAACAGGGCTACGCCTACCGGATCATGGACGCGGACGAGCTGCTGACGGATGGCCCGGAGGAATGACAGAGGGCACGCAGGGGTGACGGAGGGCTGAGAACGGCCGGGCCTGGCCGTGTCCCCGAGGACCGAGGCCGCCTTGAGTGCGGGCAGCGGGTGCCGGGTCGTCGGGGACGAACAGCCGCAGGGGTGACCACCCCGTGGGCGGGTGGCGGGACTCGGTGGAGGGGGCGGGGTACGCGCGGTGAGCCGGGGCTCACCGGCGGCGTATGCCCGCCTCCTCCGCGTACTCGCCGAGGATGACGACGCCGAACGCGGCGCTCGCGAAGACCTTGACGGCGCGCAGGGCGTCGGCGAGGCGGTGGCGGTTGTGGTGGTCGTCGAGGCCGGTCGCGCCGGGCGGCGGACCGGGTCGGCCGGAGGCCGAGGCTGGGATGAAGGTCGCTGCACTCATGTCTCCATGGTGGAACGTCCGGCTTTGCATCACATCGGTCTGCGGAGTGAACCCGCTGAGTGCCGGGCTCACCCTCAGGTCTCCCCGACCCCTAGTACCCCCGACGTACGGGCCCCCTAGGGGTACGGCGGCCGACCACACCCCCGGTCGGGAAAACCCGTTGGCCTCCGCCCCGTCCCCTCACCTACACTCTCCGCTCTTGCCCGCCTCCCGTCCGTGGAGCGCCGCCGTCCGGACGGAAACCGGTCGGCCACCGCCGTCAGGCGTACCCCCAGCTCCCCCAGCTCCCGCAGCTCCCGCAGGCCCCGGAGGCACCCCCTTGTCCGCGCACCCCACCGCCGGCCCCGCCGATCTCACCGACCCCGCCGACCCCCTCTCCCGCGAGCGCTCCCATCTCACCGCCTCCCGTTCCGCCCTGCGGGCCATGCGGGAGGACGTGGAGGCGCTGGACATCAAGGACGTCACCGCGAACTGGGTGAACGCGGAGGTCCTGGCCCGCCAGATCGGGGACCGGATCAAGGCGCTGGCCGATCTGAGCCACACCCCGCTCTTCTTCGGCCGCCTCGACTACCTCCACGCGCCCGGCGCGGACCGGGCCGAGGGAGCGGAGGGGGAGCGGTTCTACATCGGGCGGCGGCATGTCCACGACGCGGACGGCGACCCGATGGTGATCGACTGGCGTGCCCCCGTCTCGCAGCCCTTCTACCGGGCCTCCAAGACCGACCCGATGGACGTCGGTCTGCGGCGGCGCTTCGGGTACACCGGCGGTGACCTGACCGCGTACGAGGACGAGCACCTCTCCGACCCCGCCGAGCAGGCCGCCACCAGCAAGCTGCTCCAGCGGGAGATCGAGCGTCCGCGTGTGGGCCCGATGCGGGACATCGTGGCGACGATCCAGCCGGAGCAGGACGAGATCGTCCGCTCCGACCTCGCCGGTTCGCTCTGTGTGCAGGGCGGGCCCGGCACCGGGAAGACCGCCGTCGGCCTGCACCGCGTCGCCTATCTCCTCTACGCCCACCGCGAGCGGCTCTCCCGCACCGGCACGCTCGTCATCGGCCCGAACCGCTCCTTCCTGCACTACATCGAGCAGGTCCTCCCGGCGCTGGGCGAGCTGGAGGTCAGGCAGGCGACCGTCGACGACCTCGTGGCCCATGTCGAGGTGCGGGGCGCGGACGAGGCACCGGCCGCCGTCGTCAAGGGCGACGCCCGCATGGCCGAGGTGCTGCGCCGGGCCGTACGGTCGCACGTCACCCTCCCCACCGAGCCCGTGATGGTGGTCCGGGGTTCGCGGCGCTGGCGCGTACCGGCGTACGAACTCGAAGCGATCGTGCGGGAGTTGCTGGAGCGGGACATCCGCTACGGGGCCGCCCGTGACGCGCTGCCGCAGCGGATCGCGCACGCGGTGCTGGTGCAGATGGAGCGGTCCGGGGAGGCGCCCGACGACCGGGTGCAGGACGCGGTGGCCCGCAACACGGCCGTGAAGGCGGCCGTCAAGGCGATCTGGCCGCCGGTCGACCCCGCGAAGCTCGTCATGCGCCTCCTCGCCGACGCGGAGTTCCTCGCCTCGCACGCGGACGGGATCCTCACGGACGACGAGCAGAAGACGATCCTGTGGGCGAAACCGGCGCGGAGCGTGAAGTCGGTGAAGTGGTCGGCCGCCGACGCCGTACTCGTGGACGAGACCACCGACCTCGTCCAGCGCACGCACTCCCTCGGGCATGTCGTCCTCGACGAGGCGCAGGATCTCTCCCCGATGCAGTACCGGGCGGTGGGCCGCCGCTGCACGACCGGTTCCGCGACCGTCCTCGGTGACCTCGCGCAGGGTACGACGCCCTGGGCGACGCGGAGTTGGGAGGAGGCGCTGACGCATCTGGGCAAGGCGGAGGCCCATGTGGAGGAGCTGACGGCCGGTTTCCGCGTCCCCACCGACGTGATCACGTACGCCTCCCGCCTCCTGCCCCACATCGCGCCCGGTCTGACCCCGGTGGCGTCCGTCCGGGAGAACCCGGGCTTCTTCGACGTACGGCGGACGACCGACGACACCCGGACGATCGCCGCGTGCGAGGAGTTGCTGCGCAACGAGGGGTCCGTGGGTCTCATCGCCGCCGACGCGCGGGTCCCCGCGCTCGCCGAGGCGCTGGCGGCGGCGGGCATCGGCCATCTGGCCCCCGGCGAGGAGACGACGTACGAGACCCGTCTCACCCTCGTCCCGGCCTCGCTGGCGAAGGGTCTGGAGTACGACTACGTGGTCCTGGACGAACCCCAGGCGGTCGTCGACGGCGAACCGGACGAGCGAACGGGCCTGCGCCGCCTGTACGTCGCCCTCACCCGAGCGGTCTCGGGCCTGATCGTGACCCACACGGCACCCCTGCCGCCGCAGCTGGCCTAGACCGGGTCGTCCGGTCCACCGGGCAGGGCTCCCAGCTGACGTCGTGCTGCCGCCAGCCACAGTCCCCCGCCGCCGCGTGCCTTGGAGTCGTCGTCCTCCTCGGACAGTGACGCCACGTACTCCGCGTACTCCGACCGGGCCCGGGCCAGACTCAGTGAGCCATTGGGGCCGCCCCGGACCACATGCGCGTCGGAGTCGTCCTGCCCGTCGTCCTCCCAGCCGCACTCCGGGCAGATCTCGAAATTGGCGCGCTCCTCCAGTGTGGGCTGGAAGCAGCAGGGGCACGGCAGCGGCACCGGCCCGAGGCCGGCGCCCGTCATCCCTCCCACCTCGCCTCGTCGTCCGGGGTGTCGGGGCTGGCGAAGTGGAAGGGGACGGAGAGGTGGGCGGCCAGGGCCTGGCCGGCGTGGGTGGCGGCTGCGGCGGACGGGTGGCCCGGGGTGTGGGCCGTCCGCTCCTCGCCGAGGTAGCGCTCGGCCGTCCCCCAGTAGACCGTGGCCAGCGGATGCTCGCCCTCGGGTTCGGCGGTGTGGGCCAGCAGGATCACGAACCAGTCGTGGACCGTGTCGCCGTCCCAGATCGCCTCGATGGCGACGAGGCGGCCGGGGAGGCCGGTGGCGAGGGCGGTCAGGGAGTCCTGGTCCAGGGGGCTGTCGGGGGTGCGGGCGACGCGGTCGCCGTGGTGGAGGTAGCGGTCGTTGACGATGTGCTGGGCGTCGTGCAGGCCGAGGCCGTGGACGCGGCCGGCGGCGAAGACGGCGCGGATCGCCGGGAGCGGGGCGTCCTGGAGGACGTAGCCGTCGACCTGCGCGCGGATGCCGGCGGGCAGTCGTTCCCACCACTCGGACGTGTTCATGACGTCGAAGGTACGGGAACGCGCGTACGGGAACACGCGGCGGCCCCCGGTGACCAGGAGGTCGCCGGGGGCCGGTCGGGGCGAGCGTCTGTCGCCTACTTGAACTTGTTGCTGGTCGCCAGGTAGACCTGCTTGGCGTTCTTGCCGAGGCGTGGCCCGGTGATGAACGTGGAGCGGTCGCTCAGGGAGTTGTTGGAGACCAGGTAGGTGCGGCCCTTGTAGGTGGTGAACCAGGGGCCGCCGGAGGCGCCGCCGTTCATGGTGCAGCCGACCATGTACTGGGCCGGGTAGTCGCTGGGGTAGCTGTAGCCGAGGACGAAGCGCTTGGTGGCGCCCTGGCAGTGGTACATCTTCGAGCCGTCGTACTGGGCCTCGGCCGGGTAGCCGCGGACCTTCATGTTCTTGACCTTGTTGGCGGCGGGCGCGTTGAACCACACCGGGAGCGCCGAACCGGTGCGCTCCTCGAGGGACTTGGAGCCCTTCTCCGGCTTCACGTGCAGCACCGCGTAGTCGTACGCGGCGGCCACGGTGCCCTCGCTGGCGGCGCCGCCCTTGATCCAGGTGCCGGAGGTGGTGGCCCAGTCGGCCCAGGCGATGCCGTACGGGGAGACGTTGCCCGCCCGGTAGTCGGCCGACGCCTGGCCGATGTTCAGCTTGCCCGTGTTGTTGAAGGACGGGACGAAGGCGATGTTGCGGTACCAGCCGCCGCCCTTGCCCGCGTGCACGCAGTGCCCGGCGGTCCACACGAGGTTGGACTTGCCGGGGTGCGCCGGGTCCTTCACGACCGCGGCGGAGCAGACGCTCGACCCCTGGGGCGTGGTGAAGAAGAGCTTGCCGACCGGGGCGGCGTTCTTGTGGTAGGTCGACTTGACCTTGGTGGCCTGCTGCTTCTTGACCTTGCCGTCGGGCAGCCAGACCTGGGTGGTCTTGCCGCCGCCGGTGGCGGTGTTGCCCGCCTCGGCGACCGCCGGCAGGTCGGGCAGGTTCGCCTCGGCCTCGGCGATGCGCTCCGGTGTCCAGAAGTCCTCGATGTACGGGTTGGCGAAGTCCTCCGCCTTGGAGGCCCAGTCGCCGTCGAAGTCCTGCCAGCCACCGTCCTTCCACTTCTGCAGCGCGTCACCGCTCAGTTCGGTCGGCACACCCTTCGGGAGCTTGAAGCCGCCGATGGTGGTGTCACCGCCGCTCTCGTTCTCGCCGGTGTCGACGCCGTCGCCCGCGTCCGCCTGGGCGGTCGTGGAGTCCGAGGCCTTGGCCCCGCTCTCGTCGCTCTTGCCGCAGGCGGTGGTGGTGACCATGATCGCGGCGATCACGGCTGCCGCGGCCGTGAGGCCGCGGCGGCGTATGAATGGCATGGAGCCGTCCCCCGTGTGACTGAAACCTTGTCATGCCCTCGCTTAGCGGGGCGGAGACAACTATGCACGCGCGCGGGCGCGGAACGATCACCGAGAGGGTCTGCGCGGCGACTTCGCACACAACAACTACGAGGCGGATATCTGCCCGTGATGTGACGCCGGACCACGGCGCCCGACCGGGCCCCCGACCTGGCCCCCGACCCGACTCCGGACCCGGCCCCCGACCCGGCCCCCGGCGCTCAGGGCCAACTCACAGGATCTGCACATTGATTGATTCTTCATCACTCCGACACCTCCCGACCCTTGTGCACTACCCACGAGTAGCGCGAATCTGACCTGCGCATGCCATCCCCCGTATCGGCACCCCCGGGCCGTGGTCCATCCAGGAGGACGCAGTGAAGACAAGCTCCCGCATCGGCAGATCCCTGCTCACCGTCGGCGGCGCCCTCGCGCTGGTCGTCGGCATCGCCGGCAGCGCGTACGCGGCGCCGCCCGGCGCGCTGCCCGCCAACGCGGAGGCCCTGGAGACGACCTGGCAGCCGGCGTACGACTACGACACGGACGGCTGTTACCCGACCCCGGCGATCGGCCCCACGGGCACGGTCAACGGCGGGCTGAAGCCCACCGGTTCACTGAGCGGCGACTGCCACGACCAGTCGGACCTGGACAACACCAACGGCTACTCGCGCTACAAGTGCAACAACGGCTGGTGCGCGATCATGTACGACCTCTACTTCGAGAAGGACCAGGCGCTCTCGGGCAGCAGCATCGGCGGCCACCGGCACGACTGGGAGCACGTGGTGGTCTGGGTGCAGGACGGCTCGGCGAAGTACGTCTCCACGTCCAACCACGGCGGGTTCACCGTGCACGCGGCGTCCTCGGTGATCTGGACCGGGACCCACCCCAAGATCGTCTACCACAAGGACGGCATCCGCACGCACTGCTTCCGGCTGGCGGGCTCGAACGACGAGCCGCCGGAGAACCACGAGGGGACGTGGCAGTACCCGCCGCTCGTCGGCTGGAACGGCTACCCGTCGACGGCGATCCGCGACACGCTCGTCGCGTACGACTTCGGCAGCGCGAACTTCGGTCTCAAGAACGGCAGTTTCGAGTCGAACCTGACGGCCGCGATGCCGTCGGGGATCTCGTTCAACCCGAACGCGTAGCCCTGCGGGCGGCTTGGGCGGGTGGGGTGCGTGGGGGTGTGGGGTGCGTCGTCGGGTGCGGGTCCGGTGGGGCTTCTCGCGCAGTTCCCCGCGCCCCTGAAAAGCAGGGGCTGCGCCCCGTGCTTTTCCCCACCCGCCCGCCGTCTTCCAGGCCCGCGGGGGCCTGGTCTTTTAGGGGCGCGGGGAACTGCGCGAGAAGCCCCACCGGGCCGGCAGCCGAGAGACGAACCCTCCGCGTCAGCGGGCCGCGGCGCGGCGCGCTCGGGTGTCGAGGGCCGTACGCCAACGCCGTACGGCCTCGGCGTCGACGCCCCCGGACCACCCGCCCGGCCGCGCCGCACCCCCGATGTGGAACGCGTCCACCCCGGCGGCCCGCAGCCCGGGCACATGGTCCAGGCGCAACCCCCCGCCGATCAGCAGCCGCTGCGTATAGCCCGGCTCCCCCCGCAGCCCGGCCTCCGCGAGCAGGACGGGCAGACCGTCGTCGACCCCCTTCGCCGACCCCGCCGTCAGATACGTGTCCAGCCCCGGCAGCTCCGCCAACTGCTTGCGCAGCGCGTCCCGGTCGGCGGCCCGGTCGATCGCCCGGTGAAACGTCCACGACCGCCCGTCCAGCTCGGCCACCACCCGCTCCACCGCGTCCAGATCCAGCCCCCCGCCCTCCCCGAGGAACCCGAGCACGAACTCCTCCGCCCCCGCCGACCGCATGTCGCACGCCACCCGCACGAGCGCGTCCACATCACCCGCCGCGAAGCCGTCCGCGAGCCGCAGCATCACCCGTACCGGGATGTCGACGGCCGCCTGCACCTCCACGAACGTCGCGACGCTCGGCGTGAGCCCGTCCGCCGCCATGTCCGCCACCAGCTCCAGCCGGTCGGCACCTCCGGCCTGGGCGGCGACGGCGTCCCCGGCGTCGAGGGCGATCACCTCCAGAAGCGCGCGCGTGGTCATGGGGCCCCTTCCGTCGGGCTTCGTCGGGCTACACGTGACGACAACAGGTCTAGTCCAATTTAACAACAACCGGGACTGTTGGACGCGATCGTCACGTTCAGCACGCGGACGACCACCGTCCGCATCTACCCTCATTTGGGCGCCGTTCAACAAGACCGGCTGTGCGAGAGGGAGTTGTCCCATGCCTAAGCCGAGGACTCTCGACCCGTCCGAGTCGACCCGGGCGATGTACGGCGCGGAGCTGCGCCACCGGCGGGAACGGGCAGGCATGTCCCAGGAGGAACTGGGCGCGGCGATGTTCGTCAGCGGGTCGTTCGTCGGTCAGCTGGAGGCGGGCGTCCGACGGATGCGGCTGGAGTTCGCGAAGTCCGTGGACGAGATCCTCAAGACGGACGGGTTCTTCGTGCGGAACCTGGAGGCGGCACGGCAGTCTCCCTACCGGGCACACTTCGCGGATGTGGTGGAGTTGGAAGGCGTGGCCTGCACGATCAAGGACTGGGCGCCGTCCTCCGTACCGGGCCTCATCCAGACCCCGTCGTACAACCGAGCCGTGATCCGCGCGTACGACCCGCTCGTCCCGGAAGACGTCGTCGAGGAGCGGATCGCGTTCCGAAAGGCCCGAGCCCACATCTTCGGCAAGCCGACACCGCCCATGTACTGGGCGATCCTTGACGAGATCATCGTGCGGCGCCGGGCGGGCAGCCCAGCAGTGATGGCTGAGCAGCTCCAGCACATCATCAGCCTGATCCGAGGCAACCGAGCCATCGTCCAGGTGCTGCCCATCAGCGCGGGGGTGCACGCAGGAAACGCGGGCATCTTCAAGCTGATGACCTTCAGCGACGCCCCACCGATGGTGTACTGCCAAGGGTCCGAATCTGGACGCTTGTTGGACGATCCAGCCGTATTCGCCCGCTCTGCTCTGACCTACGATTTGCTAGGGGCCGCGGCGCTGTCGCCTGACGCGTCCCTCGCGCTGATCGAGCAGGCGGCCAAGGAGTACAAGGATGCGGACCGCGCCCGATCTGAGGACCGCGACCTGGCGTAAGAGCAGCTACAGCGACGGCGCCGGCGACGAATGCGTCGAAGTCTCCGACACCCTCCCCGGCCTCGTCCCCGTCCGAGACAGCAAGAACCCCACCGGCGGCATCCTCGTCTTCCGGGCCGCCGCCTGGTCCCGCTTCGTGGGTGATGTGAGCCGAACACCCACGCGCGGCTAGGTAGGGATACTCAGGCGCCCCGCCCTCCACGACGACATCGTTGACCTCAACAGCCCGTCGTCGTAACGGAGTTCATCCATGCCTGCCTCGTCTCGTTCCCTGTCCCGGACTCTCCGCCGTCACCTGGTGAACCCCGCCGCCCTGGGCTATCTGGCCCTCGTGGTCGCCGTGGGCGTCTGGGTCGGGGTGGACGCGCTGTTCGTCGAGCACGCGGACGCCAGTCTCGCGGGGGTCTGGCTCTTCCTCGTCACCGCGCCGACCTCGCTGTTCTTCGTCGCGCTGCCCGGCGGGCTGTCCTTCGCCGGGATCGTCCTCGGTGCCGTGATCCAGGCCTTCGTGCTCGGTGCCGCGTACCGCTGGGTCGTCGAACGGCCCGCGAAGAACGTCAACTTGGGCAACGCCTGACGCTCCGGGACCGTCTTTCCTCAGCGATTCGTCGATGTTTCCAGGGGTGGGAGAACTGTGCTGCGGTACGGAAGAAGTACGTACGGAAGAAGTACGTACAGAAGAGGTATGGGTGCGGCCATGGTCGCCGCGCTGGTCACGACCTGTCTCACGGTGGCGGGTGGCACGGCGGGGGCCGCGTCGCCCGATGAGGCGGGAGTGCTCGGCGGGTCCGTCGTCACCTTGATATCCGGCGACCGGGTGCATGTCGACGCCAAGGGCCGGGTGACCCGCGTCCAGCCCGGCGAGGGGCGCGAGGACATCCCGATGTCCGTCCAGCGGACGGGAGAGAAGACGTACGTCGTGCCGGCCGACGCGCTTCCCCTGATCGGGCAGGGCACGGTGGACCGTCGGCTGTTCGATGTGACGGGGCTGCTCAAGGCCGAGTACGACGACGCGCACCGGGCAACGGTGCCGCTGATCGTGTCGTACTCGAAGAACACGAAGAAGCGGGCCACCGCGCGGGCGGCCATCGCGGAGGCGGATGCCCGCGTCGGCCGGAAGCTGCCCGCTCTGCGGGGTGAGTCGCTGACCGCGCCCAAGAGCGGTGCCTCCGAGGTCTGGGACGCGCTCACCGCGGCCGACCGCGAGGGCGGGCAGGCCCTGACGACGGCTCCGGGAGTCGCCCGCGTATGGCTGGACGGCCGCCGCAAGGCCGCGCTCGACAAGAGCACGGCGCAGATCGGCGCCCCGACCGCCTGGCAGGCCGGGTACGACGGCAAGGACGTGAAGGTCGCCGTACTGGACACCGGTGTGGACGAGACGCATCCGGACCTCAAGGGCGTCGAGATCGCCCAGAAGGACTTCTCGGGTTCGGGCAACCTGATCGACCACGTCGGTCACGGCACGCACGTCGCGTCGACCGTGGCGGGCTCGGGGGCCAGGTCCGGCGGTACGCACAAGGGGGTCGCGCCCGGTGCGCGCATCCTGGACGCCAAGGTGCTCACCGACGACGGGTTCGGCTCGGACTCCGGCATCGTCGCGGGCATGCAGTGGGCCGCCGACCAGGGCGCCAGGATCGCCAACCTCTCCCTCGGCGGCGAGGACACGGTGGCGAACGACCCGCTGGAGGCCGCCGTCGACCGTATCTCCGCCGAGAGCGGCACCCTCTTCGTCGTCGCGGCCGGCAACAGCGGCCCGGAGGCGACGACCATCGGCTCCCCCGGCAGCGCGGCCTCCGCGCTCACCGTCGGCGCGGTCGACCGCAAGGACGGCATCGCCGAGTTCTCCAGCGTCGGCCCCACGGCGGACGGCTCGCTGAAGCCGGACCTCACCGCTCCCGGCGTCGGCATCGTCGCGGCGAAGGCCGCCAAGGGCGTC
The DNA here is from genome assembly GCF_020010925.1 of Streptomyces griseiscabiei. NCBI lineage: Bacteria > Bacillati > Actinomycetota > Actinomycetes > Kitasatosporales > Streptomycetaceae > Streptomyces > Streptomyces griseiscabiei. Next base: position 448,862 of record NZ_JAGJBZ010000004.1, on the reverse strand, counting down.
GAGGGCACCCCGGCGATCCCCGGCTATGTGTCGATGTCCGGTACGTCGATGGCGACCCCGCACGTGGCGGGCGCGGCGGCGATCCTCGCGCAGCGGCACCCGGAGTGGACCGCGCAGCGGATCAAGCAGGCGCTGACCTCCGCCACCGAGCCGGGCGCCGGTCTGTCGCCGTTCCAGCAGGGCACCGGGCGGGCCGACCTGACCCGGGCGCTCAGCCAGACCGTGTTCGGCGAGCAGGCGTCCGTGAACCTCGGCACCGCGCTGTGGCCGCACGCCGACGACGAGCCGACGACCCGGCGGATCACCTACCGCAACGACGGCACGGAACCCGTCACCCTCGACCTGTCGACGGAGACGGCCGGACCGAAGGGCAAGCCCGCACCGGCCGGATTCTTCACCGTCGGCGCCGACCGGATCACCGTCCCGGCGGGCGGCACCGCGGGCGTCGACCTCACGGCGCACACCCGGATCGGCAGCCAGGACGGCGTGTTCGCCGGGGTGCTCGTCGCCCGCGCGGCCGAGGGCGGCCAGCGGGTCCGTACCTCCTTCGCCGTGCGACGCGAGTCGGAGGCCTACGACCTCACCCTCAAGTACGTCGACACCGAGGGCAGGCCCTCCCAGTCGGGGACGACGGTCCTCGGCCAGAACGTCGACCTCCAGCTGACCCCGTACGACACCGACGGCGACGGCGTCGTCAAGATGCGGGCGCCGAAGGGGACCTACCTCCTGGAGACGCTGGTCCGGACCCCCAAGGGGACCGGGACCGACCCGGACCTCGCGCTGATGGCACAGCCGAAGCTCACCGTCACCAAGAACACCACGGTGACCTTCGACGCCCGCAAGGCCAAGCCGGTGGACATCACCGTGCCGGGGTCCGCCAAGAGTGTGCAGACGCTCGCGAAGTACTCCGTGGAGACCGATTCCTTCGTCCACACCTCGGCCTGGGAGTCGAACTCCTTCAAGGGGTTCCGTATCGGTCATGTGGGCCCCGCGCTGCCGGCGAAGGAGCTCGGCTCGCAGATCGCGGGTACCTGGCAGAAGGGCAGCACGACGTACAACCTGCTCTACGGCCGCGGCGGTTCGCTGCACAACGGTTTCACCCGCAAGGTCGCCACGAGTGAACTCGCCCTGGTGAAGCTGGGGATCGGCGCCTCCGTGAAGAACGCCAAGGGCGCGATCAGCCCGGGCTGGGAGACGGCCTCGGGGGACGGGTACGAGTCGGTCAGCAAGCCGTTCGCCCTGCCGGCCACCGCGAAGACCTATGTCAGCGCGGCCAAGGGGCTCAAGTGGAGCTTCGGCGCCGGACAGTACCGTCCCGGAGCCAGTGGCGACCTCGACGTCTTCGTGGGGGACCCCTCCGCCAAGGCCTACCAGGCGGGGAAGACATACACGCGGACGTACAACGTCGGTGTGTTCAGCCCGAAGATCGACCAGTACAACGCCGCCCGGCGCTGGGGCAATGAACTCAGCGTCTGTATCGGGGAGTTCCCGGACGGCTCCGGGAACTTCGTCGAGTCGGCGACCGCCCGGCAGCGCTCCGTCGTCACCGCCGACGGCAAGAAGCTCATGGACGCGGCGGGGCCGCTCTGCCAGGACATCGACGGGCTGCCGTCCCGGTCCGCCAAGTACCGGATCAGCACGGACGTGACCCGCTCCACGAAGGTCGCCGGTGTCACCACCCGGCTCGTCGCGGCCTGGACCTTCGCCTCGAAGAGGACCGCGGGTGACGAGTACCGGACGCTGCCGCTCTCCTCGGTCCGCTTCGCCCCGAAACTGGACCTGTCCAGCGGCGCCCCCGCCGGCCGGCGGTTCACGGTCCCGCTCACCCTCCAGGGCCCCGCGGCCAAGAGCCTCAAGTCCCTCGCCGTCCAGGTCTCCTACGACGGCGGCAAGAAGTGGTCCAAGGCCCCGGTCACCACGAAGAAGGGCGAGCGGAGCCTCACGCTGAACCACCCGAAGAAGGCCGGGTCGGTCTCCTTCAAGGCGAAGCTCACGGACAAGGGCGGCAACACGTACGAGGTGACCGTGGTGAAGGCGTACCTGCTCAGGTAGCCGTCCAGCCGTCAGCGTTCCTCAAGGGTGTCAAGGGCCACGGCCTGCGCGATGGCGAGACGGCGGTCGATGTCGGCGGAAGCGATGTCGAGCACGTACCGGTCGCGCAGGCCGAACTTCCTGTCGAACGACATCAACCGCTTCGCTCCTCCGGTCGCGGTGGAGTCGAAGAAGTCGAAGTGGTAGGGCCAGAGGAACGGCACGAACTCCACATACGGCAGAAACTCCCAGACCCGGCGCAGCAGGGCCACCGCCCAGCTGCGCTCGCGGCCGGTCAGCTCCGGTGTCCCCGGCTGCTCCATGGTCCAGGCCGAGCGCACCAGGGAGACGACGGGCCGCTCGCGGAACGAGCCGATGACGGCACCGGCGCTGTCCCGTACGTCGTGGACGGCGCCGAAGTCGTCGACCTGACGGGCCTCGGAGGTGCACAGCACGCTGGTCCTCGACTCGTCGGTGTAGATGGTCATCTCCTCCTTGAGCGACATGACCTTCCGCCGCGCGAAGGCGACGACCTCCCCCTCGGCATCGCCCTTCCCGGCCACGGTCACCACGTACTGGCCGACCGTACGGGCCGTCCGCTGCCGGACGGTGAACCGCGCGTGCCCCTGGAGTCGTTCGTCGTTCCTCACGTGGAGTCCCCCTGCTCTGCTCTACGGCTGTTTCCCGGCACGTCATCGTCGCCGTCGGGGCAGGGGCGGATCTGCTCTCTTTCGTCGTTCGCCGGTACGACTCACGGGGGACGCGGGCGCTCGCGGGCGCGGCCTATCGTCGGCCCGGGATCAGGAGGTGAACGAGGGCATGGACGAGGACGTGGACAAGAGCGTGGGCAAGGGCGTGGGCGTGAGCGAGGACGTGGGCGAGGCGAAGGCCGCACACGTCTCGCACTGGAGCGGTCGGCGCGTCGCCGGGGAGATCGTGCTCGGGGCCGTTCTCGCGGGGCTCGCGGGGCTGTCGGACGCCGTGGCCGCCGGGTTCGGCCTACGCACCTTCGCCGTCTGCGCGGGGGTCGCCGTGCTGGGGGCGGCCCGGCGCTCGCTTCCGGCGACGGTCCTGGTCGTCTCCGCCGCCACGGCCGGCGAACTGCTCGCCGCGGCACCGCTGTTGATGTGTGTGAGCTGGTCGGCGGGACACCGTGTCGTCGATCCCCGGCGCGCGGTCGCCGCGTTCGGCGCCGCGTTCGTGTTCCATGCCGCGCTGTCCGTCCGCGGCGAGATCACCGCCGCCGATTCCTTGTCGTTGCCCGTCGCGGGCGGGCTGGCCACGGGAGTGTTCCTCGTCCTGTCGGTCGGGCCGGCGCTGGTCGCGCGCTACCGGGCACAGCGCCGGGAGCTGCTGGCCGTGTTGCGGCGGCACAACGAGCAACTCGTGCGCGAGCAGGCGATGGTGGCCCGGCAGGCCCGTCTTCTGGAGCGCAATCGGGTGGCCCGGGACATGCACGACAGCCTGGGCCACCAGCTCGTCCTGATCAGCGTCCACGCGGGCGCCCTCCAGGTCGGCCCCGACCTCGACGAACGCCGACGGGAGTGCGTACGGATCCTGCGGGATGCCTCCGTCACCGCGATGGAGGAACTGCGCGAGGCGGTGGGCGTCCTCCACGAGGACCGGCCCGAGGACCGGCACGAAGACCGGCGCGTGGACCGGCGCGTGGACCGGCACGAGAACCCGAGCTCCCGGACGATCGCCTCCCTCGACGACCTGGTCCGGTCCTCCCGCGCGGCGGGCGCCACCGTGGAGGTCCACCGGTCCGGCACGGCCCGGCCGCTCGCGCCGGCCGCCGACCACACGGCGTACCGCATCGCGCAGGAGGGCCTGACCAACGCCCACAAGCACGCGCCGGGCGCCCCGATCACCGTCTCCCTGCGCTACGAGCCGGACGCCTTGGTCGTGGAGGTCGCCAACGGGCCCGTACCGGCCGGGGTTCCGGACGTCCCGGGCCCGGCGGCGATCGGCGGCGGCCGGGGGCTCGGCGGCCTGCGGGAGCGGGCCCGGCTCGTCGGTGGCATGGTGCACACGGGTCCCGGTGCCGACGGCGGCTTCCGCGTCGCGGGCATGCTGCCGTACGGCACCGCGACTTCCGTCGGTCCCGACGACGACTTTGTGGGGCAGCGGGGGGCGGGTGCGGTGGACGACGGTGGACCGGCCATCAACCGTGCTGATCCACAAGGGGAGTTCGCCGCCACCATGAGCAGACGGAAGAACATCGCCATCGGCTGTGCCGCCACCGCCGTCGTCCTGGTCGTGGGCGTGCTCGCCCTCGGCGCGTGGGGAATGAACGCGCTCATGGAGGAGGGGAGAAAGGTGTCGATCTCGCCGCGCCTGTACGAGTCGGCGCGGATCGGCGACAGCGAGGCCGCCCTGCGGGAGGAACTGCCGGAAGGGGACTCGGTGCTGACCGAGGGTCTGGAGGAGCAGGGGCCGCCGACGCCCGAGGGCGCGACCTGCCGCCACTTCATGTCCGACGATCCCGACGGTGTCATGAGCATCTACTTCCGGTTCTGCTTCCGTGACGGGAGACTGGTGGACAAGCAGACGTTCACGGACTGAGCACGACAGCACGGCGTGGGCGCACCGACACCGCGCAGGAGGCCGTGTGATCCGGGTCCTCGTCGCCGACGACGAGCCACTCATCCGGGCCGGCATCAGGATGATCCTCACGTCCGCCGCCGACATCGACGTGGTCGCGGAGGCGGGTGACGGTCGCGAGGCGGTGGAGATCGCCAGGAGCACCGCCGTCGACGTCGCCCTGCTGGACATCCGGATGCCGGTGCTGGACGGACTGACGGCCCTGGCCGAGCTGGGCCGGGTCGCGCCGGACGTACGGGCCCTGATCCTCACCACGTTCGGGGAGCGGGACAACGTACTGCGCGCGCTCGGCCACGGCGGCGCGGGCTTCCTGCTCAAGGACTCCGCGCCCGACGAACTGATCAACGCGGTACGGGCGGCGGCGGCCGGGAACGCGTATCTCTCCCCGGCCGCCACCCGGCATGTCGCGGACGCCCTCTCCGCCCCCGGGCGCACCACCCGCGCGGAGGCGGCCAGGCGCCGTGTCGACGGTCTGAGCGCGCGGGAGCGCGATGTGCTCGCCCTGCTCGGGGAGGGCCTGTCCAACGCGGACGCGGGCAGACGGCTGCACATGAGCGAGGCCACGGTGAAGACCTATGTCAGCCGCATCCTGAGCAAACTGGGCTGCGACAACCGGGTCCAGGCGGCGCTCCTCGCCCACGACGCCGGGCTACGCACGACGGAGATCTGACCTTCCCGAAGAAGTCCGCACCGCGCCGGAACCTCTCGCGCCGCCTCGCCCTCTCTTCCACCGGTCGGTTCCGTCACAACGGTGAAGAGGAAGAAAGAACATGCGCAGATTAACGTCGGCCGTCACCGCCGCCCTGATGACGTTCGCAGGGCTGGCCGCTGCGGGCGCCGCCCCGGCCCAGGCGGCGACGCCGACCGTGGAGTACGTCGCGCTCGGCGACTCGTACGCCTCCGGTGTCGGCGCCGGGTCGTACGACCCGGCGAGCGGTGACTGCAAGCGGAGCACGAAGAACTACCCGCACCTGTGGGCGGCGGCCAACCCCGAGTACGCGCTGGAGGACGCCACATGCAGCGGCGCGACCGTCGCGGACGTGCGGGCCGAGCAACTGTCGTCGCTGAGCGCGAACACGAACCTCGTCACCCTCACCGTGGGCGGGAACGACGCCCAGTTCTCGACGGTGGTGCAGACGTGCCTCACCGACACCGAGAACGCCTGCACGCTCGCCACCGGATGGATGTCGATCTACGCGAGGAACCAGCTGGTGGCTGAACTCACCGGCCTGTACAAGGACATCAAGGCCCGTTCACCGAAGGCCCTGGTGCTCGTCTTCGGTTATCCGCAGGCCCTGTCCACCACCGGGGTGTGCAGCCCGATCGAGCTGAGCGCCAAGAAGCGCGCCGGGATGAACGGGCTGGCCGACGCGCTCGCGGAGGGCGGCCGGAAGGCCGCGATCAACGCGGGCGTCCACTTCGTCGACATGCGTACGCAGTTCACCGGCCACGGCGCCTGCGGCACCGACCCGTGGGTGCACGGCCTCAACCTGGGCGAGTCCGCCGCGACCTTCCACCCGAACGCGGCGGGCCAGGAGAAGGGCTACGCGGCGAAGTTCCTCTCCCTCTGGGGCTGATCGTCCGACGGCCGTGCGGCGGCCGGGCTCAGCCGTAGAGGTTGAGGTCGGCCTCGGTCGCCCCGGCCAGCTCGTACGACGTCCCGGCCGGTGGGCGGCGCCCCGTGTAGAGGCGTACGAGGGTGGTGGCGTCGCCCAGATAGCGCGCGGGCGGCGCCTCCCCGCTCGGGGCGCCGAGCAGCAGGGGCGCGTCGGTGTCGTCGAGGTCGGCGTGCAGGGGGCGGGTGGCGCGGGCCCGGGTGATGTGGGCCAACAGCTCCACCGCCGGGCCGAGTTGCGCGCCGCCGTACGCTCCGGGCAGGCCCCACGCCTCGCGTACGTCACCGGCGTGCACCCACTCCCCGAGCGCGATGCCGTCCAGCCTCCCGCCGGCCTTCGCGATCACGGGCCCGGCCTCGGTCATCCCGCGCTCCAGCTCGTCCACGATCCGGGCGAGCGGCCACTCGCCCCGCTCGGCGATGTCCCGGTCGTTCGCCTCCGGAGTGAACACGCCCTCCTCGAAGCGGTCCTCCACCACCCGCGACAGCGCGGCCGAGCAGTGCGCCAGCACATCCCGCACACTCCACCCCGGACAACAGGTCCCCGCCCCGAAGTCCCCCTCCGGCCGCCCCCGCAACAGCGGCACCAGCACGTCCCGCTCACCGGCCAGCAGCCGGGCGGGGAGTTCGGGGTCACGGTCGTCGTGTGTGTCAGCCACAGTGGTCATGGGACCCACGCTAGGCCCTGTCGTCGAATTCCCGTCGTCGCCCGAAGGGCGGCCCCGCGGCGTCAGGTGCGTGCTCTCGGCGTGCCGGGCCCTGATCCGCGTACTGGACGTACTCGGGTCAGGGCCCGGTGCGGTGAGAGTGCGTGCATGGCGTCGCGGGGCAGGCGGGCATTCGACGACAGGGCCTAGGGGAGCGCACCGCCCTACGCACGGCCACGGCACAATGCGTACATGTCCGACGACCCTGACGCCCCCGGCAGCCCTGGCGCCCCCGGCCCGCTCCCGCTCGACGAGTCCCGCAGGCGGGCCCTGCACTACCGCTGGCTGCCCGCGCTGCTCTCCGCGCGGGACGGGGCCTGTGAGCCCGCGGCGGGGCCGTACGCCGACGCGCTGATCGCGCGGTGGGCCGAGCCGCAGCGGAAGTACCACACCCTCGACCACCTCACGGCGGTGCTGGACCGTATCGAGGTGCTGGAGGAGTACGCGGCGGACGCGGACCTCGTGCGGCTGGCGGCCTGGTTCCACGACGCGGTGTATCTGCCGGACCGGTCGGAGAACGAGGAGCGCTCGGCCCGGCTCGCCGAGCGGGCGCTGTCCGAGGCCGGGGTTCCGGCGGAGCGGACGGCGGAGGTGGCCCGGCTGGTGCGGCTCACCGTGACGCACGCCCCCGCCGACGACGACCCGAACGGGCAGGTGCTGTGCGACGCGGACCTCGCGATCCTCGCCTCGGCGCCGGACGCGTACGCCGCCTACGCCGCCGCCGTGCGGGAGGAGTACGGGTTCGTGCCCGACGACGCGTTCCGGGCGGGCCGCGCGGACGTGCTCCGCCGACTCCTCGCCCTGCCGAGGCTGTTCAGGACCGCCCACGGTGAGCGGGAGTGGGAGGCACGGGCCCGCGAGAACCTGCGGGCGGAGCTGGCGGAACTGACGGGACCGCCGGCGGGGAATGCGATCCCGTGACCGTCTGTTGCCCATGAATATGTCCTCATCCGCCGCCGCCGCGCCCGACGACGCCCGCTTCCGCATACCCCTCTCCGTCTACGTCCTCGGTCTCGCCGTCTTCGCGCTGGGGACCAGTGAGTTCATGCTCTCGGGGCTGCTGCCGCCGATCGCCGAGGACATGGACGTGTCCATTCCCCGGGCGGGGCTGCTGATCTCCGCGTTCGCGATCGGGATGGTCGTGGGCGCGCCCCTGCTGGCGGTGGCGACGCTGCGGCTGCCCCGGCGTACGACCCTCGTCACGCTCATCCTGGTCTTCGGGCTCGGACAGGTCGCCGGTGCCCTCGCACCCAACTACGCCGTGCTCTTCGCCTCCCGGATCGTGAGCGCGCTCGCCTGTGCCGGGTTCTGGGCGGTCGGAGCGGCCGTGGCCGTGGCGATGGTGCCGGTGAACGCCCGAGCCCGCGCGCTGGCCATCATGATCGGCGGATTGTCGATCGCGAATGTGCTGGGCGTACCGGCGGGCGCGTTCCTCGGGGAGCACCTCGGCTGGCGGTCGGCGTTCTGGGCGGTGGCGGTGGCCTCGGCGGTCGCGCTGGCCGGTGTCGTCACGCTGGTCCCGGCCATCCCGCTGCCCGAGGAGCGGCCCCGGCTCGGCCGGGAGGCCCGGATCTACCGCGACCGGCAGGTCTGGCTCTCCATCGCGGTGGTGGCGCTGGCCGCCGGCGGTGTCTTCTGCGCGTTCAGCTATCTCGCGCCGCTGCTCACGGACGTGGCCGGGCTCGACGACGGCTGGGTGCCGACGGTGCTCGCGCTCTTCGGGATCGGGGCGCTGGTCGGCACGGCGGTCGGGGGCCGCGTCGCGGACGCGCACCTCTTCGGGGTGCTGCTCAGCGGGATCACCGCGTCCACGGTCTTCCTGGTCGCCCTGGCGCTGCTCGCCCAGTACGCGGTCGCCGCCGTCCTCCTCTCCTTCCTCCTCGGGGTGTCCGCGTTCTACACCGCCCCGGCCCTCAACGCCCGCCTCTTCAACGTCGCGGGCGCCGCCCCGACCCTCGCCGGAGCCACCACCACGGCCGCGTTCAACCTCGGCAACACGGGTGGACCCTGGATCGGCGGGGTCGTCATCGACGCGGGCCAGGGCTTCGCCGCCACGGCGTGGGCGGGCGGCGCCCTCACCGCCGCCGCCCTCGGCACGACCGCCGTCTCGCTCCGTCTGCACCGCCGCACCCGGGCCTCCCGCCTGGTGGCCAAGGCCGCCACCACAGCCACCACCACCGACTCGGGCACGGACGGCGTCGTAAATCCGGTACGTACGGACGTCTGACCCCGCCTATCCTCGCGGCCATGCGACCAATGGGCGGGGAACAGGTACGGGAAGCCGTCGAGCACTGTCTCGCGGTACTGGGGACGGCGCTGGACCAGGACTGGCAGGGAGCCAAGGCGGGCCGGCTGGACTGGAACTGCCGGGAGACCGCCGAGCACATCGCGTCGGACCTGATCGCGTACGCCGGGCAGCTGGCGGGGCGACCCACGGCCCGTTACGTGCCGTTCGAGATCGACATGGCGGAGTGCGAGACGAACGCCGACCTCCTGGAGGTGATCCGGACGACGGGCGTCCTGCTCTCCGCCACGGTCACCGCCACCCCGCGCGAGGTCCGCGCCTACCACCCGTATCCGTTCCGCGCCGCCGACCGCGAGGGCTTCGCGGCGATGGGTGTCGCCGAGGTGCTGCTGCACACGTACGACATCACCGAGGGCCTCGGCCTCCCGGCGTCCGCGTCCGTCCCGTCCGTCGACCTGTGCGAGACCGTCCTCGCACGGCTCTTCCCGTACGTCATGCCCGGTGACGACCCCTGGGCGACACTGCTGTGGGCCACCGGCCGGGGCGACCTGCCGGGGCGCGCGCCCGTCACCGGATGGCAGTGGAACAACCCGCTGCACATCGACGCCGAGCGGCTCGTCCTCCAGGGCGTCCATCCGGCCGCCGCCGCCGATCTCGCCGAGGGCGGCACCGGCGGCTTCGACTGGATCGTGGGCGGCCCGGTGGACGGCACCCGGGTCGGCGCGGGCCTGGTGTTCCAGGCGTACGAGGCGGGGGTGCACCGGCCGGAGTGGGGCATGTTCGTGCTCGTGCGCAAGGAGGACGGGCTGGCCGTCGGCGCCATCGGCTACCACGGCGTCCCGGACGAGGAGGGCCGTGTCGAGGTCGGCTACGACCTGGTCGAGGGGGCGCGCGGGCGCGGCTACATGACCGAGGCGCTGGGCGCGCTGGTCGGCTGGGCGCGGCGGCGGGCCGAGGAGCGGGGCGACGTACGGTCGCTGTTCGCGGTCGTCGACAAGGCCAACTCCCCTTCGCAGGGCGTCGTCTCACGGGCCGGATTCGACCAGGTGAGCGAGGACTGGGGCGACGGGGAGCACGGGGAGCAGTTCGCGTACGAACTCCGTCTGCGCGCCTGACGTACGCCGGGCCCAACCCTTCCGGATTCTTGCCGTTTTCCCTGTCCGGGGGTCTCTCGCGGTCCCGATAATTCGGTCAGAGCGGCGCGAATGCCGTCAGTGCGGCGCGAAAGCGTCGCGCGCGCTCGCGCACATCGGGGGATCGGGGGATCACGATGAGTCAGCCCACGCCGCCGTCACCGCCGCCGTCACCGGGACCGCCCCTGCCCGATCCGGACGCCGATCACGGGCGCCGGACCGCCCGCATCGCCGTGATCAGCCTGGTCGTCAGCAGCCTGCTGACGGTGATCGGCTTCGTGGTGACGGCGGCGACCTCCGGCAAGAGCGGTTCGGACGGCGGCACGACCGTCGGCAGCACCACGAGCGGCGGCACCGGCGGCGAGGACGTGGACGCCGACACGGGCGGCACGGCGGGCGGATCGACGGACGGCGCCTCCGACGCGGGCGGCACGAGCGGTGACACGGCCGGAGAGACCGGCGGGGAGACGGGCGGGGACACCGGTGGCACGGACGGCGGGGAAACGGATTCCGGCGGGACCGGCTCGGCCGGGACGGACTCGGGCGGCGCGGACGGCGGTTCCGGAGGCGGCGGTGACGGTCTCACCTCCGCCGAGCGCGAACTGCGCGACTCGCTCAACGACGGCCAGTGGACGCGCGAGAGCTGTGTGAGCCAGCCGGCGCCGGGCTCGGACGCCGCCCTGACCTGCACGGTGACCACGGAGACCGTCACCATGGGCCCGGTCACGACGAAGGCGAGCGTCGCCGTGTACCCGTCCCGCAGCAAGCAGCAGGAGGTCTACCGGGCCTACGGCGGCACCCTCCAGGAGGGCGACTGCTCGCTGACGTGGAACGTCCGGGGCTCCTGGTACGAGTCGGACTCCGGCGACCCCACCGGCGACATGTCCTGCTACACGCCCGACGGCACCCAGTACGTCATCGTCTGCACCTACTACGACCGGGACGCGATCTTCCAGGTGACGGGCAGCAACCCGGCGGCGCTGATCACCTGGTGGAAGGGGCTGGAGCCGGTGTTCACCGACTGATGCCGCGCCGCTTCGGCCGGCGCAGCCCCGCCCCCGTCAGCCGCCGCAGCAGTTCCTTCGAGCCGACCTCCACGGCGCCCGCCCGGACGACCTCCACGTAGCGGTGGGACGGGATGTCGTAGTGGTCGCGTTCGAAGGCGCGCTCGGGTATGCCCAACTCCCGGGCGAAGGCGTGCAGTTCGTCGAAGGACGCGTCGCTGACGAGGTGCGACCACATCCGGCCGTGGCCCGGCCAGGTGGGCGGGTCGATGTAGAGGGTCACGGGGCCGCCGCCCCGCCCAGCGCGCCCAGCGCCGCGACCCGTACGCCCGCCTTGTGGCACACCCACCGCGGATCGGGGCCCAGCTCCGGTTCCACGTCGAGCGCGTGCGGGTCGCCGTCGCCGCAGACGGGGCAGAGGGGCCAGCGGCCGTACCGTTCGAGCAGGGCGTCCTGGACGTCCTGGGCGACGAGCCCGGCGACGTACGCCACCCCGTCCGGCCACTGCTCGACCCACCACCGGCGCTGCACGACGGAGTCCTCGACCATGGAGACGACGTCCGCCTCGGCGACCTCGCCGGACACCAGATCGGCGAGCACGAGGGCGCGGGCGGCGTGCAGCGCCTGCTCAAGGGGGCTCACGGGGTCACTGCCGGTACTCATGGGTCCATTGTGCGGCCCTTGACCTCACCCCCGGACAGAAAATATCTTTCAAGATGTGAGCGATGACGTGAAGGAAATTTTCGCACCGGCGTCGACGCCACCCGCGTCCCCGGCTCCGGCACCCCCCGCCCCCGCCGCCCTCGCGGCGAAGGTACGGACCCTGGCACCCTCCATGACCCGCTCGATGCAGCGCGTCGCGGAGGCCGTGGCCGGCGACCCGGCGGGCTGCGCGGCGCTCACCGTCACCGGCCTCGCCGAGCTGACCGGCACCAGCGAGGCGACGGTCGTCCGCACCGCCCGCCTCCTCGGTTACCCCGGGTATCGCGATCTCCGCCTGGCCCTCGCCGGTCTCGCCGCCCACCAGCAGTCGGGCCGCGCCCCCTCGGTCACGGCCGACATCGCCGTCGACGACCCGCTGCCCGACGTGGTCGCCAAGCTCGCGTACGACGAGCAGCAGACCCTCGCGGACACGGCGGCCGGACTGGACATGGCCCAGCTCGGCTCGGCGGTCGCGGCGCTCGCCGGGGCCCGCCGCATAGACATCTACGGCGTCGGGGCGTCCGGGCTGGTCGCCCAGGACCTCACGCAGAAGCTGCTGCGCATAGGGCTCATAGCCCACGCGCACAGCGACCCGCACCTCGCCGTCACCAACGCGGTGCAGCTGCGCGCGAAGGACGTGGCGATAGCGATCACCCACTCCGGCTCGACGGGCGACGTCATCGAGCCGCTGCGGGTCGCCTTCGACCACGGGGCCACGACGATCGCGATCACCGGACGGCCGGACGGACCGGTGGCCCAGTACGCCGACCATGTCCTGACGACGTCCACGGCCCGGGAGAGCGAGCTGCGGCCGGCCGCGATGTCGTCCCGGACGAGTCAGCTGCTGGTGGTGGACTGCCTGTTCATCGGCGTGGCCCAGCGTACGTACGAGTCGGCGGCCCCCGCGCTGTCCGCGTCGTACGAGGCGCTGGCGCACCGGCACCGGGTCGGCGGACCGTCGAGGTAGCCGGCGCCCGCCTCGTCCGGCCTCCGTCGCACTCCAGGGCACCACACCGCACCGCACCGCACGGAATGAGTCACCATGGCCACCTCCCACGACGCCGCCCCCTTCCCGCTCTCCAACCACCTCGCCGTGCGGGCCGAGCTGGAGTCCCTGACGACGGAGGCGTTCCGGCCGGACCTGGCGGACATCGACCGGTTGCCGACGCTGGACATCGCGAAGCTGATGAACGCGGAGGACGCGACCGTGCCGACGGCCGTGGCCGTGCAGCTGCCGCTGATCGCGGCGGCGATCGACGCGATCGCGGAGCGGATGGGCCGGGGCGGCCGGCTGATCTACGCGGGCGCGGGCACGGCCGGGCGGCTCGGGGTGCTGGACGCGTCCGAGTGCCCGCCGACGTTCAACACGGCGCCGTCGCAGGTCGTGGGCCTGATCGCGGGCGGGATCGAGGCCATGGTCACCTCGGTCGAGGGGGCGGAGGACTCGGCGGAGCTGGCGCGGGCGGATCTGGACGCGCTGGGGCTGACGCCGGAGGACACGGTGGTGGGAGTCTCGGCGTCGGGGCGCACACCGTACGCGGTGGGCGCGGTGGAGCACGCGCGGGCGGCCGGGGCGCTGACGGTGGGCCTGTCCTGCAACGCGTCCAGCGCGCTCGCGGCGGCGGCGGACCACGGCATCGAGATCGTCGCCGGGCCGGAGCTGGTCACCGGCTCGACCCGGCTCAAGGCGGGCACGGCCCAGAAGCTGGTCCTCAACATGCTGTCGACGATCACGATGATCCGGCTGGGCAAGACGTACGGGAACCTGATGGTCGACGTCCGCGCCACCAACGACAAGCTCCGGGCCCGCTCCCACCGCATCGTCGCCCTCGCCACGGGCGCGACGGACACCGAGATCGAGACGGCCCTCACCGCCACGAACGGCCAGGTCAAGAACGCCATCCTCACCATCCTGAGCGGCGTGGACGCACCCACGGCGGCCCGGCTGCTGACGGAGAACGCGGGGCATCTGCGGGCGGCGCTGGCGGCGGCGCTGACGGGTCCGACGGGCTGAGGCGACGCGCGGCCCCGGCGTTCCGGCCGACTTCCGGCGGGCTTCCGGCGGGCTTCCGGCGGGCCGAGGCGCGCGGGCGCGCGGTCCGGGGCGCGCGGTGGCGATGACGTAGCTCGGGTACGGGAAATCGCGGACGCCACCAGCCCTGATCTCTGCCAGCCTCGATCTGCCGCCACCTTGGCGCGGCCCGACCGAGGGAGTCCGAGGATGTTGGCCCTGCTGGGCGTCCTGCTGTTCTTCGCCGCCTTCTTCCTGCTGGTCATAGGTCTGCCGACCATGCGCGGGCCCGAGCGCCCCGCGCTGCCCTGGCGGATCCTCTACGCGAGCGCCCTGACCGCACTCCTCGTCTCGGCGGGCCTGGCCTTCCGCGCGGACCTGACCCGCTGCCGGGCCGAGCCGGAGGCGAACGACTGCGGGACGTCGGACATGAACCACCCGTGAGCGTCCCCGGATGCCCCCGACGCGGCCCTACAGCGGCCCCTGATGCACATTGAGCTGCCGCAGTTCGACCGCCAGGCGAGCAGCGGTCACGAAATCCCTGTCGTCGTGCAGGACGACAAGACCGTGGTGCGCGGCGGCGGCACAGATCTGCAGATCGACGGCGGACAGCGCTTGATGCTCACCCCGCTCGGCGGCCCGCAGCTGCAGGCCGCCGATCCAGTGGGGCGCCCCCTTCGGGACGGAGATGTCGTCGTAGAGTTCCGCGAACATAGCGCTGTACGCCTCGTACTCCTTGAGGCCGCGTGCCGACCTCAAGAACTCCGCCCGCTGCGGATAGCACGAGCGGATGTCGCCGTCTATGACGACCGGCCGCCACATGTCGTGGAGATGCCGGTCCCGGAGCAGGCGCCACAGGGCCGACGAGTCCAGCAGATAGCCGCTCACGCGCGGTGGGCCTCCTTGTCCGCGCGGTGCGCGGCCTCGGCCCCTTCGATGTCCCACTCCTGGGCGAGCTCGAAGTACTTGTCATGGGCAGTGGCGCGCTGGAGCCTCAGGTTGTACTCCTCCAGGGCCTTCGCCACCGCGGCGGTCTTCGTGCGGTGCCCACCCAGGCGCTTGGCGGTCTCCAGGGCCTCGTCGTCGATGTCGATATGCGTCAGAGACATGCGACCCCTCCGTGATGTACAGAATCATCGGCGATATCTCCAGCCACTGTACATGGCAGCCTCGGTCGGCCCCGGCCTCATCGGGACCGTCGGTGGTGTCATCGGTGGTGTCAGTGGGGTGTGGCACGGTGGTGGGAACAGTTGATGTCATCCCCGCCCCCAGAACCCCAGGGAAGGTCCGAGCCCGTGAACCACGCCCAGCTCACCGCCCTCGGCCGTGCCCTGCGTCTCCTCGGGGAGCACGGCGACTCGCTGAACGCCGACACCCCGGACGCCCGGCTGCACGAGGTGAAGGCGGACATCGCCCGAGCGCTGGAGCTGCTGGACGAGACGGTCACGACGGCCGCCCCGACCACCCGCTGCGCCGAGCACCCGAACGGCCCGGTGGACAAGGAGGCCCCCGACCTCTGCCTCCTCTGCGAGACCCGCCGCCGCACCGCCCGCCGCACCCAGCTCAACGACAGCTACGGCCCTCCCCGCCCCACCGGCCCGGCCGCCCAGGCCCCCTCCCGTTACGGCGTCCGGGACGACCGCCCGCAGCCCCAGCAGCGCTGGCTCCCCGAGTCGTGGAACGGCCAGGTCTGGCAGCTCTGCGGCACCCCCCGCCGCGACCGCCGCGAGGCCGAGCTGTATCTCGCCGCCCAGCGCAGGGGCCCGCGCCCGGCGATCGCCTACCGCCTGGTCCAGGAGTTCACGGACTACGACGTCACCCGTATCTGGGGCGAGCCGGTCCGGATGGACATCGAGCCGATGGGGGGCGTGTGAGCGGGCGGGGTCCGGGGCGGCAGGGCCTACCCGGGCAGCGTCGTCACCGATGACACCGTCAGGCGTACGGGCAGCGCGCCCGTGTCCAGGTTGGCCGCGAGCTCCTCGGCCTCGCTACGGGTGAAGCTGCCGGAGATCTGGGCCTCGCCGCCGGTGATCGCGGAGGCGACATAGGGCGCGGAGATCACGGTGCCGTCGAGGACGATGGCGAACTGGTTCTGCGGCGAAGCCTGCTGGGCCAGCCGCCCGGTGACCTCGGTGAACTTCGCCGCGCCCGCCGAGGTGAAGTCCAGCGTGACGAACCAGCCCGACCCCTGCTGCTCGTCGAAGTCCGCCTCCGCGTCCGACACGTCCGTGCCGGACAGGGCGACGGCGTCCAGCCGGTAGCTCTGGAGCACGTCCTGCGCCTCGCCGCACGCGGTGACCGGCTGCGACGCGGACGCGTCCGCGACCGCGTCCGCCGCGCACGCCTCCTCGTTCTCCGTGGGTTCCTGGCTCAGCACCGGCCGGAACGCCAGCTCGGCGGGGGCGCCGAGGGACTTCAGCGACCCCACCCGGTCGGCCGGTCCGGCCACCGTGATCCGCCGCCGCCCCTCGACCTTCACCTCGACCCCGGTCAGCCCCGCGTCCTCCGCCCGGTCCCGCATCAGCCCGGCGGCCCGGTCCAGTGCGGCCGACCCGACGGGCTCGGCCACCGAGAACGTCACGAAGGACCGACGCCCCCGGCCGGCGTCCGAGGCGGAGGAGCCGGCGGAAGGAGCGGAGGAGGCGGAGGCGGAGGCCGTCGCGCCGCCGCTCGCGTCACCGTCCGAGCCGCCGCACCCGCACATCAACCCGACCAGACACACCAGCCCGAGCACTCTGCGCATGACCGTCCCCCGCCCTTCGATCCGTGACCGTCCAGCCTGGCACGGCCACCCCGCGAAGCGGACCTCAACACGGCAGCCGGCCCTGCGCGTTGACCCCGCGCACCCGGGCCCGCAACACCTCCGCCGGGGCGGCCTCGCGCAGCGCGCCCGGTGGGCAGTCCCACTCCCGGCCGCCGCCGACCGGCCTCAGCTGCACGTAACCGCCCTCGCGGCCCATCACCTCGCCGAGCCGCCCGTCGCGTACGTCCACGGCGTACGACCGTCGCGTCACGTCTCCGCCGCCTTGCGCAGGACGGCGGCGAGGTTGGCGGCGACCTGGAGGTTGCAGCAGCCCAACTCGACCAGGGGGTAAGGGAGTTCGCTGGCTCCGGTGATCGGGTCGACGCGGAGGGAGGGCAGCACGATCCCGACACCGCGCAACGCGTGATCGAGCTGCGCGACGGCCTCCTCGGTCGACCGCGCGGTGGTCCGCATCTTCGCCGCGGCTCTGTTCTTCACGTCCATGTCCTCCATGCCCTCCACGCTGGGTTTCCGATTCGGCACACAGCGTGGCGGATTCGTCTCTAGCCTGGCCAGATACGACGCCCCAACACGGAATCTGCTGGACAGGGAGCTGTGGCCATGCCCGGACCGAAGGATCTGGACCCGTCGTCATCACCTCGGGCGCTCTTGGGAGCCGAACTACGCCACGCACGGGAGAAGGCTGGGCTCAGCCAGGAGGAGTTGGGCCAGCAATTGTTCGTGAGCGGCACGTTCGTGGGGCAACTGGAAGCAGCAACGCGGCGCCTGAAGCCAGACATCGCCCGCCTCATCGATGTCGCCCTCGACACAGGCGACTTCTTCAGCCGGAACTGCATGGCAGTGGCCAAGTCCCACTATCCGGAGCACTTCACCGAAGCAAGCGAAGCGGAAGCCGCAGCTACGGAGATCCGGCAGTACGAGCCGACAGTGATCCCCGGGCTTCTGCAAACTCCCGCGTACGCACAGGCCGTGTTCCGCGCGTACGCCCCCACAGCTTCGGAGGAGGTGATCGAAGCCAAGGTGAAACGCCGGATCAGGCGGGCCCGCATCCTCGAAGGTGAAACAAGTCCGCTGTTTTGGGCCGTGCTGGACGAGGCGATCATCCGTCGCGTGACAGGCGGACCAGCAGTGATGGCGGAAGCCCTGCGCCACATCGCCGCCCTGGCCCGCTGCAACCGGATCATCTTGCAGGTACTGCCGTTCGACGCGGGAGCCCACGCCGCGATGGAAGGCTCTATCAAGCTGATGGACTTCGCGGACGCCCCGACGCTGCTGTACTTCGAGGGCGTCGGGTCTGGACGCCTGGAGGACGATCCCGCCACCGTCCGGTATCAGCGTCGCACCCACGAGTTCCTCACAGCAGTCTCGCTCTCGCCGGAGAAGTCCCTAGCCATGCTGGAAACCGTGGCCCAGGATTACACGCATGAAGAACTTCCATGAGCGCGACCTGAGCGGCGCCGCATGGCACAAGTCGAGCTACAGCGGCAGCGCGAATGACGACTGTCTGGAAGTCGCCCGCTGGCGCAAGTCGACGCACAGCGGTGGCGACGGCGGCAACTGCCTCGAAGCCACCGTCGCCCACCCCCACCGCCCCCACATCCCCGTGCGGGACTCCAAAAACCCCGGCCCGGCGCTCGTGTTCCGGCCGGAGGCCTGGGTCTCGTTCGTCGAAGACCTGAAGCGCGACTGACTCGCCCAAGAGGCCCGGCGGTCTGATCAGGCACGTCACGGCGGTGGAGCGGGGCTGGGCCGCGTTCATCGTGGACGGGCCCTCGACGATGCCCGACTTCACCGAGCTGACCGAGGCGGACTGGGCGAAGCGCGCCGACGAGTTCCGGATGCTGCCCGGCGAGACGCTGACCGGCGTACTCGCGGAGTACGCCGAGGTGAGCGACCGCACCGACGCACTCGTCGCCACGCTGCCCGACCTGAACGCGTCGCGGGCGAGACCGCCCAGCACGCCGGTCACGCGGACATCATCCGCGAAGCCCTGGACGGTGCGAAGAGCATGGGCTGAGCCCCCTGGCCGCTAGGCGAACGGGTTGCCGTGCCCCGGCAGCTGTCTCCCCGGTGGCAGGTACCGCAGCCGCCCGCCCTGGTCGGTCGTCGGCGTGAAACCGGCGGCCTCCAGGCGGGCGGTGTACTCGACGTTGCGACGACGGTTCGCGCCGAGCCCGAACCACGTGAACGCCATGAACACGGCCCAGCTGCCGCCCCCGACGGCGAACCCGAGGCCGCTGTCCGCGAACGCGAGCCCGAGGCCGACGGACAGCCCGGTGAAGCCGAACCCCGCGAGGGCCGCCCGCTGCTTGTCCGTGTACTGATGGCCCAGGTCGAACACCATGCGGGCCCTGAGGAGTTCGGCCTCCTCGGGCACGACGGGCGGCAACGCGCCCCCGTCCCGCGCGTCGGGATAACGCGCCCGGTTCCGCGCGGCACGCTCCCGACCCTCGGGGCTCGGGTCGGGCACGATGCTCAACGACATCTTGTTGTCGGCCGCGATGTTGAGGTCCGCGTACTCGTACCCGAACTGCCCGGCGACGAAGGCGAGCCGGCTGAGCCCCTTCATCGTCGACATGCCGTACACCAGCCGTACGGGCTCCCCGCTCTCCATCTTCCGCAACATCTTCCGCACACGTCTGTCGCCCATCAGCACCCCCGAATGCATCCCCGAAGCTCAAGTCTCCAGCATCGAGCCCTCTTTTCAAGGAATGGGAGATGGGCCTCAACCCACCCTCCCACCCGGCGAGTTGACTTGCCGCGTTCGACTTGCCACGCACGGTGACGATGCTGATACGGTGCCCGCAGACAAAACAGCCCCCGCCCGGTGCTACCAACACCTGCGGGGGCTTGACCTACAAGATCGAAAGACGAGTTCGATCCCATGGCTGATGCCAACCTTAGTGGCGCCGCTCTGCCCGCGCACGCGGACCCGCACCCTCCGCACCCCCACCCCCTCGCCGCCCCCGGCTACGGCAAACGCACCGCCCCCGGACAACTCCCCCGGACGGCCCATGACTTCGCCGACCTCCCGCCCCGCGAAGCAGCCATCGCCGCATACCTCGACCGCCTCCCCGACGGCGCCGACATCAGCGTAAAGACACTGGCCAAGGAGCTGCCGTACGGCCAGTGCGCGCTGCGGACCGCCCTCAACAGGCTCCAGGACGCGGGGCACTTGAGGAGAGGACGCGAACACCTGACCGCCAAGTCGGGCACCTCGCACTGGATCACCCGAACGTGGTTCACCCGGACCGCGCGGGACGACACCTGGTGGGCGAGCTTCACGCGGGGTGACGTACCCGAGGAGTCGTACAAACCGCCGCCCACCCGCTCCCGCGCCGTGATCCTCCTCGCGGCCCTCGGCCGTACGACCCCGGCCCTGTCGCTCTCCCAGGCCGACTGCGTGGCCCTGGCACCGCTGCTGACCCCGTGGTTCGAGCGCGGCGCCACCGAGGAGCACATCCGACGGGCCCTGACCGCCGGCCTGCCCACCCCCGTCCACAGCCCGGCGGCCCTCATCCGCACCCGCCTGCGCGACAAACTCCCGCCGGAACCAGAACCGGTACAGGTACGGAACCCCGAACCGGAACCGACCCCACCCCCACCCCTCCGCATGCTCGAATGCGCCCACTGCCGCGCCCCGGGCCGCCCGGAAGCCCTCCCGGGCGGCGTCTGCGGCGCGTGCCGGGGCGAGCGCGCCCCCACCCGCCCCAACGCGCCCCTCCCAGCCACGGCGGTCCACACCCACGCGGCCCAGATCCGTGCGGCGATGTCACAACAACCGTCCCCACGCCCCCACGCCCACGCCGGCTGACCCGGCCGTCCCGCTCAGCGCAGCGGCAGCGCCGCGAACTCGTGCCCCTCCCACAGCCGCCGCGAGACCTCGTCCGGATACGGCCTCACCTCGGGCTCCACATCCAGCACCCGCGTCAGCCGGACCCCGTCCCCACTGTCGCCCCCGCCGTCACCTGCCGTCTCGTACGCCGGCCACCCCGGCTCCCCCGTCCGCGCGAACGCCGTCCACGCCGTCTGGAACTGGTCCGTGAGCGCCTTGGCCTCCGGCGGGACCCCGCTGCCCGCGAACAGCAGATTGCCGAGGTCCGCCTCGTACGTACCGAACAGCAGCGGGATGTCCAGGCCGTGGCACGCGCCGAGCACACCTCCGTAGCCCGGGGCCGGCCAGGTCAGTTCGTAGACGTGCGCCCGGCCGCCACCCGCGAGCTGCGCCTCGGCCAGATGCAGGGTGGGCATGTTGAACAGCCAGTCCGTCTGCACGCGGGCGTAGAGCGCGCTCGGCGTGGCGTCCGGGTAGGCCGCGCGATAGGCGCGCGCGCCGTCCGGGCCCGGCGCGAACATCCGCAGCGCCCAGTCAGCCCGGTCCTCGCCGATCCTGTCGAGCTGCCCGCCGAGGACCAGGAACAGCTGGAACTCGTCACGGTTGTGACCGACCATCAGCTCCACGTCCCGGGCCTCGCCCGCCGCGAGCGCCTCCCAGGGCGTGCGGGGCAGTATCTCCCCGTCGACGACCGGCGAGAACGGCGTGACCGTGGGCGCCGCCTGGCCCCAGCGGTCCTCGTACCGCGCCATCCTCGCGCCCAGCGCCTCGCCCGCCGAGGTGAGCCGGCGCGGGTCGACGGCGGACAGCGCGGCGGCCGTCGGGGGCAGCCCGGCCTCCTTGGCGATCTCGGCCGCGATGTCCCGGGCGAGCGCGTCGGAGAAGAACGTGCCGGGCACGCTCTGCGCGATGGCCCGCCGGAACAGGCCCCGGGCGCGCGGCATGGCCAGCAGCGAGGCGACCGACCCCGCGCCCGCCGACTCCCCGAAGACCGTGACCTGCCCGGGGTCCCCGCCGAACGCGGTGATGTTGTCCCGCACCCACTCCAGCGCGGCGACCTGGTCCAGCAGCCCCCGGTTCGCGGGCGCCCCGTCGAGGCTCGCGAACCCCTCGATGCCGACGCGGTGGTTGAAGGTGACGACGACCAGGTCACCGGCGCGCGCGAGATGCCGCGCGTCGTAGCCGGGGCTGCCGGAGTGGCCGAGCTTGTAGGCGCCGCCGTAGATCCACACCATCACCGGGCGGCGGGCGGCCGGGTCCGCGTCGGGCGTCCAGACGTTGACGGTCAGCCAGTCGTCGCCGGTGGGCGCGTCCAGTGTGCCCGTACGACCCTGGATGCCCAGGTCCTGCGGGGGCGGCGGCCCGAAGGCGTACGCCTCCCGGGTCCCCTCCCACGCGGACACCGGCCGGGGCGCCGCGAACCGGGCCTCCCCCACCGGGGGTTCGGCGAACGGGATGCCCCGGAAGACGGTGAGCCCGTCCTCCGCCCGGCCCCGCACGGCACCGGCCGCGGTGCGTACGACAAGACTGTCAACTGCCGCCATCGTCGACTCCTCACTGCCGGGCGCACGGGCGCCCGGCTGATTCAGGCCCATCCATAAGCTTGCCTGAATCAATCAACTGAGGTCGACCCCCGCGGGGTTCCCGGCCTCAGCTGAGCGACCCCAGCGCCGCCGGCTCGAACGCCTTCAGCTCGCCGAAGCGGCCGTCGAGCACCTTCGCCGCCCACTCGGGGTCCTGGAGCAGCGCGCGGCCCACGGCGACGAGGTCGTACTCCTCGGCCTCCAGACCGTTCAGCAGGTCGTCGATCCCCTTCAGCGTCGCGCCCTCACCGGCGAACGCGGCGAGGAACTCCCCGTCCAGACCGACCGAGCCGACCGTGATGGTGGGCTTGCCGGTGAGCTTCTTCGTCCAGCCCGCGAGGTTCAGCTCGGACCCCTCGAACTCCGCCTGCCAGTAGCGGCGCGTGGATGCGTGGAACGCGTCGACACCGGCCGCCACCAGCGGGTTCAGCAGCGCCTCCAGCTCCTCGGGCGTCTCGGCGAGGCGCGCGTCGTACGCCTCCTGCTTCCACTGCGAGTAGCGGAAGATCACGGGGAAGTCGGCCGACACCGAGTCCCGTACGGCCGCCACGACCTCCGCCGCGAACTTCGTACGGGCGACGAGGTCACCGCCGTAGGCGTCGGTGCGGCGGTTGGTGCCCGCCCAGAGGAACTGGTCGATGAGGTAGCCGTGGGCGCCGTGGATCTCGACGCCGTCCATGCCGATGCGCTCGGCCTCGGCGGCGGACTTGGCGAAGGCCTCGACGACCTCGTCGATGTCGGCCTGGGTCATGGCCCGGCCGCCGGCCGCCTCGGTGCCGTCGGGCCGCAGCCCGGACGGGCCGAGGACGGGGGCCTCGGGGAAGAGCTTGCCCTGCTGCCGGACGGTCCCGATGTGCCACAGCTGCGGGACGATCGTGCCGCCCCCGGCGTGCACGGCCTCCGCGACCTTCGCCCACCCGGCGAGCTGCTCCTCCCCGGCGAACCGGGGCACCCCGTCGAGGTCACCGGCCGTCTCGTGCCCGACGTACGTCCCCTCGGTCACGATCAGCCCGACGCCCGCGGCGGCCCGCCGCCCGTAGTACGAGGCCACGTCCGCGCCGGGCACGCCCCCGGGCGAGAACACACGCGTCATCGGCGCCATGGCGATCCGGTTCGGCACGGTCAGCCCGTTGATCGTCACGGGGCGGGCCAGAATCTCGGCGGCCCGGGAGGAGGCGGTGGAGGCGGTGGAGGCGGTGGTCACGTGGGGACTCCTTGAAGGGGGGAGACGGGAGCGGGGGATGCTTTCCATGCGCACGCATATAGCGTCCCTCCGCACAACCGCCCCTCGGGTCCCGGAAATTCCGCCCCGCACCCCCGCGCACTGTGACCCCGGACACGCCCGAGGGCGGCACCCCCTGCGTCCAGGGAGTGCCGCCCTCGGTACTGAAGGACGATGATCGACCGGGCCCTCACGGGCCGGGGGCGATCAGAAGTCCATGTCACCGCCCGGCATACCGCCACCGGCGGGCGCGGCGGACTTCTCCGGCTTGTCGGCGATGACGGCCTCGGTGGTGAGGAAGAGCGCGGCGATGGAGGCGGCGTTCTGCAGGGCGGAACGC
Source organism: Streptomyces griseiscabiei (assembly GCF_020010925.1). Lineage (NCBI taxonomy): Bacteria > Bacillati > Actinomycetota > Actinomycetes > Kitasatosporales > Streptomycetaceae > Streptomyces > Streptomyces griseiscabiei. The sequence goes on along the minus strand of NZ_JAGJBZ010000004.1, from coordinate 425,066 downwards.
GTGACCTTCGCCGGGTCGATGATGCCGGAGGCGATCATGTCGACGTACTCACCGGTCGCGGCGTTGAGGCCGTGGCCGACCGCGAGGTTGCGGACCTTCTCCACGACGACGCCGCCCTCAAGGCCGCCGTTGACGGCGATCTGCTTGAGCGGGGCCTCCAGCGCGAGCTTCACGGCGTTGGCGCCGGTCGCCTCGTCACCCTCCAGCTCCAGCTTCTCGAAGACCGAGGAGGCCTGCAGCAGGGCCACGCCACCACCGGCGACGATGCCCTCCTCGACGGCCGCCTTCGCGTTGCGAACGGCGTCCTCGATGCGGTGCTTGCGCTCCTTGAGCTCGACCTCGGTCGCGGCACCGGCCTTGATGACGGCCACGCCGCCCGCGAGCTTCGCCAGGCGCTCCTGGAGCTTCTCGCGGTCGTAGTCCGAGTCGCTGTTCTCGATCTCGGCACGGATCTGGTTGACCCGGCCCTGGACCTGGTCGGTGTCACCGGCGCCGTCGACGATCGTCGTCTCGTCCTTGGTGATGACGACCTTGCGAGCGCGGCCCAGGAGGTCCAGGGTCGCGTTCTCCAGCTTGAGGCCGACCTCCTCGGAGATGACCTCGCCGCCCGTGAGGATGGCGATGTCGCCGAGCATGGCCTTGCGGCGGTCACCGAAGCCCGGGGCCTTGACGGCGACGGACTTGAAGGTGCCACGGATCTTGTTGACGACCAGAGTCGACAGGGCCTCGCCCTCGACGTCCTCGGCGATGATCAGCAGCGGCTTGCCGCCCTGCATGACCTTCTCCAGGAGCGGGAGCAGGTCCTTGACGTTGGTGACCTTGGAGTTGGCGATGAGGATGTAGGGGTCCTCCAGCACCGCCTCCATGCGCTCCATGTCGGTCGCGAAGTACGCCGAGATGTAGCCCTTGTCGAAGCGCATGCCCTCGGTGAGCTCAAGCTCCAGACCGAAGGTCTGCGACTCCTCGACGGTGATGACGCCTTCCTTGCCGACCTTGTCCATCGCCTCGGCGATCAGCTCGCCGATCTGGGTGTCGGCGGCGGAGATGGAGGCCGTGGAGGCGATCTGCTCCTTGGTCTCGACCTCCTTGGCCTGGTCGAGCAGCGCACCGGAGACGGCCTCGACGGCCTTCTCGATGCCGCGCTTCAGGGCCATCGGGTTGGCGCCGGCGGCGACGTTGCGCAGGCCTTCCTTGACCAGGGCCTGGGCGAGAACGGTCGCCGTGGTCGTGCCGTCGCCCGCGACGTCGTCCGTCTTCTTGGCGACTTCCTTGACCAGCTCGGCGCCGATCTTCTCGTACGGGTCCTCGAGCTCGATCTCCTTGGCGATGGAGACACCATCGTTGGTGATCGTGGGGGCGCCCCACTTCTTCTCGAGGACGACGTTGCGGCCCTTGGGGCCGAGCGTCACCTTGACGGCGTCCGCGAGCTGGTTCATGCCGCGCTCGAGGCCGCGCCGCGCCTCCTCGTCGAACGCGATGATCTTGGCCATGTGAAGTGGTCCTCCCGGACTGGGGTGGATTGCTCCGGACCGCGCTGGCGCCCGCGACGGACGGCTCGCATGCCTCGTGGTTCCTTGCCCCACCCGGCCTGCGGGCCTCACCGACCCGATCCTCGTTGTCACTCTCACCTTCAGAGTGCTAACGCCAATGATTAGCACTCGGCATGGTCGAGTGCAAGCGGCTCTCGATGATCCGCAGGTGAACACGCCCCTGCCCACCCCTGCCCACCCCCCGCGCACCCGGCCGCCGCCCGCGCACACGAGAGGGCTCGCACCCCGAAACGGGATGCGAGCCCTCCGATGAAGAACGAAGAACGTCGCTGCGTTGAACCCGGCGCGTTACTTCAGCCGGCCGCGAGCCGGACCATGTCCGCCTGCGGCCCCTTCTGACCCTGCGAGATCTCGAACTCGACCCGCTGGCCCTCTTCCAGGGTGCGGTAACCGTCCATCTGGATCGCGCTGTAGTGGACGAATACATCCGCACCACCGTCGACCGCGATGAAGCCGTACCCCTTCTCCGCGTTGAACCACTTGACGGTGCCCTGAGCCATGCCTAACTCCCCTATTACTGGCCCTTGCACAGATCCACACTTCGCGGATCCGGGTCAGACCTCACCCCCCAACGGTTGGGGGTGTGCGCCGGAACGCGTCGACCGCGGCCGAATGTATCTGTCCAACTGCCCTCTGCAACAGGTCAATCGGACGAGAATTCTGGACACGACCGGTCGGGAATGTACGAACAATTCGTCCGAATTCAGGGCAAGTCGGGCCCCACAAAAGGGAAGAAATGCGCAAATGGCCTGCACACTTTGGCTACTTCATATAGGGCGTGCGGCGCGATCACATATGCGCCCGGCATGCAATCACTACGGTGATCCGACCGGGTTCCCCAACTCTACAGTGCTCAACCATAGAGAATTGCCCCCTCCGCTTCTCTCACGGAGGGGGCAATTCGATGAACACTCGGTAATCAATATTACCGACGGTTACTACCGGCCGGTACTGACCGGCGGTCAGCCACCGGCGACCGCGGGAATGATCGACACACCGGCACCGTCCGGCGTGGCCGTCTCCAGCCCCTGCTCGAATCGGACATCGTCGTCATTGACGTACACATTCACGAACCGCCGCAGTTTGCCCTGATCGTCCAGAACCCGGGCGGCGATCCCGTTGTGGTTCTTCTCCAGATCGGCGATGACCTCGGCGAGGGTGGCCCCCTCGGCACTCACCTCGGCCTGACCGCCGGTGTAGGTGCGAAGGATGGTGGGGATACGGACGGAAACGCTCACGATGGGACCTCCGGTCAGGATGTGCTTGTCAGGGGCGCGGGGAACTCTTACGCGAGCCCGGCCTCACGGAACGAATCCAGGCTGGGCCGAATGGTCGCGGTCAGCCCGGTACCGGCCACCGCGTCCAGCGTCTTCAGACCGTCGCCCGTGTTGAGCACCACGGTCGTCAGCGTGGGGTCGAGAAGCCCGTCCTCGATCAGCTTCTTCGTCACCCCCACGGTCACCCCACCCGCGGTCTCCGCGAAGATCCCCTCCGTCCGCGCCAGCAGCTTGATCGCCTCGACGACCTGCTCGTCCGTCACGTCCTCCACGGCACCGCCGGTCCGCCGCGCGATGTCCAGCACATACGGCCCGTCCGCCGGGTTGCCGATCGCGAGCGACTTGGCGATGGTGTTCGGCTTCTGCGGCCGTACGACGTCGTGGCCCGCCTTGAAGGCCACCGACACCGGCGAGCACCCCTCGGCCTGCGCACCGAAGATCTTGTACGGCTTGTCCTCGACGAGCCCGAGCCTGATCAGCTCCTGCAGCCCCTTGTCGATCTTCGTGAGCTGCGACCCGGAGGCGATGGGCACCACCAGCTGGTCGGGGAGCCGCCAGCCGAGCTGCTCGCAGATCTCGTACGCGAGGGTCTTGGAGCCCTCCGCGTAGTACGGCCGCAGGTTGACGTTGACGAAGCCCCAGCCCTCGCCGGCCGGGTCGCCGATCAGCTCGGAGCAGAAGCGGTTCACATCGTCGTAGTTGCCCTCGATGCCGACCAGCTCGCCGCCGTAGACCGCGGCCATGACGACCTTGCCCTGCTCCAGGTCGTGCGGGATGAACACACAGGACCGGAAACCGGCGCGGGCTGCGGCGGCGCCGACGGCACCGGCCAGGTTGCCCGTGGAGGAGCAGGAGAGGGTGGTGAAGCCGAAGGCGCGGGCCGCCTCCAGGGCCTGGGCGACGACACGGTCCTTGAAGGAGTGCGTCGGGTTGCCGGAGTCGTCCTTGACGAAGAGCTTGCCGGTGTCGACACCGAGCGCGGCGGCCAGGTTGTCGGCCTTCACGAGCTGGGTCCAGCCGGGGTTGATGTTCGGCTTGGTCGCCACGTCCGCCGGGACGGGCAGCAGGGGCGCGTACCGCCAGATGTTCGCCGGGCCGGACTCGATCGTCTTCCGCAGCGCTTCCGTCTCGTACGCGGAGTAGTCGTACGCGATCTCCAGCGGCCCGAAACACTCCTCGCAGGCGAAGACCGGGCCGAGGGGGACGCGGTGCCCGCACTCACGACAGCTCAGCGCGGCGGCGGGGCCGAGGTCTACCGTGGAACCGGTGGAGACGGGGGAACCGGTGGATTCGGTGGTGTTTGCGGCAGTCTGCGCAGCCATGGAGGGGAGGCCCTTTCTCCTCATCTTCCTCACGACGCACTTCGCCGTGAGACGGATTTGGCACCTTCCCGAGCCGGGAGCCTCACCACGACAACGTGGTCAGACCGGCTGGAGGGTTGCCGGGGCTTCATCGGGCCGTATCCCTCTGCCCCTCTGGATGAGCGGTATTTGGTTGTATACGCCGACGAACACCGACATGCGATGGTCACCAGCGTTGTCCAAGACTGTAACCGAAGGCCAGGACAGTTGAGAGAGCCGTCCGAACCGCGAGATGAACGCAGAGGAGCCGCGCACTGTGCTGAAGGAAGTCGAGCGCTGGCTGAGCACCCGCTCCTGGTCCATGTCCGACCGCCCGCTCCACCAGATCATGGCCGCGAAACGGGCCACGGGACAGACGGTCAGCGTCGTGCTGCCCGCGCTGAACGAGGAGGAGACGGTCGGCGACATCGTCGCGATCATCCGTCATGACCTCATGCGGCAGGTGCCGCTCGTCGACGAGATCGTGGTCGTCGACTCCGGCTCGACCGACCGGACCTCCCAGGTCGCGGCCGCCGCCGGGGCGACGGTCGTGCACCGCGACGCGATCCTGCCCCGGCTGCCGGCCGTGCCCGGCAAGGGCGAGGTGCTGTGGCGGTCGCTGCTCGTCACCTCCGGCGACATCGTCTGCTTCATCGACGCCGACCTCAAGGAGTTCTCCTCCGACTTCGTCTCCGGGATCGTCGGACCGCTGCTCACCGACCCCGGCGTCGACCTCGTCAAGGCGATGTACGACCGCCCCCTCGGCTCCGCCGCCGGCCAGGGCGGGCGGGTGACCGAGCTCATGGCCCGCCCCCTGCTCAACATGCACTGGCCGCAGCTGGCCGGCTTCGTCCAGCCCCTCGGCGGCGAGTACGCGGCGCGGCGCTCCCTCCTGGAGCGGCTCCCCTTCCCCGTCGGCTACGGCATCGAGCTGGGCATGCTCGTCGACGCGCTCCACCTCGTCGGCCTCGACGCGCTCTCCCAGGTCGACGTCGGCGTCCGCAAGCACCGGCACCAGGACGGGGCGGCGCTGGGCCGTATGTCCGCGGCGATCTACCGCACCGCCCAGCTGCGGCTGGCCCGCGGCCACCTGATCCGTCCCGTCCTGACGCAGTTCGAGCGCGGGCGGGAGGGGTTCGAGCCGCGCACGTACTCGGTGGACCTGGAGGAGAGGCCCCCCATGGCCCAGATCGAGGAGTACGTGGAGCGCCGGGCGGCGTGAGGGGGTGGGGGGTGCGGGTTCGTCGGCGGCCGCGGCCCGGTGGGGCTTCTCGCGCAGTTCCCCGCGCCCCTGAAAAGCAGGGGCTGCGCCCCACGCTTTTCAGGCCCGCAGGGGCCTGGTCTTTTAGGGGCGCGGGGAACTGCGCGACCAGCCCCCACCGGGCCGCACTCGCCACTCAACAGGCACCCCACCCCCATCAGGCGCTCCTGTATACGGCCGCATCAAACGTTTGACCGGCGGAGCCCCTGGCTAGGGTGAGCCGTATGGCATCAACACGCGGTGCACAGATCCTCGTCGCCTCCAACCGCGGCCCCGTCACCTACGCACAGGACGACACGGGCGCCCTCACGGCGAAACGCGGCGGCGGCGGCCTCGTCTCCGGCCTCTCCGCGATCGACCCGGAGTCGGGCGCGGTCTGGGTGTGCTCGGCACTCGGCGACGGCGACCGCGAGGCCGTACGACGCGGCGTCGCCGAGCCGGGCGTACGGATGCTGGACATCCCCGCCGACGTGCACCACGACGCGTACAACGGCGTCGCCAACTCCACGCTCTGGTTCGTGCACCACATGCTCTACCAGACCCCGCTGGAGCCCGCCTTCGACGCGGAGTTCCGGCGGCAGTGGGCGTCGTACGAGACGTACAACCGCGCCTTCGCCGAGGCCCTCGCCCAGGAGGCGGCGGACGGCGCGGCCGTCCTCGTCCAGGACTACCATCTGACCCTGGTCCCGCGGATGCTCCGCGACCTCCGCCCCGACCTGCGGATCGGCCACTTCTCGCACACCCCGTGGGCGCCCGTCGACTACTTCCGGATGCTCCCCGACGACATCGCCGCGCGGGTGCTCGACGGCATCCTCGGCGCCGACCGGGCCGCGTTCCTCACCCGGCGGTGGGCGGACGCGTTCACCGAGTGCGCCCGCGCCGTCCTCGGCCCCGACGCCCCGTCCGGCACCCGGATCGGCGTGCACGGTCTGGGCGCCGACGCGGACTTCCTGCGGACCCGCGCCCACCGGCCGGACGTCGGCGACCGCATGGCCGCGCTGCGCGAGCAGATCGGTACGGCCCCGGACGGCACCCCGCGCCGCACGATCGTCCGCGTCGACCGCACGGAACTGTCGAAGAACATCGTGCGCGGACTGCACGCCTACCGTCAGCTCCTCGACGACCACCCCTCCTGGCGCGAACGCGTCGTGCACGTGGCGCTCGCGTACCCGTCGCGGCAGGACCTCGCGGTGTACCGGGACTACATGACCGAGGTCCAGCGCGTCGCGGACGACATCAACTCCCGCTACGGGACACCGGGGTGGACCCCGGTCCTGCTCCATCTGAAGGACGACTTCGCCCGCTCCCTGGCGGCGTACCGCCTCGCGGACGTCGCCCTCGTCAACCCCATCCGCGACGGTATGAACCTCGTCGCCAAGGAGATGCCCGTCGTCTCCGACGAGGGGTGCGCGCTGGTCCTCTCGCGGGAGGCCGGGGCGTACGAGGAGCTGGCGGACGACTCGGTGGTGGTGAACCCGTACGACGTGGTGGGGACGGCGGCGGCGCTCCACGAGGCGTTGTCCCTGCCGACGGCCGAGCGGGCGGAGCGGACGAAGCGGCTCGCCGCTGCGGCGACCGCGCTGCCGCCGACCCAGTGGTTCCTGGATCAGCTGAGGGCGCTGGAGGGCTGACGGGTGAGGGGGGCGCCCTCTCCTCACACGTGCCCGGCGATCGCCGCCAGCAGGCGGACCACGCCCTCCGGGCCGTCCACCACCACGTCCGCCCGCTCCGACAGCTCGCTCACCTCCGTGCTGCCGCTGCAGACCAGCAGGCCCGGGGTTCCCTCGGTGCGGAGTTTCTCGACGGTGGCGAAGGCGGGGAGGTCGCCGAGGTCGTCGCCGGCGTAGAGGACGGATTCGGCGGTGGTCTCGGTGAGGTACTCGCGGAGGGCCACGCCCTTGTCCATGCCCGGGGGCCGGAGTTCGAGGACGAGACGGCCGGGTTCGACGATGAGGCCGTGGCGGGCGGCGAGGTCGGTGAGGGGCGCGCGCAGGGCGTCGAAGGCGGCCTGGGGGTCGGTGGCGCGGCGGGTGTGGACGGCGAGCGCCCGGCCCTTCTCCTCGATCCAGGTGCCCTGCCCGGTGCCGACGCCGACACCGTCCAGGACGCCGGGCAGCTCCGCGCGGACCGCCGCGACGCCGGGGTGCGGGGCGGGGGCGGTGACCTCGCCGGTGACCGCGTCCCAGCGTTCGGCGCCGTAGTGGCCGAGGACGACCAGGCGCTCCAGACCGGGGACACCGGCGAAGCCGCCGTGGCGGACGGCGACGGAGGCGGGGCGGCCGGTCACCACGGCGACGGAGGCGACCTTCGGGGCGAGGGCGGCGAGGGCGGCGAGAGCCTCGGGGTGGGCGCGGGCCTGCTCGGGGTCGGGGACGATCGGGGCGAGGGTGCCGTCGAAGTCGAGTGCGATCACCGAACGGCCGGGGCGGGCGAGGATCGCGTCCAGCGCGTCCCGTCCTGCCGGGGTCACCGGTGTCGGCAAGGTGGCCCCGGGGGTCTGTGCGTCCTTGTGGCTGCCCATGTCCGCGACCCTATCCGCCCCCGCCGCGCCCGCGCCTCGTCATCGCTCGTCCCGGCGGGCGTCCCGTACGCGTCTCAGCCGGTTGACGGTGACCGGGTCGTGGGCGAGTGCGCGGGGGTCGTCCAGCAGGGCGTTCAGCAGCTGGTAGTACCGCACGGGCGCGATCCCCAGCCGCTCCCGGATGGCCCGCTCCTTGGCCCCGGGCCCCGGCCACCCCTGCCGCTCCACGGCGAGGATGGCTTGTTCACGGGGGGCCAGATCGTCCATGCGACGACGGTAACGGAGGGGTGTGACATTCGGCGGCGGGAGAAGCACGGGGCGCAGCCCCTGCTTTTCAGGCCCGCAGGGGCCTGGTCTTTTAGGGGCGCGGGGAACTGCGCGAGAAGCCCCACCGGGCCGCACCCGCCACACCACAGGCACCCCCGCCCCCTGACGCGCCCTCAGCCCCGATCCGCCACCGCCGCCGTCTGCTGCAACTGCCCCAGCACAACCCCCGGCTTCACCCCGGGCCGCACCGCCCGCCCGATCTGCTCCTTGACCGCCGCGCTGACATCCGCCCAGGACGTCTTCCCGACGGGATACAGCGTCGCGTCGGGCAACGCGTCGAGGAACGGCGCGAGCCCCGCGTCGCCCGCGGACGCCGCCATCTCCTCCGACGCGGACGCGGTGACCGGCAGCAGGTCGTACTCACGGGAGAAGTCGAGGACGTTCGCGTCGCTGTAGACGAAGTCGAGGAAGTCCCCGATCTCCTCCCCGTGGCCGTTCTGCTTGAAGGCCATCATCCAGTCGGCCACCCCCATCGTCGCGTGCTCCCGCCCGTCGTACCCGGGCATCGCGACAGTCCCGTACTCCACCCCCTGGTCGGCCGCGAGACGCATCAGGCTGGGGTGCCCGTTGAGCATGCCGACCTCGCCGCGCGCGAACGCCGAGAACGCCTCGGCGCGGTTCAGCTCGGCGGGGGCCGTGGGCCCGGTGAGGCCCTTGTCGACGAGCTTGTCCTTCAGCCAGGTGAAGGTCCGTACGTTCTCGTCGGAGTCGATCCGGTAGGTGCCGACGTCGTCGGTGTAGCCCGCGCCGCCGCTGAGCAGCCACTGCATGGTCTCGGCCTGGGCCTCCTCGGGCCCGAGCGGCAGCGCGTACGGGGTCTCGACACCGGCCTCGCCGAGGGCCTCGGCGTCGGCCGCCAGCTCGCTCCAGCTGCGCGGGGCGCCGTCGACGCCCGCCTCGGCGAAGAGCTTCTTGTTGTAGAAGAGGACGCGCGTGGACGCCGCGAACGGCATCCCGTACGCGACCCGCCGTACCTTGCCGGCGTCGGCGAGCCGGGGCAGGAACCCGGCCTGGACCGGGATGGAGAGCAGGTCGTCGACCTCGTAGAGCCGGTCGGCCGAGGCGTAGTCGGCGTAGGTGCCGGCCTGCGCGATGTCGGGCGCGTCACCGGCGGCGACCATCTCCTTGATCTTGCGGTCGACGTCGTTCCAGGAGTAGACGGTGACGTCGACATCGACACCCGGGGTCTTCTTCTCGTAGGCCTTCACGACCGCGTCCCAGTACTTCCGGGAGCTGTTCGCCCGGGAGTCTCCGTAGTCGGCGGCGACCAGTTTGAGGGTGACGCCGGGGCCCTTCGCCTCCGAGGCGCCGCAGCCCGCAAGCGTCGCCATCAGTCCCAGCGCGGACAGGGCGGCCAGTGCCGCCGTTCCGCCGTTGCCGACGCCGGTCTTCGTCCGCCGCTGCCGCTGTCCCACTCGTACTGCCCCAACCTGTCGTACCGGCCCCGCGCACAACAGCCTGGATCACCGGACCCAGGCGCGAGGTAGTTGTTCGATCAACTTCTCGAACCCTCCATAAGCTCTACACCATAAGGTCTAGACCATGTAAGTGGACTAGACCTCTCATGGGTCGAAGGGCCACACTGTTCCCCGTGAGACATGTCATCGCCCTCGATGTGGGCGGCACCGGGATGAAGGCCGCACTGGTCGGGGCCGAAGGCGAGCTGCTGCACCAGGCGCGCCGGGCGACCGGCCGCGAGCGCGGGCCGGACGCCGTCGTCGCGTCGATCCTCGACTTCGCCGCCGAGCTGCGCGCGTACGGCGAGCGGCACCTCGGCGAGCCCGCGGTCGCCGCCGGGGTCGCCGTGCCCGGCATCGTCGACTCCGGCCGGGGCATCGCCGTCTACGCCGCCAACCTCGGCTGGCGCGACGTCCCGCTGCGCGCGCTCCTCACCGAGCGTCTGGCCGGGGTCCCGGTCGCCCTCGGCCACGATGTGCGCACCGGGGGGCTCGCGGAGGGGCGCGTGGGCGCGGGCCAGGGCGCGGACCGCTTTCTCTTCGTGGCGCTCGGCACCGGGATCGCCGGCGCGATCGGCGTCGACGGCCGGGTGGAGGCGGGCGCCCACGGCTTCGCGGGCGAGATCGGCCATATCGTCGTACGGCCCGGGGGCACCCCGTGTCCGTGCGGGCAGCACGGCTGTCTGGAGCGGTTCGCCTCCGCGGCGGCCGTCAGCCAGGCCTGGGCGGAGGCCTCCGGCGACCCGGAGGCCGACGCGGCGGACTGCGCCAAGGCCGTCGAATCGGGCGACCCGCGGGCGCGGAGCGTCTGGCAGGACGCCGTCGACGCCCTCGCCGACGGCCTGGTCACCGCCCTCACGCTCCTCGACCCCCGCACGCTCATCCTCGGCGGCGGCCTGGCGGAGGCCGGTGAAACCCTGTTCACCCCCCTGCGCGCCGCCGTCGCACACCGGGTCACCTTCCAGAAGGTCCCCACCATCGTCCCGGCCGCCCTCGGAGACACCGCGGGCTGCCGGGGCGCGGGCCTCATGGCCTGGGACCTCCTCACCCCCACGCAGGCCCCTTCGGAGGTAGCCAACTGATGCCCCCCGCACTGTCCGACACCGGCGCCCTGGAAGGGGCGCGGGGAACCGCGCGACCAGCCCCCACGCACTCTCAGCCGCCGAACGCGTCGCAGCCGTACGTCCTGGACGGCGCCAACGTCGTCCTTCCCACCGGCACGGTGAAGAACGGCCGTCTCGTCATCGCCGGCGACAGGATCGCCGCCGCCGCTCCCGAGAACGCCCCCACCATCGACATCGGCGGCTACTGGGCGCTCCCCGGATTCGTCGACCTCCACAACCACGGCGGCGGCGGAGCCTCCTTCACCTCCGGCACCGTGGACGACGTGCTCCACGGCATCCGCACCCACCGCCTCCACGGCACCACCACCCTCGTCGCCTCCACCGTCACCGGCGACATGGACGGCCTCGCCCGGCGCGCGGGCCTCCTCTCCGAACTCGCCGAGCAGGGCGACATCGCGGGCATCCACTTCGAGGGCCCGTTCATCTCCCCCTGCCGCAAGGGCGCGCATGCGGAGGAGCTGCTCCGCGACCCCGACCCGGCGGAGGTCCGCAAACTGATCGACGCGGCGCGCGGCCGGGCGAGCATGGTCACCCTCGCGACCGAACTCCCGGGCGGCCTCGACTCCGTACGCCTCCTCGCCGAGCACGGCGTCATCGCGGCGATCGGGCACACGGACGCGACGTACGAGCAGACGGTGCGGGCCATCGACGCGGGCGCGACCGTGGCGACCCATCTCTTCAACGCGATGCCGCCGCTGGGCCACCGTGAGCCCGGCCCGATCGCGGCGTTGCTGGAGGACGAGCGGATCACCGTCGAGCTGATCAACGACGGAACCCATCTCCACCCCGCCTCCCTCCAGCTGGCGTTCCGTCACGCGGGCGCCGCCCGGGTCGCGTTCATCACCGACGCCATGGACGCGGCCGGCTTCGGCGACGGCCTCTACGCGCTCGGCCCGCTGGCGGTGGAGGTCGTGGACGGGGTGGCCCGGCTGGTGGAGGGCGGCTCGATCGCGGGCTCGACCCTGACCCAGGACCGCGCCCTCAAGCGCGCCGTCACCGTCGACCGCATCCCCGTCGAGGACGCCGTCGCCGCGCTCTCCGCCAACCCGGCCAGGCTCCTCGGCCTCCACGACCGCGTCGGCTCCCTGGAGCCCGGCAAGGACGCCGACCTCGTCCTCCTCGACGCGGACTTCGACCTCAAGGGTGTGCTGCGCAAGGGCGAGTGGGTGGTCGACCCCTTCGGCGGTCCCAACTGACCTGATCGGTCTCTTTGTTGCCATGCACCCGAAGTGCGGCGGTCGGTCCCGGGGGTCTGGGCCGACCGCCGCTCGTTTGGCATGATCGAGCCTCCGCGCAGCCGAGACTCAAGGGGGTAGGCGCAGGTGATCCTCACGGTCACGCTGAACACCGCTCTCGACATCACCTATCGCGTACGCGAGTTGCGACCGCACGCCACGCACCGGGTGACCGAGGTGATCGAACGGCCCGGCGGCAAGGGCCTGAACGTGGCCCGGGTGCTCGCGGCGCTCGGCCACGAGGTGACGGTCACCGGCTTCACCGGCGGCGCGACGGGCCGCGCCGTGCAGGACCGGCTCACGCACACACCGGGTGTGGTGGACGCGCTGATGCCGGTACGGGGCACCACACGGCGGACGGTCGCCGTGGCCGACGCGAGCGGTGACACGACTCAGCTCAACGAACCCGGCCCGCTCATCACCCCCGCCGAGTGGTCGGCGTTCCAGGAGGCGTACGCCGAACTGCTGCGCTCCGCCTCGGTGGTGGCCCTGTGCGGCAGCCTGCCGCCGGGGGTGCCGGTGGGCGCGTACGCGACCCTGATCCGCACCGCCCGCACACTCTCCGTCCCCGTCCTGCTGGACACCAGCGGTGAACCACTGCGGCGCGGGGTGGCCGCCCGGCCCGACCTCGTGAAACCGAACGCCGACGAACTGGCCGAACTCACCGGCTCCCACGAGCCGTCCCGCGCGACCCAGGACGCCCGCCGCCGCGGCGCACGGGCGGTCGTCGCCTCCCTCGGCCCGGACGGCCTCCTCGCCCACACCCCCGAGGGCCAGTGGCGCGCCACCCCACCCCGCCGCTTCCACGGCAACCCCACCGGCGCGGGCGACTCAGCGGTGGCCGGCCTCCTGTCATCCCTGGCCGACCACCTCCCCTGGCCCGCCCGCCTCGCCCGAGCCGTGGCCCTGTCAGCGGCGACGGTACTCACCCCGGTGGCGGGCGAGTTCGACCGCCAGGCGTACGAGGAGTTGGTGGGGCAGGTGAGGGTGACGGGGGAGGTCACGGCGGCGTGAGCGGGCTCAGCGGGTGAGGGCGGGCCTCACTTCCAGCCCTTCTCCAGGTACAGCTGGTCGAAGTTGACGTCGCAGGAGTTGCCGTCCTCGCACGAGATCTTGACCTCGTTGCTGCCCTTGTTGAGCTGGATGGACGCGTAGGTGTTCGTCCAGCCCTTCTCGTAGTCGCCCTCGGGCGCCTTCGCGAAGTTGTCCAGGTTGAGCGGGCGTGTCTGGGCCGTGCCGTTGATCGAGAGGGTGGCGTCGGCCTTCTTGCCCGGGACGCCGTAGATGACGTACAGCGTGTACTTGCCGCCCGCCGGGACGTCCTCCATCTTCCAGGTGATGGACGAACCGACCGAGTTGAAGTTGGTGACGTAGAAGCCGCCGTCCGACTTGGCGCCCGCGATGTCGGACGCGGTGACCGCCGAGCCGCCGAGCAGGAGGGTCTTCGCCTCTGCCTTGGGGAGTTCGGTGGATTTCGGGTCCTTGGACTTTTCGGCGGTCGGGCTGGGGTCGGTGCTCTCCTGGGCGGAGGGGGCCGTGGAGGAACCGGTGTCGTCGCCGGAGGCGCTGTCGGAGTCGTCGCCGCCGAGCATGGCGACGCCGATGCCGATCACCACGGCGGCGACCACGGCGATCGCGCCGATGAGGAGGCCCTTGGTGTTGGGGCCCCGGCCGCGGCCGCCGCCCCCGCCGTGGCCGTTGCCGTAGCCCTGCTGACGGGTCGTCGGCGCACCGCCGCCGCCGAAGCTCTCGGGGGCCTGGTAGTGCGCGTTCGGCTGACCGGGGGCGCCCTGCGGCTGGCCGTACCCCTGCTGCGGGACCTGCCCGTACTGCGCGGTGGCTGCCTGCGGAGCCTGCTGGGTCTGCTGCCCGTACTGGCGTTCGCCGACCGGCCGGACCCGGTTGACCGCGTTGGGGTAGCCGTAGCTCCCGCTGGGCGGCTGGGCTCCTCGGGCCTGCCCGTCCTCGTAGAGGTAGCCGAACGGGTCGTCGTCCTCGGGCGTGCTCGCGCCGTTGTTGCCGGGCGTCATCCCTAGGTCTCCTCAGCGGTGCGGTACTTACACGTACGGGTGGCGGGTTGTTGCACGGGGGTGTAGAAGAGCGAGCCTACCCGCTCGCCGTGCCCCAAACGGGTGACTCGGACCTCATCGCCGGGCCGGGCCACCGTCCACCAGGTGAAATCCCGCCAAGATACGTCGCTGACCTGGGCTTTTCCCGGCATGTAGCAGGCGTCACTCCGGGCGTCATCCGGCCCGTCGGTGCTGCCTGGGACGAGATCGTTTCTCGACGTACATCCGCTCGTCAGCTGATTTCAACACCTCGTCCGCCGTCATTCCGCAGTGCGCCCATCCGATGCCGAAACTGGCCCCGACGCGCATCGCGCGACCGTCGACCCGGATCGGCTGGATGATCTCGTTGCGCAGGCGTACGGCGAGGTCCTGGGCGTCCGCGCGGCCGAGGCCGTCGGCGAGGACGACGAACTCGTCACCGCCGAGCCGGGCCACCGTGTCGCCGTCGCGCACGCCCCGGCTGAGCCGGCGGGCCACCTCGATGAGGACGGCGTCGCCCGCGTTGTGCCCGAACCGGTCGTTGATCGACTTGAACCCGTCGAGGTCGCAGAAGAGCACCGCGAGCCCCTTGGTCCCGTCGTCCCGCTCGTCCTCCGGCGCGACGGTGTGCACATGGTGGTCGAAGGCGTCGAACGGCCCGCCCGCCGCGTGGAAGTCGAAGGCGTGCCCGCCGTGCCCCGCGGCCTCGTACTCGTCGAACGACGGGTGCGGCAGCCGCGGCGGCGGCTCGGCGCCGCCGAACTCCCCGTGCTCCCCGAACTGCCCGAAGGCCGCGTTCATGGAGTCGGCCACATGCATGGAGTCGGCCGCCCCCGCGGCCGGGAGGGAGTGGGGGCGCTGGCAGAGCCGGGCCGACAGACGCGAGCGCAGCTCCGCGGAGTTCGGCAGCCCGGTGAGGGCGTCGTGCGAGGCGCGGTGCGCGAGCTGCAGTTCGCGCCGCTTGCGCTCCTCGATGTCCTCGACGTGGGTGAGCAGGAAGCGGGGCCCGTCGGCGGCGTCCGCGACCACGCTGTTGCGCAGCGACACCCAGACGTACGTCCCGTCGCGCCGCCCGAGCCGCAGCTCGGCGCGCCCGCCCTCGGCGGAGGTGCGCAGCAGGGTGCCTATGTCCTCGGGGTGGACGAGATCGGAGAAGGCGTAGCGGCGCATCGCGGAGGCGGGGCGGCCGAGCAGCCGGCACAGCGCGTCGTTGGTGCGCAGGATCCGGCCGTGCTGGTCGCCGCCCATCTCGGCGATGGCCATGCCGGAGGGGGCGTACTCGAAGGCCTGCCGGAAGGATTCCTCGCTGGCGCGCAGCGCCTGCTGCTCCCTTTCGAGCCTGACCAGTGCACGCTGCATGTTGGCGCGCAGCCGAGCGTTGCTGATCGCGATCGCGGCCTGGAAGGCGTACATCGTGAGCGCCTCGCGTCCCCACGCGCCGGGTCGCCGACCGTTTCGCGGCCGGTCCACCGAGACGACGCCGAGCAGCTCACCGCAGGAGGTGCCGCCGGCGCCCGGGGTGTACATCGGCGCGAAGAGCCGGTCGGAGGGGTGCCACTCGTCCTCGAAGCGGGGCGCGGGGCCGTCGGTGTACCACTGGGGGACGTCGTCCTCGTCGAGCACCCAGCCCTCGGTGTGGGGTATGAACCGCAGGTCGCCCCAGGCCTCGCCCATGCTCAGCCGGCGGTCCCAGGAGGCGCGGGAGCCGACGCGGCCGGAGATGAGGGCCTCGGCGGCGCTGTTCCCCGCGAGGGCGGCGACGACCAGGTCGCCGTCGGGGCGGACGAGGTTCACACAGGCCAGTTCGTAGCCCAGGCCGTTGACCACACCGTCGGCGACGGTCTGCAACGTGTCGGCCAGGCTGCGCGCGGTGTTCATGTCGGCCATGACCTGGTGCAGCTGCTTCAGCGTCCCCAGACGGACGTAGGGCTCCGACTCGGTCTCCATTGGCCCTCCCCCCGAGATCTCATGGCAGCTGTGGCAGCTCCAGGCTCCAGGTAACCTGCGTAACCTGCTCGACTCTCTCGACTCGCTTAACTCGCGGGCTTACTACCGCTTACAGTTCCCGCTTACAGGTTCCAGCTTCCCCGCCACTGAATCACAGCGCGAAGCCCACTCGGTACACAGGGTCAACAAAATATGGCTCCTGTGACTCAAGTCACAACAGAAGATGAGCAATTGAGTGGAGTTTATGCGTTTCCCTCGTGCGCTTCCTGAACAGAATTCAGAACTCTGTGTAGGCACTGTGAGCAGGGTTGAGCGGGCTTGAGCGAGTGCCCGACAGTGTCGGGTGCCGGCCGCGTGGCCCTAGGGCCCTTCTGGTGGATCTCCGTGGGAGAAGGAGCGGCGTTCGGTGCGTGCGCTCGGCGTGCGGCGTGGAGGGTCTTGTGGCGGAGCCACCTGGCCCTTCGCGCCGTGCGGCTGGGGGTCCCCCCACGCCCTTGAGGCAGTGGGGGAGTGCGTGCCGGGCGTCGCGACGCCGCGGAGATCCATCAGAAGGGCCCTAGGTCGTAGGTCCTGGTGGAGGGTCGGGCCAGGGGCCGATGCGGTGTCCCGGCGCCGAGGCCTAGCGTGCGGGGGTGACCGTTCCCTCCCCCTCTCTCGCTCCCGTCCCTCTCGCAAATCCGGCGGAGGCCGCGGAGGAGACCCCGGCCGTCTCCCTCCCCCTCCCCGGCGGGCATGCTGAGGGGGTGAGTGAAGACGAGTTCCGTGCCGCGATGGCCCGGCTGGCGGCCGGTGTGGTCCTGGTGACCGCGCACGAGGCGGCGCTGGATCCGGAGGGGCCGCGCGGCGAGGACGTCGGTATGACCGCGACGTCCTTCATGTCCGTGTCCCTCGACCCGCCCCTCGTCATGGTCGGCCTCCGCGAGGGCTCCCGCATGGACGACCTGCTCGCCGAGCAGCCCCTGTGGGCCGTCTCGGTGCTCGGCGAACAGCAGCGCACGGTGGCGTCCCGCTTCGCCATGAAGAACCGCGTGAGCGACCGTCTCCTCTTCGCCGACCTCCCCCACACGCGCGGCGAAGCCAGCGGCGCCCTCCTGATCACCGGCGCCCTGGCCACCCTCGAATGCCGCACCGAGCAACGCGTCACCGCGGGCGACCACACCCTGGTCATCGGCCGGGTCCTGACATCGACGTCCCCGGGCACGGACGGATCCCCGCTGACCTACTTCCGGGGCCGCTACCGGCAGTTGGCCCCGTAAGGCGCGCCCCGTAAGGGGCGCGGGGAACTGCGCGAGAACCCCCACAGACGCGCGGCCGAAACTCCGCCCCTCGGGAGTGACCACGGGGGGCGAAGGGGCGCAGCCCCTGGAGGACGGGACGTGGATGGGACGGGCAGGGGCGGCGGGGGCGCTACTCACCCGGACGCACCGAGGCTCACCCCCAGTCCCGCCCCGACCTCCCCCGCTTCGTGTCGGACCGCTGCTTCTTCTCCCGCAGCCGCCGCTCGTTGATCCCCCGGGGAATCCGCGTCGCCCGCCGCGGCTTCGGCGGCGGCGCCGTCGCCTCCGCCAGCAGCGCGGCCAGCCGCACCGCCGCGGTCTCGCGGTTGCGCCACTGCGACCGGTGCTCGGAGGCCCGCACCGTCACGACCCCGTCCACGAGCCGCCCCGCGAGCCGCTCCAGCGCCCGCGCCTTCCACACCTCGGGCAGCGCCTCGGTGTTCGCGAGGTCGAACCGCAGCTCGACCTGGGAGTCACTGGTGTTGACGTGCTGTCCGCCGGGACCGGAGGACCGGGAGAAACGCCACATCAGCTCGGCCTCGGGAAGCGAGACGGAGCCACGGATGACGTGAGGACCGGACATGCCCCCATCGTCACCCGGATGTCCGGTCCACGTCACGCGTTTTTCGGCGCGAGGGGGCGCGAGGGAGCCCGAGTAAAGAAAGTAAAAAGCGCTGGAACCTCTGGCGCCCCTCCCTACGTTCATAGGGGTACAGGTAGCTTCGTCCCCGGTACGAAGCCCGTAGAGGCACGCAAGTGCCCGCACGCAACGAGGGAAGGACTCCCAACCATGGCTGTAAGCCTGTCCAAGGGTGGCAACGTCTCGCTCACCAAGGAGGCTCCGGGCCTGACCGCCGTCACCGTGGGCCTCGGCTGGGACGTCCGCACCACCACCGGCACGGACTTCGACCTCGACGCCTCGGCGATCGCGGTCAACCCGCAGGGCAAGGTCTACTCGGACGGCCACTTCGTCTTCTTCAACAACAAGCAGACCCCGGACCAGACGATCGTCCACACGGGCGACAACCGCACGGGCGAGGGCGCGGGCGACGACGAGGCGATCAACGTCAACCTCGCGGGCCTCCCCGCCGACGTCGACAAGATCGTCTTCCCGGTCTCCATCTACGACGCGGAGAACCGCTCGCAGAACTTCGGCCAGGTCCGCAACGCCTACATCCGCATCGTCAACCAGGCCGGCGGCGCCGAGATCGCCCGCTACGACCTCTCCGAGGACGCCGCCACCGAGACCGCCATGGTCTTCGGCGAGCTGTACCGCAACGGCGCCGAGTGGAAGTTCCGCGCGGTCGGCCAGGGCTACGCCTCGGGCCTCGTCGGCATCGCCCAGGACTTCGGCGTCAGCGTCTGAGTCCGGACGGCGACCGGGGCCCGCGCCCCGGACCGCACCACCGAAGGCCCCGCCGACGTACGGCGGGGCCTTCGGCCGTCATACGCGCCAGTCGGCGCAGTACTGGATGTGCAGCGAGGCGGGGACATGCCGCCGGGTGCGCCGCTGGAACCACGGCCCGGGACCGAGTTCGACGCAGCAGTGCCCGGAGTCCGGGTGGCGGTGCGCGAAGGAGGGGGCCTCGTCGACGAGGTCGCGCAGGGAGGTGCCGTGCTCGCGGAACGCGGTGGGGCTCCCCACGACGAAGAGCGTGTGCGCGGCGATGTCGAAGGCGAGATGGTCCCGGTACGAGGGGTACGCGCGCCGCTGGTGGTCGAGGGCGTCCTCGTCCGGGAAGTCCCGCTCCGGTGTCGCCGTCGCCGTCTGGAGCCGGCCGGCGTCGAGCCGGGACCGCAGCTCCTTCCACGAGGCGGTCCGGAACCGCAGGCTGTGGTGGACCAGGACCAGGTCCAGCGCGACGGGTTCGGTGTCGCCGCCGCCGACGCCGTCGGGAGCGGGCCCGGCCCGCAGCGGCAGATGGACCAGCGACCGGGCGGACCGGGCGGCGAGCGCCCACAGCGCGACGAGCTGCTCCGCGCCGGCCCGGTCGGCGTACATCGACAGCCAGTAGTGGTCGTCGCGCAGCGCCAGCCGTGCCGCCGACGGGGCGGGCCGGATCACCCGGAACTCGTCACCGCCCAGCCGCGCCCTGTGCACCCGTACCCGCTGTTCCACCCCGCCCCGACCCCTCTCACGCATCCGGAGGAACCAGGAACTGTACGGCCCGCTGATCGATAACGTGCGGGCATGCTGCAGCTCGAACCTCTCCGTACGGCCGCGGACGGAACCGTTCCCGGGCCCCTTCTCGCCGAACTCACCGCCCTGCACGCCTCGAACCGCGACTTCTACACCCTGAGCGGTGACTTCCCGGACGCGAACGACATCCGTCCCGAACAGGTCGCCGCGGCCCTGTCGGTCGAGCTGGCCACCCCGGACGTGGAGGTCCTGCTCGCGAGGGAGGGCACGGAGAGCGGTGAGGGAGGGAAGGGCGAGGCAGGCGGGGAGAGCGGGCCGCGCGGGGAAGGCGGGGACGGCCCGGGCGCCGGGCGGCTCGTCGGGATCGCCATCACTCTCGCGCGCCACCCCGATCCGGCCGACCCCGACCCGTGGATCGGGCTGCTGCTCGTCGACGCCGGGGCCCAGCGACGGGGGTACGGGCGGGAGTTGGCGGCCCTCGTGGAGGAGCGGTTCCGGCGGGCCGGACGCATCGCCGTACGGCTGGCGGCGCTCGACAACAACCCCGGCGCCCTGGCGTTCTGGGCCTCCCTCGGCTACGAGGTCGTCGAGCGTCGCCGGGACCGCCAACTGGGCCGCCCCTGCACGGTGTTGCGCAAGCCGCTGCGCAGGAAGCGCCGGGCCGCGCGGGTCGCCGTGCTCGACCCGGAGGGGGCCGTCTTCCTCTTCCGGTACCGCGATGCCGAGGCGGGCCCGCACTGGGCCCTGCCCGGCGGTGGGCTGGAGGACGGCGAGACTCCCCGCGAGGGTGCCCTGCGGGAGCTGCGCGAGGAGACGGGCTGGACGGATGTGCGGCCGGGCGCCTTCCTCTGTTCCTGGGAGCACGACTTCATCCGCGCCGACGGGCACGTCCGCCAGTACGACGACATCTATGTGGCCCGTGGCCCCCGCCGCGAGCCGGTCGGCGGCCTCCTCACCACCACCCGCGCGCAGGAGGGCATCCTGGACTGGCGCTGGTGGACCCCCGCGGACCTCGCCGACCCGACGGCCGAGCCCGTATGGCCGCCCGAACTGCCCCGGCTGCTGGCGGAGTTCGAGCGGGCGGAACGGGCCGGGGGCTGCGTGGGCCGGGGACTGAGCGGTTCCGCTCACGGCCGCGGCGGCTTCCCCTTCCCGTACAGCCAGTCCTCCCAGACCGGCGTCAGGTCCGCCTCCCGGGCCGCCTTCCGCGCGGACCCCGCCGCGAACTTCTCCACGTACGCCGTGAAGTCGGCCGTGTCCGCGTTGCCGTGGCGGTGTGCGGTCGCCCAGCCCCGGATCAGCTCGAAGAAGGTGTCGTCGCCGACGGCCTCCCGGACCTTGTGCAGGACCATCGCACCGCGTTCGTACACCGGGCTGTCGGAGATCCGCGCCGCGCTCGGAGGCCGCGCGGGCGGGAAGTCCCAGACGGCCTTGTTCGAAGCGGCGTCCGGGAAGTAGTCGCCCTCGTACAGCGCGTCGAAGGTCTCCTGGGCGCTGTCACCGCCGTGGTCCTCCTCCCACAGCCACTCGGCGTACGTCGCGAACCCCTCGTTGAGCCACATGTCCCGCCAGCTCCTCGGGGTGACGGAGTCGCCGTACCACTGGTGGGCCAGTTCATGGACGAGCAGCGAGAGGCCGGGGGCACCGGGGAAGACGGGGCGGTTCTGCGTCTCCAGGGCGTATGCGACGTCCTCCGGGCGGTCGACGATCGCGCCGGTGGAGGAGAAGGGGTACGGACCGAAGCGCCCCTCCGCCCACCGGACGACCTCGGGGATGCGCCCCAGCACGGCCCGGCTCTCCTCGGCCTGGGAGGGATCGACCGCGACGTACACGGGAAGCCGCCCCCGGCCGCCGACCGTCGAGCGGCGGATCTCGAACTCGCCGATCGCGAGCGTGGCCGCATAGCTCGCCATGGGTTCGGCGGTGTGCCAGGAGAAGGTCGTACGGCCGTCGCGGGTGTGCTCGCTCCTCAACTCGCCGTTGGAGACCACTCGCAGGCCCTCGGGGACGGTGACCGTGATGTCGTACGCCGCCTTGTCGGAGGGGTGGTGGTTGCCGGGGAACCAGGCCATCGAGCCCGTGGGTTCGCCGAGCGCGAGGACACCGTCGGCGGTCGGCAGCCAGCCCTCCCGGGAGCCGTCCGGGTCGGTGATCGTCACGGGGGTGCCCGAGTAGCGCACGGTCGTCCGGAACATCTCGCCGTCGTCGAGCCCCTGTTCGGGCGTGACGGTCAGCTCCTGTCCGGCCCGCTTCCAGCGCGCCGCGACGCCGTCGACGGCGACCGAGTCGACGCGCATGCCCCGGAAGTCGAGGTTGAAGGAGCCGAGGTCCCGGGTCGCCCGCGCGGTGACGACGGCGGTGGCCCGCACGGGGGTGTGCGCGCCGGGGTCATGGCCGAGGGTGAGGGCGTAGTGGGTGACGTCGTACCCGCCGTTGCCGAGGCGGGGGAAGTACGGGTCGCGGAGACCGGCGGAGCCCTTGGTCCTCCCGGCCTCGCCGCCGCCGTCGGTGCACGACGTGAGCGTGAGGGCCAGCGCGACGGTGAGGAGGGCGGCCGGTACGGCCCGTGCGGATCGGGACACGTCGGCGATCCTATGAGGACATGACACCATCGCCTACGTGCTCGACATCGGCTACGCCCTCTCCAACCGCTTCCCGGACCCGCCGCAGACGGACTACCGCCGGGCCGACGTGTACGCGCTGCGGCACGACCTGTTCTGCGGTGATGTGTACCTCGCCGACACCAAGGCGGACCGGGAGCTGTCCACAGCCTGGGGATGGGTGCCGGTGCTGGACTTCGCGTGGGCGCTGTGCGACATCGTGGAGCGGATCGACCAGGACCCGGCGGGGTCCCGCGCCTCCCGGCCCCAGCACGCGGAACTCGACTTCACCGAGTCCACGGACCGCATGCTCTTCGAGCG
The DNA here is from genome assembly GCF_020010925.1 of Streptomyces griseiscabiei. Classification (NCBI taxonomy): domain Bacteria; kingdom Bacillati; phylum Actinomycetota; class Actinomycetes; order Kitasatosporales; family Streptomycetaceae; genus Streptomyces; species Streptomyces griseiscabiei. The sequence goes on along the minus strand of NZ_JAGJBZ010000004.1, from coordinate 402,641 downwards.
CCGCTTCGGATGGGTGGACATCGAGGCGGACTGGATGCCGGCGGAGGAGGCCCCGCTCACCTTTCCCCACGCCGAACTCCGCCGCGAGGCCCGCGACTTCCTCCAGGACGTGATCGCCGACCTGTGCGACCTGCACGACGCGCTGGCCGAGAACCCGGCGATCTGGACGCTGCAGGCGCGGTTTCCCCGGGTGCGGTGAGTTTTGGGCCGCGTGTGTCGTCCGCGGGTGCGTGGGGCTTCTCGCGCAGTCCCCGCGCCCCTGAAAGAGGCCTGCGGCCCTTTCAGGGACGAAAAGCACGGGGCGCAGCCCCGGCTTTTCAGGGGCGCGGGGAACCGCGCGACCAGCCCCCACCGGACCGGCACCCGCAAACGCACCCGAACCCCCGAGCTACCAGGCGCCCATCACCCCTCCACCCGAATCCCCATCGCCCCCGCCAGCACCGGCGCCAGATCCATCAGCTGAGCCGCACTGATCACGGCCCCCGACAGCCGCTCCACCCCCCGGGCGACCTCCACCACCGCGGCCCTCCGCAGATCCACATCCACCAAGGTCACCCCCGTCAGGTCGACCCCCCGCAGCGCACACCCCACGAACTCGACCCGCTCCAGCCGCGCACCCCCGAAATCCGGCTCGACCAGTACACAGTCCTCGAAGACCACGTCCTTGAGCCGGGCCCCCCGCAGGTTGAGGTAGTCGATCTTGCCTCCGCGCACGAGCACCCGTTCCCACACGGCCCCGTGCGCCCGCACCCCGCCGAGCCGCGCGTCCACCAGCTCCACATCGCGCAAGGTCGCCTCGGCCAGATCCGTACCGACGCCCCGTATCCCGGTGAGGACGCAATCGAGCACCCGGGCCCGGTGCAGCCGTGTCTCGTCCAGCGCGCACCCGGTCAGCGCGCAGTCCATGAACCGCGCGCCCCCGCCGTCCTGCCCGACGAAGTCCTCCTCCCGGAACTCCAGCCCGTCGTAGTCCCCGTCGGGCTCCAGCTCCCCGCCCGCGTACGCCTCCAGCACCGGCAACCGCACCTCCGGCCGCCGCGCCGCCTTCACCACCGACCTCGCCCGCACCATGCCCCCATCCTGCACCCGGCCACTGACAATCCGCCCGACCTGCGCGAACGCACCCCGGGCTCCCACCCCACGAACCACCACGGGCCCCATGTCACATTCCGGCGCCCCCGGCCCGTCGTACCCACGACAGCCGCGAGCACGGCCGCAAACACGGCCGCAAGGACGGCCCGGCACCGACCGAGGGAGCCCCAGCCATGCACCGCGCTCCAGCCACGCACCGCACCGCCGCCCCCATCCCCCTCACCGTCGTCGGCGGCGGTTTCGCCGGGCTGACCGCGGCGATCACCGCCGCCGAGGCGGGCGCGCGGGTCACCGTGTACGAGGCGCACCACACCCTCGGCGGCCGGGCCCGGACCGCGGAGGGCCCGTACCGGACGAACGAGGGACCGCACGCCCTGTACAGCGGCGGCCCGCACTGGACCTGGCTCGCCCAGCGGGACCTGATCGGCCCGCTCGCGCCCCTCCCGCCCCTGGAGGCCGCCCGGTTGCGCCTGCACCACCGGGGCGCGCTGCGCCGCACCCCGCCGTTCGCGATGCTCAGGCTGCTCCGCCCGCGCCGTGGCCGTACGGGCGGGCACGCGCCCGTGGACGTCGACTTCCTCACCTGGGCCGCCGGACAGGCGGGCGAGGAGGCCGCGCGCGCCGCCGCCAACTACGCGGCGGTGGCGGTGTTCCACCACGACCCGGGCTCCTTGTCCGCCGCGTTCGTGCAGGAACGGCTGCGCCGGGCCACCAAGCTGCCCCCGGAGGCGCACTACCCGCGCGGCGGCTGGGGATGCGTCATCGACCGGATGGCGGCCCGCGCCTGGAACCTCGGCGTCCGGATGGAGACCCTCAGCCGCGTCGACTCCCTCGACGCCCTCACCGGCACCGGCGCGGCCACCGCCAGGGACACCGGCCCGATCATCGTCGCCACCTCCCTCGACGCCGCCCGCCGGCTGCTCGGGGACGACTCGCTGACCTGGCCGAGCGGCCGTACGGCGCTGCTCGATCTCGCCCTGCGCACCCGCCGCGGTGACGCGTTCGCGGTCTCCGACCTGGACGCGCCCGGCTGGCTCGAACGGTTCACCGCGCAGGACCGGAGCCTGGCCCCGGCGGGCGAGCAGCTGCTCCAGGGGCAGTTCCCGATCGGTCCGCACCAGTCCCGGGCGGACGGTGTCGCCCGCGCCGAGCACATCCTCGACCTGGGCTTCCCCGGCTGGCGGGACCGGGTCACCTGGCGGCGCGAGGCGACCGCGAACGGCCGTACGGGCGCGGTCGACCTCCCCGGCACCAGCTGGCGCGACCGCCCGGCCGTGGACCGGGGCGACGACGTGTACCTGGCGGGCGACCGGGTCGCGGCGCCCGGGGTGCTCTCGGAGGTGTCGTTCAACAGCGCCCTCACGGCCGTCTCGCTGGCGCTGGGCAGGAGGTCGGGGAACACGCTTGACCTCAAGCATGCTTGAGGTCGGAGGCTGGGGCACGCCGGGAGAAACCCGGCGACCGCACGCCGTCCGCCCAGGGGGCTCCCATGCACGCCATCCGTCTGCACACCTTCGGTCCGGCCGAGAACCTGACGTACGAGAAGGTCGCGGACCCCGCGCCCGGCCCCGGGCAGGTGCGGATCGCCGTCGCCGCCGCGGGCGTACACCTGCTGGACGCGGCCCTGCGCGAAGGTCTCCCGGGCCCGGGGCCCACGCCCGAGCTGCCCACGATCCCCGGCCGCGAGGTCGCCGGAGTCGTCGAGGCGCTCGGGGAGGGCGTCCCGGACCGCTGGCTGGGCAGGCGGGTCACCGCCCACCTCGGCTTCGTACCCGGCGGCTACGCCGAACTTGCCGTCACCGAGGTCGAACGGCTGCACGAGATCCCGGAGAACCTCGACTTCGCCGAAGCGGTCGCGATGATCGGCACGGGCCGTACGGCGATGGGGATCCTGCTCTTCGCCGAACTCGGCCCGGGCGACGTGGTCGTGGTCCCGGCGGCGGCCGGCGGCCTCGGCACCCTCCTCACGCAGTACGCCAGGAACGCGGGCGCCACCGTCGTCGGCCTCGCCGGCGGGCCCGCGAAGACGGCCCGGGTCGCGGCGAACGGCGCCGACCTCGCCGTCGACTACACCGACCCGGCCTGGCCGGAGAAGGTCGCGGCGTACCGGGGGAAGGTCACGGTCGTCTTCGACGGCGTCGGCGGGGAGGTGGCCCGGGAGTCCGTCGCCCTCCTCGCCCCCGGCGGCAGGCACATCGTCTTCGGCTGGTCGGCGGAGGGGATCAAGGACGGCGGCCCCTATCTCGTCGAGGGTGTCTCGGAGACCGTCCTCGGCGAGGAGATGCGCCGCCGGGCGGGCGGCCCCGACCCCATCCGCACCCTGGAGCTCCGCGCCCTCGCCGAGGCCGGCGCGGGCCGGCTCATCCCGGCCGTCCACCGCTTCCCGCTCGCCGGGGCCGCCGACGCCCACCGCGCCCTGGAGAACCGGGGCACCACCGGCAAGGTGGTGCTGGAGCCGTGACCGCCCCCTCCACGCGCCCCGGAACCGCCCGGACGACGGAGACCGGGACACCGCCCGACCCCCGCCGCTGGTGGGCGCTCGTCGTCATCGCGCTCGCCCAGCTGATGGTGATCCTGGACGCGACGATCGTGAACATCGCCCTGCCGTCCGCGCAGCGCGACCTGGCGATGTCCGACGGCGACCGGCAGTGGGTCATCACCTCGTACACCCTCGCCTTCGGCGGCCTGCTGCTCCTCGGCGGCCGGATCTCGGACCTGCTCGGCCGCAGGCGCGCCTTCGTCATCGGCCTGGCCGGCTTCGCCGTGGCCTCCGCGCTGGGCGGCGCGGCCTCCTCGTCCGGCACGCTGTTCGCGGCCCGCGCCCTCCAGGGCGTCTTCGCCGCCGTCCTCGCCCCCTCCGCGCTCAGCCTCCTCACCACCACCTTCGCGGACCCGGCGGAACGCGGAAAGGCGTTCGGCGTCTACGGGGCGATCGCGGGCAGCGGTTCGGCGATCGGCCTGATCTCGGGCGGGCTGCTCACCGAGTACCTGGACTGGCGCTGGTGCCTGTACGTCAACGTCCCCATCGCCGTCGCCGCCCTCGTCGGCGCGGCCGTCCTCCTCCCCGACCACCCGGCCCGCACGGGCGCCCGCCTGGACATCCCCGGCGCCCTCCTCGGCTCCGCCGGCCTGACCGCCCTCGTGTACGGCTTCGCCGAGGCCGAGCCGCGCGGCTGGACGGACACCCGGGTCCTGGTCCTCCTCGCGGCGGGCACCGCGCTGCTCACCGGCTTCGTCCTCTGGCAGCGCAGAGCCCCGCACCCCCTGCTCCCCCTCCACATCGTCAAGGACCGCGACCGCGCGGGCTGCTTCCTGACGATCTCCCTGGCGACCGTGGGCATGTTCGGGATGTTCCTGTTCATGACCTACTACTTCCAGGTCGTCCTCGCCTACTCCCCCGTGCGCACGGGCCTGGCCTTCCTCCCCCTGACCGCCGCGATCATCACCGGCTCGACCCAGATCTCGGCCCGGCTGATGCAGCGGGTACCGCCCCGGCGCCTCATGGTCCCCGGCACGCTGCTCGCCGCGACCGGCATGCTGATCCTGACCCGGCTCACGGTCGACTCGGCGTACACCACCGCCGTCCTCCCGGCACTGATCCTGATGGGCCTCGGCATGGGCATGACCTTCATGCCGGTCTTCTCCACCGCCACCGCCGGGGTCGCCCCCGAGGACGCGGGCATCACCTCCGCCGCCCTCAACACCGCCCAGCAGGTGGGCGGTTCCCTCGGCACGGCCCTGCTCAACACCATCGCCACCACCAGCGCCACGGCCTACCTCGCGACCCACCCGGCCCGCGAGAGCGTCGTCCACGGCTACACCACCGCCCTCTGGTGGGCCGCCGCCATCCTCGCCCTCGCGTCCGTGACCGCCGCGACGATGATCACGGCGAGGGCGCCGCAACGCACCGCCGCCTGAGCGCGCCTACCGCCCCGCCACCCGGTCCGCCAGCCGCGCCAGCCTCGACGACTCCCCGCTGGACGAGGCGGCCTCGCGCCGGTCGGCGGTGCGGTACGTCGCGTACATCCCCTGCACGCCCACCCAACGGAACGGCTCCGGCTCCCACTTGCGCACCCGGTGGTTCACCCACGGCAGCGAGGTCAGCTCCGTGGCCCCGCCCTGCCCCGAGTCCCGCCGGACCAGGTCGCGGAGCGTGCGGGCGGCGAGGTTGGTGGTGGCCACACCGGAGCCGACGTAACCACCGGCCCAGCCGAGCCCCGTGGCCCGGTCGAGGGTGACCGTGGCGCACCAGTCGCGGGGCACCCCGAGCACCCCGGACCAGGCGTGCGCGACGCTCACCCCCGCCAGCGAGGGGAAGAACCGCACGAGGATCTCGTACAGCGCCTCGATCGTCGCCGGCTGCGTCCGCCCGTCGTTGTCCGTCCGCGACCCGAAGCGGTACGGCACCCCGCGCCCGCCGAGCGCGATCCGGTCGTCGGCGGTGCGCTGGGCGTACATATAGGCGTGCGCCATGTCGCCGAGCGTCTCGCGCCCCTCCCAGCCGATCTCCGCCCACTGCTCGGCGGTCAGCGGCTCGGTGGCGATCATCGAGGAGTTCATCGGCAGCCAGGTCCGCCGCTGCCCCCTGAGGGCGGCCGTGAACCCCTCCGTGCAGCGCAGCACATAGGGCGCCCGGACGGTCCCGTACGGCGTGACCGCGTGCCCCGGCCGGATCTCGGTGACCGGCGTCAGCTCGTGAACGGTCACCCCGAGTCCCTCGACCAGGGCCGCCAGCCCGGTCACCAGCTTCACCGGGTTCAGCCGCGCCCCGTGCGGCGTCCACGTCGACCCCACGGCGTCCGCGACCCTGATCCGCCCGGCGGTCTCCCGGGCGCCGTACAGCTCACGGTCGTCCTCCCCGAAGGCGGCCTCATGCTCGTGAAAGGCCTTCAGCCGCCCCAACTGCGCCGGTGTGCGGGCGACTTCGAGCACCCCGCCCCGATGGATGTCGGCGTCGACGCCCTCCTCCCCCGCCACCCGCACGACCTCGTCGACGGTCTCGTTCATGGCCCGCTGCAAGCGCACGGCGGCCTCCCGCCCGTGCAGCCGCGCGTACCGGTCCCGCCCGGCGATCCCGTTGTAGAGCCAGCCGCCGTTGCGCCCCGAGGCCCCGTACCCGCAGAACTTCTGCTCCAGCACGGTGATCCGGAGGGAGGGGTCGGCCTTCTTCAGGTAGTAGGCGGTCCACAACCCGGTGTACCCGCCCCCCACGATCACCACGTCGACCGCCGCGTCCCCGGCCAGCGGCTCCCTCGGAACGGGAAGCCCGGCCTGCGCGTACCAGAAGGAGACCCCGCCGTTGACGGTGCCGGCCGTACCGGCGGTCGCGCCCGGGGTGCTGCTCCGCGAACTGCTCATGCCCGGACGCTAACCCTTCCCGACAGCCCTGTCTCCTACGGATTCCGTGGCGTACGGGCGTCTCGGGGCCGGAAATCCAAAGGAATACGGGCGGGGGCGCGCGTAGGGTCGACGGCGTGATCAATATTCCGATCGATGTTCCGGAGGAACTGGCCGAGACTCAGGAGGAGATCAACGGGGAGGCGGGGCGGCGATTCATCGCGGACCTCCCCCGCCTGACCGCCGACTTCCTGGACCGCTGGGACCTGCGCCTCGACGGCAGCCCCATGCACGGCATGTGCGCCCTGGTGGTGCCGGTGGTCGGCATCAGCGACGGCACCCCGGCCGTCCTCAAGCTCCAGATCCTGGACGACGAGAGCGAGGGCGAGCCGGTCGCGCTGCGCGTCTGGGACGGCGACGGGGCCGTACGACTCCTGGACCACGACCCCGGCACGGGCACGATGCTGCTCGAACGCCTCGACCCGGCCCGCATGCTGTCCCACGAGCCCGACACCCACCAGGCCATCGAGGTCATCGCCCGCCTCCTGGCCCACCTGACCGCCACCCCGGCCCCGCCGACCGTACGCCGCCTGTCGGACATCGCGGCGGACATGCTGGACCGCACCCCGGCGGTCCTGGCCGACATCGCCGACCCGGCCGACCGCCGTCTGATCGCGGACTGCGCGGCGGCGCTCCGCGAAGTCGTCACCGAGCCCGGCGACCGGCTCCTCCACTGGGACCTGCACTTCGACAACGTCCTGGCCGCCGACCGCGCCCCCTGGCTGGCCATCGACCCCAAACCGCTGGCCGGCGACCCCGGCTTCGACCTCTGGCCCGCCCTCAACAACCGCTTCGACCCGGCCGACGTCCCCTGGCGCTTCGACGCGATGACGGAGGTCCTGGACCTGGACCGCGAACGGGCGAGGGCCTGGACCCTCGCCCGCCTCCTGCAGAACGCCCTCTGGGAGATCGAGGAGGACCGCTCCCTCGACCCGGACGACCTGGAACTCGGCCGGCGTCTGCGCTGACCGGTCCCGGCCGGGCTCACCAGGTGTGGGCCACATCCACCACGACACGGTCCGGCAGCTGGATCACCCGGAACGGCAGCCGGGCCCGGACCCCCAGACCGACCTGGCTCTGCCCCTCGAAGGTGCCGCCGAACTTGGCGTCCCGGAAGGTGCTGTACCCACCGAGGTTCACCCCGGGCAGGGCCTCCCCGTACTCACCGGGGTACGTCGGCTCCCCGGCCTCCAGGTCATAGCTCCACGCGCCGATCCGGATGTCGAGGATCGCCCCGCCGGCCACCGGGATGTACTCACCCGAGGGGTCCGCCTGGAAGCGGTCCACGTACTGCACGTAGTACCCGACCGCGCCGCCCCCGCCGGGCACGTCGAACACCATCCGGTCATAGCACTCGTGCCGCCCGGCCCGGATGTCCACCAGATGCTCGGCTCCCTGAGCGGCACCTCCCTTGGCCCCACTCCCCCACCCGGTCGCACAGGCGGCAGCCGCCTTGGAGGCCTCCCCCGCGGCCCCCGCGGTACCCGCCGCCATCCCCACCGTGGCCCCCGCCAGCACGAGCACCGCCGCAGCCGCTCCGAATCGCCGCATCATGTCCCCCTGTGTGTCCGTCACTCGACGTCCCTGATGCCGGTAGAGACGACTCGGTACGCCGGAAGGTTGTACGACAGAAAGGGGCAAACCCGGGAATCCCGCACTCCGCTTCACGATGCCCGGTGCCCTGTGCCCTGTGCCCTGTGTCAGCCGGCCCCGGGGCCGACCGCGGCCTCGCGGGCAGTGGGGGTGCCGGACTCCTCCCCGTCGCCGGAGGGCACGTCGCCGGTCGCGGGTGCCTGGCGCAGGAACACGGCCACCAGGGCAGCGGTCACCAGGGCGATCGCCACACAGACGAGCGCGGTGACGTGGAAGGCGTCGGTGAAGGACTGCCGGGCGGCGTCGACCAGCGGGCCGGTCCAGGCGGTCTCGCCGTACTGCTCGACCGCCGCCAGGGTGCCGCCGAGGGTGTCGCCGACCGCGGCGTCGGGTGCGGCGGACGGTGCCCTGTCGCCGATCTCGGTCTGGTAGGCGGCGTTGAAGACGCTGCCGAGGAGGGCGAGGCCCAGGGCCCCGCCGAACTCGGTGCTGGTCTCCTGGATCGCGGACGCCTCGCCGGCCCGTTCCGGCGGCGCGGAGCCGACCAGGATGTCGGTGCTCAGCACGCCGGCCGGGCTGAGGCCCGCGGCGAAGACGACCGAGGCGGTCACGATCATGCCGACGCCCGAGGAGCTGTCGAGCCGGGTGAGCATGAAGAAGCCGACGGCGGAGACGGCCAGGCCGGCGGCGATGATGACGGCGGGGCGCACGGTCCGGACCAGGGTCGTGGAGATCATGACGGCGATCATCGCCATCACGGTCATCGGCATCATCCACAGTCCCGCCTTGAACGGCGGGAGATCGGCGACCAGTTGGAGGTACTGGGCGACCAGCAGGTTGATGCCCATCATCATGAGCGTGCTGAGCGTCATCGCGGTCAGTGCCGTGTTGAAGGACCGGCTCCTGAAGAGGTTCAGGTCCAGGAAGGGCGTGCTCAGGGCGCGCTGCCGGCGGACGAAGACCGTGCCGAGGGCAAGTCCGGCCAGCAGGAAGGCGAGCGGCACCGGCCCGAGGCCGTCCGTGGCGGTCTTCTTCGCTCCGTAGACGACGCTGAGCACGGCGAGCAGCGACAGCAGGGCGCTGGGCAGGTCGAGCCGGCCGGCGTCCTCGTTGCGGTACTCGGGCAGGACCAGGGGGCCGACGATCAGCAGCAGCACCATCACGGGGACGGCGAGCAGGAAGACCGAGCCCCACCAGAAGGAGCCGAGCAGCGCACCGCCGACCAGCGGGCCAGCGAGGGCGCCGACCATGAAACTGGTCATCCACACGCCGATGGCGACCGACCGCTGTCTGGCGTCGAGGAACATGTTGCGGATCAGCGACAGGGTGGACGGCATCAGGGTGGAGGCGGCGATGCCGAGCAGGGCGCGGGTGACGATGAGCATCGTGGCGCTGGTGGACAGGGCCGCGAGCACCGAGGCCGCGCCGAAGGCGACGCCTCCGATCAGCAGCAGCCTGCGGCGGCCCACGCGGTCGCCGAGGGTGCCCATGCAGATCAGGAACCCGGCCAGGGTGAAGCCGTAGATGTCGGTGATCCACAGCAGCTGGGCGGCGCTGGGGTCGAGGTCCGCGCTGATCATGGGTACGGCGAGATGCAGCACCGTGAGGTCCATGGACAGCAGCACGGTGGGGAGTGCGAGGGCAACGAGGCCGATCCACTCGCGCCGCCCGGCGCGGGGGGCGGGTGCGGTGCTCATGAGGCATCCTTCGGGTCGTGCGGGGCGGAGGTGCCACGGTGTGCGGCGATCAGGGCCTCCAGCTGCGGGACGATGTCGGCGGGGGCCGGTTGCGCCGCGATGTCGGCCCGGAGCGCGGCGGCTCCGCCGCGGAAGGCCGGTTCGGTGAGCACGCGGTGCAGCCGGGCCCGCATGGCCTCGACGGTGGCCTGGCCGGCCTCGACGACGAGCCCCGCCTTGCGGTCCTCGACGTACCGCGCCATGTCGACGTACTCGGAGCCTTCGAGCGGAAGTATCAGCTGGGGCAGTCCTGCGGCGACGGCGGCGGAGATCGTGCCGCCGCCGCCGTGGTGGATGACCGCCGCGCAGGTCGGCAGGAGCTGAGTGAGGGGGACGTAGTCGACGGCGCGGACGTTGTCGGGCAGGTCTCCCACTCCGGCGAGCTGCTCGGCGGTGAGGGTGGCGACGAACTCCATGTCGAGGCCGTCCGCGAGGGCGAGCAGTCGTGCGGTGAACTCCTCGTTGCCGGCGAACAGGGCGCGGGCGCTGGTGCCGAGGGTCACGGCGACGCGGGGCCGGGCGGGGCGTTCGCGGAGCCAGTCGGGCAGGGGCGCGGCACCGGTGTAGGGGACCCAGCGCACGGGCACGGTGACGCCCTGGACCGGGAGCTGCATGCCCGGGGGTGTGGGGTCCACGCTCCACTGGCCGAGGAGGACCTCCTCGTCGAAGGTGTCGCCGTAGCGTTCGAGGAGGGGTCGGATCATCTCCGCCATGAGGTCGCGGCCGGGCGGGCTGGTGCGCCGGAGCGCCTCGACGTACTGTCCGCGGACCCAGCCGAACTGGTCCAGTCCCCACAGGAACCGGGCGTGGGGGACTCCGGCGGCACGGGCGGCGACGGGGGACGGTGTGAACAGCGGGTCCCAGAGCACCAGGTCCGGCCGCCAGTTCCGCAGGAACCCGGTGAGTTCGTCCACGGCCGACGGTGGTCCGTCGGCGTCCGGGGCGCGTTCCCCGGCCGCGGTGTACATCGCGTACAGGGCCGGCAGGTAGTGCCGGACCATCTGCCAGCGATTGGTGTCCCCGGGGTCGACGCCGAGGGTGCGGGCGATGCGCTCCAGCCGCTCGTCGTCGGCCGTCGCGGCGACGGCGGCACCGATGTCGATCTCTTCGCGCAGCGGTACGGCCGTCAGGCCCGCGGCGGTGATGGCGTCGACGGTCTCCGGGTGCGCGTGGGTGACCACCCGCACCTCGTGGCCCTGGCTCTGCAGGGCCCAGGCGAGTGGCGTCAACGGGAAGAGATGCGCCGTCACCGGCAGCATCGTGAAGACAACACGCAAGGGTCTCTCCGTCGGTCGGGAGCGGTGCGGCGCGGTTCAGCCGCGTCGGCGATGGGGGGTGCCGAACCAACGGTTCAGCGCGGTCTCCAGCCCGTCGTCGGTGCCGGGGGAGGTCCACACGACATGGCCGTCGGGTCGCAGCAGCACCGCGTCGGTCCCGGCGAACGGGTGGGCGGGGGGCAGGTTCTGGAGGGTGCCGGTGACCACGTCGACGCGGTCGTCCCAGGGTGCGGCGAGGGCGCGCGGTCCGGGGTCGTCGGCGAGGTCGAGGAGGACGCCGCGGGCGGGTCCGAGCAGTTCGTGGACCGGGGTGGCGGAGGTGGGGGCCTGTGCGGTGACGACGTCGAGGGCGGGGACGCACAGGCCGAGGGCCGGGTGGGTGCCGGTGCCGACGTCGTAGCGGATGTCGAGGCCGCTGGCCTGTCCGATGAGGAAGCGGTTGGGCTCGTCGAAGCCGATGAGGCGGCCGACCACGTCGCGCAGCGGCTGGGTCTCGGAGCCGCCGAAGAAGAGTGTGCCCTGGGCGAGGGTGTTGGTGATGAGGGTCCGGCCGACCGGGTGGCGTTCCTCGTGGTAGGTGTCGAGCAGGGACGCGGGCGCACGGCCCGTGACGACGGAGCCCAGCTTCCAGCCCAGGTTGAAGCTGTCCTGGAGGGAGACGTTCATGCCCTGTCCGCCGGCGGGGAGGTGGATGTGGGCGGCGTCGCCCGCCAGGAGGACGCGTCCGCGGCGGTAGGTGTCGACGAGGCGGGCGGCGTCGGTGAAGGAGCTGACCCAGTGCGGGGTGGCGTCGCCGATGTCCTCGCCGGTCAGCTTCTCCCAGGCGGTGGCGACTTCGGCGAATTCCACGGGGCCGGTGCGCTGCCGGGGGCGGGTGCCGTGGAGGCGGATGACGATGCGGGTGACGTCGGGGCCGAGGGGGGCGGCGAGCACGATGCCGGCGGTTGACCGCTCGCCGGTGAAACGGGGGGCGACGGCCGGTCCGCTGATGTCCGCGAGGAGCAGTTCCACGGTGGCGTCGTGGCCGGGGAAGCCGAATCCGCCGAGTCGGCGCACGGTGGAACGCCCGCCGTCGCATCCCACCAGGTAGGCGGCGCGGACGCGTTCGGTGCCGTGCGGGCCGGTGATCTCCGCCTCGACGGCGTCGCCGTCGTCGGTGAGGGCCGTCAGCTCGCGGCCGTACGCCACGGTGACGCCGAGGCTCGTGACCCAGTCGTGGAGGACCTGCTCGGTGAATCGCTGCGGGATGCCCGAGACGCCGGCGTGTGCGCCGTTCTCGGGAGTGAAGTCCAGGGGAAGGCTGCCGAAATGGCCGGCGATGGGGGTGATCACGTCACCGAAGTGGTGGAGCAGACCGCGCTGGCGGAACATCTCCATCGTGCGGGCGGTGAAACCCATGCCGCGCGATTCGCCGGTCAGGCCGTCGAGACGGTCCACGAGGACGACGTCGGCGCCCGCCAGGCGGAGCTCCCCGGCCAGCATCAGGCCCGCGGGGCCGGCACCGACGACAATGACGGACGTATCCATTTTCCTCCCTCGCGTGCCGAAAGCACTGACGCGTCCAGGATCGAGGAGAGCGGCTGCCGGGCTCAATGGCTTCAGGTACAGAGCTTTGTCAAATCACGTCATATCTCTGAAAAGCCTTGCCGGAATGGGCTGTTCGGCCCCGACATTAGAATTGCCGAACGCTCAGCAGTCGACGACTACGGGAGATTCACCGTGATGACCAGCAGCGTCCCGTTGCCTCGTATGGACAGGCCGGACGCGGAATGCGTGCTTGTGAGCCGCCGGTTCGTCGGGGACCGGGACCGTCAGAAAATAGCCGTGGAAAGCGTCATGGCTCAGTGGTCGGCCCTCGATCCGCCCGCCGGATTCCGCTCACTGAGCTGTTTCGAAAGTGTCGACGGCGAGCATGTGATGACCGTGTCGCAGTGGGCGGACGACGCGTCGGCCGACGCGTTTCTCAGGGCTCGTCCGCCGCTGCCGGTCCCCGGTCTGGAGACGGAGGCGGACGCCGGCCGGCTGCGTCCGCAGGTCTTCCACCGCTACCGGAGCAACACCTCGGGCGGAGCGGGCGACGCCGTCTGTGTCGTCACCCCGGTCTTCGACGTGGACGGTCCGGAGCGCCAGCGGCGGGCGGTGGACGCCCTGCTCGACGGGCCGCTGGGCGAGCCGTTCCCGGGGCTGAAGGCGATGCACTTCCATCTGAGCAACGACGGGGTGCACGTCCTCAACTACGCCGAGTGGACCTCGTTGGACGCCCACCGGGCCTTCCTGGAGAGCGAACTGGCCGACCGGGCGTTCGCCGCGCTGCAGGGGCTCGGCGGGGTGCGCGGTCTCGGCGGCAAGGCGTATGTGCTGCACAACCGGCTGCGCGACCCGCTCTCCTGACGGCCGGTCACGCCACGTGCGCGGCCCGGCCTCGCGCGGCCGGCACCGGGCGGCCGGCCGACGGTCCGCGGGCCGGTGCCGCGTCACGGGCCAGGAGGCACTCCTCCAGGAAGCCCAGGGCCCTGAGGTGGTAGGTACGGGCCGCCCAGCCGAGGCTGATGTTGTGCCCGGCGTCCGGCTGGTGGTCCACCGTCACCCGGGCGGCGGCCAGGGGTGCCGTGAGCGCCGCCAGGGCCTCCGCGTCGCATCGCCACCACTGTTCCTGCTCGGCGAAGGTGAAGCGGACGGGGACGGTGACCCGGGCGGCGATGCCCGGATACAGCAGGGGCCACAAGGGGCCCTCGCTCGCCTCCAGTCCGGGCACCGGCGACACCAGTGCGCGGCTGAGGCGGAACGCGTCCGGCGGGTAGAACCGCAAGGAGCCCCAGTGCCGGCGCCAGTCCCCGTGCCCCTCCGGCCCCGGCAGCCGGTGCGCGTCCACGGCCAAGGTGCTGCCGAGTCCGGAGATGTCCAGGCCCACGAGGCGGCAGGCCGCCTCGCCCGGGGGGTGCGCGGCGGGCCACCCGGCAGCGGTGACCAGAGCGAGCTTGCCCCCGTTGGAGTGGGCCACCAGGAAGACCTCGGCACCGGTGCAAGAGGTCACCGCGAAGTCGCCGAGCGCGGCGTGGAGGGTCGCCGCCTGCTGGTCGAGGGTCTGTCCCTCGGGGAGGTACGGGGCGGAGGCCCCGTATCCGGGCCGGTCCACGGCGAGCACGGCGTAGCCGAGGCGGGCGCCCAGTGCGAGCAGGGAGAGGCCGGGGCTGGAGCGGCTGTCGAAGTAGCCGGCGCTCATGCCGGCGCCGTGGATGGCCACCACCAGGGCGCGGGGCGGGCCGGCGGGTTCGGCGAGCAGGGCGGACAGCGGGACACCTGCGGCGTCGAGGGTGATGCTCCGGATCTCCGGTGGCTCGGCCATGTCGGTTTCCTCTCTGGGCCGTGCGGTGGACCCGCCGGGGCCGGCCCCGCCGCGCGGGGGCGGGCGCGGGGCGGGCCGGCCGGGCGGGCGCGGGAGCGCGTTCAGTCGGTGCCGCGGTAGATGCACCGGTCGGGGACGTCGTCCTCCTCGCCCGCGAGAAGGACGGGCGGGCCGTACCCGGGGACCGGCGGCTCGTCGGCTGTCCGTGCGCGCTCCATGCTCTCGGCTTCCATCGGTGTCCTTCCAGTCAGGGATCTCGCGGCGGCTGGGCCGCCCGCGGGTCAGGGTGGCGGTCGACGCGGCGACGGACGACCTGCGCCCGGGTGAAGTCAACGTCCCGCGGCCCGGCGGATCGCGAGGAGCAGCTCCGCCTGCCGCAGGAGCGTGCCGTCGGGCGCGGCACCCGCGCGGACGCCCCGGACGAACGCCTCGACCGTCGCGAGAACCTGGTCCTGGGCGGGCAGACGCAGCGTCCGCGCCTCGGCGCCCCGGCGGAGCCGCACCTCGGGCCGGTGGTCGGCGGGCGGGGTGAACACCCGGTCGACGGTCAGGCTGCCTTCGCTGCCCCAGAGCTCGTAGCGGGAGCGGTAGGCGTGGTCGAGGCCGAAGGACAGCTGGACGGCGACGCCCTCGGGAGTGCTGAGGAGGGCCGTGCCGGCGGTGTCCACCTCACGGCCGGGACCGTCGGTGAGGACGGCGCCCCGGACGGTCAGCGCGTCGCCGAGCAGGTGCATCGCGGCGCGCACCGGGTAGACGCCGGTGTCCCACAGAGCGCCACCGCCGAGGTCGGCGCGGTAGCGGATGTCGTCGTCGGCGAGCCGGGGCACGGCGAAGGCGGCGCTGAGACCGCGGAGTTCGCCGATGGCGCCGTCGGCGAGAAGCCGACGTACGGCCTCGTGCTGTCCGTGGTGGACGAACATGACGTTCTCCATCAGGAACAGGCCGGAACTCCGGGCCAGGGCGAGCAGCCGTCCGGTGGCGGCCGGGTCGGTGGTCAGCGGCTTCTCGGCGAGGACGTGCTTGCCGGCTCTCAGCGCCGCCTCGGTCCACTTCTCGTGCAGCGCCGCGGGCAGCGGCACGTACACGGCGTCGACGTCGTCCCGGTCCAGGAGCTCCTGGTAGCCGCGGACGGGGCGGGCGCCGTACGGGGCGGCCGTCTCGCGGGCCCGGGCCGCGTCACGGCCGGCGACCGCGGTGAGCGCGGCGCCCCCGGCCGCGGCGATCGCCGGGAGTACGCGGCGCCGGGCGATGGCGGCGCAGCCCAGGACGCCGATGCGCAGGGCATCGCTCACGTGCGGCCCACCGTCGAGTTGAGGCAGGCGAGGAGGGTGCGGGCCTGCACGTTGACATAGTGGCCGTGCCGGACGAGAGAGGTGAGCTGCCCCGGTGTGACCCAGCGGTACCCCTGCGGCGGGTCGAGCGGCACACGGGGGTCGCCGTCCGCGTCCACGAGGAGGTAGCGGCTCTGGGCGTCGAGGAACCGGCCGCCTTCCTCGGAGTGCACGGCTTCGTAGCGGACGCGCTCGGCGGGGACGGTGAGCACCAGGTCGAGGAAGGGCGGGCGGCGGTCGCCGGGCAGGTGGGCGAAGTTGCCCGGGGTGTACTGCACGGTGGGTCCGAGCTCGACCGTGTCGAGGAAGCCGCCCTCGACACGGGCGTGGGCGAGGACGTGCCGGACACCGCCGATGTCCCGGGTCAGAAAGGCCGTGACGCCGAGTCCGTGGGGCTCGAACATGGGCTGGGTCCAGCGGGACACCTCCCGGTTGCCGGCCTGCACGCCGAGGGCGACGACGCGGAAGTGACGGCCGTCCTCGTGGTCGATCGACGACTCGCCGCGGTGCCACCCGCGCACCTCGCGGAGCGGGACGCGCTCGGCGCGCACGTCGTGGCGGGAGCGCTCGGCGGTGAACCAGGACAGCAGGTCGGTGTCGCTGTGCAGGGCACCCGCCTCGTCGTGCGGGAACGGCGCGCAGGCGAGGACGGTGCGCGAGTCCATGTTGACGACGTTGTCCCGGTGGAGGAGTTCGCCGATCTGGCCGAGGGTCAGCCAGCAGAAGTCGTCGTCGAGGGGCACGTCCTCGACGGTCTCGACGATCATGTTGCGGTTGCTCTTGCGGAAGAACCAGGAACCGTGCTCCGACTGGAGGACGTCGGCGACGACACTGCCGCGGCCGGAGCGGACGAAGTGGTCGATGTACTTCACGTCCGCGCCCCGGTGCACCTTGGTGTAGTTGCTCCGGGTGGCCTGCACCGTGGGGGAGAGCTGCAGCAGGTTGGGGTTGCCGGGTTCCATCTTGGCCTGCATGAGGAAGTGGAGGACTCCGTCGAACTCCTTGACGAGGAGTCCGAGGATGCCGACCTCCGGCTGCTTGATGATGGGCTGGTGCCACTCGGGGTGGGGTTCCTCGTCCGTGCGCACATGCAGCCCCTCGACGGTGAAGAACCGTCCGCTGCGGTGCCCGAGGTTGCCCGTGACCTCGTCGAAGGCCCAGCCGTCCAGGTCGGCGAAGGGGATGCGGTCGACACGGAACCGGTGGGCGCGGCGGCGGCCGTCCAGCCAGTCGGCGACATCCTCGGTGCGCAGATGGGCACCGGTGACGGCGGTCGCCGACCGGGCGATGCGCCGGGCGGTGCCGGTGTCCTCGCGGGCGGTCAGGGCGGCCGGGTGCCGAAGGGTCACGGTCATGAGCGGGCCTCGACGAACTCCTTGACCGAGGCGATCACATAGTCGAGCATCTCGTCGGTCAGGCCCGGGTAGACGCCGACCCAGAAGGTGTGCTCGGTGACGATGTCGCTGTTGGTGAGGTCGCCGACGACGCGGTGCGGCTGGTCGATGTAGGCCGGGTGCCGGGTGAGGTTGCCCGCGAACAGCCGGCGGGTGCCGATCTTCCTGTTCTCCAGGAAGTCGACGAGTTCGGAGCGGTGGAAGGGCGCCTCGGGGTCGACCGTGACGACGAAGCCGAACCAGCTGGGGTCGCTGCCCGGGGTCGGCTCGGGCAGCAGCAGGTGCGGCACGCCGTCCAGCCCCTCGCGCAGGCGGCGCCAGTTGCGGCGGCGGGCCTCGATGAAGCCGTCCAGCTTGGTGAGCTGCGTCAGGCCCAGCGCCGCCTGCAGGTCGGTGGCCTTCAGGTTGTACCCGACGTGGGAGAAGATGTACTTGTGGTCGTAGCCCTGGGGCAGGGTGCCCATCTGGTACTCGAACCGCTTGAAGCACGTGTTGTTCTTCCCCGGCTCGCACCAGCAGTCGCGGCCCCAGTCGCGCAGGGACTCCACGACCCGCGCCAGCTTCAGGTCGCTGGTGACGACGATGCCGCCCTCACCCATGGTGAGGTGGTGCGCGGGGTAGAAGCTGACGGTGGTCAGGTCGCCGAACGTGCCCGTGAGCCGGCCCTGGTAGGTGGAACCGACCGCGTCGCAGTTGTCCTCGACGAGGAACAGGTCGTGTTCCTCGGCGAGCTGGGCGATCTCGGCCACCTCGAAGGGGTTGCCGAGCGCGTGCGCGATCATGATGGCCCGTGTCTTCGGACCGATCGCCCGCGCCACCCGCTCGGCGGTCGTGTTGTAGGTACCGAGCTCCACGTCGACGAAGACCGGCACCAGGCCGTTCTGAACGATCGGATTGACCGTGGTCGGGAAGCCGGCCGCGACGGTGATCACCTCGTCGCCGCGGCGCAGCCGGCGCTCCCCGAGGGTGTGGGAGGTCAGCGAGGTGAGGGCGAGCAGGTTGGCGGAGGAACCGGAGTTGGTGAGGTGTGCCTTGCGGCGGCCCAGGAGCCGCGCGAAGGCCGACTCGAACTTCTTGGAAGCCGGTCCGGCCGCGATCCTCATGTCGAGGGCCGCCTCGACGAGCGCGGCCCGGTCGTCCTCGTCGAGGACGGCGCCGGAGGGCCATATCTCGGTGGTGCCGGGCACGAAGCCGCCGGTCGGCTGGAGGTCCTGGTGGTACTTGCGGGCGGCGTCCAGAACCTCTGACTTGTACTGGCTCATGCTCGGGCTCCTTCGGTGTCGGCGGGGCGGTGCTTGACCGCCTTCCACCAGTCGGGGTTGTCCTGGTACCAGGTGACGGTGTCGGCCAGGCCGGCCTCGAAGGAGACGGCCGGGGCGTAGCCGAGCTCCTCGCGGATCTTGGTCTCGTCGAGGGCGTAGCGCAGGTCGTGGCCCTTGCGGTCCGCCACCCGGCGCACCATCGACGGGTCGGCGTCCAGCAGGCCGAGGAGGCGTTCGGTGATCTGCAGGTTGGTCTGCTCGTTGCCGCCGCCGACGTTGTAGATCTCGCCGGCCCGGCCGCGGGTGAGGACGAGCTGGATGGCCCTGCAGTGGTCGTCGACGTGCAGCCATTCGCGGACGTTGCGCCCGTCCCCGTAGAGCGGGACCTGTTCGCCTTCCAGGAGGTTGGTGACGAACAACGGGATCAGCTTCTCGGGGTGCTGGTAGGGGCCGTAGTTGTTGGAGCAGCGGGTGAGGGAGACGTCCAGGCCGTGGGTGCGCCAGTAGGACCGGGCGATCAGGTCGGAGGCCGCCTTGGACGCCGCGTAGGGCGAGTTGGGCAGCAGCGGCCACTCCTCGGTCCAGGCGCCCTCGGCGATCGAGCCGTACACCTCGTCGGTGGAGACGTGGACGACGCGCTCGACGCCGGTGGCGAGGCAGGCGTCGAGCACCGACTGGGTGCCGCCGACGTTGGTGCGGACGAAGTCGGCCGCCGAGTGCAGCGAGCGGTCGACGTGCGACTCGGCGGCGAAGTGGACGACGGCGTCGTGTCCCGGCAGGAGCTCGCGCAGCAGGCCGGCGTCGCAGATGTCGCCCCGGACGAAGGTGAGCCGGGGGTGGGCCTCGGGAAGGTTGGCCCGATTGCCCGCGTAGCTGAGCAGGTCCAGGACGGTGACCTGGGCGTCCTCCCAGCCGGGGTGGCCGCCGTCCAGGATCATGCGTGTGTAGTGCGAACCGATGAAACCGGCGCCACCGGTGACCAGGACCTTCACGCCGCCACCTCGATCCGGGTGTGGTCGCCGACGACCAGGCGGTGGTAGGTGCCGACGTCGTCGCCGGCGTCGACGGTCGCGCTCCGGCCGATGATCGACCCCCGGATGCCGGGGACGCGGGAGATCGCGGCACCGTCGAGGACGATGGAGTCACGAATACGGGTCTCACGCAGGGTGCAGCCCTCACCGATGGCGGTGTCCGGGCCGATGTGGGAGTCCTCGATGACACTGCCGGCGCCGACGACGACGGGTCCCTCGATACGGGAACGCATCACGCGCGCGCCGGCCTCGATGCGCACCCGGCCGATGAGCTCGCTGGCGTCGTCGGCCTCGCCGAGAACGGCCGGACGCAGACTTCCGAGCAGGTGACGGTTGCACTCCAGTACGTCGTCGGCGCGGCCGGTGTCCTTCCAGTAGCCGTGGTACTCGCTGGCCCTGATCTCCGCCCCGTCCTCCAGGAGCCACTGGATCGCGTCGGTGATCTCCAGTTCCCCGCGGGCGCTGGGGGCGATGGACGTGACGGCCCGGTGGATGTCCGCGGTGAAGAAGTACACGCCGATCAGGGCGAGGTCGCTCCTCGGTTCCCGCGGCTTCTCCACCAGGCGTACGACCCGGCCCTCGGCGTCCAGTTCGGCCACGCCGAAGGCCCTCGGGTCCGCCACCTTGCGCACGACGACCTGCGCCGCCGGCCGGGCGGTGCGGAACTCCTCGGCGATGGAGGCGGTGCCCTCGGGCAGCATGTTGTCGCCCAGGTACATCACGAAGTCGTCGACGCCGAGGAAGGGTTCGGCGAGCGCGACGCAGTGGGCCAGGCCCAGCGGCTCGTCCTGGTGGATGTAGGTGACCCGCACACCGAGCCGGCTGCCGTCGCCGATGACCTCCGCGATCTGCGGGGCCCAGCCGCTGTTGACGACGACGCCGATGTCGGTGACGCCCAGGCCCCTGATGTCCTCCAGCACATGCTCGAGAACGGGTTTGTTGGCGATCGGGATGAGCTGTTTGGGCATGGAGTAGCTGAACGGCCGCAATCGCGTGCCGGACCCCCCGGACAACACCAGTGCCTTCATGGACGAGTTCTCCTCACCGTGTCGGGAAATGCGCGTACGCGGCCGGATCACCGGCACGTGCTCCGCGCCCCGCACCGAAGAACCCCGCGGCCGCCTCGTCGGGCGGTCACGGGGCGGCACGGGTGCTGTTCATTCGGTTACCGTGAGTCCATGGCCACCGTTTCGTGGAAAGCGCAAGAACTCACTGTCGGCGAATTGGCCGAGCGCAGCGGGGTCGCCACCTCGGCGCTGCGCTATTACGAACGGCACGGGCTGATCATCAGCCGGAGGACCACGGGAAATCAGCGCCGTTACAGCCGGGACACGCTCAGGCGCGTCGCATTCATCCGGGCCTCGCAGCGGGTGGGGATCGCGCTGGAGACCATTCGGGAGATCCTCGAGCTGCTGCCGGGCAACCGGACGCCCACCGAGGAGGACTGGGCCAGGGTGTCCCACTGCTGGCGGAAGGACCTCGACACCCGCATCAGACGGCTGGAGGAGCTGCGGGACGAACTCAGCAACTGCATCGGCTGCGGCTGCCTGTCGCTGAAGCGGTGCGCGCTGACCAACCCTCAGGACGTGTGCGGCCGGCAGGGGGCGGGGCCCGTGCGGCTCACGTCCTGAGGGCCGCCGCCGCGGCACCCACGGCAGAGGGGCGTCCGTGAGGCCTTCGCCACTGGCGAAGACCCCCGCGGACGCCCCTCGTTCATCGGGGGACAGCGGCGAGGCCTCCCGGACTAGCCCGGGTACGGGCGGCTCTCGCGGCCCTCGCGCAGCACCGTGGCCCACCAGTCGAGTTGGGTCAGCATGCTCTTGGCGGCCGCGGCGCAGGCGCCCTCGTCGGTGGCTTCGCCCTGCTCGTCGAAGAGGTCCCAGGCGTTGTGGAGGCTCATCGCGTCCCGCACGGTGACCGAGTGCAGTTCGGCGACGATCTGCCGCAGGTGCTCGGCGGCCCGGATGCCGCCGCCCTGTCCGCCGTAGGAGACGAGGCCGAAGGCCTTGGCGACCCATTCGGCCCGGAACCAGTCCAGGACGTTCTTCAGCGCGGCGGGGTAGCTGTGGTTGTACTCGGGGGTGACGAGGACGAAGGCGTCGGCCGCGGCCAGGCGGCCGGCGATCTCGTCCCGGACGGCGGTCGTCGCGGCGTCCGGCTGACCGCCGAAGTCGGGCATCGCCATCGGCAGGGCGTGCTCGGCGAGGTCCAGGACGTCGACCTCGAACCGGCCGAACTGCCGGGCCTCCTCGGCGAACCACCGGGACACGGGCAGGCCGAAGCGTCCCTCGCGGACGCTTCCGACGACGACAACAAGACGGAGCGGCTTCTCCGGCATTTCTCTCTCCTCGAAAAGGTGATGTGCTCTCTCGGCGACATGAAAAGCTTCGTAGTTGAACCCAGGTTCAAGTCAAGCGGCGGTTCTGCCTCCTCCGTGCGGACGTCGGGATCCGGTCCGGTGCCGTTCGGTCAGCGCCTCCAGGACCGGAACGGTGTCGCGGGGGCCGGGGACGGACCGCAGCTCCTCGTGCAGGGCCGCCGCGCCCGCCCGGAAGGCGTCGTCGCCGAGGAGCCGGGTGAGCGCCTGCCGCAGCGTCGCGGGTGTCAGGTCCTCGGCGCCGAGGGCGAGTCCGGCACCGCGGCCGGCCACATAACGGGCCAGGGCCGGCTCGTCCCACCGGGGGACGGGGACGACCAGCTGCGGCACCCGGTGCGCCGCCGCGGCGGCGAAGGTACCCGCGCCGCCGTGGTGGACGATCGCCGAGCAGGTCGGCAGCAGCAGATCGAGCGGGACGTAGTCGACGGGGCGGACGTTGTCCGGCAGACCGCCCGCGGCGGCGAGCTGGTCCGGGGAGAGGGTGGCGACGATCTCGGCGTCCAGACCGCCGAGTCCGGCGAGCAGGTCGGCCAGTGCGACCCCGCCGTCCGCGGCCCCGCGGTGCGGCCGCAGCCGGGCCGTCGTCCCGAGGGACAGGCACACTCGGGGCCGCTCCGGTGCCTCGCGCAGCCAGGCGGGGAGCGCCCCCGCGCCGTTGTACGGGAGGCGGCGTACGGGCACCCGCGGGTGGTCCACGGGCAGCGCCATCGGCGACGGCGTGAGATCGATGCTCCACTGGCCCAGGAGGAACTCCTCCTCGAAGGTGTGCCCGTAGCGCTCCAGGAGCGGCTCCAGCCACGCGGTCAGCGGGTCGGCCTCGGGCGGGGCACCCCGTCGCGCCGCCTGCCGCTGCTCCTGCCGGGAGCGTTCCCTGACCCAGCCGACATGGTCCCGGCCCCACAGGAACCGGGCGTGCGCGGCCCCCACTTCGCGCGCGGCGATCGCGGCCGGGAAGCAGAGGGTGTCCCAGACGACCAGGTCGGGGCGGAACGCACGGGCGTGGTCGACGAGATGGTCGACGTAGGGCCGGTGGCCGGCGGGCAGGCCGTCGAGCGGATAGGTCATGCCGAACTGGGTGGCCATGCAGTGCCGGTTCCACCGCCAGCCGGTGGTGTCCCCGGCGGCGGCCGTCTCGTCCACGGCCAGCGCGTCGGGGGCCAGTTCGGGCATCCGTCCGGCCCGGCGGGCCGCGGTGAGCGGGGCCAGGTCCGCAGGGTCCCCCAGCGCCGTCGCGGGCAGTCCGGCGGACCTGATCAGCTCCGCCACGTCGTCGTCCGTCATGCCGGACTGGCTGACGACGTCGACCTCGTGGCCCGCGCTCCGCAGCGCTCGGGCCAGCGGGACCAGGTCGTAGAAGTGGGCTCTCAACGGAAACGCCACGAGCAGGACGCGCATCGGGGTTCTCCCTTCGGCTGTGCCGGGTGTCAGGGCGGCGGTGCCGCGGGGGCCGCCGCGGCGGCGAGGGCTTCGTCCCAGGTGGCGAGCAGCCCTGCCGCCGCGGCCTCGGCCGCCGTGGGGGCGCCCGCGTCCTTCTCGGACAGCAGCGGCGGCTCGTCCGCGTCCCAGGGCAGGGCGAGGTCGGGGTCGAAGGGATCGATGTCGACCTGGGTGCCCGGTACGTGGGCGCTGGACAGTACGTAGCAGATGCAGGCGTCGTCGGTGAGGGTGAGAAAGCCGTGCCCGACGCCTTCGGGGACGAGCACGGAGAGACCCGACGCGGCGTCCAGGACGCTGGTGTCGTACACGCCGTAGGTGGGGGATCCGAGGCGCAGGTCGACGATGATGTCGCGCAGCGCGCCACGGACGCAGGTGACGAACTTGGCCTGGGCGGGCGGGACGGTGACACTGTGGATGCCGCGCAGGGTGTTGCGCCGCGAGACGGAGTAGTTGATCTGCCGCGGGACGAACGGGCGGCCGGTGGCCTGCTCCAGCAGGTCGGTGCGCAGGCCCTCGTGGAAGGTGCCGCGCGCGTCGGTGAACCGGTCGGGCGCGATCCGGTACGCCCCGGGCACCCTCGTTTCCGTGATGCGCACGGCTCAGCGTCCGGCGTCGGCGGTGCGGCGCTCGACCGAGGCCCGCAGGGCCGCCGCCACGGTGCGCGCCTGTGCGTCGTCCAGGCCCTGGTGCAGGGGCAGCAGGAGGGTGTTCTCCGAGCAGACGTCGGTGCCGGGCAGGATCTCGCCTCCCGCGCGGTAGGCGGGCACCTTGTGCAGCGGCGGATAGCGCAGGGTGGTGTACACGCCCTGGTCGAGGAGGTCCGCGGCGACCTGGTCGCGGATCGCGGAGTCCAACTGCACCCAGTAGAAGTAGTACGAGGACTCGTGGCCCTCGGGCAGCGGCGGCGGCGGCACGATGCCGTCGGCGCCGGCGAGGAGCCGGTCGTAGGTCTCGGCGATGCGCCGGCGCCGCTCGACGAAACCGGCGAGGCGACCCAGTTGCACGGAGCCGATGGCCGCGGTGACGTCGTTGCCGATGACGCGGCGGCCGTAGTTCCGCACGTTCAGCTCCCACCAGCGGTGGGACACCTTGGCGGCGTTGAAGCCACTGGACTGCTCCAGCCCGTGGTAGGCGAGCTGCCGGGCCCTGCGGGCGAGTTCGGGGTCCTTGACGTACAGCATGCCGCCGTCGCCGGTGACGAGGACCTTCATCGAGTCGAAGCTCCACATGGCGATGTCGCCGAAGGTGCCGCAGGCCCGTCCACCGGCCCGGGAGGCGACCGCGCAGGCGGCGTCCTCGATCAGGGTGATGCCGCGCTCGCGGCAGAGCGCGGCGATGGCCTCGACGTCGCCGGGGTAGCCGCCGTAGTGCAGGATCAGCACGGCCCTGGTGCGCGGGGTGAGGGCGGCTTGCACGTGGGCGGCCGTGGGGTTCAGGGTGCGTTCGTCGACGTCGCAGAAGACCGGGCGGGCGCCGCTGGCGGCGACGGCGTTGGCGGCGGCCACGAAGCTCATCGAGGGCAGGACCACGTCGTCGGCCGCACCCAGTCCGAGGAGTTCGGTGGCGAGGAAGAGGCCGGCGGTCGCCGAGTTGATGAACAGGGTCTGCTCTGGGGCGACACCGAGGTGCCCGGCGAACTCCTCCTCGAACTTCCGGGTGCGCGGTCCGTGGCCCAGCCAGTTGTCGGCGAACACCTCGGATATCGCGGCCAGTTCCTCGTCGCCGAGGCTGGGCTGGAATACGTTGATCATGAATCCTCCGGACATCGGGACATCGGGACATCAGGGCGTCGGCCCGGTCGTCGTGCCCACCCCGCGGCGGGAACGGACGCGCTGGCTCAGTGCGCCGCCTCGGGGGCGTCGGCCCGGCGCAGCACGGAGGCGACGAGGGCGGCGGTGAGCAGCACCACGGCGATGGACACCAGGGCCGTGGTGTGGAAGGCGTCGACGAAGCCGTTCCGGGTGACGTCCAGGAGGTCGTCCGTCCACGGCTGGCCCGGTGCCCGGGAGGCCGCGTCCACCGCGCCGCCCAGAGTGTCGCGCGCCGCCGAGGCGGCCGCCTCCGGGGTGCCGCCGGGGACGGCGTCGGCGACCTCGGCGCGGTAGGCGGCGTTGAAGACGCTGCCGAGGACGGCCAGACCGAAGGCGCCACCGAGTTCCGTGCTGGTCTCCTGGATCGCGGACACCTCGCCGGCCCGCTCCGGCGGGCCCGAGCCGAGCAGGATGTCCGCGCTCAGCACACCGGGCGCGGCGAGCCCGAACGCGAAGACGCAGGTGCCGGTGAGCACCATGGTGAGGGAGTGCGGGCCCTCGGAGCGGGTGATGACGGCGAAGCCGAGCGCGGCGATGACGAAGGAGACGCTCATCAGCAGGGCGGGCCGGTACCGCCGCACGAGGCGCTGCACCACCATGACGGCGGTGATCGACGCGAGGGTGCTCGGGATCATCCACAGTCCGGCCCTCAGCGGCGGCAGACCGAGCACCAGTTGGAGGTACTGGGCGACGAAGAGGTTGCTGCCCATCATGACCAGGGAGCAGACGGTCATGGCCGTCAGCGCGGTGGAGAAGGTGCGGTTGCGGAACAGGGCGAGGTCGAGGAGCGGTTCCGTCAGGCGCTTCTGCCGGCGTACGAAGATCACGGCCAGCACGGTCCCGGCGACGGCGGAGGCGAGGGCCGCGGCGGTGAAGCCGTGCGACGCGACGGTCTTGACGGCGTAGACGACGCTCAGGACGGCGAGCAGCGACAGCAGGGCGCTCGGCAGGTCGAGCCGGCCGGCGTCCTCGTTGCGGTACTCGGGCAGCACGAGCGGTCCGATCACCAGCAGCAGCGCCATCACCGGCAGGGCGAGCAGGAACACCGAGCCCCACCAGAACCATTCGAGCAGCAGGCCGCCGACGGGCGGGCCGAGCATCGCGCCGACCATGAAGCTGGTCATCCAGACGCCGACCGCGGCCGAGCGCTGGCGGGGGTCGAGGAACATGTTGCGGATGAGCGACAGCGTCGACGGCATGAGCGTGGAGGCGGCGACGCCCAGCAGCGCGCGGGTCGCGATCAGCATTTCGGGGCCGGTGGACAGGGCCGCGAGCACGGACGCCGCGGTGAAGGCGACGGCGCCGGTCAGCAGCAGCCGCCGGCGGCCCACACGGTCGCCGAGGGTCCCCATGGTGATGAGGAAGCCGGCGAGCGTGAACCCGTAGATGTCGGTGATCCACAGCAGTTCGGGGCCACTGGGCCGCAGTTCGCTGCTGATGCTCGGGATCGCCAGGTGGAGCACGGTGAGATCCATGGAGAGCAGCACGGTGGGCAGTGCCAGTACCACAAGGCCGACCCACTCGCGTCGGCCGGCGCGGGGCGGGGCCGTCATGGTCATGAACGTGTCCTCACTGTCGGGTTGTCGGGTGGTGCACAGGTGCGTCCGACCGCCGAAGGGGACGGGCGGACGGGCAGGACGGAACCGGGACCGGCGCCCGGGGTTCAGGGATCCGGGCCGGTGACGCGGTCGTCGAGGCGGAAGAGGACCGCCTCCGCGGTCCGCGCGGCGCCCACCGCCGGGGTCTGCGCCGTGCAGAAGAGCAGCACGGCGGCGGTGAGCGCCGACCAGACGGCCAGGTGGGGTCCGCGGATCACGCGAGTGTCTCCGCCGGGGTCCGTCCGCCGCCGGGTACGAAGAAGTCCACCAGCGGCGGGGGGAAGATCCCCGCCGCGGCCGCCGAGCGGACGAAGCCCTCGCAGAGCTCGGTCAGCCGGACCACACCCCGCGTGCCCAGGTGCTCGTACGGGGCCCGGTCGCGGCGGTCGGTCTCGTCCTCCAGGGCGGCGCGCAGTTCCTCGCCGCGGGCGGTGAGGGCGCCGTCCGCCGTCATCAGTCCGCGCCCGCGGAGCCGGTCCTCGGCCGCGCTCCAGTCCTCCTCGGTCCAGCCGCGCTTGGTCATCACCATCTCGCGGGGCATGCCGGCGGCGCTCGCGCAGTGGGAGACGAGGGCTTCGAGGCCGTCGAGTCCGGCCGCGGCGAGTGCGCCGATGTGGCTGTCACCGCGGTGCTCGCGCAGCAGGGTGGCCGCGTACCAGAGCACCAGGTGCGGCTTGTGCGGGACGGGCAGGTCGGCGAGGGCGGCGAACATCGGACGTCCCTCGCGGCGGCCCCCGGTCGCGGCGGCCAGGGCGAGGCGTGCCGCCTCGCGCACCCGCGGTCCCGTCAGGGTGCCGGCGCCCAGCGCCCGGTGCAGGGTGGCGTCGGCGGCGCGCAGCCGCTCCTCCCAGACCTGCGCGGGGGTGATGCGCTCCCAGGCGCCGGGGAGGTGCCCCGCGACCATGCCGTGCTCGAAGCTGTAGAACAGCGCGGTGACCACACCGGGGCCGGCCGGCCCGAGGGCCGCGGCCCGGCCCACGAGGTAGCCGCCCATGTCGTCGGTGATGCCGTACCCGGCGAGCGCCCCGGCGAGATCCGGGGCGAAGTAGATGGTGGAGTGCAGGCTGTTGAGCGCCTCCTGGCAGCGCCTGACGTCCTGCGCGGACGGCGGGTCGGGGGTGTGCATCGCAGTGGGCTCCTTCGAGGTGGTACGGCTCGGGGCACGGCCGCGACCGCCGTGCGGGACGGCCGCGGGGATGTCAGGCGAGTTCGGCCGGCGACACCCCGTCGGTCCACACCACGTGGAAGGTCCAGCGCGAGAACCGCCATCCGTCCGGGGTGCGCACGGTCTCGCCCTCGTAGTGGCCACCGATCCTGAACAGCTCCCCGGGGTCCACCTGGGCCCGCTCGCGGACCGCCCGTGGGTGGAGGTGGACGGCGATCATCTGGAAGCGGACGTCGGCACGGTCGCCGTCGAGCCGGATCAGGTGGTTGGAGCTGAGGTGGTGGGTGGCCGTGAAGTTCCGCTTGGCCCGGTGGTGGAACTCCGCCAGGCCGTCGAGGCCGTGGTGTCCGCCGATGGGGAAGTCGAGCCGGCAGTCCTCGGTGAAGAACGCGCGCGGCCAGGTGGCGTCGAAGCCGTCGCGGTCCTGGTCGTCGAGGATCACGGTGTAACGGTCGATGAGGTCCGAGATCGCCGCCCGCTCGGCCAGCCGGGACAGCTGCCGCGCCAGGGGTTCGGTGAGGTCGGCCGGTGTCGGCGTCATGGTTCTTTCCCTGCTCTCCGCCCGAGAGATCCGCGTGTGCCTCGTACTCCGCCGGACCGTCCGGAAGACACGGCGCCGGACACTGCCTATGAGCTTCTTCGGCGTGAGACCGCGGATCAACGGGCTTGTACTCGAATTGACATGAGACGCACTCGGCTCTGACACAAGGGGCCGGAAGGCGTCGCCGTGGCGCGGAATGCGCCGTTCGTCCCGGGCGGCCGGCGCCGGCCGCCCGGGACGGTGCTCAGGGCCGGCGCCAGGTGCGCGGACCGACGAAGGGAGGACGGCGTTCCGGCCTGCGCCAGCCCGCGACGGCCGGTTCGGTTCCGGCCGTGCCGGTGCCGGTGTCGTCGTCCGGCGCGGCCAACCGGGCCACCAACAGGGCGGTCACCGCGGCCAGTTCCTCGGGGCTGGGGCTGCCCCTGACGACACGCAGCACGGCGTCGGTCCGGGGCACGCTCCGGTGGTCGGGCACGTTCCACTCCTCCTGTCCTGGGGCCTCGTCAGGGCCGGCGGGCCGGGTCACTGCGGCGGGTTTCCGTGCTTGCGGGTGGGCAGGTCGGCGTGTTTGGCGCGGAGCATGTCCAGTGAGCGGATCAGCACCGAGCGGGTCTCACGCGGGTCGATGACGTCGTCGATCAGGCCGCGCTCGGCCGCGTAGTACGGGTGCATCAGCTCGTCCTTGTACTCGGCGATGCGCTGCCGGCGTACGGCGTCCGGGTCCTCGGCGGCGTTGATCTCGCGCCGGAACACGACGTTCGCGGCGCCTTCCGCGCCCATCACCGCGATCTCGTTGGTGGGCCACGCCAGGGCGAGGTCGGCGCCGATGGAGCGGGAGTCCATCACGATGTACGCGCCGCCGTAGGCCTTGCGCAGCACGAGCGAGATCCGCGGCACGGTCGCGTTGCAGTACGCGTACAGGAGCTTGGCGCCACGCCGGATGATGCCGTTGTGCTCCTGGTCGACGCCCGGCAGGAAGCCCGGCACGTCCACCAGAGTGACCAGCGGGATGTTGAAGGCGTCGCAGAACTGGACGAAGCGCGCGCCCTTCTCCGACGCCTCGATGTCGAGCACCCCCGCCATGGCCGCGGGCTGGTTGGCGACGACGCCGACGACATGGCCGTCGAGACGGGTCAGGGCGCACACGATGTTGGTGGCCCAGGCCGGGTGGACCTCGAAGAACTCCCCGTCGTCGACGATCTCCTCGATCACCTTGCGGATGTCGTACGCCTGACCGGCACCGGCCGGCACGAGGTCGAGGAGCGGGTCGTTGAGCCGGTACGCCGGGTCGCCGGAGCGCTCCACGGGGGCCAGTTCGCGGTTGTTGGCGGGCAGCAGCGAGAGCAGGTAGCGCACGTCCTCGATGCACGCCTCCTCGTCGTCGTACGCGAAGTGGGACACGCCCGACGTCGCGGAGTGCACGTCGGCGCCGCCGAGGCCGTTCTGGGTGATCTCCTCGCCGGTGACCGCCTTGACGACGTCCGGGCCGGTGATGAACATCTGCGAGGTCTCGCGGACCATGAACACGAAGTCCGTGAGGGCGGGCGAGTAGGCCGCACCGCCCGCGCACGGGCCGAGCATCACCGAGATCTGCGGGATGACGCCCGAGCAGCGGGTGTTGCGCCGGAAGATCCCGCCGTAGCCGGCGAGCGCGGTGACCCCCTCCTGGATGCGGGCGCCCGCGCCGTCGTTCAGGGAGACCAGCGGGGCGCCCGCCGCCTCGGCCAGATCCTGGATCTTGTGGATCTTCTGGGCGTGTGCCTCGCCGAGTGCCCCGCCGAAGACACGGAAGTCGTGCGCGTACACGAAGACCGTGCGGCCGTGGACGCTCCCCCACCCGGTGACCACGCCGTCGCTGTAGGGCCTCTTGTCCTCCAGTCCGAAGCCGCTCGCGCGGTGTCGGCGCAGCGGCTCCACCTCGTTGAAGGAACCCTTGTCGAGGAGCAGGGCGATCCGTTCGTGCGCGGTCAGTTTCCCCTTGGCGTGCTGGCGTTCGGTGGCCGCCGGGTCGGGGCCCAGCCGTGCCGACTCCTTGATCTCGGTCAGCTCGGCGATGCGGCCGAGGATCGTCCCGTCGCTGTCGGGCATGTGCTGTCCGTCCTCTCGGTGGGTCGGTGGTCAGACGGCCGCCGCCGCGAACGCGTCGACGGTCAGGGCCAGGTGGCGCGCGGTGTGCGTCGCGTGGACGCGGGCGCCGGGGGCGATCCGGCGGATCAGTCCGCCGAGGACCCGACCGGGTCCGGCCTCGACGAACCGGCCGGTGCCGACCGCGCCCAGCGCGCGGACCGCCTCGGGCCAGCGCACCGGGCTGGTGAGCTGGCTGCGCAGGGCGACGACGGCTTCGGTGGCGCTGGTGATCCGGGCGCCCGTGGTGCTGGAGACCAGGGGGACGCGCGGGGCGTGGAACGGGGTGGCGATGAGCGCCTCGGTGAACTCGGCCTCGATGCCGCGCAGCAGCCGGGAGTGGAAGGAGCCGCCCGCCTTCAGCGGTACGACCTGGCTCGCACCGGCGTCCAGTGCCGCCGCCGTCGCCCACGCCACGGCCGCCGCCTCGCCGGAGATCACCGTCTGGCCCGGTGCGTTGTCGCCGCCGACCTCGACGGTGCCCGCGGCCACGGAGCACAGCCGGGCCACCTGTGCCCCGTCCAGGCCCAGGACCGCGGCGGTGGCGCCGGGCACCCGGTCGTTCACGGTGGCGACGAGTTCACCGCGCAGCCGTACCAGTGCCAGTGCGTCGGTCCACTCCAGGACGCCGGCCGCGACGAGGGCCGCGTACTCGCCCAGGCTGTGGCCCGCGACGGCGTCGGGTCCGATGCCGTGGCCGCGCAGCACGTCCAGGGTGACCAGGCTGGTCAGCAGAACGGCGGGCTGGGCGACGGCCGGGTCGTCCAGGTCGCGCGCGGGCCCGTGCCGGACGAGCCGGGACAGCGGGATGCCGAGCAGGCCGTCGGCCGCGCGGAAGTAGGTGTCGAACAGGTCGGGCCGCCCGGCGAGCAGGTGGTCCGTCATGCCGACCCGCTGGGCGCCCTGCCCGGGGAAGACGAATGCGGTGCTGGTCATGTCACGTCCTTCTGGTCGGTCGTCGGCGCCCCCGGAGCGGCCGGAGGTCCGTGCGGTGCCGTGCCACCGGCGGGGTGGCCGCGGGCGCCCAGCCACGTCCCGGGCAGTGCTCGTACGGTGACCGTGCCGGGTGCGGGGCCGCTGACCGCGGCCGCGGCCGAGTGGGTCGGGGCGCAGGGGACGTCGAGCACCGTCCAGCCCCGCGGGTGGCGCGCGGCGTCGGCGCCGAGGTAGTCCAGGACGGAGGGGCGGCTCAGGCCCGTGCCCAGTCCCTTGAGGAAGGCTTCCTTGCGCGTCCAGATCCGGCCGAAGCGGAGTATGCGCTCCGCGCCCTCGGCATCGGCGAGTTCGGCGCGCTCGCCGGGGTGCAGTGCCCGGCCGCAGACCTCGACCGTCTCCGCGCGCGGCAGCCTCTCCACGTCCACGCCGACCGGGACGGAAGCCACCCCGACCATGGCGAGCCCGGCGCTGTGCGACAGGGAGAAGTGCAGCGAACGCGGGGCGAGGGCCGGTCTGCCGTGGGCCCGGCCGCACCCGGGGCACGGCTCGCGGACGAACCGCACGTCCCGCGGCGGGGTGCCGGTGTAGCGCCCCAGAAGGCGGCGCAGGGCGACATGGGCGGCGGCGTACAGCAGACCGTCGGCCGGCCGGATGAACGAGGCCGCCCGGTGGCGCTCCGCGGAGTCCAGCTCCGAGGTGTCGAGCAGGGCCGCGTCCGGGCCCTCGGGGCGGCGGATCAGCCACAGGTCGACCCGGCCCTCCGCGACGGTGAACTCCCCGCCGCCCGCGTCGGCACAGGGCGAGGGGGTCGCGGTGACCGCACGGCCCACGGCCGGCGCGCGCCGCGGCGGCGCGCTCACCGCGCGGTGGGCTCCCGTCATGCCGCTACCGCCGCCCCTTCGTGCCGCAGCGTGCGGGCGCCGCCGAGCTGGCCGGCCAGACAGCCGATCAGTTCGGCGGCGCTGTGGGCGAGGAGCAGCATCTGCAGGTTCAGTTCGACACGCAGGGCGTCCTCGATCCTGAACTGGAGTTCGAGTCCGGCGATCGAGCCGATGCCCAGGCTGTTCATGGGCCGGCCCGTGGTGTCGACGAGGTGCGGGGCGATGCCCAGGAGCAGGCCGAGCTCCTGGCGTACGTAGAGGTCGAGCATCCTGGCGCGCTCGTCGGGTGCCGCCGCGGCCAGGGCCGCGAGGTCGGGCACGCGCACCTCGGCTCCGGCCGGACGGGCGGGCCCGGCGTATGAGGTCGCTGTCATGGTGTGTCCCCGGGTCCGTGTGAGTGTCGGTTTCCGTACGGGAGGGCGGTGCCGGGCGGGCCGGAGGCGCGGGGGCGGCCGCCGGGCCGGGTACGGCGTGGCACGAGACCGTGCAGGGCGACGGCGAGCCCGGCCAGGGCGACGGCCGTGACCGGCACGAGCGCGGGCCCGCGGCCCAGCGGGTACAGCGCGGCGCAGAGCACGGTCGTCAGAGCGGCCGCCAGTTGCACCGCCGTCTGGTAGAAGCTGCCGGCGGCCGCCCGCAGCGGCTCCGGAACCGAGCCGGTGGCCTGCGTGTGGAAGGCGGTGAAGGCCAGGACGAACGCGGCGCCGACCAGCAGCATCGTGGGCAGCACGTCGGTGACGTACCGGACGGCGGCGCCCTCGCGCGGGTACAGCAGATAGCCGAGCGGTGCGGCGGCGGCACCCGCCGCGATCAGACGGGCGGGCCCGAATCGGGTGACGAGACGCCCCGAGTGCAGAGCGGTGAGGGCGAGCGGTGCGGCGGCCGGCAGGAAGGCGAGGCCCGTCTGCCAGGGGCCGTAGCCGGCCTGCTGCTGCAGGTGGAGCGTGCTCACCAGGAGCAGCCCGAGATAGGAGCCGTTGAGCGCGCCCGCGCCGAGCGCGGAGCGCACCAGCGCGCGCTGCCGGAACAGCTCCGCGGGCAGCAGGGGCTGCCGCGTGGTGCGTTCGACACGGACGAGGACCAGGGCGGACAGGGCCGCGAGCAGCAGGGTGCCGAGCGTGAGCGGATGGGCCCAGCCGACGGCGGGGCCCGCCGCGATCCCGGCCACCGCGAGCAGCGTCGCCGCCGTGAGGCTGAGGGCGCCCGCGGCGTCGTACCGGCGGGGTGTCCCCGGGGGCGGCGCGTCCCGGGGGATCAGCCGCCGGGCGAAGGCGAAGAGCAACAGGGCGACCGGGGCGGGGAAGGCGAACGTCCATCGCCAGCTCACCTCGGTGAGCGCTCCGGAGAGGACCAGTCCCGCCGAGAACCCGCTGGCACCGAAGAGGGAGTAGACCGACAGGGCGCGGCCGCGCGCGGGCCCCTCGGGGAAGGCGGACATGATGATGGCGAGGCCGGTGGGGGCGGTCAGGGCCACGCAGAAACCCTTCAGGAACCGGGTGGCGACGAGCAGGGGGGCCTGGTCGGCCAGCGCGCCGACCAGCGAGGCGGCGGCGAAGACGAGCAGCGCCCCGAGGTAGACCGGGCGCCGGCCCAGGACGGCCACGAGCCGGCCGCCGAACAGCAGCAGCGCCCCGAATCCGGCGGCGAACCCGGAGACCACCCACTGCAGCTGGTGCGGCGCCAGTCCCAGGTCGTCCCCGATGGCGGGCAGCGCCACCAGGGCGACGGACACCTCCAGGGCGTCGATGAGCATGTTGGCGGCGAGGACGAACAGCAGGCCCCACAGGGCCGGGCCCCGGTGCGGGCCGGCTCCGGCCGGTGCGGCGA
Organism: Streptomyces griseiscabiei; assembly: GCF_020010925.1. NCBI lineage: Bacteria > Bacillati > Actinomycetota > Actinomycetes > Kitasatosporales > Streptomycetaceae > Streptomyces > Streptomyces griseiscabiei. The sequence continues at coordinate 368,485 of NZ_JAGJBZ010000004.1, read as the reverse complement.
AAGCCGCGGTCCGCGGCGCCGTCGGGCGTTTCATGGTGCGGGTTCCCCTCGGAGTCGGGTGACGGGCCGGCCGCGAGCCGGGGGACTCGCGGCCGGCCGCGCCTGCGGTCTCGGGGTCGGCGGACCGGCCGGTCGGGCACCGGCCCGGCGGGACGGCCGCGCGGTCGGGACCTGCCGGGCGCCGGCCGGCCCGGCGGGATCAGCCGAGCAGCGTGCCGCCGGTGGCGTCGACGAAGGAGCCGGTGATCCAGCGGGCCTCGTCGGTGGCGAGGAAGGCCACCACGTCGGCGACGTCCTCCGGTTCGCCGACCCGCTGGAAGGCGGACAGCTGCGCCATCTGCTCCACCGCCTCGGGGATGCCGAAGACGGGGTTGTCGTTGCGGGTGATGCCGGGCGCCACGGAGTTGACGGTGATGTTCCGGGGGCCGAGGTGCTTCGCGAAGTGCAGGGCCAGCTGGTCGACCGCGCCCTTCGTCATGGCGTACGCGATCTCGTCCGGGTTGGCGAACCGGGTGAGGCCGGAGGTGATGTTGATGATGCGTCCGCCGTCGGGCATGTTCTTCAGGGCCCGCTGGATGAGGAAGAACGGCGCCTTGGCGTTGACCGCGACGAGTTCGTCGAACTTCTCCGGGGTGGTGTCCTCGGGCTTCACGCCCCCCATCACACCGGCGTTGTTGACCAGGATGTTCAGGTCGGTGCCGCCGGTGCGGTCGCGCAGGCCGCTCTCCAGGCCGAGGAAGAGCTCGTGCACGTCGCCCGGGACGCCGAGCTCTGCGCGGACGCCGAACGCCCGGCCGCCGTCCTTCTCGATCTCGGCGACGACATCGTCGGCCGCGTCCTTGCGCGAGGTGTAGTGGACCGCGACGAGCGCGCCCTCCCGGGCGAGGCGTATCGCGGTCGCCCGGCCCATGCCCCGGCTGGATCCGGTGACCAGAGCGGTCCTGCCCGTGAGCCTGTTCATGTGTGTCCTCCGCTTCTTCGCCGTCGCTGTGGCCGGCGAGTCGTTGTGCGCCCGCGCCGCCGGTGCCGCCGCCGGTGGGGCGGCGGACGCGGTGAACCAGTGGCGCAGCGCCTGTTCCAGATCCGTGCCGGGCGTGTCGGCCCAGACGACGTGGCCGTCCGGCCGCACCAGAAGCGCCCCCGTGTCCGCGGCCTCGTCCCCGGTGCGGGAACGGGCGGTCACGGTGCGCACCCGGTCCGCCCAGGGCGCGGCGGCGGCGCGCAGGGCCGCGTGCCGGGCCTCGCCGCCGGGCAGCAGAAGCAGGACGCCCCGCCCGGCTCGGAGTGTCTCCGTGCTGGTGACGGCCCCCTCGTCGGTGGTGAGCCGCCAGTGCGGCAGCCGGCGTCCGAGCAGGGGGTGTCCGCCCGGTCCGACGTCGTGGCGGACGTCGAGACCCGAGACCGCTCCGGCCAGATGGGCGCGGACGTTCGCGCTGCCCGCGGTCAGTTCGGCGAGCACCTCCCGGACCGGCTCGACCTCGGCGGAGCCCAGCAGCAGCAGCGCCTGCGTCCTGATGTTGCCGAGGACCTTCCGGCCGACGGCGTGCCGTTCGCGGTGGTAGCTGTCGAGGAGACCGTCCGGGGCCCGGCCGGTCACCTCGGCGGCGAGTTTCCAGCCGAGGTTGACGGCGTCCTGCAGGCCGAGATTGAGGGCCTGCCCGCCGATCGGCATCTGCCGGTGGGCCGCGTCACCGGCGAGGAGGACCCGGCCCTCGCGGTAGCGCTCCACCTGCCGGGAGGCGTCGCCGAAGGCGTTCACCCACAGCGGGGTGCCGCCGGAGATGTCCTCCCCGGTGACGCGTTCCCAGGTGTCGACGACATCCTCGAACCGCGGCGGGACACCGCGGGGCGTCGCGCCGAACTCGTGCACCATCACCCGGGTCACTCCGTCGGGACGCCGGGCGGCGATGGCGAGTCCGGCGTCCAGCCGCTCGAAGCGGCGGCCCGGTATGTCGATGCCCGCCACGTCGCAGCGCAGCAGTTCGCGTTCCGCGTCGGTGCCGGGGAAGCCGAAGCCGCCCAAGCGGCGCACGGTGCTGTTCTCGCCGTCGCAGCCGACGACGTACCGGGCGCGGAAGATCTCCGTCGTCCCCGCCGCGGTGCGTGCCCCCACCTCGACGTGGTCACCGGTCTCGGTCAGGGCGGTCACGGTGTGACCGCGCCGGACGTCCGCGCCGAGGTCCCGCGCCCACTGCCCGAGCAGTTCCTCCAAGCGGGTCTGCCCGACCTTCCACTGGCCCGGCCAGGGGCTGGGAAGGGTGAGGTCGAGGGGGATTCCCCCGAAGTGGCCCATCGGCTCGTTCGGCACGGTGCCGAGCGGCGCGAGCAGGCCGCGGCTGTCGAGGATCTCCATCGTGCGGGCGTGCAGCGTGGAGGCCCGCGACTCGGTGGTCGGCGCGGTGAGCTGTTCGAGGACCACCACGTCCGCGCCGGCGAGCCGGAGCTCACCGGCGAGGAACAGTCCGACGGGGCCCGCGCCGACCACGACCACCTGGGTCCGGGTGTGGTCCCCGACCATGGTCAGGCCCGTGCTTCCGCGTAGTCCCTGGCGTGGCCGAGGGTGGCCCGGCTGTTGGTGGACAGCGCGCCGCGCACGTACTCCTTGGCGTCCTCGACGGTCGCGTCGGCGCCGAGAATCCTGGCGATGTTCGCGGTGTTGATGGTGACGGTGTGCTGCGAGGAGGCGAAGACGCCCGTCTCGTCCTCGGCGAAGGTCCAGTAGCCGGTGTGCAGGGTCATGAGCGCCGGCAGGGTCACCTGCTTGTAGGCGATCTTCTCGTGCGGGAACGTCACCCGGTACGACTTGGTGGTGTGCACCGAGCCGTCCTTCGCGCGGGTGTCCATCTCCAGTTCCTGGAGCCCGGGTGACGGCTCGCCGAAGCGGACGGTGGCGACGTGCGGCAGCCGCTCGGGCCAGGCCTGCGCCTCGTTGACGAAGTCGAAGACGTCCTTGGCGGAGCCGTTGACGCGGACGGTGTCCTCGAAGGAGAACGTGAGGTCCTCGGCGGCGTGCGCGGCCTCCACGTTCTCCTTCAGCGCGGCCAGCTCGGAGCGGGAGTTGCGGTCGACGGCCTCGTCGATCCACGCCAGGCTCGCGGGGTCGTCGTCGACGGCCCGGTAGTCGTGCAGGAGCCGGACCCGCGACCCGTCCTCGGAGAGGGGCTCGATGATCCAGGTACCGCCCATGGCGGCGACGGGGTGCGCGGAGACCTCCTGACGGAAGGTGATCCGCAGCCGCTCGGGGTCCAGGGTGCGGCGCGAGGTCCAGTTCTTGGCCTCGCCGCCCGCGGTGGCCCAGATGTGGATGCGCTCGGCGCCCTCGCCCTGCTCCTCGTGCTCGACGTAGATGGTCGGCGGGAAGATCCGCGGCCAGTTCCGTACGTCGGCGATCAGCCGGTAGACGGCGGCGGCCGGGGCCGCGACCGTGATCTCGTGTTGCACTTCGCGCAGTCCGGGCTGCGACATGCTGTGCTCCTCGGTTTCGGGGGTCGGTTCGGGGGTCGGTCCGGACGGCTCAGAAGTTGCCGAGGCCGCCGCAGACGTTGAGGGCCTGCGAGGTGATGGAGGCCGCGGTGTCGGAGACGAGGTAGCCGACCAGGCCCGCGACCTCCTCGGGGGTGGAGTAGCGGCCGAGCGGGATCTTCGCCTGGAACTTCTCGAGGATCGCCGCCTCGGTGGCGTCGTAGGCGGCCGCGTAGCCCTGGCGCACCCGCTGTGCCATCGGCGTCTCGACGTACCCCGGGCAGACCGCGTTCACGGTGATACCGGTGGGGGCGAGCTCGTTGCCGAGGGCCTTGGTGAAGCCGACGACGCCGTGCTTGGACGCCGAGTAGGGGGCGCCGAGGACGACACCCTGCTTGCCGGCGGTGGAGGCGATGTTGATGACGCGGCTGCGGGACTTGGCGCGCATGCCGCCGGTGGTCAGCACCTCACGGGTGAGCCGGAAGACGCTGTTGAGGTTGGTGTCGATGACATCGGCCCACAGCTCGTCGGTGAGCTCGGCGGTGACGCCGCCGCCACTGCGGCCGGCGTTGTTGACCAGCACGTCGACGGTGCCGAAGCGGTCCACCGCGGCCTGCACGAAGGCACGGGCGTCGTCCGTGGAACGCACGTCGAGGGTGGTGCCGTCGACGTCGAGGCCCTCGCTCTGGAGCTGCTTCACGGTCTTCGCGACGTTGTCGGCGTCGCGGGCTCCGATGAACACCCGGTGGTCCTGTACGGCCAGGAGTCTGGCGACGGCGAGCCCGATTCCGCTTGTGCCGCCCGTGACCAGGGCGACCCTCTTGTCCTGCTGCGACATGTCTGTGTTCTCCGTAGACGAAGGGGGCGGGGCGCGGCCGGCCGCCGCGACGCGAGCCGTCGCGGCGGCCGGGGTGATGCGGTGCGGGCCCGTGGGGATGACCCGGGCGGCCGTCAGGACGCGACGGGCTCCCTGAGGTAGCCGTTGATGGCGTCCACCAGGCTGCGCGGTGTGCGGTGGTCACTGAAGATGTCGTCGTCGAGGGATATGCCGTACTCGCGCTCGATACGGCCACCGGTCTCCAGGAGAGCCAGGGACTCGTAGCCCAGCTCCTCGAAGTCGGTGTCGAGGATGTCGCCGTCGAGGTCGACGCCCTCCTCCGCTCCGGCGCCCTCGAGGAGGATGCGCTTGAGGTCGGCGATGGTGAATTCCTTGCTGGACATACGGGGTCGTCCCTTTCTGGGTTCGCGTACCCGCGCGGGTACGGGGCGGTGAAGTGCCGCCGCCCGCGCGGCGGTCGTCGGGGCGGCGGGGTCGTCGTGGCCGCCGGGCGGTCAGCCGGCGGCGCGGACGACGAGGGCGGAGTTGAAGCCGCCGGCGCCGCGGGCGAGCACCAGGGCGGTGCGCACCGGCGCGCTGCGCGGCTGACCGGTGACCAGGTCGAGGTCGAACTCGGGCGACAGCTCGACGTTGGTGGTCGGCGGGATCAGGCCTTCGCGGATCGCCAGGACGGCGGAGACCACGTCGACCGGGGCGGCACCGGAGCACAGGCGCCCGATCATCGTCTTGGGCGCGGTGACCGGGACTCGGGACGGCCCGAAGACCGCGGTGATCGCGTCGGCCTCCCGGCGGTCCAGGTCCGGGCTCCCGGCGGCGTCGGCGAAGACCACGTCGACGTCACCGGCCGCCGCGCCGGCGTCGGCGAGGGCCACCTCGATGGCGTGCCGCAGCCCGGGTTCCCTGCCGCTGCCGGGCTTCGGATCGAAGGTCGCGCCGTAGCCCGCCACCTCGCCGTAGATCTTCCCGGCGCCCCGCTCGCGGGCGGTCCGCTCGTCCTCCAGGATCAGCAGCGCGCCGCCTTCGCCCGGCACGTAGCCGTTCGCGGCCGGGTCGAAGGGCAGGTAGGCGCGCTCGGGCTGGTCGCTGGTGGAGAGGCGGCCCCCGGCGATCTGGGCGACCCAGCCCCAGGGGCAGATCGAGGCGTCGAAGCCGCCGGAGAAGATCAGCTTGCTGCCCTTGCGGATCTGCCGGCGTGCCTGGGCGATGGCGTCGAGGCCACCGGCGTGGTCGCTGACGACGACACCGCTGGGACCCTTCATGCCGTTGCGGATGGATATCTGGCCGCTGTTGACGGCGTAGAACCAGGCGAAGGACTGGTACGCGCTGACGTACTGACTGCCCTGGCTCCACAGCTTCTTCAGCTCGTTCTGGCCGAACTCGAAGCCGCCCGAGGTGGACGCGGTGACGACGCCCATGTCGTACGCGGGGATGTTGCCCGGCTCGACCCCCGCGTCCTCGAACGCGCAGTCCGCCGCCACCAGGGCGAGTTGCGTCATCCGGTCGGTCTGTGGGATCAGCCGGCTGGGCAGGTGGTCGCCCGCCTCGAAGCCACGGATCTCCCCGGCGAGCCGGGAGGGGTAAGGGGACGGGTCGAAGCGGGTGACAGGGCCGATGGCGTTCTTGCCGACCCGGGTGGCGGCCCAGAACTCTTCCACGCCGAGCCCGTTGGGCGTCGCCACGCCGATGCCGGTGATGACTGTCCTGGAGCTCATACGGTGTTTCTCCCGTGTCGGGCGAGGACCATCGCGCTCTGGAATCCGCCGAAACCGCTGCCGACCGTCAGGACCGTGTCGACGCGCTGTTCGCGCGCGGTGAGCGGCACGTAGTCGAGATCGCACTCGGGATCGGGGGTGTGCAGATTGGCGGTCGGCGGCACCACGTGGTGCTCCATCGCGAGGACGGACGCGGCGATCTCGATGGAGCCGATGGCCCCGAGCGAGTGGCCCACCATGGACTTGATGGAGCTGACCGGGGTGCGGTACGCGTGGTCCCCGAGACTCAGCTTGAACGCCGCGGTCTCGTGCCGGTCGTTCTGCTTGGTGCCGGAGCCGTGCGCGTTGACGTAGTCGATCCGGTCGGGGTTCGTCCGCGCCTCGCCGAGGGCGACGTCGATCGCCTCCGACATCTCCCGGCCGTCGGGACGCAGTCCGGTCATGTGGAAGGCGTTGCAGCGCGAGGCGTACCCGGCGATCTCGGCGTAGATGTGCGCGCCGCGCCTGCGGGCGTCGTCCAGTTCCTCGAGGACGAAGACGGCGCTGCCCTCACCGAGCACGAAGCCGTTGCGGGTGCTGTCGAAGGGCCGGGAGGCGTGCTCGGGGTCGTCGTTGCGGGGCGTGGTGGCCTTGATGGCGTCGAAGCAGGCCATGGTGATCGGCGAGATCGGGGCGTCCGTCGCCCCGGCGATCATCACGTCCGCCGTGCCCTCGCGGATCAGTTCGACGGCGTGGCCGACCGAGTCGAGGCCGGAGGTGCACCCGGTGGAGACCACCGTGGCCGGGCCCTCGGCGCCGACCGCCCACGCCACCTCGGCCGAGAAGGAGCTCGGCACGAAGTAGTTGTAGAGGTGCTGCGGCGCGTAGGTGTGGTCGACCAGGTCGAGGGCGCCGTTGTCACTGACCACGCGGTACTCGTCGTCGAGCCCGGTGGTCGCGCCGACGGCGCTGCCGATCGTGACACCGGTGCGGTACGGGTCGAGGCCGGCGAGGTCGAGCCCGCTGTCGGCGAGCGCCTCGCGGGCGGTGACCACGCCGAACTGGGCGGCGCGGTCCATGCGGCGGATCTCCTGCGGAGTCAGCCCGTGCAGTTCGGGGTCGAAGTCGGCCTCGGCCGCGACCCTGGACCGGAAGGAGGAGGGGTCGAAGAAGGTGATCCCCCGGGTCGCCGTGCGTCCTTCGCTCAGCAGACTCCAGAAGTTCTTGGTGCCGATTCCGCCCGGCGCGAGCACTCCCACTCCGGTGATCACTACCCGGCGGCCCACTGTCGGTGGCCCCCCTTCGTGTCGGTGTGCGACGGCTTCACCGTTCGGCCGTCCAGTCGTAGAAGCGGCTGGCCATCGCGTCGGCGGGAGAGCGCCAGGTCGCGGGGTCGTACGCCGCGACGAACGGCTTCAGGTCGTCGCTGATCCGCACGAACCGCGGGTCGGTCCTGGCCTCCTGGATCAGTTCGCCGCCGTTCTCGCCGTCGAAGTCCTGGAGGTGGAAGTACAGGCCGTTGTACGAGAACAGCTGACGGCGCCGGGTGCCCATGCGGTGCGGCATCTCGGACCGGTCGAAGTCGGCGAACAGCTCGGCGACTTGCGCGCTGGACTCCACGTCCATCCGCGCCACGATCAGGGTGCTGTGCATCTCTTCTCTCTTCCTGGTGTTGAGCGGTTCAGCGGGCGGACCCGGGGCTGAACAGGCGGATGAAGTCGGCCACCCCGGCGGCGATCAGCTCGTCGGTCTCGAAGTCCGGCAGCGGCAGGGCGCCGTGGAACGAGTGCTGGACGACCGGACCCGAGACGAGCTGCACGAACCGTCCGGCGGCGTGCCCGGCATCGGGGATGTCGAGCAGCCCCCGGCGGGCGGTGGCCTGCAGTCGGCGGGCCAGCTCCCGCTGGGCCTGGCGCGGCCCGGCGGTCTGCCACATCTCGAGCACCCCGGCGGGCAGCCGGGTGGCCTCGGCGCCGACGTGCCGCACGATCGCGAAATGCTCGGGGAAGGCGGTGAGCGGCGTCAGCCAGGCGCGGCCGAGGGCCGCGAGGTCCTGCTCCAGGTCGGTGACCTCGCCGAGGTGCTCCTCGGCGGCGACGGTCAGCGCGGCGGCGACGGAGGCGGAACCGTCGAGCAGGACCGAGAGCAGCAACTGCTCCTTGTCCTTGAAGTAGTGTCCGACGGCCTCCGGTTCGAGGCCGGCCTCGTCGGCGACGGCCGCGAGGGTGGTGTGCGTCCAGCCCTCACGGGCGAAGACGCGACGGGCGGCGGAGAGGACGTTCCGGCGTTCTTCGGCCGGCCCGGCCTTGACCCGTGTGATCGTTGCCTGCGGCGTGCCCATGTGTGTTCCTCCCGTTGCGTGCTGTTCCGGACCGCGGCGCGGGGCGCGTGACCGCGGGCGCGGCGGCGCGTGACCGCCGACGTGGCGGCGCGTGACCGCCACCGCGGCGTGGTGGACCGTCGGCGGGGTGCGGGTGACCGCCCGGTTGCGTTCTCCGTGCGGTGTGGTCCGGCGGTGCCGCTCAGCCGGTGAGCGGCGCGCCGAACCAGCGCTCCAGTGCCATCGGCAGATCGTGGTGACTGCCGGGCGCGGCCCAGGCGACGTAGCCGTCGGGGCGGACCAGCACGGCCGCGGTGCCCCGCAGTCCGCCGTCCGCGGAGATCCCCGCGGGCTCGGCGGGCTCCGCGGTGACGATGTCGACCCGGTCGGACCAGGCCGCGGCACGGGCCCTCAGGCGGGGGTTGTCCGTGAGGTCGAGCAACACGCCGCGGGCGGAGTGCAGCAGTTCGGTGCTCGTGGTCGCGCGGGTCGCGGTGGTGAGGTCCAGCCGGGGCATCCGCCTGCCGAGCAGGGGATGGCTGCCGGTCCCGACGTCGTAGGTGATCTCGAGGCCGCTCACCATGGCGGCGAGGTGCCTGGCGACCTCGTCGTACCGGATGAGTTCGCCGAGCACGTCGCGCAGCGGCTGCACCTCGGCGCCGCTCAGGAACAGCAGGCCTTGGGCCCGGGTGTTCATCAGCAGCCGCCTGCCCACCGCGTGCCGCTCGCCGTGGTAGGTGTCGAGAAGCTCTTCGGTGGCGGTCCCCTTGACCACGGCGCCGAGCTTCCAGCCGAGGTTGACCGCGTCCTGGATGCTGGTGTTCATGCCCTGCCCGCCGGCCGGCAGGTGGATGTGGGCCGAGTCGCCGGCCAGGATCACCCGGCCGCGGCGGTACTCGGTGACCTGCCGGGTGGCGTCGCCGAAGGCACTGACCCAGACGGGCTCGGCGTGTGAGATGTCGTCGCCGGTGAGCCTCTTCCAGGCGTCGGCGACCTCGTGCCAGGACGGGGGCGCCTCGCGGCGCTGCGGCGGCGTGCCGCGCTCGCAGACGATGATGCGGGTGACGCCGCCGGGCAGCGGGCCGACCATGACCATGCCGCCGGGCAGCGTCTCACCGATCATGCGGGGCGGGAGGTCGATGCCCTTGATGTCGGCGAGGTACATCTCCATCGTGGCGGCCGTGCCCGGGAAGTCGAAGCCGGCGGCCTTGCGGACCTTGCTGCGGCCGCCGTCGCAGCCGACCAGATAGGCGGCGCGCAACGAGTGCTCGCCGTCGGGCCCGCGCACCCCGACGGTGACGCCCGAGCCGTCGTCGGTCAGCGACAGCACCTCGTGGCCGCGCCGGATGTCGGCACCCAGGCTGATCGCCCACTGTTCGAGGTGGGTCTCGGTCACCGACTGGGGCACGGTCTTCGCGGCCTGGTGGGCGCCTTCGAGCAGACCGAAGTCGATGGGGAGCCCGCCGAAGTGCCCCTGGGTGCTGGTCTCGACCTCGCCGAACCGGGACAGGACGCCCCGCTGGTCGAAGACCTCCATGGTGCGTGCGGTGAAGCCGAGGCCCCTGGACTCTCCGGTGCGCTCCGTCAGACGCTCCAGGACGACGACATCGACTCCCGCGAGCCGCAGTTCGCCCGCCAGCATCAGTCCGGCGGGGCCCGCGCCCACGACAATCACGGCAGCGTCCATGTACCTCTCCTTGGCGTGTAGAGGATTCCTTCAAGGGATGACGTATGCGTCAGCCGGGCACATGAATGCCGGGCGGCCCGTGCAGCTCGACACAGAACTGCGGAAGCTAGTAACGAGCTTCTTCGGCCGGGAAAAGAAAGACAAGGCCCCCTTGGTCACGTCTGTGTGAGGTTCCGTCAGGCGATCGCGCGAATCGTAGGCGCAGTGCAGATGAAGTACAGAGGAACGCAAAGCCGACCCCGGAACGGACTTTTCTCCAGAACACCTGCAGAATGCGCCGAGTTCCTCACGGGCATGTCAGAGATTCCCCAGGGCATGCAATTCCGGTTGCCCTCCGCCGCGGCACCGAATTAGTTTCGGTGGCTGCAGACCATGAAAAGGGGGATCACGGTGAGCGAGGGAACGATCCGTAGGGCCATGGTGACCACGGCGTGCACGGGCGCGGGCTGCCGGCGCAGAGAGGCTGCCGGGCAGGCCGTGCGACGCGCGGCACGGGGCACGGCGCTGTGCCTGCCGTGCCGGGAACGGCTGATGCGGGAACTGCGAGGGCTGCCCGCGCTGTACGCGGAGTGCGCGCGGCGCCTCGACATCAGCGCGGGGCCCGACAGGGACCGCGTCTCCGGCGGCTCACTGCCGGGACTGCCGCTCAACACCGCGGCGGTGGAGGCCCGCTCGGCGATCGTCTCGGTGCTCGCCTCCTGGTCGGCCACGGTGGCCGAGCAGCGCGGCATCGGCGCGCCGCAGCGCGCGGTCGAGCAGCTCGCCGGGTTCCTGCTGCGGCACACCGACTGGCTGGCCGCGCACCCGGCGGCGGGCGAGTTCTCGCAGGAGGTGGCCCGGTTGGCACGCGGCGCCGCACGGGTGGTCGACCTGGCGCCGAACCGGCGCGTCCCGATCGGCGGCTGCGTGGAGGACGGCTGTCCGGGCCGGCTGACGGCGGCGGTCCGTCCGGACCGGCCCGGGGTCCCCGCCGAGATCACCTGCGACGCCGGCACCGGGCACCGGTGGATGGGCCACCAGTGGCTGCGCTTGAGCCGCCTGCTCGGCGTGCGGAGGGACCCGGGCACGGCGGGCGGGGGCGCCACGACCGGGGTACCCGCGGCCGGGGGTGCGGCAGCCGCCGGGGCACCGCGGACCCGCTGGCTCAGCGCGGCCGGTGTCGCGCGTCTGTGGAACGTCCCGCCGGGCACGGTCTACCGACACGCGAGCCAGCAGCAGTGGCGCCGCCGCACCGAGCAGGGCCGTACCTACTATCACGAGGCGGATGTCGTCCAGACATTCCGCACACTGCGCCGCACCGCCTGAAAATCATCCGCGCACCGCCCGGCCGGTGCCGCTTCCGGTGACAACACCGGGACGGCACCGGCCGGGCACAGCCATGTTTCCCTTTCGTTTCCCCGCAGTCGAGTCCCCACCATTTTGGGGGTGCGGCCGGTATTGCCGCCGACCCCGGAACGACTGCTTCCGACAGGAAACGGAAATCAGTAATCCGATTCCCCGGCACCCTCGGCGGAAATGCCTCACCAAGCGGCATCACGGATGATGCCGGCCGGGCCGTCGTCAGTCCTTGATTTCGCAGATCGTGGCGCCGGAGGTGATGGAGGCGCCGACTTCCGCGTTGAGGGCCTTGATGGTGCCGGTGCGGTGGGCGTTGAGGGGTTGTTCCATCTTCATGGCTTCGAGGACGACGACGAGGTCGCCTTCCTTGACTTCCTGGCCCTCTTCGACGGCGACCTTGACGATGGTGCCCTGCATGGGGGAGGCGAGGGTGTCGCCGGAGGCGGCGGGGCCGGACTTCTTGGCGGCGCGGCGTTTGGGTTTGGCTCCGGCGGCGAGGCCGGTGCGGGCCAGGGTCATGCCGAGCGCGGCGGGGAGGGAGACCTCCAGGCGTTTGCCGCCGACCTCGACGACGATGGTCTCGCGGTCGCTGTCGTCGTCGGTGTCGGTGTCGGCGGGGGCGGCGAAGGGTTTGATGTCGTTGGTGAACTCGGTCTCGATCCAGCGGGTGTGGACCGTGAACGGGTCGGTGGAGCCGGTGAGTTCGGGGCCGAAGGCGGGGTCGGTGACCACGGCGCGGTGGAAGGGGATCGCGGTGGCCATGCCCTCGACGTGGAACTCGGCCAGGGCGCGGGCCGCGCGCTGCAGGGCCTGCCGGCGGGTGGCGCCGGTGACGATCAGTTTGGCGAGGAGGGAGTCCCAGGCGGGGCCGATCACGCTGCCGGACTCCACGCCCGCGTCGAGGCGGACGCCGGGGCCGGTGGGCGGGGCGAAGGTGGTGACGGTGCCGGGGGCGGGGAGGAAGCCGCGGCCGGGGTCCTCGCCGTTGATGCGGAACTCGAAGGAGTGGCCGCGCAGTGGCGGGTCGTCGTAGCCGAGGTGTTCGCCGTCGGCGATGCGGAACATCTCGCGGACCAGGTCGAGGCCGGTGACCTCCTCGGTGACCGGGTGTTCGACCTGGAGGCGGGTGTTGACCTCCAGGAAGGAGATCGTGCCGTCCGCGCCGACGAGGAACTCGACGGTGCCGGCGCCGACGTAGCCGGCTTCCTTGAGGATGGCCTTGGAGGCGGCGTACAGCTCGGCGTTCTGCGCCTCGGACAGGAAGGGGGCCGGGGCCTCCTCGACGAGTTTCTGGTGGCGGCGCTGGAGGGAGCAGTCGCGGGTGGAGACCACGACCACGTTGCCGTGGGAGTCGGCCAGGCACTGGGTCTCGACGTGGCGGGGCTTGTCGAGGTAGCGCTCCACGAAGCACTCGCCCCGGCCGAAGGCCGCCACGGCCTCGCGGACCGCGGAGTCGTACAGCTCGGGGACCTCGTCGAGGGTGCGGGCCACCTTCAGGCCGCGTCCGCCGCCGCCGAAGGCCGCCTTGATCGCGATCGGCAGGCCGTGCTCCCGGGCGAACGCCACGACCTCGTCGGCGCCGGAGACCGGGTCCGGGGTGCCCGCCACGAGGGGGGCGCCGGCGCGCTGGGCGATGTGCCGGGCGGCGACCTTGTCACCGAGGTCGCGGATCGCCTGCGGGGGCGGGCCGATCCAGATCAGGCCCGCGTCCAGGACCGCCTGCGCGAACTCCGCGTTCTCCGAGAGGAAGCCGTAACCCGGGTGGAGGGCGTCCGCGCCCGCGTCCTTCGCCGCCTGCAGGACCTTGCCCATGTCCAGGTAGCTGGTGGCGGGGGTGTCACCGCCCAGGGCGAACGCCTCGTCCGCGGCCCGCACATGCAGCGCGTCCCGGTCCGGATCGGCGTACACGGCCACGCTCGCGATCCCGGCGTCCCGGCACGCCCGGGCGACGCGGACAGCGATTTCGCCTCGGTTGGCGATCAACACCTTGCGCATGGACCAACTCTCCTGTCAGTACGAATACGTCGGATCACCCTCCCCGCGATAGGCCTCAGGGATCTACGCGGGTCCGTACAGGTTTCGGTCAACTCCCCCGGCGCACAGGGAGACGGTGTCCGTGCCCGCCGGGTACGACGGGGCTCGTGGCGGCCACCACACCCGTCGGACGCGGCCCGCCACACCCGTCGGACGCGGAACGTCCCGCCGTACGGCCGACCGATGCCGCCGCCCGCCGCGCGTACCACTCGCGCAGGCGCGGAAGGTGCACGTCCGCGGGCGTGCCCGGCACCGTGTGCCCCAGATCGGCCCAGACCGGCGTGCTGTCGAACCAGTGGTCGGTGGCGACCATCTCCAGAGCGTTCGCGGCCTCCCGGTCCCCGCGCAGCCGGAGCCGGGCCGCGGCGGGAGTGGTCTCCGGCGCCGGCGCGACCCCCGCCGCGGCGGCGACGGCGCCCAGCAACTGCGAGGCCTCCACCGGTGCGGGCAGCGCCGCGTGGTAGAGGGACGCCGACAGGCGCTCACGCGGGGCGAGTCCGACGCCCACCAGCAGGCCGGCCAGTTCCGTCACGGAGATCACGGAGAGCCTGGCGTCCCAGCCCGACGTGCCGCCGGCCAGGGCGTGCAGCAGCCGGACCAGCCCGGGAACCACCCAGGCGTCACCGGGGCCGTACACCAGGTACGGCCGCAGCACGAAGCCCCCGGCGGCCAGAACGGCGTCCTCGGCCAACGCCCGCGTCCGTGACGTCGCCGACCGCGGCCTGCGTTCGAGGTCCGCCGGAAGGGCGCCGCGGAAGACGCCACGGCCGTACACCGACGCGGTGCTGAGGTAGACGATCCGGGAGACCCCCGAGCGCTGCGCCTCGGCGACGAGCGCGGCGGTCCCCCGGGCGTTGACGGTGTGGCTGTCCTGGGGGGTCCCTCCGATCAGGGAGGCGCAGTGCAGCAGCACGTCCACGCCCTCACACACACCGCGCAGCGAGTCCGGATCGGCGAGGTCGGCCCGCACGGAACGCATCGGGCCCGGTCCCGGGCGCTCCAGGGTGCGGTGGTGCGACATCAGGGTCAGGGCCGCTCCCCGCCGGGCGGCCTCGGCGGCGGCCCGACGGCCGGTGAAACCGGCCGCGCCGGTGATCATCACGGTCGGCACCGGGTGTCCCCCCGGTCCGCGGAGCGTCAACGGACCGGAGTGCTCAGGATGATGTCGGCGGTGAAGACGGTGGTGCCGCCCTGCACCCCGGTCACCCGCACCGGCGTCCGTCCGGTGACCGTCTCCTGCGGGGCCGCCTCGATCAGGCAGGGCGTGTCGAGTTCGGCGTAGCGCGTGAAGGTGCTCTGGACACCGGTCACGAGTCCGCCGACGCGGCCCGTGGTGGCGTACGCGGCCTGCCGGGCCGCCTCCAGGAGCACCATGCCCGGTATGTGGTCGACCGGGTGGTCGAAGAAGACCGGGTGCGAGCCGTCGACGCGCAGGGTGAAGGAGCGGCCGCCGCCGGATGTGGCCACCTCGTCGGTCAGCACGACGTTCTCCGCGCCGGAGCGCCCCACGGACGCCGGGTCGACCGTCGTGCCCGTCTGCTGGGGTACGCCGGTCGACCGGTCGCCCCGAAGTCTGCGGTAGACGGCCGGAGCGATGCAGGTGAAGGACGCCGTCGCGGTGGCCAGCGCCTTCTGGCCCATCCGCACCGTGACGTCGTAGCGCATGCCGGAGAGATTCGTGCCCCGGCGGACCACGTCGCGGCACTGCGTGTGCAGTTCGACCTCGGTGGGTTTCGGGGTCGCGCGCAGCAGTTCCGGAGTGGTGCTGATCGCGATGTCCCGCATCATGAACTGGTGCCCGAACGGCACCGAGAACTCGGCGTGCGCCAGCAGGGAACCGATCTGACGGACCGACTCGACGAGGAGCATCGGGTCCTGATAGCCGCCGGACGGGGCGAAGAGGCAGTGGCCGCGCGGCCACTGCGCTCCGACCACGAAACGCTCTCCCGGCCCCTGCGGATCGAGCGGCTCCCAGCCGGTGAGCAGGACTTCCGAGACCGCCGCGCGGTGCACTAACTCGCGGGGCACCGTGCTGGTGAGGACGGGAGCCGCCGGGGCCGCACGCAGGACCGCGGCCGGCAGGCCCTCGATGGTGCCCAGCCGGTGCGTCCGCGTGGTCCGCTGAGGCTCGTGTACCGAAAAGGCGTGGGTCTGGGTCGACATGTGTGCCACTCCTGAACTGCTTCGGGGCAGGGCAGGGCACACCAATCGGCGGCGCCCCCTGAGCCGGGTGATCGGACTCTTTAAGTACAGACAGGTCTGTCGGATAAATCAAGTAGAGACTTGACTCGGCTTTTACCGAAACCAGCCACACCCGCCCCTTGGCACCCACCCCTCAGGTCCACCCGGGAGAAAAATGGAGCGCAGGACTCCTTTTGACAGTCCGTCAAGAGATTCAGACGTAACTTGCCCTGCTCTTTACAAACAGACACGTCTGTTTGTTATCGTGGGGGATACCACCGGACTCCGACGGCCCTCATCCCTGCGTGTCACTCGGGAGCGAATCCATGAACTTACAGGTTGTCGACCCTCACGGCGCTCACCGCAGCAAACGCCACAGCCCCACGGCGCCGGCACAACCGCGCACGACCGTGCCCGGTCCCAGACTCTCTCCGGCGTCCGGCGCCGAACACCGGCCCCTGCGCATCCTGGTGGTGGAGAACCGGCCCGCCGACGCCGACGCACTGGTCCAGGACCTCCAGCGGCAAGGGCACCACGCCGAGCACGTGGACACCGGCGGCGCCGCCCTCGACGCCCACCACGACGCCGATCTGGTCCTGCTCGATCTCGACCTGCCGGACCTCGACGGCCTCGAGGTCTGCCGCGGCATCCGGGCGGTCAGCGACACCCCCGTCATCGCCGTCACCGCGCGCGGCAACGAGCTCGACCGGGTACTCGGCCTCCAGGCCGGCTCCGACGACTACCTGGTCAAGCCGTACGGGTTCCGCGAACTCCTGGCCCGCATGGAGGCGGTGATGCGGCGCTGTCGGCCCCGCACCGAGACGGCGCGCACCTACGCTCACGGCCCGCTGCACATCAACGCGGCCACGCGCGAAGTCACCCTGGACGGCGAGGCGGTGGAGCTGACCCGCAAGGAGTTCGACCTGCTGCACCTGCTCGCGGTGCGCCCCGGCGCCGTCGTCTCGCGGCGTCAGCTGATGATGCAGATCTGGGACGACGCCTGGTCGCAGCGGGGACGCACGATAGACACCCATGTCAGCAGCCTGCGCGGCAAGCTCGGTTCCAGCAGCTGGATCATCACCGTCCGCGGCGTCGGCTTCCGCCTCGGCCACCCCCGACAGTGAGACGACCGCCCCGGCCGGCCGGGGCGGTCATCCGCGGGCCAGCCGTCCCTGGAAAGGTTGGGCATATGATGCAGACAAGTCGGTTTGCCAACGAATACAGGGACGAGACATGGCACTGCAGGAACGCGGGATCAAGTCCCGGAATCTGATCTTGAGGGCGGCCGCAGAGGTCTTCGACGAACGCGGATACGACTCCGCGAGCACCACCGAGATCCTCGAACGGTCGGGGCTGACCCGTGGCGCCCTCTACCACCACTTCCCCTCCAAGGAGGCCATCGCCGTCGCCCTGCTCACCCTGCACGGCGAGGCCGTCTCCTTCACCGCGCAGCCGGTGAAGATCCAGGCCGTCATCGACCACACCTTCACCTTCGCCAGCGGACTCCAGCACGATGCGGTCCTGCGCGCCTGCGTGCGCCTCGCGGTCGAGCAGACCAGCTTCCGCAGCCACGCGGTCACGCCGTACCAGCAGTCCGGCGAGTCCGTGCGGACAACCCTGGCCCAGGCCCAGGAGCAGGGCGAACTCCTGCCCGGCCTGGACCTGACCGAGGCCGCGGACATGATCACCGGAACGTTCACCGGGATCCAGGTGATGTCGCGGGTCCAGACGAACCGGGAGGACCTGCCCGAGCGCGTGGGCGTGATGTGGCGCTTCCTGCTGCCGGGCCTCGTGGTCCCCGGCATGATCGGCCGGCTGCGGCTCACCCCACCCCTGGCGACCGAACCCGCCGACGCCGTACGCGAGCCCACCCCCGTCTGAGCCCCGGGGCTCCCCACCGCGCCGCCCCTCTCTTCCCCTCCCCTCACTTCCCGAGGACCGCCGCGCGAGAATCCCACCTCTTTCCCGGCGACACACTGTCAGAAGAAACAGACAAGGCTGTACGCTTTACGGAAGGGCGTACCCCCGTCGCCCCTTCCTGCCCCTGTACGTCACAACGGGTGCGCAGA
The DNA here is from genome assembly GCF_020010925.1 of Streptomyces griseiscabiei. NCBI lineage: Bacteria > Bacillati > Actinomycetota > Actinomycetes > Kitasatosporales > Streptomycetaceae > Streptomyces > Streptomyces griseiscabiei. The sequence continues at coordinate 350,865 of NZ_JAGJBZ010000004.1, read as the reverse complement.
CGTACGCGGGTCGGAGCGGAACAGAAGAGTGGGAACCTGATGGACAAACGTTCCGAGCACACCCGCCAGTTACTCGTCGACGCCACAGCGGGTCTCATAGCCGAAGGCCGGTTCACCGATGCCGGGCTCGTGAACATCTGCCGGGCGGCCGGGGTCAGCAGAGGCGCGCTCTACCACCATTTCGACTCCATCGCGGACCTGGTGGCAGAGGTGTACGCGCAGGCTCGCGTGCGGGTGGACGGCCTCGTGGAGGAGGCGTTCAGCCATCCGCCGGCCAAGGCCCCGGCCGGGTTCAGCATCGCCCTGTGCCGGGCACTGCTCGACGAGCACATGGTGCGCGCGGGCGTCCGGGTCGGGCCCGACGGCACGAGCGACCCGCCCCGGCTGCGCGAGGAGGCTCTGACGAGGATGCGCGAGCAGATGGTCACGAACCGCCCCGGAAGCGACGCCGCCGCCGACCTCGCCGTGGTCGTCACCGCCGGACTCGAGTCGCTCGGCCACACCGACGTCTACTGGTGGCAGCCGAAGACCGTCCAGCGCATCTGGGGCCTGGTCCATCACCTGGACGGCGTCTCCTGACACCCGACACCCGGCGACGAGCGGTTCCGAAGCCCCTCCGGCACTCCCGGACCGGCCGCTACGCCAAGGCCAGACCCCACCTCACCAAGGCGGCCACGCAACCCCAGGTCAGACAAGATCCGACCTGGGGGTTCCAAAAGAGCCCCCTGTCGGATTCGAACCGACGACCTACGCATTACAAGTGCGTTGCTCTGGCCAGCTGAGCTAAGGAGGCGTGGCCCCTCGCGGGGGCGTCCGTGCAGTGTACCCACGTCACAGGGGGTGCTCGTCGAAAATTTCCGCGAAGTTCACAGGGGTCCGGGTACTGACAGACCGGGTGAACGGGAGGTACCGTCCTGACCCAATCCACTCCCGTGGACTACACCACCGCGGCCCGGCCGTGGTGGATCACCACCTTTACAACGGATCGTCCGGCACGTTCCTGCCGGTGAAGGGGGCCTACGACCCATGGCCACAGTTACGTTCGACAAGGCGACCCGGATCTACCCGGGTTCCACGAAGCCCGCCGTGGACGGTCTCGAGATCGAGATCGAGGACGGCGAGTTCCTCGTTCTGGTCGGCCCGTCCGGTTGCGGCAAGTCCACCTCGCTCCGCATGCTCGCGGGGCTCGAGGACGTCAACGGCGGCGCCATCCGCATCGGTGACCGCGACGTCACGCACCTGCCGCCGAAGGACCGGGACATCGCCATGGTGTTCCAGAACTACGCGCTCTACCCGCACATGACCGTCGCCGACAACATGGGCTTCGCCCTCAAGATCGCCGGCGTCAACAAGGCGGAGATCCGGCAGAAGGTCGAGGAGGCCGCGAAGATCCTCGACCTCACCGAGTACCTGGACCGCAAGCCGAAGGCCCTCTCCGGCGGTCAGCGCCAGCGTGTCGCGATGGGCCGCGCCATCGTGCGTGAGCCGCAGGTCTTCCTCATGGACGAGCCGCTGTCGAACCTCGACGCCAAGCTCCGTGTCTCGACCCGTACGCAGATCGCGTCGCTCCAGCGACGCCTCGGCATCACCACCGTCTACGTCACCCACGACCAGGTCGAGGCCATGACGATGGGCGACCGGGTCGCGGTCCTCAAGGACGGTCTGCTCCAGCAGGTCGACACCCCGCGCAACATGTACGACCGCCCGGCCAACCTCTTCGTCGCCGGCTTCATCGGCTCCCCGGCCATGAACCTGGTCGAGGTCCCGATCACCGACGGCGGTGTGAAGTTCGGCAACAGCGTCGTCCCGGTCAACCGTGAGGCCCTGAAGGCCGCCTCCGACAAGGGTGACACCACCGTCACCGTCGGTGTCCGCCCCGAGCACTTCGACATCGTCGAGCACGGCGGCGCCACCACCCTGTCGAAGGACAGCGAGGACGCCCCGGCCGGCCTCGCCGTCTCCGTCAACGTCGTCGAGGAGCTCGGCGCCGACGGTTACGTCTACGGCACCGCCGAGGTCGGCGGCGAGACCAAGGACCTCGTGGTCCGCGTCAACGGCCGCCAGGTCCCGGAGAAGGGCGCGACGCTGCACGTCGTCCCGCGTCCGGGCGAGAACCACGTGTTCTCGACCTCCACGGGCGAGCGCCTCTCCGACTGAGCCGGTCAAGGCCGACCGCCGTGATCGTCCGCGAAACCACCGACCCGGGATAAATCACCCAGGTTGACGAAAAAGGCCCCGCAAACATCTGCGGGGCCTTTTTCACTGCCCCCAACTACCCCGGCAAACACGCTCATTTCGACCGGCGTTCGTCAACACGGCGCCCAGGAAACGGCGCTTCGACATCCCCCGTATCGGTGACCTAATGTCGCCATATCACTACCCCGCGCTACCCTCACTCGCGTGAAGCACACCCACACCCACACTCAACGGACGCGGCACGGTCGCGGCCCCGCCCGCCGGATCGGCCGCTCGCTGGCCCTGGTCCTGCCCGTCGTCATGGTCCTCTCCGGCACCCTCGCGGTGACCCGGGTCAACTGGTCGGGCTCCGAGCCCTCGGAGTCGATGCTCGCCGCCTCCGAGGTCTCCCAGCGCACCAAGACCCGCGCCCCGCACGAGGTGCTGCGCGACAAACTCCTCGTGGAACTCCAGGAGGAGGACCCGGGCGTCGCCCTCACCCACCTCCAGCAGGCGGTGAACGGCCGACCGGCCCTCGCGAAGCACTGCACCTCCATCGCCCGCGCCCTCGGCCGCGCGGCCGTCCGCGCCTACGGCCCCACGCGCGCGCAGTCCTTCGCCCGCCCGGTCTGCGACACGTCCTTCGCGACAGGGGTGGCCGCCCAGTTCGGCTGACGGCCGCACAGGGCACCGCCGGCCACGCAGGGCACCGCTGAGGGCTTCCCGGCGCCGCAGGGGCTCCCCCGGGGCTCCCAGCGGCCCCCGGGAAGCCCCGAGGGCGCCACGGCTCGCACCCCTCGTACATCCATGTACAGCCATGTACATCCGTGTACGGCCGTGCATCCCGGACAGCCCCCACACCCCGTGCAGCGCCGCCGCACCGCCCCGTTCCGACCCCCGTACCCCCGCACACCGACCCCCGTACACCGATCCCAGGGCCGTGCTCCCGCGAACGGGGCGCCACGTACAGTTCGGTCATGACCGATCCGAACGCCGCGTCGCGCCCCGTTCAAGCCGTGGTCCTCGCCGGTGGCCAGGGCTCCCGGCTGCGCCCGTACACCGACGACCGGCCCAAGCCCATGGTCGAGATCCCCGGTACGGGCACGCCGATCATCGGCCATCAGCTCACCTGGCTCGCCGAGGAGGGCGTGACCGACGTGGTCGTCTCCTGCGGCCACCTCGCCGAGGTCCTGCAGAAGTGGCTGGACTCGGCCGACCTACCGGTCCGCGTCACCACGGTCGTCGAGACGGAGCCTCTGGGCCGCGGCGGAGGCCTCAAGTACGCCGCCTCCCACCTTCCCCACCCGGACCAGCCCTGGTACGCCACCAACGGCGACATCTGGACCCGTTTCTCGCTGCGCGACATGGCGGACTTCCACACCGAGCGCGACGCCCTCGCCACCCTCGCCCTCGCCCGCCCCCGCATCCCCTGGGGAGCCGTGAAGACGGACGGCTTCGGCCGCGTGACCGACTTCATCGAGGCCCCGCCCACGACGTACGAGATCAACGCCGGCGTCTACGTCTTCTCCCCCGAGTTCACCGACCTCCTCCCCGCCCTCGGCGACCACGAGCGCACCACCTTCCCCCGCCTCGCCCGAGAACGCCGCCTCGCCGGCTTCCCCATCCCCCAGGGCGCCTACTGGCGAGCCATCGACACGGCGAAGGACCTGACGGAGGCCGCGAAGGAACTGGCCGCCCTGGGCCGTTAGAGCCCCTTCCGCAGCCACGGTCCGCAGACACGGGCGCGGGGAACCGCGCGAGACGCCTCACCGGACCCGCGCCCGCCAACACGCCCGCACCCCCGAGCCATGGGGCGCCCCGCCCTCACGCCGATGGGCCCCGCGCAGAAATCACGCGGGGCCCATCGCCACGTACAGACAGCCGACCGAACTACCCGAGCAAGCCCCCCACCAGCCCCGGCTGCCCACCGGAGGAGCTCCCCCCGGTCGACCCCCCGGAGGACCCGGTGGCCCCACCGGTCGCACCGCCGGAGGCCCCTCCACTGGAGCTGGGCCCGGCCGTCGTGCTCGGCACCTGCTGCTCGACCGGCGACGACTGCTGCGGCGGCGCCTGCCCGGCCGTCGCCCCCTGCGTCTGGCTCGGCTGCCCCCCGGTGACCGCACCGGTGTCCCGCGTGGCCCCCGGCGTGGTGGCCGCCTCCGAAGGCGACGCCGAAGTCGCGCCCGCGGTGGGCGAGTTGGACGCGGACGGGCTGTTCTCGCGCCGCGCGCTCGGCTCACCCGGCAGCGGCGACCCCGGCAGTTCGTTGCGCGGGGCCTCCCCGGGCCCGGGGACGACGATCCGGTCGGCGTCCCGTACGGCACCGCCGAGCAGGGAGCCCACCAGCAGCGTGAACCCGACCACGATCGCGGTGATCAGCGCGCCCCGGCGCAGTACGTAGCGCCGCAGCTCCCAGATGTCGGCGCGCGGCCCGAGCGTGCGCCAGGCGCCGCCCGCGAGCCGTCCGTCGATCGAGTACACCGGCGCGCCCGCGATGATCAGCGGGGACCAGGCGGCGAGGTAGATGATGTCGGGCGTCTCGTAGACGGGGACGGTCTTCCAGCTGACGGTGACGAGCAGCGCGGCCGACAGCAGCGCGCCGACCCCGGCGGCGAGACGCTGCCACAGGCCGAAGACGGTCAGCACACCGACGATGACCTGGGCGAAGGCGATGACCAGCCCGGAGCCCACCGGGTGTTCGAGGGCGAACTGCCGCAGCGGCTCCGCGACTTCCCACGGGTGCAGCGTGTTCAGCCACTTCACCATGGAGCCGCGCTTGCCGCCGTCGAAGTAGTGCGGGTCGCAGAGCTTGCCCATGCCGGCGTAGACGGAGATGAAGCCGAGGAAGACGCGCAGCGGCAGCAGCACCACGCCGAGGTTCATCCGCCGACCGGGGTAATAGGCGTGCCGGACGGGCTCGTTGCCGGTCCGGCGTCCACCGCGTTCGCCCGCGTCACCGTCGTACGGATCGGCGAACTCCCCGTCCGCGAACTCCCCGTCGGCGTACGCGCCCTGGCCGTACGCCGCCTGGTCGTAGCGGGGTTCGTCGTACGCGCTGTCGACCGTGCGCATCGCGGGCAGCAGCCGCGTTCCGTCGGCGGCGTGGTCCCCGTGCGTGCGCTGGCTGCCGACGATGGGCGTCTCGACGGTCTCCACGGTCAAGTCGGCGCCGTAGCGCCCGGCTTCGTCGCCGTAGCGTCCGCTCTCGGTGTCGTAGCCACCGCCGCCCGTGCCGTCGACGCGGGGGATGACCTGGGTCGAGCCCGTGTCGCCCAGCGGGTCGGGCGCGCCGCCGACGACACCGCCGCGTACCGCCTGGAGGAGCCGGTGGGCTCCGGTGTCGTCCGGCGCGGACTTCCCGCTCCAGACGACCGGCGCACGCCGGCGCCCGGGGGCGGGCGCGCCGGAGCGCCCCGCCGCGCCCACGGCGGGCATGCGTGCGGTGTCCTCGCTGGCGCTCAAGTGCCGTGCGATGCGCGGGGACGCCCGCGTGGAGACGCCCAACTGAACGCGGAAGCTCGCGTGGTTGACGATGACCTGCGCCGGATCGCTCGGCACCTTCACCATGCTCAGCGCGGGAGCGTCGTCGAATCCCGAGTCGAATCCCGACGAACGGTCCCCCGTGGGTGTGCGGGGTGTTCTGGTGTCCACACTCATCTAACCGAGTGACGTGTCGTTAGGACACTGTCTTGACCGCCCCGATCTGTCCGGACCCCGTCAAGGTGATCCAGAACGCCCCGAACCCCCGGTCAGAGCCCTTCTCAGGCCCGCCGCCGCGCCGCCTCGTACAGCACAACTCCCGCCGCCACACCCGCGTTGAGCGACTCCGCCCCACCCGGCATCGGAATCCGCACCCGGAAGTCGCACGACCCCTCCTGTCTGCCGACCTCGCACGCTGCGCGGCTTCGGACGGCTGCGCCGGCCTCCGACCGGCGGGCTTCGCCTGCCGGCCCCACAGCCATCAGGCCCGCCGCCGCGCCGCCTCGTACAACACAACTCCCGCCGCCACACCCGCGTTCAACGACTCCGCCCCGCCCGGCATCGGAATCCGCACCCGGAAGTCGCATGTCTCGCCGACGAGGCGGGACAGGCCCTTGCCCTCGCTGCCGACGACGATGACGACCGGGCCGCCGAGGGCCTCCAGGTCACCGATCTCGGACTCGCCGTCGGCGGCGAGGCCGACCACCACGACACCGGCCTTCTTGTAGGCCTCCAGCGCGCGCGTCAGGTTGGTGCAGCGGGCGACGGGCGTACGGGCGGCCGTACCGGCGGACGTCTTCCACGCGCCGGCGGTCATCCCGGCCGCGCGCCGCTCGGGCACGACGACGCCGTGGCCGCCGAACGCGGAGACGGACCGGACGACGGCACCGAGGTTGCGCGGGTCGGTCACCCCGTCGAGGGCGACGATCAGCGGGTCCTCGCCCTCGTCGTACGCGGCGGCCACCAGGTCCTCGGGGTGCGCGTACTCGTACGGCGGGACCTGGAGGACGAGGCCCTGGTGGTTGAGGCCGTTGGTCATCCGGTCCAGCTCGGGCCGCGGCGCCTCCATGAGGTTGATGCCGCCGCGCTCGGCCGCCAGCTGCAGCGCCTCGCGCACCCGCTCGTCGTTGTCGATGAACTGCTGGACGTACAGCGTCGAGGCGGGCACGCCCTCGCGCAGCGCCTCGACGACCGGGTTGCGGCCCACGACCATCTCGGACGTGCCCTTGCCGCCCCGGCGCGCGACGGGCCGACGCGCGGCCTGCTTCGCCTTGGCGTTGGCGATCCGGTTCGCCTTGTGCTTCTTGCGCATCTCGGCGGGCGGGGTCGGACCCTTGCCCTCGAGACCCTTGCGCCGCTGGCCGCCACTGCCGACCTGCGCGCCCTTCTTGCCGGACATGCGGCGGTTGTTAGCGGCCATGACCTACCCGTCTCCTGAGAAGCGTGCGTGTGTACGTGAACGTGTGCTCAACAACGTGTGCTCAATGCAGTGTGCCGCCCGGACGGCCGGGCGGCACAATCGATCAAGGTGACCGGAGGTGGTTTGTCCGGTTCAACGCGGACCGAGCGTCCAGCGCGGACCGTCCGCGCCGTCCTCGATGACCAGACCGGACTGGTTGAGCTGGTCGCGGATGGAGTCCGCCGTGGCCCAGTCCTTACGGGCGCGAGCGGCCTCCCGCTGCTGCAGGACCAGCCCGACGAGCGTGTCGACGACCCCGTGCAGATCCTCGCCGCGGTCGCCGCCGTCACCGGCCCACTGCGCGTCCAGCGGGTCGAGGCCGAGCACACCGAGCATGGCCCGCACCTCGGCGAGCCGGGCCACGGCCTCTTCCTTGTCGTCGGCGGCCAGCGCGCTGTTGCCCTGCCGGACCGTGGTGTGCACGATGGCGAGCGCCTGCGGCACCCCGAGGTCGTCGTCCATCGCCTCGGCGAACGCCGGCGGCACCTCGGCCGCGGGTTCGACGACCCCGCCCGCCTTCTCGACGACCCGCTGCACGAACCCCTCGATCCGGGCGAACGCCGACTCGGCCTCGCGCAGCGCGTCCTCGCTGTACTCGATCATCGACCGGTAGTGCGGGGTGCCCAGGTAGTACCGCAGGACGATGGGCCGCCAGTGCTTGACCATCTCGGAGACGAGGACGCTGTTGCCCAGCGACTTCGACATCTTCTCGCCGCTCATGGTGACCCAGGCGTTGTGCACCCAGTACTTCGCGAACTCGTCGCCGAAGGCCTTGGCCTGGGCGATCTCGTTCTCGTGGTGCGGGAAGATCAGGTCGAGGCCGCCGCCGTGGATGTCGAAGGCGCTGCCCAGGTACTTGTGGGCCATGGCCGAGCACTCCAGGTGCCAGCCCGGCCGCCCGCGCCCCCAGGGCGTCTCCCAGGTCGGCTCTCCCGGCTTCGCCGTCTTCCACATGGCGAAGTCACGCGGGTCGCGCTTGCCGGTCTCGCCCTCGCCCGAGGGCTGCAGCAGATTGTCCAGCTCCTGGTTGGACAGCTGCAGATACCCGGGGAAGGACCGCACGTCGAAGTAGACGTTCCCGTCGGCCTCGTACGCGTGGCCGCGCTCGATCAGCCCGCGCATCATCTCGACCATCTCGGTCACATGCCCGGTGGCACGCGGCTCGTAGGTCGGCGGCAGGCAGCCGAGCGCGTGGTACCCGGCGTTGAACGCGCGCTCGTTCTCGTACCCGATCGACCACCACGGGCGGCCCTGGTCGGCCGACTTGGCGATGATCTTGTCGTCGATGTCCGTGACGTTCCGGACGAACGTCACGTCATAGCCCCGGTACTCGAACCACCGGCGCATGATGTCGAAGTTGAGCCCCGACCGGATGTGCCCGATGTGCGGGGCCGCCTGCACCGTGGCGCCACACAGGTAGATCGAGACACAACCCGGCGTGAGCGGGGCGAAGTCACGAATCTGCCGGGCGCTGGTGTCGTACAGGCGAATAGTCACGCCCCCAAGCGTAGTGGCCCGTCACGCATGCCCCGAGCCCTTCACCCCAAGGACGACAGATTCGTGACGTATGCGCACCGACACCCGCGCCCCTGAGCGGCCGCAGGCCGTGAAGGGGCGCGGGGAACGGCGCGAGAACCCCCACCGGACGGACGCGCGGGGGTCAAAGGGGCGCAGCCCCTTGAAGGGAGGGGACGGGTAGGGGCGGCGGGGGCGAGAAAACGCCCCTCAGCCCACCCGCACGACCAGCGCCGTGGCCACCGCCATCAGCCCCTCACCCCGCCCCGGAAACCCCAGCCCGTCGGTCGTCGCCCCCGACACCGACACCGGCGCCCCCACCACCTCGGACAACACCCGCTGCGCCTCGTCCCGCCGCTTCCCGATCTTCGGCCGGTCCCCCACCACCTGCACGGCCACGTTCCCGATCACGAACCCCCCGGCCCGCACGATCCGCGCCGCCTCCGCCAGCAGGGTCACCCCGGACGCCCCGGACCACTCCGGCCGCCCGGTCCCGAAGTGCTGACCGAGGTCCCCCATCCCGGCGGCGGAGAACAGCGCGTTGCACGCCGCGTGCGCCACGACATCCGCGTCGGAGTGCCCGGCGAGCCCCGGCCCCTGCCCCTCCCACTTCAGCCCGGCGCACCACAGCTCCCGCCCCTCCTCGAAGGCGTGGATGTCGGTACCGATCCCGACCTGCGGCAACACCACGGAACCCGGCAGCGACACCGTCTCAGAACCCATCGTTCAGCCTCCTGCGCGCCAGAACCGCCTCCGCGAGCACCAGGTCCAGCGGCCTGGTCACCTTGAACGCCTCCTCGTGCCCCGGCACGACCACGACGCCCAGCCCGAGCCGCTCCACCATGCTCGCGTCGTCGGTCACCTCCCCGGTGACCGTCTCGTGCGCCCGCACGAGCGTCTCGCGGTCGAACCCCTGCGGCGTCTGCACGGCGCGCAGCCGCGCCCGCGCCGGTGTGGCGACGACCGGCTCCGGCGCGCCCGGCGCCTCCGCCGGTTCGACCTCCTTGACCGTGTCGGCGAGCGGCAGCGCGGGCACCACGGCCGGCGCCCCGTCCCGTACGGCCTCGATGACGGCGTCGACCGTGTCGACGGGCACCAGGGGACGGGCCGCGTCATGGACGAGGACGATGTCGAAGCCGGGCGGGAGCGCGTCGAGCCCGAGCTTCACCGATTCCTGGCGCGACTCGCCCCCGGGGACGACGAGGAAGTCGGTCCGCTCGGGCAGGGCGTGCGCGTCCAGCAGGGTCTTGACCTCGGGCGCGCCGTCGGGCGGCGCCACGACGATCACGAGGGAGACGGCACGGGACGCGGCCATGGCCCGCACCGCGTGGATCAGCATCGGAGTGCCGTTCAGCGCGCGAAGTGCTTTGGGGGCGCCCGGGCCGAGGCGTACGCCCCGGCCGGCGGCCGGGATCACGGCCGCCGTACGGGTCGGCGCGGGGGCCGCCGTGCCGGTTCCTGAAGGCGAAGGGCGCGAATCGTCAGACATCGGTTCCTGTCAGGTTTGTGTGCTCGGCCTACGTGGGTATGGCCACAGCGTGCCGGGCGCGACACCTTGACCGGACCCTTCCGTGACATCTGGTCGAGCCAGCTGCCCGGGCCCGGCACGCCAAGTACGAGTACTCGGTACCGATGAGCGCGGTGCTCGGCAGTACCGATGAGCGCACCGGGGCACACCGGGCATCGCCCAGTATCGGTGACCCCACACAGGCGTACGGCATCCGGGTACGAACATGCCGCAGCGCCCGGCGACAATACGTATGTCATCGGGCACCGCGGCATTTCGATGTGCTGCTGCACTGAACGGCTGAGCGGGCTGGCTGCCTGCCACAGGTCAGTTCGGACGCGCAGTCAGTTCAGGACGCGAGGACCTCGTCGAGCAGGGCCTCGGCCTTGTCCTCGTTCGTGTTCTCCGCGAGGGCGAGTTCGCTCACCAGGATCTGGCGGGCCTTGGCGAGCATGCGCTTCTCACCGGCGGACAGTCCGCGCTCGCGCTCACGACGCCACAGGTCACGCACGACTTCCGCGACCTTGATGACATCGCCGGAGGCGAGCTTCTCCAGGTTTGCCTTGTAGCGACGCGACCAGTTCGTGGGCTCCTCGGCATACGGCGCGCGCAGCACCTCGAAGACCCGGTCCAGGCCGTCCTGGCCGACCACATCACGTACACCGACGAACTCCGCATTGTCCGCTGGCACACGCACCGTCAGATCGCCTTGAGCGACCTTGAGCACCAAGTAGGTCTTGTCCACGCCTTTGATCTGGCGAGTTTCGATGGCCTCAATCAGCGCGGCCCCGTGATGGGGATAGACCACGGTGTCGCCAACCTTGAACGTCATGTGACAGGTACCCCTTCCGTGGCTATCCAGGGTAACACGGAAACGGCGGGTTCTGAATGGCGTTTTCGCAGGTCAGGGCGCATCTCGGGGCTTGACAACTGCGACAGGAACGTGCTGCGGGGGCCGAACGGAAGAGGGTATTCGCAGGTCGGAGCGGCTCTCCGGGCGGAGTGAAACGCGTACGGTACACGCATCCGGAGGGGTCCACGAGCGGCTGAACGTCCCGCTTTGTCCGCCCCCAAGTGTGCGACTTCCGCTACTCCGTTCGATGAGTGGAGTCGGGTACGAGACGAATCCGGAATTGATCAAGGAGTTCGATCCGGGGGCGATGTTCCGCCGTTACCGGATCGTGTTCTGGCGCTGTTCCGGGGGCGTTCCGGCGGCTGATCGATTTTTCGCGGAGGCCCGCATTCCTCGGCGGAAATCCACGACACCGCGGCGGCGAGTTCGACGACGGTTATCTGAATGCGGACCGGTGTACGGGTGGCGTGCTCTCAATTGCCTCCGAGGACATGCCGGAGACATGCACGGGACTTGCCGAGTACTCGCCGGGACTTGTCGGGGACTTGGGGAGGGTCGGGTGCGGCGGCGGCGGGGCGGCTCGGTAACCTAAGGCCGCTACAGACCAAGACCACGTACCGCCCACGTTCAAGGAGTTGCCGCCGCCGTGAGCAGCAGCCTTCGACGCGGCGCACTCGCCGCCGCCGTCCTCGCGTTCTCGATCGCCTCACTCGCCGCGTGCGCCGCCGGCAACAACGCCCAGACCCTGGAGGTCAAGCCGGACAACGCGGCGACCAGCGTCGGCGACATCAAGATCCAGAACGCGATCGTGGTCACCCAGCCGGGCGCCGAGACCAAGGGTCCCGCCGTGGTCTCCGCGACGCTGTTCAACGCCGCCACGACCGACCAGACCCTGGACTCCGTCACCGTGGACGGCGCCGGCACCGCCGAGCTGACCCCGGCCAAGGGCGAGGGCAAGGGCGGCAAGGTCGTCGTCCCGGCCGGCGGCTCCGTGATCCTGGGCGGCGAGAACAACGCCTCCGCGGTCCTGACCGACCTCACCGACACGGTCAAGGACGGCAACGCCCAGCAGGTCACCTTCACCTTCAGCGAGACCGGCGAGGTCGGCCTGCGCGCCTTCGTGGTCCCCGCCGAGCACTACTTCGAGAAGTGGGGCCCGAGCGACATCCCCGAGGCGCCCACCGCCTCCGCCTCCCCGTCCGAGGAGACCACCGGCTCCCCGTCCCCCTCCGGCACGGGCTCGCCGGCCGCCGACGGGACGGCCACCGAGGAGGAGGGCACCGCCGCCGGCTCGACGGCCTCCCCGTCCACCTCGAACTCGGCCTCCGAGGAGACCGCGGGCCACTGAGTCCCGCACCCGCACGGCGAAGGGCGGCACCCCCCGCGAGGGGTGCCGCCCTTCGGCGTACGGCGTCCGTGCGGCCGTAGGGCCTACGGCTCGAACTTGTAGCCGAGACCGCGCACCGTCACCAGGTAGCGCGGCGCGCCCGGGTCCGGCTCGATCTTGGCGCGGAGGCGCTTGACGTGGACGTCGAGAGTCTTGGTGTCACCCACGTAGTCGGCGCCCCAGACACGGTCGATGAGCTGCATCCGGGTCAGGACGCGGCCCGCGTTGCGCAGCAGCATTTCGAGCAGGTCGAACTCCTTGAGGGGGAGGTCGACCTTGGAGCCCGAGACGGTGACCACATGACGGTCGACGTCCATCCGGACGGGACCGGCCTCCAGCGCGGCCGGAGTGACCTCCTCGGGCTCGCCGCGGCGGCGCAGTACGGCCCGGATACGGGCGACGAGTTCGCGGGAGGAGAAGGGCTTGGTGACATAGTCATCGGCTCCTATTTCCAGGCCCACGACCTTGTCGATCTCGCTGTCCTTGGCGGTCACCATGATCACCGGGACATTGGAACGGCCGCGCAGCTGACGGCAGACCTCGGTGCCCGGCAGACCGGGCAGCATCAGGTCGAGCAGGACGAGGTCGGCTCCGTTGCGCTCGAACTCGTCGAGACCGTCGGGCCCGGTGGTCGCGATGGCGACCTCGAAGCCCTCCTTGCGGAGCATGTAGGACAGGGCGTCGGAGAAGGACTCCTCGTCCTCGACGACGAGCACTCGGGTCACGGAAGGACCTCCGGGGCGGGATGCGATTCGTACGGTCCGTACGGGGATGGGTCGGTGTGAGGCTGTCCGTCCTCGTCGTCGAGGTCCGGGTGCTGGGCCGCACGGTCACGGGACGCGCCCGCCTCCGGCAGCCTGAGGGTGAACGTGGAGCCCTGTCCCTCCGAGCTCCACACCGTGACCTCCCCGCCGTGCGAGGCGGCCACGTGCTTGACGATCGCGAGACCGAGACCCGTACCGCCGGTCTGGCGGGAGCGGGCCGGGTCGACGCGGTAGAAGCGCTCGAAGATGCGCTCCTTGTCCTTGTCCGAGATGCCGATGCCCTGGTCGGTCACGGCGATCTCGATATGGTCCCCGCCGGGCGCGGTCACCCGGCGTGCGGCTATGCCGACGCGGGTGCGGGCCGGGGAGTAGTTGACGGCGTTCTCCACGAGGTTGCCGAGGGCCGCGGCCAGCTGACCGCGGTTGCCCCAGACGCGCAGCTCGGCGGTGCCGCCGGTCCCTCTCCCGCCGCCGCCCTGGGGGAGCCCTTCGGGCGCTCCCGTGTTCGAGGCCATGGTGATCTGCTTGGTGCCGGCCTGGTGGCGGCAGCGGTCGACGGCCTCGGCGACCAGCTCGTCCACCCGAACGGGCTCGGCGTCCTCCAGCGGGTCGTCGTTCTGCACCCGGGAGAGGTCGATCAGCTCCTGCACGAGGTTGGTGAGCCGGGTGGCCTCGATCTGCATGCGCCCGGCGAACCGTTCCACCGCCTCGGGGTCGTCCGACGCCCCCATGACGGCCTCCGAGAGGAGGGAGAGCGCGCCGACGGGTGTCTTCAGCTCATGGCTGACGTTGGCGACGAAGTCCCGTCGCACGGCCTCTATCCGGCGGGCCTCGGTGAGGTCCTCGACCAGGAGCAGCACCAGCCGGGAGCCCAGCGGGGCGACCCGCGCGGAGACGGCGAGCGCCTCGCCGCGTCCCGTGCCGCGCCGGGGCAGGTCCAGCTCGACCTGCCGTATCTCGCCGTCCCGGCGGGTCTCACGGGCCATCTTCATCATCGGCTCGACGGCGAGCTTCCCCCCGCGCACCAGCCCGAGGGCGTACGCGGCGGAGCTGGCCTTGACGACGGCGTCCGACTCGTCGAGCACCACGGCGGAGGAGCGGAGCACGGACAGCACGGTGTCGACGCCCGACGGCAGCACCGCGTCCGTGTGCAGCGAGGTCCTGGTGGGACGCTTCTGCTCGCGCTCGCTGACACGGAACGCGAGCATGGCGATGACGCCGGTGAGCACTCCGGCGATCGCTGCCACTGCGGCGACCGCCGCGTTCACGTCCATGCATCCAGGTTAGGCACGAGGTCGGACATCCCCACAGCGATCGGAGGGCGACCTCGAACACTCGTCGCCCAGAGTTCACCTTGGAGCCAGTGTTGGTTCATTTGAGATGGCTGAAACGGACGCGTACGAGCCGGAACGTGGGAGCGTGGGGTTCGTCCGGGCCCCGGTCACCGTTCGTCCTCGCCGTTCATTCGGTCGTTCCATTCGGTCGTTCGGTCGTCCTGGCCTGGCGGAACGGCTTCCGGCACGGCTTTTCTGGTTACCCACGAGCAGACGTACGTAAGAGAGGGACACCCTGATGCGGGACGCGTACCACGAGGAACTTGACTCGATCGGTGAGGGCCTGGTCGAGATGGCCCGACTGGTGGGGTCGGCTATCGGACGCGCCACGACGGCGATGCTCGACGCCGACCTGAAGCTGGCCGAGAGCGTGATCGAGGCCGACCAGAAGGTCGACGACCTCCAGCACGACCTGGAGGCCCGTGCGATAGCCCTGCTGGCCAGGCAGCAGCCGGTGGCGACGGATCTCCGGATCGTCGTGACCTCGCTGCGCATGTCGGCCGACCTGGAGCGCTCCGGCGACCTCGCCCAGCACGTGGCCAAGCTGACCCGGCTCCGCTTCCCCGACAAGACAGTGCCACGCGACCTGCACGCCACGATCCTGGAGATGGGCCAGCTCGCGCAGCGCCTGATGGCCAAGGCCGCCGAGGTGATCATCACCAAGGACGTCGACCTCGCGCTCCAGCTGGAGCAGGACGACGACGCGATGGACCTCCTGCACCGCACTCTCTTCCAGCACCTCATGGACGACCGCTGGAAGCACGGCATCGAGACCGCGGTCGACGTCACCCTCCTCGGCCGCTACTACGAGCGCTTCGCCGACCACGCGGTGTCCGTCGCCAAGCGGGTGGTGTACCTGGTGACGGGGGAGCACGCGGACGAGCTGCAGGCGGACATCCAGCCGGTCACGGGGGTGGAGGGGGCGTAGCCCTCCGAGGTCGGGGGGCTACGGGCGAGGCGGGGGCGCTGGGGCGGCGACGTTCCGGTGCTGCGGCGCTCCGGCGCTCGATGGTTCGGCGCTCGATGGTTCGGCGGGGCGTGCGGACGCCTCCATGCGCCGCTGATGCGCCGTTGATACGCCCGGCCGAACGGGCGTGCAATGGGGCAACCAACGGGCACGGGCACCAGCCTTCGCTGCGTCGCCTTCCGTGCCTTCGAGGAGGGACCATGGCCGAATCCCCCGCCAGCCCCAGCACACCGGACCCGACCCTGACCCGGGACACCCATCAGCCCACCGACATCAAAGCCCTGCCGCTCCTCGGCGCCTGCGGCTGCGGCTCCGGCTGTGCGTGCGGGTGCCAGTCCGGCAACCCGTGCCAGTGCGGCTGACCGATACGCGGTCGCCCCGTACGGCGGTGAAGGGGGCCTGTCGCTCGCGACGGGCCCCCTTCGCCGTGGAGTCGCTCGTACGGCTGTACGGGCGGAGCATGAAGAGGGGGAGGGGGAGGGGGACAGGAGAACGGGGGCAGAAACGAAGGAGGTGCGGGCCATGACCAGGTTCATGGACGTCCACCACGACATGAAGGGCATCACGGAGGAGCAGCTGCAGGCCGCGCACAAGGCCGACGTCGACATCCAGGGCGACGAGAACGTCCGCTTCGAGCGCGCCTGGGCCGACCCCCAGTCCGGCACCGTCTACTGCCTCTCCGAGGCACCCTCCGCCGACGCCGTCCAGCGCATCCACGAACGCGCCGGCCACAAGGCGGACGAGATCCACCCGGTGCCCTTGACGATCTAGGTACGCCGTCCGGAGAGACCGGCGCCGACCGTCGGCGCAACGAGCGCACGAGCGCTTTCGCCCCGCCCGGCACGCCTCCGCACGCCCTGTCCGGCGACATCCACCAGATGGAACCATCCCCATGCCGACACCGGCAGTGACCAACAGGGGGTTCCGCACATGTCCGTTGTGATGTCGATGCACTGGCCAGAAGTGACTCCGGAGCAGTACGACACCGTGCGCGACGCGGTCGACTGGGAGGGGGTGCCGGCGGCCGGGGGCCAGGTCCACGTGGCCTGGTTCGACGATCAGGGCCTCCACGTCACCGACGTCTGGGAGTCCCAGCAGGCGTTCGAAGCCTTCTTCGCCGAGAGGCTCGCCCCCGTCATCCAGAAAGCCGCCCTCCCCGGCACCCCCGAAACCACCTTCAGCCCCCTCCACCGCCGCTTCGTCGCGCCCGACGTCACGGGGGCGGCGTAGGGCAGGGTCCCGACCGGAGGCATCTGAGTAGCCGTACTCATGTGCGGTGACTGCCTCCCCGGCATGCTGGGCGGCATGGGGCCGACGGACGGTCGCCCGCAGTCGGGGGAGGCAGTGGCGGTGGCGGACGTGAGACATGGCAACGCGCCGACGACCGGTCAGCAGATAGGGGCCGGCACGGCCCTGCTCATCATCGACCTGATGGTCATCGCCTGGCTGGTGTTCGCCTACGGGATGGCGGGCTGGGCCGACGGCTACGACTCCGGGAACACGCCCAGCGCACCCGGGCAGGCGTCACAAGGCATGTGGATCCTGATCAGCGGCGCGGTCGTCACTGGCGGCGCCCTGCTCGCCCTCCGGTGGCGTATCACCGCCCTCGTGCAGCTGATCGTCCTCGGAACGGGAGCGGCCCTCCTCGCCGGCTTCGCCACACCGCCGTAGCCCCCGCCCCACCCACCACGACGACCCGTTCCCGTTCCCGGCTCCGGCTCCGGCTCCGGCTCCGGCTCCGGCTCCGGCCTCAACGAACAAGCCCCCTGCCAGCGGAGAGAAACCGCAGGTAGGGGGCTTGTTCGTGCGGGCTTACTTCTTCTTGCCCTGGTTCTTGACAGCCTCGATCGCCGCGGCGGCCGCGTCCGGGTCGAGGTAGGTGCCGCCGGGGTTCAGGGGCTTGAAGTCGGCGTCGAGTTCGTAGGAGAGGGGGATGCCGGTCGGGATGTTGAGGCCGGCGATGTCGGCGTCCGAGACGCCGTCGAGGTGCTTGACGAGGGCGCGGAGGGAGTTGCCGTGGGCGGCGACGAGGACCGTGCGGCCGGCGAGGAGGTCGGGGACGATGCCGTCGTACCAGTACGGGAGCATGCGGGTGACGACGTCCTTGAGGCACTCCGTGCGGGGGCGCAGCTCCGGCGGGATCGTCGCGTAGCGCGCGTCGGCCGCCTGGGAGTACTCGTTGTCGTCCGCGAGCGGGGGCGGCGGGGTGTCGTACGAGCGGCGCCACAGCATGAACTGCTCCTCGCCGAACTCCGCGAGGGTCTGGGCCTTGTCCTTGCCCTGGAGGGCGCCGTAATGGCGCTCGTTCAGACGCCACGAGCGGTGTACGGGAATCCAGTGGCGGTCGGCGGAGTCGAGGGCCAGCTGCGCGGTGCGGATGGCGCGCCGCTGGAGGGAGGTGTGGAGTACGTCCGGGAGCAGGCCGGCGTCCTTCAGCAGCTCACCGCCGCGCGTCGCCTCCTTCTCTCCCTTCGGCGTGAGGTTGACGTCCACCCAGCCGGTGAACAGGTTCTTCTCGTTCCACTCGCTCTCGCCGTGGCGGAGGAGGATCAGCTTGTACGGTGCGTCGGCCATGGCCCCGAGCGTAATCGACGGCTGGAAACGATCACACGTCCGGCCGACAGGCGGACAGGTCCACCATGCATTGCTGACAGTTGACCGGGGTTGCTAATTGGGTGGCCCGGGATCCATGTGCGTTCGTAAGTTGTGTTCGCCGCCTTAGCCGCTTACACCTCAGCCGCATACGTCCGTGGGGGACCCTCATGCCACTCGTCGCTGTCAGACGTGCCGTCCGGGAGTCCGTCTCGGGGCTCCCCCGGGAGTTCTGGTGGCTGTGGACCAGCACCCTCGTCAACCGGCTCGGCGCGTTCGTCGCCACCTTCATGGCGCTGTATCTGACGCTGGACCGCGGCTACTCCGCCTCGTACGCCGGGCTCGTCGCCTCGTTGCACGGGCTCGGCGGTGTCATCTCCTCGCTCGGCGGCGGGGTCATGGCCGACCGGCTCGGGCGGCGGCCCACGCTGCTCGTCGCGCAGGCGTCGACCGCCGGGTCGGTCGCGCTCCTCGGCTTCGTGCAGCACCCCGTCGCCATCGCCGGCGTCGCCTTCCTCGTCGGCGCGACCAGCAACGCCTCCCGGCCCGCCGTGCAGGCGATGATGGCCGACATCGTCCGGCCCGAGGACCGCGTCCGCGCGTTCTCCCTCAACTACTGGGCCATCAACCTCGGTTTCGCGATCTCCTCCATGGCCGCCGGGTTCATCGCCGAGGTCAGCTACCGCGCCGGGTTCCTCATTGAGGCGGGGATGACGCTGACCTGCGCGGTCCTCGTCTTCCTGAAGCTTCCGGAGTCACGGCCCGAGAGCGGTGCGGCAGTGGTGGGGAAGACCGGCGGCACGGACGCGGTCGGGCTCGGGACCGTCGTGCGCGACGGGCGGTTCATGGGGGTCGTGGGGCTGTCCTTCCTCGTCGCGCTGATCTTCCAGCAGGGGTCGGTGGGGCTGCCCGTCGCCATGGGTGAGGCCGGTTTCGCACCGGTCGACTACGGTCTCGCCATCGCCGTCAACGGTGTGCTGATCGTCGCCCTGCAGATCCCGGTCACCCGGTTCATCGAACACCGGGACCCGGGGCGGCTCCTCGTCGTCTCCTCCGTGCTCGCCGGGTACGGCTTCGGCCTGACCGCGTTCGCCGGGTCGATCGGCGTCTTCGCCCTCACCGTCTGCGTCTGGACCCTCGCCGAGATCGTCAACGCGCCCACCCAGACCGGCCTCGTCGTCCGCCTCTCCCCCGTCCAGGGGCGCGGCCGCTACCAGGGCATGTACACGATGTCCTGGTCCGTCGCCGCGCTGGTCGCCCCGCTCATGTCCGGTGTCGTCATCGACCGCTGGGGGGCGGAATGGCTGTGGGGCATGTGCGCGGTGATCGGGACCGTGGCGGGGGTGGGGTACTGGGCGTTGATGCGCCGGATCGCGGAGGACGAGGCCAAGGAGGAGGCCAAGAACGAGGACGGAGCCGACGCCACCCCAGCCGTTGAGGCGACGACTCCGGAAGCGGCTGCCGGTACCGGCTCGGGCTGACCACCGGAGACGCACGGGCTTCGCGTCGTCACGGATGCATCCGCGCCCCCTTCACCACCTTGTCCACCGCGTTGCGCGGGCCGTACACCGCCAGCCCCACCAGGTCCAGGTCCCCCGCGCCCACCGCGCGTACGGCCGCCCGGTTGTCGCGGTCGTTGCCCGTGGCGAAAAGGTCGGACGTGAAGACGGCGCGGGGCAGGGCGCGGGAGAGGGCGCGCGCGTGGGCCGACTTCAGGACCTCCTTCGTGCCCTCGAAGACGAGCACCGGCTGACGGAACATCGGGAGGTACGCCGTGCCGTCGGCGTCCTCGTACGGCTCGCCGATCACCTCCGGCACGGCCGGGCCGAGGCCGCTGACCAGGAAGGACGTGACGTTGAGGCGTTGCCAGGTCGCCAGGTCGTCGCGGAGGAGGACGGCGATCTTGGTGTCGAAGCGGACGGGGGGCAGCACGTCCACGGGGGGCTCCACAGGGGTCTCGCTGTTCATGGGACGAGACTGCCGACCGGCGTACGACCCCGTCTTGTACGTTCTTTGCATGCGCCCCCAGCGTGAAGTGTCCGCCTGGCGGCCCCGTGTGCCCGGCGTCGTCGAGGTGTTCCACGCGCACTACACCGAGTACGCGTACCCCATGCATGTGCACGACGTCTGGACGCTGCTGATCGTGGACGACGGGGCCGTGCGCTACGAACTGGACCGGCACGAGCACGGGACGCCGGGCGACACGGTCTCGTTGCTGCCGCCGTTCGTGCCGCACAACGGGGAGCCGGTCACGGAGGCCGGGTTCCGTAAGCGGGTGCTGTATCTGGACCCGGCTTCGAGCACGTCGGTGCTGGACGAGAGCCTCATCGGGGCGGCGGTGGACGGGCCCGACCTCCGGGATCCGTTGCTACGGCGGCGGGTGGCGGAGTTGCACACGGCACTCGCGCGACCGGGGGACGAGCTGGAGGCGGAGAGCAGGCTGGCGCTCGTCGGGGAGCGGCTGCGGGAGCATCTGGGGAAGCACCACGGGACGCGTCAGCAGACGTATCAACGGACTCGTCAAGGGACTCGTCAGGTTCTGCAGGGGCCCGGCGGTCACACCGTCGCCCATCGGCTGCGGGAACTGCTCGACGAGCGGGTCGTGGAGGGGCTGACGCTGGAGGAGGCCGCGGGGGCGGTGCATGCCCACCCCGCCCATCTCGTACGGGCGTTCGGGGCGGCCTTCGGGATCGCGCCGCACCAGTATCTGATGTCCCGGCGGGTGGAGCGGGCCAGACGGCTGCTGCTGGAGGGGATGCGGCCGGGTGAGGCGGCGGCGGTGGCCGGGTTCTACGACCAGGCGCATCTGACGCGGCACTTCAGGCGGTGGGTGGGCGTCACCCCCGGTCGCTATCGGAGCGGGTCGCCGTAGTCGCGTCAGGCACGTCGCGTGTCAGGCACGTCGCGTGTCAGGCGTACCAGTCGTGCGAGTCGTGCCAGTTGCGTCGGCCCCGTCAGTCGCGTCAGTCGCGTCGCGCGTCAGGTGACTGAACGCGTCCAGGTTGCGCGTCGACTCGCCCCGGGAGACGCGCCACGCGTACTCCTTGCGGATGGCGGAGGCGAAGCCCAGTTCGAGGAGGGTGTTGAAGGCGCCGTCGGCCGCCTCCAGGACCTGGCCGAGGAGGCCGTCGATGCCCTCGGGGGTGACGGCGGAGAGGGGCAGCCGGGCCGTGACGTAGATGTCGCCGAGCGGGTCGACCGCGTAACTCACGCCGTACAGCTTGAGGTTGCGCTCCAGGAGCCAGCGGTGGACACCCGCCTCGTTCTCGTCGGGGTGGCGGATCACGAAGGCGTTGAGGGAGAGGGAGTGCCGGCCGACGATCAGGGAGACGGTCGTCGAGAGCTTGCGGGTGCCGGGGAGCCTCACCACGTACGTGCCGGGTGCCGGGCTCTCCCACTCCAGCTCGGCCTCGGTGAGGACCTGCTCGATGATCGACACCTGCTCGATGATCGACGCTTTGTCAGCCATGGAGCGAGCGTACCCGCCGGTACGGACAGGCCGTCCCCTCACCCGTAGTAGCCGCGCACCCGCTGGCGGCGGTGGTCGTGCACGGCGGCCGTGTACACGTCCGCGGTGGCGGCGGCCGAGGTGTCCCAGCCGAAGGACTCGGCGTGGCGGGCGGCGGCCGCGCCCATGCGGGCGGGCAGTTCGGGGGTGTCCGCGAAATCGCGGAGCACGCGCGCGTAGGCGCCGGGTTCGTGGCCCTGGACGAGGAAGCCGGTCTCCCCGTCCCGCACGGCGACCGGGAGGCCGCCGACCGAGGCCGCCAGCACCGGCGTACCGGCCGCCTGCGCCTCGATCGCGACCAGCCCGAAGGACTCGCTGTACGACGGCATGACCAGCACGGACGCCGCCCGGAACCAGTCCGCGAGCTGCTCCTGCCCCACGGGCGGCCGGAACCGTACGACATCGGCGATGCCGAGCCGCGCGGCCAGTTTCTGCAGGCCCTCGGGTTTGGCGAGGCCGCTGCCGCTCGGCCCGCCGACCACCGGGACGACGATCCGCGAGCGCAGCTCGGGGCGTTCGTCGAGGAGGACGGCGACCGCGCGGAGCAGGACGTCGGGCGCCTTCAGGGGCTGTATGCGGCCGGCGAAGAGCGGGATCAGGGCGTCCTCGGGAAGACCGAGGCGGGCCCTGGCCGCCGCGCGGCCGTCGGCCGGGCGGAAGCGGTCGAGGTTGACACCGGGGTGGACCACGGCGACCTTGGCCGGGTCTGCCTCGTAGTGGCGGACGAGTTCGTCGGCCTCCTCGGCCGTGTTGGCGATGAGGCGGTCGGCGGCGCGGACGATCTGGGTCTCGCCGATGACACGGGCGGCGGGCTCGGGGGTGTCGTCGGTGGCGAGCGCGGCGTTCTTGACCTTGGCCATGGTGTGCATGGCGTGCACCAGGGGGACGCCCCAGCGCTCGGCGGCGAGCCAGCCGACGTGGCCGGAGAGCCAGTAGTGCGAGTGGACGAGGTCGTAGTGGCCGGGGCGGTGGCCGGCCCAGGCCTGCATCACGCCGTGGGTGAACGCGCACAGCTGGGCCGGGAGTTCCTCCTTCGCCAGCCCCTCGTACGGGCCCGCGTCGACGTGCCGGACCAGGACGCCCGGGGCCAGCTCGACCGCCGGGGGGAGGGCGCCGGTGGTGGCCCGGGTGAAGATCTCCACCTCGATGTTCTGCGCGGCCAGCCGCTGCGCCAGCTCGACGATGTAGACGTTCATCCCGCCCGCGTCGCCCGTGCCGGGCTGGTGCAGCGGTGACGTGTGCACCGAGAGCATCGCGACCCGGCGCGGCTTCCGGTGCAGCCGCAGCCGCGCCGCGCCGGCCGGGGAGCGTCGCCCGAGCCTGCTGACGTAGTGGCTCACGTGGCGTTCCTCCTCGCTCCGGGCATGCCGTTCGGAGGGCGTGGGGTCCCTCTAGGCAGGGGGAACGCCGGAGGAGGCTGTTCCATTTCCTCTTTGCAGAAATATTACCGAGCTTCGCTCAACCGTTCGAGGAGGTGGGGAGTGGGGGGCGCGGGGGGAGGGGGTGGGTACGCCGACGCCGGGACGGGACGGGAACGGGGACGGGGACGGGGACGGGGACGGGGACGGGGACGGGGACGGGGACCGATACCAACACCAACACCAATACCGAGACCGGGGCCACCGCCCCCGGGACCACCGCCCCGAGACCCCACCCCGCCCGGCCGGAATACGCTCACCCCATGGCAAGACCAGTCGGCACCATGACGCGCGGCACCACCAACCCCAACCGTCTGCGCCGCATGGACCGCTGGATCGCGGCGACGCACGGCGCCGAACTCCGCCGCGCCCGCACCCCCCTCGCCGTCGACCTCGGCTACGGCGCCGCCCCCTGGACCGCCGTCGAACTCCTCCACCGCCTCCGCGCGGCGGCGCCCCGTACCCAAGTGGTCGGCGTCGAGATCGACCCGGCCAGGGTCGCGGCGGCGAAACCGTACGAGTGCGAGGGCCTGACCTTCCGGCACGGCGGCTTCGAGGTGCCGGTGCCGGGCCGCCCGACCCTGATCCGGGCGGCGAACGTCCTGCGGCAGTACGACGAGGACGAGGTCGCCGCCGTCTGGGAACGCCTGTGCGCCCGCCTCGAACCGGCCGCCCCCTCCCGCCCCGGAGGAGCCCGCGGGGGACTGCTCGTCGAGGGCACCTGTGACGAGATCGGCCGCCGGCACGTCTGGGTCGCGCTCGGTCCGGAGGGCCCCCGCACCCTCACCTTCGCCACCCGGCTCGGCTCCCTGGAGCGACCCTCCGACCTCGCCGAACGCCTCCCCAAGGCGCTCATCCACCGCAATGTCCCCGGCGAACCGGTGCACGCCTTCCTCCGCGACTTCGACCGCGCCTGGGCGGCCGCCGCCCCGTACGCCTCGTACGGCGCCCGCCAGCGCTGGATCCGCACGGTCCGCAGCCTGAGCGCCGACTGGCCGGTCCGGGACGGGGTGACGCGCTGGCGGCAGGGCGAAGTCACGGTGGCGTGGGAGGCGTTGGCGCCGGGGCGCTGAGCGACGACACCGCCCCCGCCACCGCCACCCCCAACCCCTCCCTCCGTAACTCAGAGCGACGAATGCGCGACGTACGGGAACGATCACCTCGGGCCGTTCGTCACACGGACGGGGCCCATGTCGCGCAGGTGAGAGCGGGAGGGAGACAAGTGGGAGCGAGGAGACGTGAGTTCTTGCCCACCTCTGTCGCATTCCGCGACGCCGTGACACGATCACCCGGGCACCGGCAAGTTACTGACGGTTAACCAATGCTGTTTCTCTTGGGGTTGGGGGCAAGGGGTATGGGAGTCGGCAAGCGGAAGCTGACCATGGCGGCCGTGGCCGTGGTCTGCGCGATAACGGTGCTGGGCGCACCGGTGAACGCGTACGCGAGCCAGTCCAAACCGACCGAGCCGACCCCGGGCCCCTCCGCCCCCGCCTCGCCCTCGGCGTCACCGTCGCCGTCGCCCCCGGTGTCGACCCCGGTGACGAACGAGGAGCTGGAGGTCGTACGCGCCAAGCTGGAGGGCCTCTACCACGACGCGGCGGTCGCGACGGACGCGTACAACGCGGCCGAGGAGAAGGCCGACCAGCAGTCCGAGGAACTCGTCGATCTGGCCCACGAGGTCGTCAAGGGCCAGCAGAAGCTGGACAAGCTGCAGGACCTCATCGGCGCCGCGGCCCGCGCCCAGTACCGCGGCGGGGGCCTTCCGCCCGAGGTCCAGCTGTGGCTGAGCGAGAACCCCCAGGACTTCCTGGAGGGCGCGGACCGGGTGCGCCAGGGCCAGCTCGCGAGCAAGGGCCTGCTCGCCGAAATGACGCGGACCCAGCAGGACTTGGAGCAGTACTCCAAGGACGCCTCGGCGCGCTGGGAGAAGCTGGAGACCAACCGCAAGGCCAAGGAGAAGGCCAAGAAGAAGATCAAGAAGCAGATCGCCGCCGCCGAGGAGCTGGAAGCACAGCTGGAGGACGACGAGCGGGAGCGGCTGGCGCAGTTGGAGGAGGATGCCGCGCAGCAGTCACAGGCCGCGTGGCTCGACTCCGGCATCCTCGACGAGATCAACGGCAAGGCGTCCCCGCAGGGCAAGAAGGCCGTGAAGTTCGCGACGGACCAGATAGGCAAATGGTACGAATGGGGCGCCGAGGGCCCTGACACGTACGACTGTTCCGGCCTCACCAGCCAGGCCTGGGCCGCCGCCGGCCTGACCGTCCCCCGCACCTCCCAGGAGCAGTGGCGCCGGCTCAAGCACATCGACATCCAGGACATGCGCCCCGGCGACCTGATCATCTACAACGCCGACGCCAGCCATGTGGCCATGTACCTGGGCAACGGCTCGATGGTCCACGCCCCCCGGCCGAACCGAAAGGTGACGATCGCGGGCGCGGGGACGATGCAGATCCTGGGAGTCGTACGACCCGACGCGTGAGCCGGAGCCGTTGGGCGCGCCGGGACCGTCGGGCGCGCCGGGACCGCCGGACGCGCCGGGGCCGCCGATCCGGCGGGAGCCCAGGGGGCGCAACCCTTGGGGACGGGACAGCGTGGGGGGCAGGGACGGGGCACGGACGGGGCGGAGACGGGGCGGAGACGGGGCAGTGACCCACCCCACGTGACTCTCACCACCTTCCCCCGGCCCGCTCAACCTCCACCGCGTGACATACGTCATCCCAGGAGAAAGCCCTGCCATGTCCAAGTGCGGTACAGGATGCGGCATATGACACCGGCTGTTTGCCGCCCGGCGCCCCGCCGACCATTCCGCTGCGGCGGCGCCGGGCGCTATGGTCCCCGTCGGTGGGTCGAGGTCCCTCGCCCCGCCGTGCCCTCGGGGGGAGGGAAGGAACCCAACACGATGCCCGTACCCGTACCGCGGCAGAGAGCGATCCCGGCCGTGGAAAGTGGTCAGGCGCACGCCGTGTCCGCGCCCAGCGGACCGTCCGGAGAGGGGGCTGCCATGAACGCCTCGGCCCTGGCCCCTGCAGACAACTCCACACGCCCGCCCGGCCCCACCGGCGACCGCGCCCCGGGCCCGGGCCCCTCGGCCACGGCCCCCGCCGGCCCGATCGCCCAGCCCGGCGGCCCCACCAACCTCACGGTGCTCCTCATCGAGGACGACCCGGCGGGTTCCCTCAACGTGCCCGAACTGCTCGACTCCACGGGCAGGCCGATCCGCGTCCGCACCGCCCGCAACCTCACCGAGGCCCAGCGGCTGCTGACCGACGACGTCAACTGCATCCTCCTGGACCTGGCGCTCCCGGCCCCGCCCCGCCCCGCCCCCGCGGACCCCGAGGCGGACACCGAGGCCGCCGACCACCCCGACGACGAACTCGCCGTCCTCAAGCACGTCCTGGAGCTGGCCCCGCGCCACGCCGTCCTGGCCCTCACCGACTCGGGTGACGCCGAACGCGGCACGGAGGCGGTCCGGGTCGGCGCCCAGGACTACCTTTTCCGGGACGAAGTGGACGGCCGCCTCCTGAGCCGCGCGATCCGCTACGCGGTGGAGCGCAAACGGTCGGACACGGCCGAGCGCCGTCTGACGGAGTCCAAGCTGCGCGCCCAGGAGAACGCCCGCCTGGAGCGCGGCCTGCTGCCGACGCCCCTGCTGGAGGGTTCGTCCCTGCGGTTCGCCGCCCGCTACCGGCCGGGCCGTTCCCGCGCCCTGCTCGGGGGCGACTTCTACGACACCGTCCGCACCCCGGACGGCACGGTCCACGTCATGATCGGCGACGTCTGCGGGCACGGCCCCGACGAGGCGGCGCTCGGTGTGGAGCTGCGGATCGCCTGGCGGGCGCTGACGTTCGCGGGGCTGTGCGGCGACGAACTGCTGTCCACGCTCCAGCGCGTCCTGGAGCACGAGCGCGAGAGCGACGAGATCTTCGCGACGCTCTGCACGGTCGACATCGCCCCCGACGGCCGCCGCGCGGGCCTCTGCCTGGCCGGCCACCCGGCCCCGCTGATCGTCCGCCACGGGCGGAACGGCCTGCCCACACCACCGGCCGAGCTGCTGCCGTACGACAACGGCGGCCCCGCCCTCGGCCTGCTCCCGAACGCCCGCTGGCCCCGCACCCAGATCGAGCTGGGCGCCGCCTGGAGTCTGATGCTCTACACCGACGGCCTGATAGAGGGCCGGATCGGTCAGGGCAAGGAGCGGCTGGGCCAGGACGGGATGGTGGAGATGGTCCGCCGCCAGCTCACCGAGGGGCTGCGCGGCGAGGATCTGCTGCGCGCGGCGGTGAACGAGGTCCGCGACCTCAACGGCGGCGAACTGACCGACGACGTGGCGGTCCTCCTACTGGACCGCGAAGCCTGACCGCACCGAGGGCCGTGCGATCACACCGCACCAAGGTCCGTGCGGTCACGGACGGCCGCAGTACGGACGGCCGTAGTACGGACGGCGGCCCGTACGGAGGTGGTCACCGGCGGCCGTGGTACGGCCCCTGGAGAGGTGGTCACCGGCGGCCGTGGTACGGCCCCTGGAGAGGTGGTCACCGGCCGCCGTTGTACGGCCCGTACGGACCGTCGCTGCTGGAGCCGCGGCGACCGCCGCCGCCTCCACCGCCGGAGACCTGCTTGACCGCGGGCCGCACATCCACGATGTAGACGATGCTCGCGATGACGCCGATGATCGGCAGGAACGACAGGATCGAGAACAGCCAGCTCACGACGAGGGCGATCCCGAGGATGATCAGCCAGAACACCTTGGTCTGCTTGTCCGCCGCACGGAACGCGTCCTCACGCCGGAACGCGGCGTCGAACAGCCCGAACGCGGCGAGGGCCATCAGGACGATCTTCAGAAGTCCCAGGAACCCCGCGAAGCCCGTCATCAGCATGCCGCTCACACCACCCGTTCCGTTCGCTCTCTCGACTGACGACTCCTACGCGGCCACCGTACCCGTAGAACGGGCCGGTCACCCCAAAGGTGCCCGGCCCGTCTCCGTACCGTGAGGTGCCGGACGGTCGTCACACGGACAACCCTGATACCTCCGGCATCTCCGGTACCTCCGAAGCACCACGCGGATGCCTCTCGCTCTGTCGCCGACCTCGCCGTCGGCTATGTCGCCCACGCGGAAGCGCGCCCTGCCGCCTACTTGGCGGGCGGGGTGGTCTTCTTCGCGGTCGTGGGCTTCCGGGCCGGGGCCTTCTTCGGCGCGGGCTTCTTGGCGGCGGCGGGGGCGGGGGCGGCCTGGGCCGGGACCGGCTTCACGGCCGGCTCGTCCTTGACCTCGACCGGCTGGGCCTTGGGCTCGACGGCGATCGCCAGCTCCTCGATCTCCTCCGCGGCCTCGCCACGCCAGGTCTTCACGGCCTGCTCACCGTGCTCGGCGACCTTCTCGTACGTCTCCCGGGCCTTCACCGCGTACTCGGCGGCGACGCCGACGCTGCGCAGCGCGAGGTCCTGGGCGGTCTCACCGAGCTTCTTCAGGTCGGTGTCGAGGGTGCCGATCAGCTCAGTGACCTTGGTCTGGAGGTTCTCCTGGGTCTCCTTGACCCGGGCGGTCGCCTTCTCCTGCACGGCCTTCGGGTCGGTCTGGCGTACGGCGTCGATCCGGGCCGGCGCATCGGCGCGCAGCTGCTCGACGATGCCGGGCACCTTCTTGGCCTGCTGGAGGGCGAGGTCGGCGGTGCCGGCGGCGAAGTAGAACGGCGTCGGGTCGGTGACGGCCTTACGGATGTCGTCGGTGATGGCCATGGTGAGAATCCTCCGAATTGCTTTCAGCTGAGGGTTTTATGCCGTACTCATACACGCACACGCACTCGTACACGTACTTGTGCTCGTACCGGTCCGCGTCATCAACTCGCCGTCTCACGCGGAGCGACATCGCCGCCGCCGGCCGCGGCGGAGCCGGGTGCCGAGACCTCGTCGGTACCGGTACCGGTGCCGGCACCGAGCCCGACCCCGCCTTCGCTGCCGATCTCGCTGTCGATCTCGAACCCGTTCTCCTTGCGGAAGGACTCGTAGATCTGGAGCAGCACCTGCTTCTGCCGCTCGTTCAGCGTGGGATCGGCGAGGATGACGGCACGTGTCTCCACCTCGTCGCGATCCCGCTCGGCGTCGAGGATGCCGGCCCGCACGTACAGCGTCTCGGCGGAGATCCGCAGGGCCTTGGCGACCTGCTGCAACACCTCCGCGCTCGGCTTGCGCAGCCCGCGCTCGATCTGGCTCAGATACGGATTGGACACCCCGGCGGCGTCGGCGAGCTGCCTGAGCGACAGCTGCGCGTTCCGCCGCTGTTCACGCAGATACTCACCAAGATTGCCGACGTTGAGCGATGCCATGCCTCCACCATGCCCCACCCCCGCTAACTATTGCAAGCAGCCGCTTGCAAAAGTGCGCTAGACCACTGCGAGCCCTGTCGTGCCCGGGCTCCGGGAAGCGGCGTTGTCGGTGGGCTCTGTCAGGGTTGCCTCGTGGACGAACTGGTGGAGCGTGTCGACGATCGAGATCGTGCGCTGGGGGTGGTCGTCAGCCGCCGGCAGGCCGTCCGGGAGGGCTGGCTGCACCGGGTCGCCGTGACGGTGTGCCGTGATGAGGGCGGCCGGATCCTCGTTCACCGGCGGTCGGAGCGGCTGTCGCGCTTCCCCGGGCTCTACGAGG
Source organism: Streptomyces griseiscabiei (assembly GCF_020010925.1). Taxonomy (NCBI): domain Bacteria; kingdom Bacillati; phylum Actinomycetota; class Actinomycetes; order Kitasatosporales; family Streptomycetaceae; genus Streptomyces; species Streptomyces griseiscabiei. The sequence goes on along the minus strand of NZ_JAGJBZ010000004.1, from coordinate 321,263 downwards.
TCGTGGTCGGTGGCGCCGTGGATGTGGGTGAGTCCTATGAACAGGCCGCCGCGCGTGAGCTGTCCGAAGAGCTGGGCATTCGTGTGCTGCCACGCCTGCTGTTCACGTTCCTCAACCGCGGCGGTCTGAGCCCTCACTGGCTCGGCGTGCACGAAGCCGTGGTGCCCGACACCGTGGCCGCCGATCCCGACGAGGTCGCCTGGCACGGCTGGCTGACCGGGCCGGAGCTGCGGGCGGCGCTTCCGGACCGGCGCTTCACCCCCGACAGCCACGAGGCCTTCGGCCGGTATCTCGCGTTCAGGGCCGCGCGGTCCGCCCCTCTCGTCTCAGGAGGTCCCGGCATGCGTATCACCTGGGTGCTGGGCACCCACGGCTGGGCCGACTGCGCCCTTGAGGATCAGCACGCCAAGGTCGAGCTCACTGCGTCCCACATCACCAGTGCACCCGAGGAGTTCCTGACCGCGGTGGCCCGACTCCTCGCGGGGGCGGCGGAGAGCCGTGTCCAGTTCGAGGCCGAACCGACCGCTTACCGGTGGATCTTCTATCGCGAAGGCGACGACATCTGGATCCGCGTGCTGGAACTGCGCGACGGCAGCGATCACGACAACAGGGGAACAGAGATCTGGTCGAGCCAGCTCGGCATCAACGCACTCGCCCGCGCCGTGATCCGCTGCTTCGACGAGGTCGCGCAGACCTACGGCGAGAGCGGCTACCGAGGCAAGTGGGGCGAGCACTTCCCCCGAGCCGAACTCGAAGCCCTCAGACGGCTCTGGCGCGCTCGTCGGCAGCTTCCGGACACGTCGTCGTCCCGGATACATGGTCCTGATACGTAATGCGTAGTGCCCGATACGGAGTGGCGGAGTCCCGGACCCGCCGCCGGTCCGGCGCGAGGAGGCGTCGGTCCGGCACCGCCAGGTCGGTGGATCGGGCTGGCTGGAAAGTCCGGGGTGGGGTGGTGGGGTCCGGGAGCATGGGGCATGCGTTCCGATGACTGGCATCTCACCGAAGACGTTCACGTTTTTCATGCCCGAGCAGGGGAGTTCCTGCGCTCGCGGCCCGCCCTGCACACCATGCAGCTGACAGTGACCGAGAAGTACCGAGCGAACGGCGTCGCCGCGCACGGCTCCGAAGCGCCGGTATTCGGCCGACTGGAGCGAGACGGCGAGGTCCACGCCGCCTTCATCCAGCGCACCCGCGCGTCCTTCCTGAGCCTCGCCCCCGCCACGCGCGAGCAGGCCGACGCGCTCGCCGACCGCCTGGCCGACCTCGGTCACCCCGTCCCCGGTGTCAGCGCGGACCACGAGACGTCCACCGCTTTCGCCGAGGCCTGGCAGCGGCGGAGCGGTGCCACGCCGGTGGCCACCACGCGGCTCCATCTCTACCGCCTCGGCACGCTCACCCCGCAGGAGCCGTTCCCGGAGGGCCGGGGGCGGGTCGTGGGCGAGGGGGACCGGGAGCAACTCATCCGCTTCTGCCGGGAGTTCTGTGTCGCCGTCGGGGAACAGGTCTCCATCGACCTGATCGACGCCGGCGCCTGGGACGACTCCCGCTTCGGCGACCGGCACTACACGTTCTGGGAGACCCCAGACGGCACCCCCGTCTCCATGGCGGCCGCGACCTCGGTCGTCGGCGGCATGATCCGGGTGGACCCCGTCTACACCCCGGCCCATCTCCGGGGCCGCGGCTACGCGGGTGCCGTGACCGTCGAGACGAGCCGCGCCGCGCTGGCCGCCGGCGCGACGGACGTCGTGCTGTTCACCGACCCCGGCAACGCCACCAGCAACGCCCTCTACCGGCGCCTCGGATACGTCCGCCTCACCGACTACACCGTGTACGAGTTCCCGTCCACCGCGGCCGAGGCCGAGGCCGCGGCCGAGGCCGACTGACGGTGACTTGGCCTCAGGCGGCCCGCCCAGCGGCGTAGGCCTCGGCGGGCGTGGCCCGGACGCGGTCGGGACGCCGATGTCGTCGACGACGACGCCCCGGTGCGGGTGGCCGCCCGGCCGGGGCTTCGGGCCCAGTGGTCGTCGGGCGACGGGAGCGGCGCCCTGCGTTCGGCCTGGGCCCTGATCTCGACGTACGACGCGTGCGCGGTCGCGCGGAACGCCTCGTCGTACGCGGCCAGGGCCCCGCTCATCGCCCCACCACCCGCGCCCCGGCGGCGGATACGCACCCCCAGCCACACAAAGGGGACCAGCGCCACCGCGAAGCCGACCACCGCGATCAGGAACGGTAAGAACGCATCCATGGCCACGACCCTACTGACCGGCACGGTCCTCGGGGTTCCTCCGGCGATGCACCGCAAGAAGCCTCCGCCGTGGGCGGGTGGTGAACCGGCCGTCGGGCATCACGGCCACCGTCTGCCGGTGGCCCGACGGCCGGGCGTCATCACCTCAGGTGTCGGGTGAAGAACTGTGCCGCGGCCTCCCCCGCGAACTGCGGGACGCCGGTGTGGCCGCCCATGTTGGCGTGCAGCGTCTTCTCCTTGGAGCCGAAGGCGTCGAACAGTTCCAGGGCCGCCCGCCGGTCGTTGCCTTCGTCGTCCCACTGCAGCAGGACATGCAGGGGAATGGTGACCTGGCGGGCCTCGTCGAAGATCACGCGAGGGACGAAACTCCCGGCGAACAGCACAGCGGCCGAGATACGCGGCTCGACCACCGCCAGCCGGGTCCCGATGGAGATCACTCCCCCCGAGTACCCGACCGGGCCGCCGATCCCGGGCAGCGCCAGGAGGGCGTCCAGGGCGGTCTGCCATTCCGGGACCGCCATGTCGACCAGGGGCAGGACGAGGGCGTCGATGATCTCGTCGGTGACCGGCTCGCCGGCCTCCATGGCCCGGCGCAGGTCGGCGACGGCCCGCTCGGTGGCGGGCAGGCGGGGCCGGTCGCCGCAGCCGGGGAACTCGATGGCGGCCGTGGCGAAGCCGTCCGCCACGGAGTGCCGGGCCCGGCCCACCAGCCGGGGATACGCCTTGCGCATCCCGAGCGGAGGAGGGCTGAGCAGGATCAGCGGCGCGGGCGCCTGTGCCGAGGCGGTTGCGGATGCGGAGGTAGACGCGGGCGTCCACAGGATTCCGGGGATGTCACCGAGGATGAATTCGCGTTCGAGGACAGCGTCGTCGAGACGGCGTTCAGAGGTGAAGCGCATGGTCGTGCCTTTCGGGAGTGCCATGGAACGGCGCTCCCGGACGACCTATCGCCCGACCGTGACCCCGGAGGGGAGCACCCATGTCGATACGTTCACGGGTACCACCTCCTCACTCCATTGCACGGCCTCCGGAAACGTAGCGCAGGCCGCCGCGCTCGCGCCAACGGGTTTCACCGGAGGCTCCAGCAGGCCCGGGCACGGCAGACTTGCCCCATGACCGCCACCGCCCCGGACGCCAAGGCCGACCTCCTCTTCTATCTGCGGTCCGCCCGCGACGCCCTGCTGTGGAAGCTCGAAGGGCTGTCGGAGTACGACGCCCGCCGCCCGCTGACGCCGACCGGCACCAATCTCCTGGGGCTGCTGAAGCACGCGGCCGGTGTCGAACTCGGCTACCTCGGCGACACCTTCGGGCGCCCGTCCGGCGAGGCGCTGCCCTGGCTCGACGCCGACACCGACGCCGGGTCCGAGCCCAACGCGGACATGTGGGCCACCGCCGACGAGTCCCGCGAGGACATCGTGGGCCTCTACCGCCGGGCCTGGGCCCACGCCGACGCGACGATCGACGCGCTGCCGTTGGACACCGTGGGCCGGGTGCCGTGGTGGCCCGACGACAGGGACGAGGTGACGCTGCACCACGCCGTGGTCCGCGTGATCGCCGACACCCACCGGCACGCCGGGCACGCCGACATCCTCCGGGAACTCCTGGACGGCGCGGTCGGAATGAACGAGCACAACACCAGCGTCCCGTCGAACGACCCGGCGTGGTGGGAGCGTTATCGCGACCGGCTGGAACAGGCGGCCGAGGAAGCCGAGGAGGCCGAGAAGGCCGAGGAGTCCGACCGAAAGGCGTGACCCGATTCCGCCGGGAGGCCGGTCCATTCAGGCCGGATACACATTGCCCCTTCGCACCCTCTGCCCCTAGTGTTGACCGTATGACTGCCGGGTCGGCCTTGGGCCGTGAGCGGATCGGTTACCCGGCCTCCGAGTGAGGCCGGGGCGGGCCAGGAGCCCGCCTGCCTGCCGAGGTTCCGCGCCACCGAACACCATTCTCTTTCTTCCGAGTTCCCAGTTTCCGAGTTCTGAGTTCTGAGTTCTGAGTTCCTTCAACTCCCTCGGCTCCCTTGGTGTTCCTTTCACACGCGTTGAACCCTTCCCGCGCTCACCCCTGCCCGAATTCCGCGACAAAGCATGTCGCCATCCCCGAAAGCAGAGAATGCCCAACCCCTTCAACCAGCAGGTCATCGACGAGTTCCGCGCCCGCCACGGCGAGGTCGGCGGATATTTCGAGGGCGCCCGCCTGATCCTCCTGACCACCACCGGCGCCCGTACCGGCAACCGGCACACCACCCCCCTCGGCTACCTCCCCGACGGCGACGGCGCGATCCTGGTCATCGCGTCGGCCGGGGGCTCGCCGAAGCACCCCGACTGGTACCGGAACATCACCGCCGACCCCCGGGTCACCGTGGAGAGCGGGGTGTTCACCTACGAGGCAGAGGCCGTCGTCCTGGACGGCGAGGAGCGGGACCGGGCGTTCGCGCGGGCGGTCGAGAGCGAACCGGGATGGGCCGAGTACCAGGCGAAGACGGACCGTACGATCCCCGTCGTCGCGCTGCGGGAGATCCCCGTGGCCGGTCCGCCGAACGTCAACGCCGGTTCCATGGGCGAGGGTCTCAAGGTCATCCATGACGCCTTCCGCCGCGAACTTGCCCTGATCAAGCAGGAGTTGATCGCCAGCGGCGGCAGGGCCGGCCTCGGCGCACAGCTCCGCGTCAACTGCCTCACCTTCTGCCAGGGCCTCCACAACCACCACACCGGCGAGGACATGGGCCTGTTCCCCTTCCTCGGCGAGCGCCACCCCGAGCTGGCCCCGACCCTCGCGCGCCTCGACGAGGAGCACCGCGGCATCGCCGCCCTCGTCGAGGATCTGCGCCGCGTGGTGACCACCGAGAACGCCGACCCGGCCGCCGTACTCCCCGAGGTGGAGCGGCTCATCGCCGCGCTCGAAGCCCATCTCACGTACGAGGAGGAGCAGTTGATCCCGGCGCTGGACGCGGCGACGAAGCCCGAGGGGTGGACGGCCGGACAGGAGAGCGAACCCGCGGTCCCGTCCCCGTAGAGAGCCTGCGGCCCCGTGGACAGCGGTCGGTCGACCAACCGACCAATCGACCGACCGACCGGTGAGCGGCGTACGAGCCCCCTGGGGGGAGGGAGATCGGGCTCGCGTACCGCCGCTCACCGGCGCCCGCTCACCGTAGCCACGGCCTCGATCACCGAGGTGCCGGTACGGTCATGACTCCGCCGCCGTCCGGTAACACCCCCACCCCCCACACTCCCCTGCCTCCCATGACCGCCGTCACCACGGCAGCGCCCGCGCGTGCACCACGTCCAGGCGCGACACCGCACGGGTGAGCGCGACATACAGCCGGTGCAGCCCCCGCTCCTCCGCCGCCACGATGGCCGCCGGTTCGACGACCACGACATGGTCGTACTCGAGTCCCTTCGCCGCGCCCGCGCCCAACACCGTGACAGGCACCCCGAGTTCACCCGGACCGCCCACCGTCACCCCGGCCTCGGAGAGGGCGCCCCGCAGCCGTACGACATCCGGACCGTCGGCCACGACGACCCCGATGGACCCCTCGTGCGCGAGCGCGTCCAGCACGGCGGAGACCACCTCCGAGCGGACCGCCTCCTCCGAACGGACGGCCTCCTGCGCGCCGTCCCCGCCCCTGCCCGCACCCCCGCCACCACCCACCCTCCTGATCCGCAACTCCCCGTCACCGCGCAGGGACCGGGCGGCGGGCACGTCCACCCCGAGGCGCCCGAGCAACCCGTTCGCCAGCCCGACGACGGCCCGCGGCACCCGGAAACCGGTGGTGAGGGCGACGACATGGGCGTCCGGCTTGCCCAGGTGGGCGAGGAGGCCGGGCCAGTCGCGGGCGGCCCAGGGGGTCGTCCCCTGGGCGAGATCGCCGAGGACGGTCACCGAGCCGTAGGCCGCCCGGCGGGCGATCGCGCGGCACTCCATCGGGGAGAGATCCTGGGCCTCGTCGACGACGACATGGCCGTAACCGTCGGGGTGGGCGAGGAGCCCCGCGACCTCGTCGAGCAGGACGAGGTCGGCGGCCGACCAGCGGGCCGAGCGCCAGGTCCGCGGCGGCTTCGCCCACCCGACCGCCTTCCGCTCCTCCGCGTCGAGCAGCCCCTGCGCCGCGCCGGCCAGCGCGTCCGGGTCCCCCAGCAGCCGTGCCACCACCTCCTCCGGCCGGACCTTCGGCCATACGGCGTCGATGTACGCGCCGACCGGCCGTGACCGCGAGATCCGGTACAGCCACGCGTGCGGACGCGGCCCCGACCGCCGCTCCGCCTGCTCCCGCACCAGCGCCACCACCCGCGCCCGGACCCGCTCCCGCCCGACGTCGTACGGCGGTTCCTCCGCGCGTACGTCCGCCACGATCCGCCGCAGCTCGTCCCCGGACACCCGCCACCGGTACGAACCCTCCGCCAGCACCAGCGACTCGAACCGCTCCCCGGGCCCCCCACCACCCGCGACGCCCGCGTACAGCGCCCGGCGCAGCACCCCCGCCATCCGGGGGTCGTGCTTCAGCACCGCGGCCCGTTCGTCGTCCTCCCCCGTGACCGGATGCCGGGCGATCTCGTCCGTGACCGTCGACTGGCGTACCCCCGACTCGCCGAGCGCGGGCAGGACTTCGGCGATGTAGGAGAGGAAGGCGCGGTTCGGGCCGAGGATCAGCAGGCCGCCGCGGCGGATGCGCCGGGGGTGGGTGTAGAGGAGGTACGCGGCGCGGTGCAGCCCGACGGCGGTCTTGCCGGTGCCCGGGGCGCCCTGCACACAGACGGAGGTGGAGAGGTCGGCCCGGACCAGGTCGTCCTGCTCCGGCTGGATGGTGGCCGCGATGTCCCGCATGGGGCCGAGCCGGGGCCGCTCGATCTCGGCGGCGAGAAGGCCACCGGGGCGGGCGGGGTGGGCGGGGTGGGCGACGGGAAGGCCCCCGGCGGCGTGACGGCGGTCCAGATGCTCGTCCTCCAGCCCCGTGAGGTCGGCCGAGTCACCTCGGCTGCCCGGCGCCCACCCGAAGCGGCGCCGGACGGCGACACCCCGGGGATCACGGGAATGGGCCTGGTAGAAGGCCCGCGAGACCGGCGCCCGCCAGTCCACGACGAGGGGCGGCACACCCGGATCCTCACTGATCCGCAGCCGTCCGAGGTGATAGCTCTGCCCGGCGTGGTCGCTGCGGGCCGCGGCGGCGAAGTCGAGCCTTCCGAAGAACAACGGCCCTTCCGGCAGCTCCCGCATCTCCTTGGCACGGCTGCGCAGCCGGTACCCGAGCACCTCGGCGTCGGCGCCCGAGGCGGAGACGTCCTCCCCTACGACGACCTGCTCGCCCGCCCCCTCGACCATGGCGGCGAGGGCGGCCCGGCAGGTGTCGTGGTACGCGCGTTCCTGGGCGAGGGCGTCCCGGAGGGCGGGGTCGGCGGAGGCTTCGCTTGGCGTCATTCCACCGAGCGTACAGAAAAACGTAACCGAGTTACATTATTTACCGAGCCTCAACGATCCCGAGAGTGCTCTCGGGCCGCGGCCCCAGCGGCAGCGCCCCCTCCAGCCGCCCGAACACCCGCTCGGCGGCGGCCACGGCGTCCCGTTCGACCTCCGCCAAGGACTCCCCGGCCTCCACCCGCCGCCGGTTCTCCTCCGCGAGCACCCGCCGTACGGCCACGATCTGCCCGGCGGCGACCCGCGCGTCGAGCCCGCCGCCGAGCACTTCGGCGAGCGCGGCCTCGGCCCGCTCCAGATGGCCGTACGCCCGCGCGACCAGCGACGGCGTCCCGTACAGCAGCCGGTGGAACGCGAGCACCTGCGGGTGGTCGTTCAGCCCGGTCACCGGGTCCCGGCGGGCCAGCCCCGCCAGGAAGTGCGCCCGTACGGCCCCGACGACCGACTCCCCCTCGGCCCGCCCCGCCACCACCCGCGCCGTCTCGTCCTCGTGATCGGCGATCCGGTACAGGACGAGGTCCTCCTTCGCCGGGAAGTACCGGAAGAGCGTCGGCTTGGAGATCTCCGCCGCCGCGGCCACCTCCGCCACGGACACCGCGTCGAACCCCTTCTCCAGGAACAGCCCGATCGCGATCCCCGACACGTTCTCGTACATCCGCCGCCTCTTGCGCTCCCGCAGCCCGCTCTCGCTCATGGCGCCGAGCCTACGCAGCGGTACGCGCCCGGCCGCGGGACGCCGGACCCGCAGCCGCCCCGTCCCGTCCCGTCCCGTCCCGTCCCGTCCCGTCCCGTCCCGTCCCGTCCCGTCTACCGCAGCATGAGGGTCAGGTACGGGTTGACGTTCCGGTGGTCCAGGAGGCCGAGGGCACTGGTCGCCCTGCTGAGCGTGGTCACGTAGTCGCCCGCGGTGCGGCGGACGTGCGGGACGTCGAATTCCGCCCCGGTCACCAGGCGGTGCAGATCGAGATAGGCGGAGCGGGCGGCCTCCAGCCTGCGGTACGTGTCGTAGTCCTCGTACATGTCCGCGGTGTACCTGCCGTCCATCCGGCTCGCCCAGCGGCAGAGCATCCGGTCGCGGATCATCCCGTCGGTGGGCGTCAGATGATGGTGTCGGGCCAGGTCGTACAGGGGGTCGCCGACCAGCGCCCGTTCCCAGCCGACGAGGGTCAGGGCCGACTCGTCGTCGCGGCGTACGAGCTTCTGCGGGCGCAGGTCACCGTGGAGCAGGACCGGCGGACGGCCCGCCATGAAGCGCCCGAGACTCCGGCCGAGGCTCTCCGCGTCGGGCAGACCGAACAGCTTGGCAAGCTGACGGGTCTCCTCCGGGAACCCCCCGACCTGGGCGAGGAATTGGGCCAGCAGGGTCGCGTAGAAGTGGCCCGGGGTCCACATCGTCGGATCGAGATACGCCCCGTTCGTCCACCTCAGGGCGACGAGCTGATCGACCAGCGCGTCCGCCTCACGCTCGTCGAGCCCGCGCTCGGGGTGGTTGTACGGCGCCCCCGCGTTCCGCTCGTCCACCCCCACGCCTCCTCGGCCGTCGCCCGCCCAGGTCTGGACGGAGAAGCGTTCTCCCCGCGCGGTCTCACCCGACGCGAGCAGGAGCGGCGCCTCGACCCGTGCCTTCGAGTCCTCCAGGAACCGCAGTACGGCGTGCTCGCTGAGGTGCCCGCGTTCGAGGGGAGCGGCGCCGGGGCGCCGGCCCCGCACCAGGACCCAGCGGCCGGCCTCCTGGCTCCGCACGATCGTGTTCACATGGGCGGTGTCCGTGAACACCCGTCGGGCCGGGGCCTCACGCCGCAGCCCCAGCACCTCGGTCACGGCGCCGCGCGGGAAGTCCGCGCGCTCCGGGACACGCGGGTCCGACACCCATACGACCGGCTCCGCGCCCCGGCGGCCCGCACCGGCCCGCAGACCGGCCAGGGCACCGACCCGCGCGCCCACACCCGCACCGCCCCACGCCCTCGTCCGGCCGGCACCGACGCCCCGGCCGCCGTCACGCCGCCCGGCCAGCCACCCGGTCACCACGCGCTCGATCCTGCGCTGGTCGAGCACCGGCTTCCGCAGCTCCAACGGGTCTTCCGCCGCCGCCAGGGCCAGACCGATCGTGCCCACGGCGGCGTCGAGGCTGATTCGGTCCGGCAGTTCGTTCTCCATGGACCCCGAGGACCCCGAGGACCCCGAAGGCTCCAAGGGCCCCACGGCCCGTATCACGTCGGGAAAGACGGACTGGGCCCGCTCGAAGTTCACGTAGTGCCGCAGGTCCTCGTGCAGTCCTGCGACCGCCGCGGGGAACTCGTCCCGCATCTGCCTCTCCCAGGAGGCGATGACCTGATCCCACCGCTCCTGCGGGTACTTCGTCCGCACGAGGTGCGTCGCGAGATCGTGGAGAGGGTCGCCGTACAACGCCAGCTCCCAGTCCAGGCAGATCAGGGGCGGTCCCTTCACGGACGACACGATCACGTTGCCGGGGTGCAGATCACCATGGAGCATGCGGGACCGCCGTCGGGTCATGCTCGGCACCCGCCCGGCCAACCGCCTCAGCGCGTCCTCCGGAACGCCGAGCGCCTCGAACAGGGAGCCGTACTCCGCCCAGTTGGGCTCCCTGATCTGCCGATCCGCCTCGCCCGCGAGGGTCCGCAGGAAGCCCTGGCTGTCGTCCTTCTCGGTGGGCCAGCCGGGCGGGCGGCGCGGCACCCACCGCGGGGGCACGGTCGCCGTCTGGACGAGCAGTCCGCACAGCGCGTCGACGAGTCCGGGATCCTCCGGCCGGCCGTTTCCGCGCAGCCGGGACAGCGGGACACCGTGCGCATAGGTGTTGATCATGCAGGTGTCGTCCTTGTAAAGACACCTGGGCACGTGGCGCAGTTTGCGGCCGACAGCCCACAGGATCTCCCGCTCGTCGGTCCAGGTACGGATGACGACCGGCCGCTTCCGTACGTCCTTGAGCTGGATCCGCAGACTCACGAGGGTGCCGGGCGGGAGGTGGAGGAACCTGGCCATCTCCTCCGACAGGGAAACGGGAATGTTCCTGTTGTGATACCCCTCGCCCACTTCACCGACGGGCTGTGCGTCCTTGAGGAAATCGGCGACGACCGGGGGAACTTCGCGAGCGGAACCGACCGAACGGATGGAATCGACTGAGCGGATGGAACTGACCGAACGGATGGAACGAGGTGCGGGGACGACACCCACTGGCTGCTCCGTTGAACTTGAACTCTTGAACTCTTGAAATTGAGCAACACCTGGGCGATCTTGAGCGACGAAACTCATTGATCACCCGGTGCACAGAAATCCCAGGACTCAAAGACAACTTACTGCGCCACACTGTCAAATACATTCACTCTCGGGCGAGTTCACCCCTGCGCACGATGCCACCGCACCAGCGCCCCCATGATCTGCGGATGGCTCGGCACCCGGTCCAGCACCAGCGCAGCCGCGCCGCCCACGAGCACCTTCTGCAACTTCCGCGCGGCCCAGGGCAGTGCCGCCCAGTCGAACCCCGTACCGTCGCGCACCAGCAACGACTCCGACACCCGCACCACATCCGTGAACACGGACTGCGCTTTCTTGAAGTCGAGAAGCTTGCGAAGATCCTCTTCCCACCCGCGTGAACTGCCGGCCCAGGTCTGCTCGACGACCTCGCACCAGGCACGGGCCATCCGACGTTCCTGATCCGCCGGATATCCCATCAGATGGAGGTGGGTGGCGAGGTCGTACAACGGATCGCCGAACATCGCCAACTCCCAGTCGATCGTCCAGAGTCGGCCTTCGGGATCGACGATCAGGTTGTTCCGATGGATGTCCCCGTGAAGAAGGCAGAAAGCGCGTTCCCGCAAACCGGAAACGTTCTTTCGCAGCCGAGTGAACGATTCGCCCTCCAGGCCGAGTTCACCGAAGAGCGTGCCGGAGCGGTCGTGGTTCCGCTCGAAGACCTGCTCTTCGCAGAAGGCGATCAGGCGGTCGAGAAAGCCGTCACAGTCGCCGTCCGCGGGCCGGTCCTCGTCCCCGCAGCGCCGTGCCACCGGCAGGGCCTCCGGGGCGATCCTCGTCAACTCCCGGAAGAGTCCGAGGATCTGGTCGAAGACGGCGTCGGGGACGCGACCGCCCCGCCACAGGTGCCGGCCGACGGTCCGGCCTTCGATGAAACCCTGGAAACCCATCCCCTCGACGTCGACGATGTCGGGGACCCGGCTGATCCGTCCGCGCAGGGCACGCAGCAGCTGCTCCTCCGACAGGAAACACCGGCGGTCGAACCACAGGATCTCCGCACGCGGTTCCCGGACCTTGACGACCCGGCTGTCACCCGGCAGACACAGGACGTACGTCTCGTGGTGGTACCCCTGGAGCGGGCCCTTGACCACACCGGAGTCACCGCCCAGTTCGGCGGCGATGCGCCTCGCCTCGGAAACCAGTGGAGGAGTCATTCGCTGGGTTCTGCCTGTTCCGGTGGTGCCACTCCTGTAAGGGATGAGGCACGTTACTCCACCTGTGACGCCCGCCGACGACGAACGCGGCCATTGGGGGAGGCACCCCGGCCCGGCCCGCCCGAACTGGCATGCGCCCCGCTCCGTGCCGCACTTCCCCTTGGCCTCAATCGTTCGCAGGCGGACGCCCGTCGGGATACCGCGAGACCCCCGGGGGTAGGCAGAGCCGGGACGGCAAGGAGGCCCATGACCGACACGATGGACGACCAGGAAACCGTGGTGCGCCTGCTCACCGGCGCCCGAGCGGTGCTCTTCGACTTCGACGGCCCCGTCTGCGATCTCTTCCACGGTGCGTCCACCGCGGGAGTGGCGGAGAAGATCAAACAGGACGCCCTGCGGTACTGGCCCGTGCTCGACCCGGATGTCGCGGAGTGCGACGACTCGCACGGCATCCTCCGGCACCTGTGGACCATGTACGACAGCTCGGCCCCGACGCCGCGTCGGCGCCCGCTCCGCCTGGCCGAGCGCACCGTCGCCGCCCAGGAGCGCGCGGCCGTCCGGTCCGCGCGGGAGACCCCGGGCGTCGTCACCCTCGTGGACCTGCTGACAAAGCTGACGATCCGGCCTGTCATGGTGAGCAACAACGCCGAGGGCCCGATCAGGAGCTATCTCAAGCGCTCTGAGCTGAAGGGGAAGTTCAGGAAGGTGTGCGGCCGGGATCCGAAGAACGCGGGGCTCATGAAGCCGCACCCGGACTGTGTGCACCGCGCGCTCAAGGCGCTGTCCCTGAAGGCTCCCGACTGCCTGCTGATCGGCGACCAGTTGACCGATCTCATGGCGGCCCGGTCGGCCGGGGTCGCCTTCCTGGGCTTCACCCAGGACGCCTCCCGGGCCCGGCAGATGACCGAAGGCGGCGCCGCCGCCGTGGTCTCCTCGTACGCCCCGGTCATCTCGGCCGCCGAGCGACTGCTCGACGGCCGCGCCCTGCCGGAGAGAAGGCTCTCCCCCGCCACCAGATGAGGCACCTTCGCGAGCGCCGCTCGGGCGAGCCCTCCGGCAGGCGGCCGTCCCTTCACGTCCACCGGCCAGAGGCCCCGCTCAGTCAGGAACCCGGCCGGTCAGCAACTCCCAGACCGCCTCGAACCATTCCCGCATGCTCTCCACGAACACCGTCCCCGGAGCATGCGGATCGTTCGGGTCCTTCACGTGGTGGGTGAGTCCGGCGCCCAGGCCCACCACGTCGAGGGCCCCTTCGATCTCACGGCCGTCGTCGAGCACGATGGAGCGTCGGTAGGGCTTGTAGGGGCCGGAGACCGCCTCGACGCCGTTGAGCAGGTAGAGCTTGTGGTGCGGCATCAGCGCGCCGTACCGGATCAGCACCCGCACCGAGGCGACCAGCCCCTCCGCCTCCAGATTGCGCAGCACCGACCGTACGGACGCGGTGTGCCGGCCGGAGATGGCCAGGTAGCGGTGGCGCAGCAGTTCGTCGTCGGCGGGACGCCCGGTCCTCCAGTACGGGGGCTCCAGCGACTCGGCGGGCAGCAGCATGCGCACGGTGATGCGCTGCGGGGTGATCTCGCCCTGCCGGATCCGCTCCGCCTGCAGACGGACATGGGTGTCCAGGGACTCGGAGGTCAGCGTGAACACATCGAGCGTGACCTCGGGCTGTTCGAAGGCGTGGTCTATCAGGGGGCGCAGGGTGACCATCCGGTCCGGCTGCAGGCTGCTGGTGGGTGAGTGGATGCGCTGCCCCCTGACCACCCGGGACCCGCTGCCCTGCCGCGAGACGATCCAGCCCTCGCTGACCAGCTCGCGCAGCACCCGCTGGACCGTGTCCCGGGACACGCTGAACTCCTCGGCGAGGTCGCGCTGGGACGGCAGCAACGAGTTCACCGGATAGGCGCCGTCGGTCAGCCGCGCCCGCAGCCGCTCCGCGACGCGCTGGAAGGCCCGGCCGCCGCTTTCACCGGCCGCACTGTCACTCACCTCTCGACCGTACCGCGCGACTCCGTCAGGCATGCCATTTTCAGTCAATTTCAGTCCAGTGGTCCGCTCAACCATCTGACCAGTTAAGAGATCAGTCGACCAGGGCATCTCCCTAGCAAGTCAACCAGTCCAATTGGACTGCAAGTTGATCGGCCATCAGTACGTGGTCGCCGACAGGCGGATCTGGGGGAGTCATGATCGTTCCGCAACTGCTGTTAGCCGTCCTCGCGTTGTGCGTGGACCAGTTGTTCACCTCGCGCTACGGCGCTCTCGGTGTGGTGTGTCTGTTCCTTCTCGGCGCGGGCGTCCGGGCACGCGACTCGGCCTGCGTGTACACGGGAGCGGTGATCTTCCTCCTGCTGATGGTCCAGGCATAACAGCCCCGAGCGGCGCTCAGCGCTCAGCTCGCGCTCAGCGCCCTCAGGACGGGCAGCAGCGATCTCACCGTCGAGGTGGCCCCAGCGTCCCGTAGCAGCTTTTCCTTGTCCTCATTGCGCGCGTAGCCGAGGAACGGGACGCCGGCGCTCTTCGCGGCGTGGAAGTCGGAGGGCGTGTCGCCGATCATCAGGGCGTCGGTGGGGGCGGCCCCCATCGCGCTCAGACCGCGGCTGAGGCAGTACGGGTGCGGCTTGAGGAGGTGCAGATTCTGGGTGCGGCCGTAGATGTGCGGGGCGAAGCACGAGAGGAGACCGCGGCCGGTGAGGTACTGACGGACCACCACCGGCGCGTTGTTCGTGGCGACGGCCAGCCGGACGCCCATCGCGCTCCAGGTGCGGATGAGCGGGTCGGCGTACGCGGTCGGCATCGCCGAGGACGTGGCGCGCAGTTCCTCCTTGGTCAGCCGTTCCTCCAGCTCCGTGACCAGGTCGCTGCCCGGGTGGCGGGCGTCGACGGCGCGCAGCACCACATGCGGGTCCAGGGACTTCCGCTCCTCCTCGGTGACCAGGCCGCGCAGTCCCCGCCCCTCCAGCCACCGCACCAGGTCCGTCGCCACCTGCTCCGCGGAGTGCCCGGAGAACAGGCTGCACACCGGCCCGTCGAAGTCCCAGAGCACGTACCGCGCGTGGGCGACCAGCTCCCGCACACGCCCGGCCTCGTCGCCGGTCTCGTCGCCGGCCGCGTCCCCGGTCCCCGTCCCCGCGTTCAATGCCGCCGCCCGTTCCGCCCGTTCAGTCCGCGCCGTGTCAGCCGTATCAGAAGTCACTAGGAGAGTGTCAGGTCCGTAGTGATGGTTTCCCAGAGGGCGTTGAACCATTGCTGGGACTGATCCACGAAGGCGGCGTCGCGGGGGCCGGTCTCCTTCTCGAAGGAGAAGAGGAGGGACTGGGTGCCGAAGGCGTCGTACATCTGCAGCGGGCCGTTCTCCATCTGCTCCTCGCGCTTCATGAGCATGTAGTACGCGATCAGCGCCTCCTGGCCGTTGAGGAGGTAGAGCTTCACGGGCGGGGTGAACGGGAGGGCACGGAAGGTCACCCGGACGTCGAGCTGGTGGGAGGTGCGCAGGGCCAGCAGGTTGTGGCGCAGGACGCGGATCTGGGCGTTGCGCTGGTCGAGCCAGCGCTTGTGGACCGGGTCCTCCGCGTCGTCCTCGCCGCGCGCCTCCACCGGGACCGGGAACGCCAGGTTGATCTTCCGGGAGGGGAGCAGGATACGGACGTCGATGGACTCCGGGCGGATCGTTCCCTCATGGATACGGCGGACCGGTTCGCCCAGGGCCAGCATCAGGGTCTCGGCGGTGAGGCAGGCCGCGTCGACGCGGACGTGCGGCGCGGAGAAGGCCTCGGCGAGGCGGGGGCCGAGGCCCACCATCGTCGGCTGCGGCTCATGGCCCGCGGTGTGCCCGGCCTCGGCGACCCGGGGCGGACTCCCCTTGCTCACGTTGCTCAGCAGCCCGTCCTCCTGCAGCGCGCGCAGCGCCTGCCGGACCGTGCCGCGCTCCACGCCGAACTCCTCCGCCAGCTCGGCCTGGGTGGGCAGGCGCTCGCCGGGCCTGAGGTCGCCGCCGCGGATGCGGTCCCGCAGGGTCGCCGCGATCTCCTGGGCCGAGAGCTTTCTGCTGCCGTTCACTGCAACGTTCTCCTGAGTCACGACCAAACGCTACAACTCTCACCCATCTTTGGGGAGTTCACGGAAAGGTGGTTATGAACATAGACCAAGAGGGAACCATTTAAACGAAGTTGGTTGCCAACTTGGCGAAGTTGGCGAAAGTTCCACCCCGCATCGGCCCCAGCCGCCCGGCCCCTCGGAGGAGGTACCACCATGCCCGCTGTCCTCGCCCTCGTCTCCGCCCTCGCCGTCGTCGCCCTCCAGCGATTCGTCGAGTGGCGCTACGGCACCATGGGAATCGTCGGCCTGCTGTTCCTCACCGTCGGGCTGAAGGCGAACAACCACACGTGCAGCTCGATCGGCGCGGTCATCCTCGCCCTGATGTTCGCCGGCCCGGCGATGTGACGGCCGACAGCCGGCGAACAGCCACCAGCTGGTGAACGGCGGTCAGCTGGTGAACAGCGGTCAGCTGGTCAGCAGCAGGTCCGAACTGATCGTCTCCCACAGCGCGTTGAACCACAGCCCCGACTGCTCCACGAACGTGGTGTCCCGCGGCGCGGCGACCGTGCTCCGCTCGAACGCGAACAGCGTGGACTGGGTGCCCTCGGCGTCGTACATCTCCAGCTGCTCACTGTCCACCTCGGCCTCCCTCCGCTGGACCGTGTAGTAGGCGAACAGCGCCTCCCGGCCGTTGAGCAGATACAGCTTCACGGGCGGGGTGAAGGGCAGCGCCCGGAAGGAGACATGGACCTCCACGCCGTGCGTGGAGCGCAGCGCCAGCAGGTTGTGCTTGAGCACCTGCCCCTGCGCGTTGCGCTGGGCGAGCCAGCGGCGCTGCACCCGGCCGTCGGCCGAGGCGTCGTCCAGGGTGTCGACCAGGGTCGGGAAGGCCAGCGGGATGTCACGGCTGGGCAGCATCACCCGGACGTCGACCCTGGCCGGTTTTATGCGCCCCGCGTGAATCTCGCGCAACGGCTCACCCACGGCGAGCGTGAGGGACACGGAGGTCAGACAGAGGGCGTCGATCTTCACATGCGGGGCCGCGAAGGCGGCGGAGATGCGCGGGGCCAGTTCCACCATCGTGGGTCGCGGCGCCGCCTCCGGACCGCCCACGGCCGCCGCTCCCAGGCGTGTGGCGACCGTCGCCGGGCTGCCCTTGGAAACGTTGGTGAGCAGGTGCTCCGACTGCAGGATGCGCAAGGCCTGGCGTACGGCCCCGCGCTCCACGCCGAACTCGTCGGCCAGCTTCGCCTGGGTGGGCATGCGCTGCCCAGGTCGCAGCTCGCCGGACCTGATCCGGCCGCGCAACACGTCGGCCACCTCGTGATGTGACCTCTGGGGCCGCTGTGACGACTTCCGCCCGTCGGCGGCCGTGCGTTCCCGCTCCACGCACAAACACTACAACTTCTCGCCATCTTTGGGCAGTTCGTGGGAAGGTGGTTATGAGACGAGTCCAAGCGGAGATAAGTAAGGTGGAGTTGGTCACCAACTTTCGCAACATGGTCAAACATGCTGCCGGTTGGTGACACTGGCAACTGCCGGACTGCCCCACAGCCTGTCCGGCCCACAGACCGACCGTTCGACCTCCCTTCCGGAGGGGAGCCGGGAGTTCGACCGGTCCGCACCGTCACAACTGAATGGTTCAGCCACAACTGAATGCGCAGCCACAACCACAACTGAACAGCTACGGATACCTGTCCACACCACGAAAGGTCTCAGAAGAGGTCCGGGCACCAAGGGCGCCTGGACGTCCGCAGCAGGGCGTCGGCCAGTGAGGCGGCGCCCTTCCGCTGTTCCCGCACCCGGCCGAGCGCGGCGAGCCGTACGGCCGACTCGTCGCCCAGCCACAGCGTCGCCAGGTCCGCCGCCTCCAGCACGAGATCGCCGTCCGCGCTCGTCGGCGCGCAACTCGCCCCGTCCGGGCCCGCGTCCAGCCGATAGCGCCCGGCCGCGAAGCCGTCCCTGTCCACGACCTCCAGCACCAGCACGCCCGTCCCCGCGTACGTCCGGGCCTCCAGCGCCCGTACGACGTCCAGGACGCGCACCCACAGCCAGTCCGCCTGGGTGGTGACGCTCACGGCGCGCGGGTCGGGGAAGAAGTGCGGGAGGAGATCGTCGGGGGCCCGCCAGCCCGACTTGACCTTGGTGATCCAGTCGACCGAGCAGAGGTAGTGCCACAGGGCGCGCTCGGCGACGGGGGTGGTCGCGATCAGCCAGTTGACCTCGGCCGTGTTCTGCGGCTGCTTCATCTGCCAGGTGTCGTCCGCCTCGTAGGAGACCAGGCCCTCGATCTCACCGGCCGCCGAGCGGTACAGCGCGTAGAACGGCTCGGTCCAGGAGCCGTAGAGGCGCAGATCACCGGTGTTGACCCGCCACCAGCGCTCGTCGCGGCTCACCGCGCCGGGTTGCGCGGCGCGCAGACGCTCGTGGAGGGCGGGGCCGAGGGCGCGTACGGTCGCGCCGTCGACGAGGTCGATCCGGCCCCCGTCCGCCGGGCCGGACCAGCGGGGGTCCAGGCCGCTGCGGGGTACGTCGACGGTCCACTCGGTGGTCCAGGTGGCGGGACCGAAGCCGTAGCGGCCGTAGATGGGGTACTCAGCGGCGATCAGGGTGGCGACGACGTCGCCGCGGTCCTTCGCGGCGGTGAGGTCGTGGGCCATCATCCGGGTGAGGATGCCGCGGCGGCGGTGGGTGGGGCTGACCGTGACGTTCGAGATGGCGTCGGCGGGGACGGAGCGGCCGCCGACCGTCGTCAGCTCCTGGGGGAACGAGCGGAACGTCGCCACGACGTGGTTCGTGGGGGTGGTGGGGTCGAACGCGGCGAGGGTGCGGGACGGGTCGATGTGGGACGAGCGGTCCTTGAGCTCCTCGGCGGTCAGGGTCTCCGGAGCGCGGAGGAAGCCGGTGTTCAGGGCGGTGAGCCAGGCCGGGATCTCGTCCTCGGTGACCGGGCGGACGGCTATGTCGTGGGAGGAGCTCATGAGGTCACGCTAGGGGGGTGCCTGCGGCGTGTCTCGGGGTTTTCGCCCCTGTGGGGCGCGGCAGGGGTTCGTCGTCGGGTGCGGGTGGGTGGGGGCCGGTCGCGCAGTTCCCCACGCCCCTAAGAGATCCGGGCCCCCGGCCCTGAGAGGTGACCGGCGGCGCCCCTGAGAAGCAGCGGGCGCAGCCCCTGCCTCTCAGGGGCGCGGGGAACTGCGCGAGAAGCCCCACCGGACCCGCACCCGACCACGAACCCCGTCCCTACATCAACAGATCGTCCACCTGCGCCTCACCCTCCCGGTAGCGGCGAGCGATCTCCGCGCTGCAGTCGTCGGCGGTGCGCTGCAGGTGCTGGCGGCGCCCGGAGATCTGCTGCTCGTGGTGGACGAGACGGGCGAGCCCGGCGGTGAGTTCGTCGTCGGTGCGGGCTTCGAGGTCGGAGAGCTCGACCTCGTCCAGCATCTCCGCGGCCAGCCGGCGGTGCTCCTCCCCGTGCGGGGTGCCCACGGTGACGTGCCGGGCCGAGGAACGGTGCCGGGCCGGGGCGTCCGTGAGGATCGCCGAGAGCCGGTCCACCAGCGCCGAGGGCTCGCCCGAGCCCGGGGCACCGGAGTCCGCCGCACCGCCCCGGCGGGCCAGTTCGGCGCGCAGGATGTCGATCCGGCCCTGGAGGAGCCGCCGCAGATAACTGAGGTCGGCCTCGTCCCGCTGGGCGTCCCGGCGCAGGGTGCGCAGTTCGGGCAGCCGCAGCCGGGACAGATCGTGCTCGGCCTGGTCCGGCTGCGGCAGTGGTCCGCTGTCCGTGCGCTGGACCGGTGGCCGGCGGACGCCGGGGCCGGGCCCCGGGGTCGTACGGTCAAACGTCGCAGTCCCCGGGGGCTGCCCGGTACTCGATGTGCTCATGCGCCTCAACCGTCCCCTCGACCGGTGTGTGTGAGCATGGTGCCACTCCCGGTAGCCACTTTGTGACCGAGTCCCCCCGATCCACCCCAGATGGGCGGTAATGGATCAATGAGAAAGACCGGGCAAAGCGCTCTTCAAACCCCCGTGATCACAAACCCCCCGTAAGAGGTACCCCTCGGGTACGGCCGATGGACGTCGGCGGCATGATGGTCGTCATGCGTGCGGTGGTGCAGAGGGTCGACGGCGCGAGCGTCGTCGTGGACGGTGAGACGGTCGGGGCGATCGAGGGCGAGGGTCTGTGCGTCCTGGTGGGGGTGACGCACGACGACACCAAGGAGAAGGCGGCGCAGCTGGCGCGCAAGCTGTGGTCCGTGCGGATGCTGCACGACGAGAAGTCGTGCAGTGACATCGACGCGCCCCTGCTGGTGATCAGCCAGTTCACGCTGTACGGCGACGCCCGCAAGGGCCGCCGGCCCACCTGGAACGCGGCGGCCCCCGGCGATGTCGCCGAGCCCCTGGTGGAGGAGGTCGTCGCCCAGCTGCGCTCACTGGGGGCGACGGTGGCCACGGGCCGCTTCGGCGCGTCGATGCGCGTCTCCCTGACCAACGACGGCCCGTTCACAGTGCTGCTGGAGATGTGAGCCCCACGCCCGCGCACCCGCCCCCGCACCCACCCCCGGCTACAGCCACGGCTACGGCCTACGGCTCGACCACGACCTCCTGCGCCGCCGCCGTCGTATCGGCCATCAGCCGCGCGTCCACCGGAAGATTCCGCTTGACCAGGGCCAACGCCACCGGCCCCAGCTCATGGTGGCGCACGGACGTGGTGATGAACCCGAGCTTGCGCCCCTCCGGTCCGTCCTCCGCGAGACGGATCTCCGCACCGCGCGGCGGAAGGTGCACCTCACTGCCGTCGAGGTGCAGGAAGACCAGCCGGCGCGGCGGCTTGCCCAGGTTCTGCACCCGGGCGACGGTCTCCTGCCCCCGGTAGCAGCCCTTCTGCAGATGCACCGCCGTACCGATCCAGCCCAGCTCGTGCGGGATGGTGCGGTGGTCGGTCTCGAAGCCGAGCCGCGGCCGGTGGTGCTCGACACGCAGCGCCTCGTACGCGAGGAGACCCGCCGCGGGGCCCGCCTTCTCCGCGTACGCCTCCAGGTCGGTCCGCGGCAGGAACAGATCACGGCCGTACGGCGTCTCGCGGACGACGACGCCCTCCGGGACCTCGGCGATCGAACCGGCGGGCAGATGCACGACCGCGAACTCGGCCGTCCGGTCGGCCGCTTCGACCCGGTAGAAGAACTTCATCGACTCCAGGTAGGCGAGCAGCGCCTCCTGGGTGTCGGGCTCGACATGGGCCCAGACGGTCGTGCCGTCGTCGACCAGGTACAGCGCGTGCTCGATATGGCCGTTGGCGGAGAGGATCAGCGCCTCGGTGGCCTCGCCGGTGGGCAGCTCGCTGACGTGCTGGGTGAGCAGCAGATGCAGCCAGCTGAGCCGGTCCTCGCCGGAGACGGCGACGACGCCCCGGTGGGAGAGATCGACGAAGCCCGTGCCGTCGGCGAGGGCGCGCTGTTCACGGAACAGGTCGCCGTAGTGCGCGGCGACCCCTTCGTCCACCCCCTCCGCGGGGACGGCACCGGGCAGGGACAGCAGAGGGCTCTTCATACGCCAAGCCTACGACTCGGTAGTTGAACTCTTCAGCGCGCTCCCGGCACTCCCGGCATCCTCGCCGCTCCGGGCCTTCTCGGCGTCCTCGACGTCATCGGCGTTCCTGCGGGAGCAGTCCTCGCAGCGGCCGAAGATCGCGAAGTGCTTCATGTCCGTGTCGAAGCCGAAGGTCTCGCGCAGCTTGGCCGTGAAGTCCGCCGCCACCGACACATCCGCCTCGATCACGTTCGTGCAGTCCCGGCAGACGAGGTGGATGTGGTGGTGCCGGTCGGCCAGGTGGTACGTCGGCGCCCCGTGCCCGAGGTGGGCGTGGCTGACCAGCCCCAGCTCCTCCAGCAGCTCCAGGGTCCGGTAGACCGTCGAGATGTTGACCCCCGACGCCGTCTTCCGCACTTCCACGAGGATGTCGTCGGGGCTCGCGTGCTCAAGGGTGTCCACGGCTTCGAGCACGAGTTGCCGCTGCGGCGTCAGCCGGTAGCCGCGCTGCCTGAGATCGCTCTTCCAGTCGGTGCTCACCACACCACGAGTCTAGAACTACTTGAAGAACGCGATGCCGTCGTCCGGCATGTCGTCCGGCAGGGCCTTGGCCCAGCGCTCGACGTCCTCGGGGGTGACGACCTTCTTGAGGTGCGCGGACATGTACGGGCGCAGCTCGACGTCGGGGGTGGACTTCTCGCCGACCCACATCAGGTCGCTGTGGACGTAGCCGTACAGGCGCTTGCCGCCGCTGTACGGCCCCGAGGCCGCCGTCCTCGCCACCGCGTCCGTGACCACGTCGATCTGCGGCTTCTGCTTGGCCAGCTCGCCGTACCAGACCTCGACGACGCCGTCGTCACGGGTCATGACGATCTCGACCTTGCGGCCGGCGTCGATGCGCCAGAACCCGGACTCGGTCTCCAGCGGACGGACCTTGTTGCCGTCGTTGTCCAGGACCCAGGTGTGGGAGTGGTACTCCAGGAAGTCCCGGCCGTCGTGGGAGAAGGTGACCTCCTGGCCGAAGTTGCACTTCTCGGCACCGGGGAAGTCGTGGACGCCCGCGCCCGCCCAGTCGCCGAGCAGAAAGGCGAGGGGGACGAGGTCCTTGTGCAGGTCGGACGGGATCTCGATCATGAGTGGCGTTCCTGGATGTCCTCGACGTGGGTCAGCGCTGGCCCTGGTACAGCTTCTTCACGGTCAGCCCGGCGAAGGCGAGCACGCCGACGGCGACCAGGACCAGCAGGGTCTCGAAGAAGATGATCACGGGGTGCTCCTCGGATGAGCGGAGGGTCGGTACTGCACGGGGCCGGGCCCCAGCTTACGCGGCTGGGGCCCGGGGTCCGGCGTGAGGTCGGCCCTACCCGCCCGGCGGGCGGGCGGACGTCAGCCGAGCAGCTGGCTCTGCAGCACCACGGTCTGCCGGAACGGGACCGCCCGCGCCCCCGACTCGCGCGACTGCAGGATCACCGCGTACACGTCCCCCGCCGAGAGATAGGCCTGGCGGACCTGCTCGGCTCCGTACGGCTTCGCCTCGGCGTAGGCGGTCCGGGAGATCTCCGGTACGGCTGCCGCCTCCGGGAAGTCCTCGTCGTAGACGACCTCGCCCGCGCCGCGCACCCGGTAGGTCGGGCTGACGTGTGCCAGGGCGTGGACCGCCAGCTCGGTCTCCACGACGTTCGCCGTGCCGAACCGGAGCAGATAGACCCGGGTCCGGGTGCCGTCCGGGGTGGTCCAGCCGCGGGCGGCGATGTGCCGCAGACCGGTGTCGACGAGCTTCTGCCGCAGCTCCCCGCGGTCCTCCGGCTCGAACTCCGCCAGGTACTCCTTCACCGGCAGCCAGCCGTCCGAGCCACGCAGCGCCCTGTCCTCCTTCGCCCCCTCGGGCGCGGGCAGGAGCAGCGCGCGCAGATCGGCGTGATGGGCGCCGGCCGGGTTGTCCTCGGCGAAGGGTTCCGGGCTTCCGGACGGCAGCGGGGGCCGGACGAGCCGGGGGAAGACCCAGCGCCCGTCCGACTCGGTGGCCAGTCCGGGTACGTCCGTACGCTCCGTCCCGGCGATCCCGTACGCCGTGGCCGTCCCCACCGAGGCGAAGACGGCGACGGCGGCGGTCCACCGCAGGACGGCCCGCAGGGCGCGGCGGTCGCGGCGGGGCGGGACCTGCGGCGGCGCGGGCACCGAGGGTTCCGAGGGTTCCGCGACGTCCGACGCCGACGCCGACGCCGGGGCCGGGGCCGGGGCGTCGGCCGTCTCCGGCGCGGCCTCGTACGTCTCCGGCACGGCCTCCTCCGTGGTGCGTGACTGCTCGCTCATACGGCCACCCCCTGTCCGGCGACACGGTCGAGCTGGGTGCGCAGGAGTTCGGCCACCGCCCGCTTGTCGAGGGGTTTCGCCGCGCTCGCGGTGAGGGTGACGAGGACGTCGCCGGCGTAGGCGGAGCAGAACATCCCGTCCAGGTCCTTGTCGGTGCCCTTGGGCGAGAGGAAGCACTTCGCGTCGTCGTGGCCCTTGATCTTCGGGCCGTCGCGGAAGACGTCCAGGGAGGCGAGGAACTCGTTCTGGAACGTCGAACCGTCCCGTACTGCGGTCCTGTTCTCCATCCGGGCGAGCGTGATGCTCACCGAGGAGATGCCCTCGTCGCTCCGCCAGCCGAACGAAGCCCCGCTGAAGTAGCTGCGCATCGCCATGCCCTTGATGCGCTGCCGGTCGATCTGCTTCTCCAGCCGCTTGCGCTGCGCCCGGGGCAGCCCGCTCAGGGACTCCTTGCGCAGGGCGGTGGCCTGGGCGCCGCTGAACTCCGCGTCGGAGCCGAACTCCGCGAGGTCCGGCCCCTGGACCCAGGTGTCGGCGCCGTACGGGACCAGCAGCGCGGCGAGTCCCGGCTGCGCCGCCGCCTTCTTCGCCCCGGCCCCCGTCTCGGCCTCGGCCTCGGCCGCGGCTTCGGGGAACTTCCAGGTGGCGGCCCCCGCGTCACGGTCCGCGCCCCGTACGGTCACGACCGTGAAGCCCACGCCCGCGACCAGGGCCCCGGCGAGCACCACGGACCCGGCGACGGCCGCGACACGCCTCAGCGGAGCGGACCGTGCGGTATCCGGCACCGCCGGCACGGCGTCCGTCCCCTCCGGCCTCTCCTGTTCCGGCCTCTCCTGTTCCGTCGTCTCGTCCGCGCTCACAACCGCTCCATCTGCCGCCGGGCCAGGTCCATGATCGTTTTCTTGGGGACCGGCCTGCCGCCGTAGATCCAGATCTCCATCGCGACGTCTCCGCGCCAGGCGTGCGCCTCGGCGCTGTACACCGGCTCGTAGCCGGGCTCGGTGTGCGGCCGGGAGTGGACGTACGCCGTGCCGTCGCCCGTGCCGGGGATGCCCCAGCTGTCGGTGTCCGGCTTCTCCTCCGCCCAGCTCTGGTGGTTGTTGCTGGAGTCGACGGCGGCCAGGCTGTTGTGCTGCCGGAACTGGACCAGCCGGATCTCCACTCTGTACGAGCCGCCGGCCTCCCAGCCGACGACGGCGGCCCGACGGAACTCGTCGTTGACGAGGTCGCCGAACTTCTCGCCCGGGTCGGTGAAGTCGTCGGCGTAGGCGGCCATGCCCAGCCAGCCGTCGGTGCCCTCCAGCCACTCGGCCTTCTTGGCGCCCACGGGCTTCTTCAGCAGCAGCCGGCGCAGATCGCCGTCCGTCCTCACCTTGCGGTCCCGGACGGCGGAGAGCGGCTCGGGTCCCTTGCCCCCGGCCCGGTCCATCACCGGCTGGGAGAGCGGGGGCAGCGCGGTGGGCTCCCGGTCGGCCTGGACGAGGTAGCCGGCGCAGGTTCCGGCGATCACCCCCAGGACCGCCGCCGCGGCGACGAAGAGGACCCCCCGTCCCCGACGCGGCACGCGGGCCGCGGGCTCCACCGGCTCCGCGGGCTCCCCTTCGGGTCTTTCCGGCACTTCCAAGGCACTCCCCCACAGAACTCGTGGCGCGGACTCCGCGACCGCGCGCACAGGAGACCCATGGACCGCGTACGGGGTTGCGCCGAGGATGATCACGATTCGGACTAGCATGCGGCCATGGCGAAGAAGCTCGTGATCAAGGTGACGGCGGGGGCGGACGCCCCCGAGCGGTGCTCGCAGGCCTTCACGGTGGCGGCGGTGGCCGTGGCCAGCGGCGTCGAGGTGTCGCTGTGGCTGACGGGCGAGTCCGCGTGGTTCGCGCTGCCGGGCCGGGCCGCCGAGTTCGAACTCCCGCACGCGGCCCCGCTCCCCGACCTCCTCGACTCGGTCCTCGCCGGCGGCCGGCTCACCCTGTGCACCCAGTGCGCGGCCCGCCGGGACATCACGGAGAAGGACGTCATCGAGGGCGTACGGATCGCCGGCGCCCAGGTGTTCGTCCAGGAGGCCCTGGCGGACGACGCGCAGGCGCTCGTCTACTGAGCGTGTGAGGCACGTGGGCGAGTGCGGGTCGTGTGTGGTTGCTCGCGCAGTTCCCCGCGCCCCTGAGAAGTCCGGGCTGCGCCCGGGTTCTTTTCAGGCACGCAGGGCCTGCGTTTCTGGGGGCGCGGGGAACTGCGCGACCAGCCCCCACCGGCCCGCAGGCGAACACAACCTGCCCGGGGGCGGAGGCGAGAAAGCACAGGCCCGCCCCGCCCCTTACCTCGGCGGGCGCCGCTTGCCGTCCAGTTCGTCCCACCACTCGTCGGACTTCGGGTCGCCGGAGGGGTCGTCCCACCAGCGGTCGTCGGGGCCTCGGCGGTTGGCGACGACGGCGGCGAGCGGGGGGATCAGCATGGCGATCACGCACATGCCGACCGCGACCGGGACCGACCAGAGCCGTACGACGCCCCAGGCCAGGACGAAGAGGGCGAGGCAGGTGCCCATCATGGCGAAGTAGGTGTGGCGCCGGCGGGCGTACATGACTCCAGGGTAGGTCCGCGTACGGCGGAGGGCCGCACTCCGGGTGGGAGTGCGGCCCTCGGCCGTTCGACGTGGTCCGACGAGGCCGTCTCAGACGGCGATCGCGACCTCCGCGAGGCCGCCCTGCTGGGCGACGACGGTACGGTCGGCGGTGCCGCCGGGGACCAGCGCGCGGACGGTCCAGGTGCCCTCGGCCGCGTAGAAGCGGAACTGGCCCGTCGCGGAGGTCGGGACCTCCGCCGTGAACTCGCCGGTCGAGTCCAGCAGACGGACGTAGCCCGTCACCGGCTCGCCGTCGCGGGTCACCTGACCCTGGATCGTGGTCTCACCGGGCTTGATCGTCGAGGCGTCGGGGCCGCCGGCCTTCGCTCCACACATGTCTTTCTCCAGATTCAGATAGGGGTCTGACCGGAAGGAAGGCCGGTCGGGTCGGACTTGGGGGTCTTACTTGTTGGCGCCCAGCTCGATCGGGACGCCGACGAGGCTGCCGTACTCGGTCCAGGAGCCGTCGTAGTTCTTGACGTTCTCCACGCCGAGCAGCTCGTGCAGGACGAACCAGGTGAGCGCGGAACGCTCACCGATGCGGCAGTAGGCGATGGTGTCCTTCGCCAGGTCGACCTGCTCGTCGGCGTAGAGCTCCTTCAGCTCGTCGTCCGACTTGAAGGTGCCGTCGTCGTTGGCGTTCTTCGACCACGGGATGTTGCGGGCGGACGGGACGTGGCCCGGACGCTGCGACTGCTCCTGCGGCAGGTGGGCCGGGGCGAGCAGCTTGCCGGAGAACTCGTCGGGCGACCGGACGTCGACCAGGTTCTGCGCGCCGATGGCCGCCACGACGTCGTCGCGGAAGGCACGGATCGCGGTGTTCTGCGGCTTCGCCTTGTACTCGGTCGCGGGGCGGGCCGGCACCTCGTCGGTCAGCTCGCGGGCGTCCAGCTCCCACTTCTTGCGGCCACCGTCGAGCAGCTTGACGTTCTCGTGGCCGTACAGCTTGAAGTACCAGTAGGCGTACGACGCGAACCAGTTGTTGTTGCCGCCGTACAGGACGACGAGGGTGTCGTTGCCGATGCCCTTGGCCGACAGGAGCTTCTCGAAGCCCTCCTGGTCGACGAAGTCACGGCGGACCGGGTCCTGGAGGTCCTTCGTCCAGTCGATCCGGATCGCGTTCTTGATGTGGTTCTTCTCGTACGCGGTCGTGTCCTCGTCGACCTCGACGATGGCGATGTTCGCGTCGTCGAGGTTGGCCTCGACCCAGTCGGCGTCTACCAGGACGTCGCTGCGGCTCATGCTCGTTCTCCTCCGGGGCAGTTACGGCGGGGGCGGGTTCGCGGGTGCCTCCGGCTGTTCGGCCGGGGCGCGCAGGGATGGGCCCTGGCTCGAACAGGGCAGGCATCGGGGGACGCGGCGGCGGTGCTGGTCCGCCGCTCGCTCAGAAAGTGCGACAGAGCATGGCGGCGACGCGGCACAGGTCTACTGCCCGCCGCTTCGTGAGATCCGCCTGTCGCTTCATAGGGATCGATCGTAGGGACGGACAGGCGGGCGTGTCACCGGCATGTCGTATTCTGAGACGCGATCGTCCGGAATGTGGGATGCGAACGCCCTCGGAGCGGCGGGGACTGGGCCGCCGGGCCGCTGTAGCCGTCGTCACATCTGCGGTGCGGACGGCCCTGTCTCGCCCTTCGGACACCGGGCGGGGCGGTGCGCCGCCCGTCGTCCTACCCCGCCAGCCTGACGTTCGAACCCTTGACCGTGATCTCCACGCCGTCCGGCGCGGCCTCGACCTTGTCGAGCTTGATGCCGCCGGGGAGGTCGTCGATGGCCTGCTGGAAGTCGGTGATCGAACGGACGACGCCCTCGGCGAGGTCGGCGCCGCCCAGGGAGGGCAGGGAGTCCGCCTGCACCTCGACCTTGTCGTCCTTCACGCTGACGGTGCTGAGGACGGAGACGGTCTGCGGGTCGAGGGCCGGCGGGTCGATCTCCACATTGACCTTGATCTTGCCCTTGCCCCCGTCGGAGAGACCGACGACACGGGCCGTGAACCCGAGGCCGACGTCCGTGGGCTCCGACTTGGCGGCCTTGAGGAGTTCGTTGTACGAGATCGTCGCGGTGCCGGTGGCGCTGGTGGCCGTCGCGGAGCTGTAGTCGCTGGAGAAGCTGACGCCGCGCATGTTCGCCTTCAGATCGGCGATGCGGATGCTCTCGTCGGCCTTGCCGGTGCCGGCCTCGAAGTCCGCGATGCCGACCTCCACGTCGTCCAGTTCGCCGCCGGCGACCTGGGTGAGGAACGGGAAGCCCTTGATGGAGACCTCGGGGGTGGTGGTGAGGCCCTCGCTGGTCTTCAGCTGCTGCGCGGCCTCGTCCTCGGCGAAGCCGACGGCCACGCGGTCCGCGATCACGAAGAGGCCGCCCAGGATCACGGCGACGATGACAAGTATTCGCAGTGCGCGCATGGTTTCCGGGTTCCCCACGTAGTCCGCTCGACAGCCGGTGTCCGTATCTACGCGAGAGTAATCGGGTGGGGGCGGGGGTGGGGCGGGTTCGTGCGGCTTGTTGATCAGCTGTGACAGGGGTGTGTTGTCGGGTGCGGGTGGGTGGGGGCTGGTCGCGCAGTTCCCCGCGCCCCTGAGAAGCAGGGGCTGCGCCCCGTGCTTCTCGCCCCGAAAAAGCTGGGGCGCAGCCCGGCTTTTTCAGGGGCGCGGGGAACTGCGCGAGAAGCCCCACCGGACCCGCACCCGACCACGAACCCCCTCGTCAGACCAACGCCCGCCCCAGCAGATACACCGCCGGCGCCGCAGCCGTCAGCGGCAGCGCCACCCCCGCGGTGAAGTGGACGAAGCGGGACGGGTAGTCGTAGCTGGCGACCCGGTGGCCGATGAGCGCGCAGAGCGCCGCGACGGCACCGAGAAGCGCACCGGACGTCCCGAGCCCGGTCGCACCGCCGGCGGCGATCCCCGCCCCGGTCGCGGCCAGCAGGGACACGATCACCGAGGCCGCCGTGGGCAGCGGCAGGGCGCGCGCCAGGACGGCGACCGCCACCGCCGCCCCGCCCACGGTCACCGCGTCCGCCACCGCCGCCAGATACCCGGTCGCGATGATCGCCAGCGCCGACGAGGCCACGGTCGCCATCAGCCCGTACATCCGCTCGTCCGGGTCGGCGTGGCTGCGCAGACCGAGGACGATGCCGAGCAGCACCCACACCCCGAGCGTGCCGAGGATCGCGGCGGGCGCGTGCTCCCGGCCGGCCGTGAAGAGGGCCACGTCCGCCGCGAGGGCGCCCGCGAAGGCCAGCACGATGCCCTGCCGAGCCGGCCACATGCCGTTCAGCCGGAACCAGCCCGCCGCGGTCACCGCCTGGAGGACCACCAGGGGCACGGCGAGCGCGTACTCACCGAGCGCCGCGGCACCGGCCAGCAGCAGCCCCAGTACGGCGGTGATCAGCGCCGGCTGCATCCCGGGCTCGATGATCGGCGACCGCCCCTCGGCCCGCGCCCGCTGGGCGTCGGTGACCCGGGCGTTGCCGGTGAGCGTGGGCGGACCGTAACCGGAACCGCCCGCCGGGGCGGGCTCCGGCGCGGGCGCCTGAGGATGCGCTTGCTGGGGCTGGGGCTGGACCTGGGCCTGAGGCTGGCCCTGGGGGGCGTACTGGCCGTACGGGCTGTCCTGGCCGCCCTGGGCGTACTGGCCGCTCTGGGCGTACGGCCCGTGCGGCGCGTCCGTCTGCGGGGGCAGGTACGCCGTCTCCGTGAGGCTGGCGGCCGGCGGGGTCTGGGGGTGGACCTGGGTGTCCCAGGTCTGGCCCTCCCACTGCTGGGTGTACTGCTGGGCGTGGGCGGCCTGGCTCTCGTCGTACCCCTGCCACTGCTGCTGCGGCGGCTCCGGCTGCGGTTGGGGCTGCTGGTACGCGTCGTAGCCCGGGTGGCCCTCGTACCCG
The DNA here is from genome assembly GCF_020010925.1 of Streptomyces griseiscabiei. NCBI lineage: Bacteria > Bacillati > Actinomycetota > Actinomycetes > Kitasatosporales > Streptomycetaceae > Streptomyces > Streptomyces griseiscabiei. The sequence continues at coordinate 290,799 of NZ_JAGJBZ010000004.1, read as the reverse complement.
TACGGCGGCTGGTTGCTCATGTTGTGGGGGTCACCCTCCTGCGAACGGCGGGAGCACCTCGACCGTGCCGCCCTCGGCCAGACGTACCGTCTCATGCGCACGGGTGCCCACCGGGTTCCCGTCGACGAGGAACGAGCATCGCCGCAGTACGCGGTCGAGTTCGCCGGGGTGTCGGTCGCGGGCCGCGGTCAGGGCGTCCGCGAGGGTGGCCGCGTCGTAGGGCTCCTCGGCGATGCCGGCGGCGGCCTTCGCCGCGGCCCAGTAGCGGACGGTGCCCTTTGGCATCTGCGTTCCTCTGTATTAGTCGTGACGGGGTCAGGCTACGGGGCGGTCCGGACGGTGGGGAAACCGCCGACCCTACGGGGCGGGCGGACGGGCCGCGTTCTTCTCCGCCCGCTCCTCGATCCGCTCCTCGATCCACTCACCGATCCGGTCCAGCAATTCCCCGCTCGCCGCGTTCTCCGCGTGGCCCATGCCCCGCTCCAGCCAGAGTTCCCCGTTGTCGCCCGCCGCTGCCGCCAGCATCTCGGGGTGGTCGAGCGGGAAATAGCCGTCCCGGTCGCCGTGGACTATCAGGAGCGGGGTCGGCGCGATGAGGGGGACGGATTCCACCGGGGAGAGGGGGACGGGGTTCCAGTCGCGGTGGTGGATACGGGTGCGCAGACCGTAGCGGCCGACGAGACGGCCCTCGGGGCGGGTGATGAGCCAGTGGACGCGGCGCATGGGGGCCGTGCCCCGGTAGTACCAGCGGGCCGGGGCGCTGACGGAGACGACGGCGTCCGTACCGGTATCCGCGCTGGCGTCCGTACCGGCGTCCGTGCCGACGTCCGGCAGCGCCGCGTGGCGCAGGACGACCGAGCCGCCCATGGAGAAGCCGACCGTGACGACGCGCTCATGGCCGAGTTCCCGGGCCCAGCGGACCGCCGCCGCGAGATCGAGCACCTCGCGGTCGCCGACCGTGGAGTGGCCGCCGGATCTTCCGTGACCGCGGAACGAGAAGGTGACGACGGCCCCGTACCGGGAGAACGCCTCCACCACCCTCCGAACATGTGGACGGTCGGCGTCACCCGTGAAGCCGTGTGCGACGACGACCGCGAGGTGGCCGCGGGGTGGCGTCCCTGTGTCGCCCGAAGCGCCGCCGACCACGTTGTATACAACGGCTTTCGGATCGTATACGGCCTCGATATTCACCCCGTCGTCAGTGCGCAGAAACCTGCGCAAAGGGGTTGCGGGTGGTGTCGAAAGGGCTCCGTGGGCCGTCTCAGAGTTCGGAATACCGAAAGATCGCATCACATCACCTGCCGGACCAGCACTCATGTGGGCTATTCTGCTGGACAGAGGACTCGGGCAAGGTCGCCCCCGGGTCCTTTTGTGCTTTCGGGCAAGAGTTGTATACGAGTGGGAAACGCCAGGTGACCGCGGATATACAGCCTGCGCCGCCCACGTCCTCGCAGGGACCGAGGAGGAACCAGACGTATGAGTTCTCTGCTGCTCCTGACCAACGCCCTCCAGCCGTCCACGGAGGTGCTTCCCGCCCTCGGGCTGCTGCTGCACAACGTGCGCGTGGCCCCGGCGGAGGGCCCCGCCCTCGTCGACACCCCCGGCGCGGACGTCATCCTGATCGACGGGCGCCGTGACCTCCCGCAGGTCCGCAGCCTCTGCCAGCTGCTCCGCTCCACCGGACCCGGCTGCCCCCTCATCCTCGTCGTGACCGAGGGCGGTCTCGCCGCCGTCACCGCGGACTGGGGCATCGACGACGTCCTCCTCGACACCGCCGGACCGGCCGAGGTCGAGGCCCGGCTGCGGCTGGCCATGGGCAGGCAGCAGATCGTCAACGACGACTCCCCGATGGAGATCCGCAACGGCGACCTCTCGGTGGACGAGGCGACCTACAGCGCCAAGCTCAAGGGCCGCGTCCTCGACCTCACCTTCAAGGAGTTCGAGCTCCTCAAATACCTCGCCCAGCACCCGGGCCGCGTCTTCACCCGCGCCCAGCTGCTGCAGGAGGTCTGGGGCTACGACTACTTCGGCGGTACGCGGACGGTCGACGTCCACGTACGGCGGCTGCGCGCCAAGCTCGGACCCGAGCACGAGTCGCTGATCGGGACCGTCCGGAACGTCGGTTATCGATTCGTTACGCCCGAGAAGGCGGAGCGCGCCGGTGACGACGCGAAGGGCAAGCCGGCCCCCGTCTCCTCCTCAAAGGCGGCGGATGCGGACGAGACGGCGTCCCTGGCGCCCGTCGAGATCGCGGCCGAGGCGTAGTGGCGGCCCCGCCGCCGGGGCCGCGCACAGGCAACTCACAGGCGGGGCGGCGTACGCCCTGCCCAGGGGCGTTTTATCCGCGTAGACTCCGCGCGTGGCCAAGGTGACTCGGGATGACGTGGCAAGACTGGCGGGTACGTCGACCGCCGTCGTCAGCTACGTCATCAACAACGGACCCCGGCCGGTCGCCCCGGCCACGCGCGAGCGTGTCCTCGCCGCCATCAAGGAACTGGGGTACCGGCCCGACCGCGTCGCCCAGGCGATGGCCTCGCGGCGCACCGAGCTGATAGGCCTGATCGTCCCGGACGCGCGCCAGCCGTTCTTCGGCGAGATGGCCCACGCGGTCGAACAGGCCGCCGCCGAGCGCGGCAAGATGGTCCTCGTCGGGAACAGCGACTACATCGCCGAGCGCGAGGTCCACTATCTGCGGGCGTTCCTCGGGATGCGCGTCTCCGGCCTGATCCTGGTCAGCCACGCCCTCAGTGACAACGCCGCCGCCGAGATAGAGGCCTGGGACGCGCGGGTCGTGCTGCTGCACGAACGGCCCGAGGCGATCGACGACGTGGCCGTGGTGACCGACGACCTCGGGGGCGCCCGGACCGCCGTGGAGCACCTCCTCTCGCACGGCTACGAGTACGTCGCCTGTATGGGCGGCATAGCCGAGACCCCGCTGGTCGGCGACCCCGTCTCCGACCACGTCGAGGGCTGGCGGCGCGCGCTGGACGAGGCGGGGATCTCCACCGAGGGCCGGCTCTTCGAGGCTCCGTACAACCGGTACGACGCGTACCAGGTGGCCCTGAAGCTGCTGGCGGGTCCGTCCCGGCCGCCGGCGATCTTCTGCTCCACGGACGACCAGGCGATCGGGGTGCTGCGGGCCGCGCGCGAGCTGCGGATCGAGGTGCCGGGCGAGCTGGCGGTGGCCGGGTTCGACGACGTCAAGGAGGCGGCGCTGACGGATCCGCCGCTGACGACGGTCGCGACGGACCGTACGGGTATGGCCCGGGCCGCGGTGGACCTGGTGCTGGACGACGGGATCCGGGTGGCCGGGTCCCGGCGCGAGCGGGTGAAGCTGTTCCCGTCGACGCTGGTGGCCCGGCGGTCGTGCGGGTGCGAGTAGCTCCGCGGGGGTCGCGAGTCGCTCCGCGGGGGTTGCGGGGAGCGCCGTAGGGGCTTGGGGCGCGTGGTGAGCCGCGGGTTCGCCGTGGCTCGTCGCGCCCACGCGGCGGAGCCGCGTACTTCTCAGTCGGTGTCGATCTGCCAGGCGACCGTTCCGGTCGCTCCTGCGCCGCCATCGACATCGATACGGAGAGGCTCGCTCCCGGTGAGTCGCTGCTGAGCGACCGCTCCGTCGCAGGGCACCGTGGCCTTCCGCCCGGCGTTCTCGGGCCTGAACACCACCCTCACGTTGCCGCCGCCGACGCAGACCAGCTGGAAGCGGTACGTCCTGTCCGCCTCCAGGAGCGGTTCGGCGTGAATGCCGTCCGCCACCCGTTCCACCCCGGCCTCGACCATGGTTCCGCTGTGGGCTGCGGCGAGTGCGGCCTGGGCCTGTTCGATGAGCTTGTCGTCCGGTGGACCATCAGGACTCACCTTCGCCGACGGTGTCGACGGCGCGGATTCCGCCGCCCCAGAGCTGTCTGCCGACGTACAGCCGCTGATCAGGAGGATCGACGCCGCCGCGACGCACGAAGTGAGCCGTCCCATGGCCCGTGATGAAGTCATGAGGAAGTCTCCCAGTGCTTCCGCCCGGTCTCGCGCGCCGTCGGCGTCGCCGTGCGGTCTTTATGTCGCCGTGCGGTCTTTATATGGGGCGAACGAGGTTCTGGTGGGGTTCTCAGGGAGCACTCAGGAACGTCTCATGGTCGGGCGGCAGGCTCTGAGTCATGACCGAGAGCTTCCGCCGCAGCGGCGAGTACGAGAACCCTTACCAGGGTCAGCAGCAGCACCCCGGGTACGCCGAGGGCGGTACCCAGCAGCAGCCCGCGTACCTCCGGCAGCAGACCCCCGCCCCGGTGAACCCGGAGTGGCCGCCCCCGCCCGCGTACAACCCCTCCACGGGCCCGGCGGCGGCCTCGGCACAAGGCGCTCCGACCGCGCTGCTCACCGAGCCGGTGGCCCAGCCGCACGCGTCGAGAAGGCGTACCCGGGGGCCGATCGCGCTGCTGGCGGCCGTGGCGTTCGTCGCGGCGGCGATCGGCGGCGGGACGGCGTACGGCATCCAGGAGCTGACCGGTACGGACACCGTGGCCTCCAGCTCCACCAGCACCAGCGTGGTGCCGACCAGCCAGAAGGGCACGGTCTCCGGGGTCGCCACGGCGGTCAGCCCGAGCATCGTGGAGATCAGCGCCAGCTCGAACGCGGGCGAGGCCACCGGCTCCGGTGTGATCATCACCAGCGACGGCGAGATCGTCACCAACAACCACGTCATCGCCGGCGCCTCCCAGATCAAGGTGACGACGAGCAACGGAAAGTCCTACACGGCCGAGGTCGTCGGCACCGACAGCAAGAAGGACCTCGCCCTCATCAAGCTGCGGGACGCCTCCGGGCTGAAGGCCGCCACCCTCGGCGACTCGGCCGGCGTCAAGGTCGGCGACCAGGTCGTGGCGATCGGCTCCCCCGAGGGCCTGACCGGCACGGTGACCAGCGGCATCGTCTCCGCGCTCAACCGTGATGTCACGGTCTCGACGGACGAGAGCCAGGGACAGCAGCAGCAACAGCAGGGCGGCGGCAACGGCCAGTGGCCGTTCGAGTTCGGCGGGCAGCAGTTCAACGGCGACACGGGCTCCTCGACGACGACGTACAAGGCGCTCCAGACGGACGCCTCGCTGAACCCGGGCAACTCCGGCGGCGCCCTGATCGACATGAACGGCAACATCATCGGCATCAACTCCGCGATGTACTCCGCCGCGGACGCCTCCTCGTCCAGCGCCGGCAGCGTCGGCCTCGGCTTCGCCATCCCGATCAACACGGTCAAGGCCGACCTGAGCACGCTGCGCGCGGGCGGCTCGGACTGAGGTCCGAGACCCGAGACCCGAGACCCGAGATCCGACCCTCCAGCAAGTCCCCTCCCGTCCCGCTGAGTCCGAGGAGTCCGACATGAACAGGCAGATCGCACAGATTCCGCAGATCTCGCACACCGTCGCCACGGCCGGCGACCCGGCCGGGCTGGGCCTCGCCCTGGCGGTGGCGGCCGAGCTGCACCCGGCGGTGACCCGGGCCCCCGAACTGGCGACCACCGGTGCCACCATCCGCCGCGCGACGGCGGCCCGGCCGCGTCGGCGTACGGTGCGCGGCTGATCCGGTACGGACTACTGCGCGGCCAGGGGACGTGCAAGGCTAGGGCGAAACCGCGCGCGCCCCGTCAGGGGCGCGGGGAACCGCGCGAGAAGCCCCACCGGACCCGCACCGGGCAACGCACGAGAACCCCACGGCGCCCCGGCCCCGTAATCCACCGCTTCCGAGGAACGAAGACCACATGAGCTCCGCCGAAGGCACCCGCGCCCCCGAACCCCAGCGCATCCTCATCGTCGACGACGAGCCGGCGGTGCGCGACGCGCTCAAGCGCAGCCTCGCCTTCGAGGGCTACGGCACCGAGGTCGCCGTCGACGGCGCGGACGCGCTGGAGAAGGCGACCGCGTACCGGCCGGACCTGGTGATCCTCGACGTCCAGATGCCGCGGATGGACGGGCTGACGGCAGCCCGCCGGATCCGCGGCGCGGGCGACACGACCCCGATCCTGATGCTCACGGCCCGCGACACGGTCGGCGACCGGGTCACCGGCCTCGACGCGGGCGCGGACGACTACCTGGTCAAGCCCTTCGAGCTGGACGAGCTCTTCGCCCGCGTCCGCGCGCTGCTGCGCCGCAGCACGTACGCGGCGGCCGCGGCCGACACCGCCGAGGCGGACGAGGCGCTCACCTTCGCGGACCTGCGGATGGACCTGGCGACGCGCGAGGTCACCCGGGGCGGGCGGCCGGTGGAGCTGACGCGTACGGAGTTCACGCTGCTGGAGATGTTCATGGCGCACCCGCGCCAGGTCCTCACGCGTGAGCAGATCCTCAAGGCGGTCTGGGGCTTCGACTTCGAGCCGTCCTCCAACTCCCTGGACGTCTACGTCATGTATCTGCGCCGCAAGACCGAGGCGGGCGGCGAGCCACGGCTCGTGCACACCGTGCGGGGTGTCGGATACGTCCTGCGGCAGGGCGGCGCGGAGTGAGGAAACTCCTGAGCCACTACCGCTCCCTCCCCATCCGGGCCCGGCTGTCGATGCTGGTCGCGGCGGCGGTGGCGTTCGCGGTGGCGGCGGTGTCGGTGACGTGCTGGTTCATCGTGCAGGGGAAGCTGTACGACCAGTTGGACGGCGACCTCGACAAGGCGATGGGCATGCCGGCGCTCGACGACCAGGCCGCCCTGGCGATCGAGACCTGCGCGCAGGAGTCCCAGCAGAACAACCACTTCGGCCAGAACACGTATTTCCAGGTGGTTCTGGAGGACGGCACGGCCTGTGTGGTCGAGTTCTCCGCCGGTACGGTCAAGGTCACCGAGACCGACAAGAACGTCGCCACGGCCTCCGGCCGCACCGAGGAGGCCATCTACCACAACGGCGTCGACACGGACGGCAACGACGTACGGGTCAAGGTCCAGCCGGTGTCCTTCGCCGACCAACGCACGGGGCAGAGGTCCAACGCGGCACTCCTCGTCGCCCTCCCCCTCAAGGGCACCCAGTCCACCCTGAACGACCTCGCCCTCATCCTCCTCCTCGTCTCCGGCATCGGAGTCGTCGGCGCCGGCGCGGCCGGTCTGGCGGTGGCCCGTGCGGGCCTGCGCCCCGTCGACAGGCTCACGGAAGCGGTCGAACACGTGGCGCGCACGGAGGATCTGGGCATCCGTATCCCCGTGGAGGAGGAGAGCGACGACGAGATCGCGCGTCTCTCCCGCTCCTTCAACTCGATGACGGGCGCGCTCGCCAGCTCCCGCGAACTGCAGCAGCAGCTGATCGCGGACGCCGGTCACGAGCTCCGCACCCCCCTCACCTCCCTCCGTACGAACATCGAACTCCTCACCCGCAGCGAGGAGACGGGCCGCCCGATCCCGGCGGAGGACCGCAAGGCACTGCTCGCCTCGGTGAAGGCCCAGATGACCGAACTGGCCTCGCTGATAGGCGACTTGCAGGAGCTGTCGCGCTCGGAGTCGGGCCAGCAGGGGGGCCGCCACCTCCAGACGGTCGACTTCCAGGAGACCGTGGAGGCGGCCCTGCGCCGGGCCCGGCTGCGCGGCCCCGAGCTGACGATCGCGGCGGACCTGGGGCCCTGGTTCGTACGCTCCGAGCCCTCGGCCCTGGAGCGGGCCATCGTCAACATCCTCGACAACGCGGTGAAGTTCAGCCCCGAGGGCGGCACGATCGAGGTCGCCCTGGCCGACGGCGTCCTCACCGTCCGCGACCACGGCCCCGGCATCCCCGCCGACGAACTCCCCCACGTCTTCGACCGCTTCTGGCGCTCCCCCAGCGCGCGGGCCCTCCCCGGCTCCGGCCTGGGCCTGTCCATCGTGGCCCGCACGGTCGAACAGGCGGGCGGCGAGGTGTCCTTGTCCCGCGCGGACGGCGGCGGCACGCTGGCGACGGTACGGATCCCGGGGGCGACCACACCTCCGCCGGAGTGTCCGTAGAGGACGGGAGGGGCCTCCCGAGCCCGCGACGCCGCGGAGATCCATCAGAAGGGCCCTAGTCCCCCGCGTTCACATGCAACACCCCGTCCGCCCCCGTCAGCGTCGCCTCGTCCAGCGGGACGTACCGCAGGTCCTCGGTGGTGGGGTGGGTGCGGGTGCGGGCGGTGGGGGGATCGGGGGCCGGGGTCAGGGTCCAGGCGGGTTCGCGCGGCATGGTGGCCTCGTAGGTGTCCGGGGCCGGGTCCGGGAGGCCCAGTGCCTCGCTGCGGCCCAGGCTGCCCGCGACGAAGACGTACCGCTCGCCGACCAGGGGGCCGAGGACGGCGCCGGCGCCGTACCAGTGGAGGTCCAGGCCGCGCATGCGCATATGGCTGGGGCCGCGCTGGAGGTGGATGTTGTGCGCAACGACCAGGGTCGGACCGCGGCCGGCCTCGGCGGCGCGGATGTCGAGGAGGTTCTCGGCCATGAGGGCGTCCCGGGTGGCGAGCATCCGGGATATCCGGACCGCCTCCGCGGCCGGGCGCGCCAGTTGCGCGTGGTAGCGCAGGAGCCCCAGACCGGCCGTGAGGTGGGTCTTCGCCCGGTACCACTCGGCGCGGGACGTCGCCGCGATCAGCTCCGGCGCGCGGGCGAGCAACTCGGTGAGCATGTCGTCCGCGAGACAGCGGAGCTTCCGTGCCTCCGGAGTGGCGCCGATCGACTCGGCCGCGTCCATGACCGCCTCCGTACGGCTCCACCGCTCCTCGTCGCCCGCGAGGGCCGCGAGTTCCGCCGCGCTCACGGACGTGAGGGCGAGGGCGGGGGGCCCGCCGGCCTCCCGGGACAGATAGACGCGGGCCTGTTCGAGGTAGCGCAGGGGGCCGGGCGCGCTCATGTTCTCCATCTCGGCGTCGATGCCGTGGAGAGCGAGCCGGTCCCGCGGCGGGCGGGTGCGGTTGTACTCGCGCATCCAGGTGATCAGCTGCCGGTTGGGGGCCAGTTCGCCCCGGCCGAACGCGATGCCCGTACGCATCACCTCGTCGGGGTCCCCGGTGCCGTCCTGGACGTGGCCGTTCACGGCGAGCGCGGGGACGCGGTCGGTTTCGAGAGCGATCGAACGGAAGCCGCTCCCCTCGACGAGCCGGGCGAACAACTCGTTGCGGACGTGCCCGAGGGCCGGTTCCAGATGGGTCGGCTCACCGAGGGCCAGCAGATCGCAGGAAGGGGTCACGAGGTCTCGAATGTCCTGACTCATGAGCCTCGATCGTATCCTTGAAGATTCGGTTGAGGGTTGTCGAGACTCATGGGGGATGGGCTGGCATGCGGTCGCGTAAAGTCTCAAAGTGGTGATGAGCACAGCGGTGATGACCACAGCGGTGATGAGCACATGAGCATGTCGGGCATGCGGCCCTCGGACCTCGCCCGTGCGCACGGCCTCTCGGCCCAGGCGGTCCGCAACTACGAGCGCGACGGGTTCCTCCCGGTCGCCGAACGGACGCGCAGCGGCTACCGGATCTACACCGAGGCGCACGCGGCGGCCCTCCGCGCCTTCCTCGCCCTCGTCCCGGCGTACGGCCACGCGACGGCGGGCCGGATCATGCGCGCCCTCCACGAAGACGCCCTCCACGAGGACGGCCTCCACGAAGGCGCCCTCGACCGCGCCCTGACGCTGATCGACCGTGGGCACGGCCAGTTGCTCCGCGACCGGGAGACCCTCGACGCGGTGCGCGACGCGGTGGACCGGCTGACGGCGGACGCCGAGCCGCCGGTGAGGGCGGATCCGCACGGCGGTCCCCTCACCATCGGCGACCTCGCCCACCGTCTCGGCGTCACCCCCGCCACCCTGCGCACCTGGGAGGACACCGGCATCCTCGCCCCCGCCCGGGACCCCCTCACCGGCTACCGCCTCTACCGCCCGGCCGACGTCCGCGACGCCGAACTCGCCCACCTCCTCCGGCGCGGCGGCCACCCCCTGGACCACATCGTCTCCGTGGTGCGCCAGATCCGTACGGCGGGCGGCACCGAGGCCCTCTCCGCCGCGCTGGACGACTGGCGGCGCAAGCTCGCCGCGCGGGGCCTCGCCATGCTCGACGCGGCCTCCCACCTCAGCCGCTACCTCGCCCTGCGTGCCCCGTGCGGGTAGGCCCCCGTGGGCCGGGCGTCGCCTCCCCAGCCCGCCCACACCCCTCTCCAAGACCAGCCACAGTGCCCGCCCTCACCTTGTGGGGATGGTGCGGAAGATTCTGCTGGTCGACGACGACGAGGCCGTACGTGAGGGGATCGGGCGGCTGCTGAGGTTCGAGGGGTACGAGACCGTGCTCGCCGGGAACGGGCTCGTGGCCCTCGACGTGCTGGGGGCGCCCGGCGGTGGGCCGGATCTGGTGCTGATGGACGTCACCATGCCGGGGCTCGACGGGCTGGCCGCGACCCGCCGGATCCGGGCCTCCGGCTGCACCGTGCCGATCATGATGATCACCGGCCGGGACGCGGTCGGCGACCGTATCGTCGCCCTCGACAACGGCGCCGACGACTACCTCGCCAAGCCCTTCGCCCCCGAGGAACTCCTGGCCCGGGTCAGGGCGTTGCTGCGCCGGGGCCGGTCGTCCGCCAGGGCCGTCCCCCGGCTCCCCGTGGACCGGCTCTCCTACGCCGGTGTCGTCATGGACCTCGGCACCCGGGCCGTCACCCGCGCCGAGCGCCCCCTCGCCCTCACCCGCACCGAGTACGCCCTGCTCGAATACCTTCTCCGCCACCCGGTCAAGGTGCACAGCCGCGCCCGTATCTTCCAGGAGGTCTGGGGCTTCGAGCCCGCCCCCGCCTCCAACACCCTCGACGTCTACGTCATGTACCTCCGCCGCAAACTGGAGGGCCGCGGCGAGCCCCGCATCATCCACACGGTCCGGGGCCTCGGGTACGCGCTGAGGGGGACATGAAAAACGAGTCACCCGCGCCCCGTGAGAAACGGGAGGGGCGCGGGGGACTCGGTAGCCGAAGGCCGGAAACCGCTAGTTGATGATCGTGATCCGGTTGGCGGCCGGCGGCGCGATCGGGCTGGTGGCCGAGGAGTTGGCCAGCAGGTACTGCTCGAGAGCGGTGAGGTCGTCCGTGCCGACCAGGTCGTTCGTGCCCTGGCCCAGCGTCGGGTAGCCGTCGCCGCCGCCCGCGAGGAAGCTGTTGGTGGCGACACGGTAGGTGGCGGCCGGGTCGATGGCGACGCCGTTGAGCTTGATGGTGCCGACGACGACGCGGTCCGCGCCGGCCTTCGTGAGGTCCAGCGTGTACGTCAGGCCGGACGACGGCAGCAGCACCTTCGGAGCGGCGGTGTTCGACCCGCTCACCTGCTCCTTGAGGACCTGGATGATCTGGGCACCCGTGAAGTCCTGCAGGTTGACCGTGTTGGAGAACGGCTGGACGGTGAAGCCCTCGGCGTAGGTGACCACGCCGTCGCCCTCGGTGCCCTTGGCCGCGTAGGTGAGCGGCGCGCGCACACCGCCGGGGTTCATCAGCGCGAGGTCGACCTCGGGGTCGAGCGTCTTGCCGTACCAGTACTGCGCGTCGGCGATGAGGTCGCCCATCGGGGTCTCGGTGCCGACGTTGGGCACATCGGCGGATATGTAGCCGATGGTGCGGTTGCCGATGGGGGCGGCGAGGGTGTTCCACTTGCTGATGAGGGCCGTCATGTCGGCGGCCTTCGGGACGGTCCGGGTGACCACGTGGTTCGCGGACTTCACGGCCGTACGGGCGATGTCGCCGGTCTGACGGTCGTACGTCAGCGTCGTGTCCGTGTAGAGACGGCCGAAGGACGCGGCCGAGGTGACCATGCGCGGCTTGCCCGCCGGGTCGTTGATCGTGCAGGCGTACGCGGCGTGCGTGTGGCCGGTGACGACGGCGTCGACCTTCGGCGTGATGTTCTTGGCGATGTCGACGATCGGACCGGAGATGCCGTCACCGGCGCCGGGCGAGTCGCAGTCGTAGTTGTACGACTGGGAGGCGGGGAGGCCGCCCTCGTGGATCAGCGCGACGACCGACTTGACGCCCTGGCTCTCCAGCTCCTTGGCGTACTTGTTGATCGTCTCGACCTCGTCCTTGAACTTGAGGCCCTTGACGCCCTCGGCGGAGACGACGCCCGGGGTGTCCTCCAGCGTCACACCGATGAAGCCGATCTTGACGCCGTTCTTCTTCCACGTCCAGTAGGGCTTCAGGAGCGGCTTGCCGGTCTTCTCCTCGATGACGTTCGCCGCAAGGTACGGGAAGTCGGCGCCCTTGAACTTCTTGCCGTCGACGTAGCAGCCGTCGACCTTGTGGCAGCCGCCCTTCTGCAGGCGGCGCAGTTCCTTGGCGCCCTCGTCGAACTCGTGGTTGCCGACGCTCGTGACGTCGAGGTCGAGACCGTTGAGCGCCTCGATGGTGGGCTCGTCGTGGAACAGGCCCGAGATCAGCGGGGAGGCACCGACCATGTCACCGGCGGCGGCGGTGATCGAGAACTTCGGGTTGGTCTTGCGGGCGTCCCGCAGGTGCGTGGCCAGGTACTCGACACCACCGGCGTTGATCGTGGTGGTCGTACCGTCCGCGTGCTGCTCGGTCACCCGGCCCGAGGAACCGGCCGGCGGCTCCAGGTTGCCGTGCAGGTCGTTGAAGGACAGCAGTTGCACGTCCTGGTAGCGCGGCTTGTTCTTGCCGGGCTTCTGCGACGGCGCCTCACCGGCACTCGCCGGGATCGCGGCGGCCAGCGCCCCGACGGTCGCCAGGCCGGCCGCGGCGGCGAGGATCCGATTGCGACGGCTTCTGCGCCGGCGCTCCTGGGGTGTGGCTGACATGTGCCCCCCTGGGTACATGAGGAGTAAGAGAACGAGAGAAACGTAAGAACAGTCCCCGTCGGCCCGAAGCGTAGGGTCAACGCGCGTAGCGCGACAGGGGGTTCATGGTTACGACCTGGTTGCCATCAAGGAGGACTGATGACGAAAGGGGGCGAACAGCGCGCCCGAAGGGGCGCGGGGCTGTGACATCTGCGGCTCCGCCGCGGGGCGCGACCAGCCACATTCAAGCCGCACCCGCAACGACCACGGAACCGACCGAGCTCATAGGCACCCCTTCCCGGCACCCCCGGTTAACCTCGAACCCATGACCAGCGACGACACCGCCCGACCGAGCGCAGCGGCAGGCGCAGCGGCTCGCAGTATCGAAACCCGCCTGGAACTCACCCCCGACCAGAGGGCCGCCGTCCTCGCCCTCCTCGACGAGGCCGCCCAGGTCGACGGGCAGCAGGCGGTGTCCGAGCAGGGCCGCCTGCAACTCCGCGGCGGCCCCCGCGAAGGCGTGGCCCACCTCCTGCTCACCGTCGGCAACACCCTCGTCGGCTACGCCCAGCTGGAGGACACCGACCCCATCGAGGCGCCCGCCGCCGAGCTGGTGGTGCACCCCTCCCACCGGGGCCACGGCCACGGCCGGGCCCTGGGCTCCGCCCTGCTCGCCGAGTCCGGCAAACGGCTGCGGGTCTGGGCGCACGGCGGTCACTCCGCGGCGCGCCACCTCGCCCAGGTCCTCGGCCTCACCCTGTTCCGGGAACTCCGCCAGATGCGCCGCTCCCTGGCCGATTTCGACCCGCCCGAGCCGGTGCTCCCCGACGGCGTCACCGTGCGCGCCTTCGTCCCCGGCGAGGACGACGCGGCCTGGCTCGCCGCGAACGCGGAGGCGTTCGCCCACCATCCCGAGCAGGGCTCCCTCGCCCAGCGCGACCTGGACGACCGCAAGGCCGAACCCTGGTTCGACCCGGCGGGCTTCTTCCTGGCCCACCGGGGCGAGGAACTGGTCGGCTTCCACTGGACGAAGGCACACGCCGCCGAGCAGCTCGGCGAGGTGTACGTCGTCGGCGTCCGACCCGGCGCCCAGGGCGGCGGCCTCGGCAAGGCCCTCACCACGATCGGCCTGCGCCACCTCGCCGCCCAGGGCCTGCCCACCGCGATGCTCTACGTCGACGCGGACAACAAGGCGGCGGTCACGGTCTACGAACGCCTCGGCTTCGTGACGTACGAGACGGACCTGATGTACCGCAGCGAGACCTGACGCGTCCTGGTTCGTGACGAGCTGGACCCGGGTTTTCCACAGACTGGGGGCGGTGCTGTTGACACCGCCCCCTCTCTTGCACCACCCTTTCACTACTTAATTAGTGAAAGGGTGGTTGTCCCAGTGGTCGAGTACCGCATCGACCGGCGCAGCGGTGTCGCCACCTATGTGCAGATCGTGCAGCAGACCAAACAGGCCCTGCGGCTCGGCCTGTTGGAGCCCGGGGACAAGCTCCCCACGGCCCGCGAGGTCGTGGAGGCCACCGCGATCAACCCGAACACGGTGTTGAAGGCCTACCGCGAGCTGGAGCGCGAAGGCCTGGTCGAGGCCCGCCGCGGCCTCGGCACGTTCGTACGGAAGTCGCTGGGCGCCACGCCCGTCGACTCCCCGCTACGGGCCGAACTGGGCGCGTGGGCCGTGCGGGCCCGTGCGACCGGACTCGAACGGGACGATGTGGAGGCCCTCTTCACCTCCGTCCTGGACGAGCACTTCACGAAGGACCAGCCGGACCGGCTGAACGGGAAAGATCAGGGGGACGAGGCATGACCGGGACCGCTATGGAGGCGGCCGCGCTCGGCAAGAGGTTCGGGTGGCGGCGGGGGAGCTGGGCGCTGCGCGACTGCACGCTGCGGCTGCCGAAGGGACGGGTGTGCGCGGTCGTCGGGCCGAACGGCGCGGGCAAGTCGACGCTCCTGGCCCACGCGGCCGGGCTGCTCGCCCCCACCGAGGGCACGATCGACGTGCTGGGGACGACCCCGGCCGCGGCCCGCGAGCGCGTCGCGTACGTCGCCCAGGACAAGCCCCTGTACCCGCACCTGACCGTCGCCGAGACCCTGCGGCTGGGCCATGAGCTGAACCCCGGGCGCTGGGACGCGGCCGTCGCCGGGCGGGTGGTGGACGAGGGCGGCCTGGACCGCGACGCCAAGATCCGCTCCCTCTCCGGCGGGCAGCGCACCCGCGTCGCACTCGCCTTCGCCCTCGGCAAGCGGCCCGAACTGCTGCTCCTGGACGAGCCGATGGCCGACCTCGACCCGCTCGCCCGGCACCAGCTGATGGGCACGCTGCTCGCGGACGCCGCCGAGCACGGCACCACGGTTGTCATGTCCTCGCACGTGGTGGCCGAACTGGAGGGCTCCTGCGACCACTTGTTCCTGCTGGGCGCCGGGCGCGTACGCCTCGCGGGCCCGCTGGACGAGATCCTCGCCGCGCACACCCTGGTCACCGGCCCGGTCGGCGATCTCGCCCCGCACACGGTCGTCGAGTCCCGCACGACGGGGCGTCAGCTCACCGCGCTGATCCGCCCGCGCGGCCCCGTCGACCCCGGCCTGCGCCCCGCCGAACCCACCCTGGAGGAACTGGTCCTCGCCCATCTGAGGGCACCGCAGGCCCCGGCCCTCACCATCGAGGACACGGACCACGACGGGGACGACGACGCGGACGCGGGTGCCCTCGCGGCCGAGACGAACGGCACCGGGACGCAAGGGGCAGCCGTATGAGCACCACCATCACCGAGACGGTCGGGACCGCCCCCGCCGGGGACCCGGCCCCCGCCCCGGCCATGTCCCCGACCCGGGGCCTGATCCGGGCCACGCTCCGCGTGCACCGGTCCGCGCTGTGGTTCTGGGGACTGCTGGTGGGCCTCACCGCCGCCGGACTGCTGTGGGCCGCCGGACCGTTGGTGGACGCGGCCTGGACCGAGTCCGTGCGGAGGGGCTGCGCGAAGACCGACCACTGCGAGCTGGCCGCCGCGTACGACCAGTACGACATGGTGGTCGACCTCGGCATCGCCCTCCTCGCCGTCACCCCCGCCCTGATCGGCGCCTGGGCGGGCGGCGCCCTGATCGCCCGCGAGCTGGAGAGCGGCACGGCGAGGCTGGCCTGGACCCAGTCCGTCACCCCGGTCCGCTGGCTCGCCGTCAAGCTCGCGCTCCCGGCCGCCCTGATCGTCATGGGGACGGTCCCGCTGACCCTGCTGAACCGCCTGGTGTGGTGGCGGGAGGAGCGGCTGCGGGACGTGTACGGAACCCGGGACTGGTTCGATTCCGCCACCTTCACGGGCCACGGCACCCTCGCCACGGCCTACGCCCTGCTGGGCCTCGCGGTCGGTGTCGTCGCCGGACTGCTGCTGCGCCGCTCGCTCCCCGCCCTCGGCGCCGGCCTGGTGGGCACCGTCGTCCTGGCCGGGGCACTCCAGACCAACCGTCATCTGCTGTGGCCGGCCGACACCCTCGTCTCCAGGACCGCGGAACGGGACTGGACGGGCGAGCTGGTCGACCGCGGCTTCATCACCGCGACCGGAGAGCGCGTCTCGGACCTGAACTGCACGGACGAGTCCTGCGGCAGCACCGACGCCGTCTCCTACTACGCCGACTTCCACCCCTCCTCCCACTTCTGGCCCCTCCAGCTCGTCGAGACCGCCATCGTCCTCACCGCCACGGCCCTGCTGGTGTGGACCGCGTTCCGGGTGCTGCGCCGGCTCACGGGAGGTGCCGGATGAGCGCCATGACCACCCCCGCTCCCACCGGGGCCCCCGCTCCCCGTGGCGGGTCGCGCCTGCGGGGCGAGGTCTGGACCGTGCTGCGCCCGCACCGCGCGGCCCTGCTGGTGTGGGGCGCGTACGTGCTGG
Organism: Streptomyces griseiscabiei; assembly: GCF_020010925.1. Taxonomy (NCBI): domain Bacteria; kingdom Bacillati; phylum Actinomycetota; class Actinomycetes; order Kitasatosporales; family Streptomycetaceae; genus Streptomyces; species Streptomyces griseiscabiei. The sequence goes on along the minus strand of NZ_JAGJBZ010000004.1, from coordinate 274,199 downwards.
CCATGGCGGGCTGGATGCTCTGGCTGCGGGTCGTCGCCCTGGACGGGGTCCGGCGGGAGAGCGCCTCGTGCCAGCGGCAGGGCGGATGCGTCGACATCGAGTCCGCGATGTCGTACGGCACGAGCATGAGCATGATCGGCACGCTCGTCTCCTACCTCTGCTACGGCGTGGCCGCCTGGGCGGGGGCCTCCCTGACCGGCCGCGAGCTGGAGCGGGGCACGGCCCGGCTGGCCTGGACCCAGTCGGTCACCCCGACCCGGTGGCTCGTGGTCAGACTGGCGGTGCCCGCCGCGGTGCTCATCCCCTGCACCACCGTGCTGGTCCTGCTCTACCGCTCCGCCTGGGGAGCGGACCGGAGCGTCATGGGCGACGAGTGGTACTACCCCGACCCGATGGTGAACCGCGGCCCCCTGCTCGTGGCGTACGCCCTGTGCGCGCTGGCGGTGGGCGCCCTGGCGGGCCTCGCCCTGAAGCGGGCGCTGCCGGCGCTCGCCGTGGCCCTCGGCTTCATGGTCTGGTTCCATCTGATGCTCGATGACCTGTTCCCCCGGCTGTGGCCGGCCACGACGCTCACCGGTGCCGACGCCGCCCGGCTGCCGATGAGCGCGGACCAGCTGGACCTGGGCGCGGTCACCGCCTCGGGCGCCCGGGTCGACGACCTGAGCTGCTTCGACGCCGACACCGACCTGGACTACACCAGGTGCACGAGCGGGAAGGGCTTCACCGACCTGTACGCCGAGGTGCACCCGGCCTCCCACTTCTGGCCCCTGCACCTCATGGCCACCACCGTCGTCCTCGCCGTCACCGTCCTCGCCACCGCCGCCGCCTTCTGGTTCCTGCGCCGCCGCACCCGCTGACGGCCGGCCGGCACCCCCATACGGGCACGCCCTTCCTACGGGGGGAGGGGCGTGCCGAACACCTCTCGGGAGGCGCCCGGGGGCGCGTGCCGACGGTGTACGGAAGGTGAACGGCGGGCGATGACGGAACGGCGTGCGCCGGTGCCCGCCCCGTGCTTCCGCGGAACCGGCGGTCCTCCCTGCGCTATCCCGCACGTAAGGTCGCCGTAACCGGCGATTCAGACGACCTTGCGACGCTTCCGCAATGAACCCCGTCGTGCCCGAGCCCTCGCCTCCCCCACGCAACGGCCCAAGCAACGGGAAGAGCGCGGGGAACGGCCCCCGTGCGACCGTCCCCGGCACCCCGCACCACCCCGCCGACGTCGTGGACGTCGTCGCGCGCATCGACGCGGACATCGCCGAGAACGACGCGGTGAACGCCTCCTCGCCCGTCCCGGCACTCCCACCGGCCCTGTCCGACGCGCCGGTGATGCTCGCGGCGCGGAAGAATAGGGCCATGAGCCAGTCCAACGCCCAGGCAGACCAGGTCCAGCACGCACAGCCGACCGTCGGCTCCATAACGGGCCACCGCCCGCACACGGTGTCGGCCGTGGTCTCCGATCTGGAACCCGACATCGACGCCGACCTCGACGGATACGAGGAAGACGAGTACGACGGCGAGAAGCTGCCGCAGGGCCGTTTCCTCGACCGGGAGCGCAGCTGGCTCGCCTTCAACGAACGCGTCCTGGAACTGGCCGAGGACCCGAACACCCCGCTCCTCGAACGGGCGAACTTCCTGGCGATCTTCGCCAGCAACCTGGACGAGTTCTTCATGGTCCGCGTGGCCGGTCTCAAGCGCCGTATCGCCACCGGCGTGGCCACCCGCTCCGCCTCCGGCCTCCAGCCCCGCGAGGTGCTGGAGATGATCTGGGCCCGCTCCCGTGAGCTGATGGCCCGGCACGCCGCCTGCTTCCACGAGGACGTCGCCCCGGCCCTGGCCGAGGAGGGCGTGCACCTGGTCCGCTGGAGCGAGCTGGCCGAGAAGGAGCAGGCCCGCCTCTTCACGCTCTTCCGCCACCAGATCTTCCCGGTGCTGACCCCGCTGGCCGTCGACCCGGCGCACCCCTTCCCGTACATCTCGGGCCTCTCCCTGAACCTGGCCGTCCGCGTGCAGAACCCGGTGACGGGCACCTCGCACTTCGCCCGGGTCAAGGTCCCGCCGCTGCTCTCCCGCTTCCTGGAGGCCTCCCCGGGCCGGTACGTCCCGCTGGAGGACGTGATCGGCGCCCACCTGGAGGAGCTGTTCCCGGGCATGGAGGTGCTGGAGCACCACGCCTTCCGGGTCACCCGCAACGAGGACCTGGAGGTCGAGGAGGACGACGCCGAGAACCTCCTCCAGGCCCTGGAGAAGGAGCTGATGCGGCGCCGCTTCGGGCCTCCGGTGCGCCTGGAGGTCGAGGAGAACATCAACCAGGAGGTCCTGGACCTGCTGGTGCGCGAGCTGAAGATCAAGGAGTCCGAGGTCTACCCGCTGACCGGGCCCCTGGACCTCACCGGCCTCTTCCGCATCGCCTCCCTGGACCGGCCGGAGCTGAAGTACCGCAAGTTCGTCGCCGGCGTCCACCGCGACCTCGCCGAGGTCGAGTCGGCGTCCGCGCCGGACATCTTCGCCGCCCTGCGCAGCCGGGACGTGCTGCTGCACCACCCCTACGACTCGTTCTCGACGTCGGTGCAGGCGTTCCTGGAGCAGGCGGCCGAGGACCCGGACGTCCTCGCGATCAAGCAGACCCTGTACCGGACGTCCGGCGACTCCCCCATAGTCAACGCGCTCATCGACGCCGCCGAGGCCGGCAAGCAGGTCCTCGTCCTGGTCGAGATCAAGGCACGCTTCGACGAGCACGCCAACATCAAGTGGGCCCGCAAGCTGGAGGAGGCCGGCTGCCATGTCGTCTACGGCCTGGTCGGTCTGAAGACGCACTGCAAGCTGTCCCTGGTGGTCCGCCAGGAGGGCGACACCCTCCGCCGCTACAGCCACGTCGGCACGGGCAACTACCACCCGAAGACGGCCCGGCTCTACGAGGACCTCGGCGTGCTCACCTCGGACCCGCAGGTCGGCGCGGACCTCTCCGACCTCTTCAACCGGCTCTCCGGCTACTCGCGCCGCGAGACCTACCGCCGGCTGCTCGTCGCGCCCAAGTCCCTGCGCGACGGACTGATCGCCCGCGTCAACAAGGAGGTCCAGCACCACCGTGCCGGACGTCCCGCGTACGTCCGTATCAAGGTCAACTCGATCGTGGACGAGGCGCTCATCGACGCCCTGTACCGGGCCTCGCAGGCGGGTGTGCCGGTCGACGTGTGGGTGCGCGGCATATGCGCCATCCGCCCGGGTGTCCCCGGCCTGTCGGAGAACGTCCGGGTCCGCTCCGTCCTCGGCCGCTTCCTCGAACACTCGCGGATCTTCGGCTTCGGCAACGGCGGCGAGCCCGAGGTGTGGTTCGGCAGCGCCGACATGATGCACCGCAACCTCGACCGCCGGATCGAGGCCCTGATCCGGATCACCGACCCGGCCCACCGGGCGGCGCTCAACCGCCTGCTGGAGACCGGTATGTCCGACACGACCTCCTCCTGGCACCTCGGCCCCGACGGCGAGTGGATCCGGCACGCCACCGACGCGGACGGCCAGCCCCTGCGCAACGTCCAGGAGATGCTCATTGACGCCCGGAGGCGCCGGCGTGGCACAGCGACACCTTGACCCCACGGACCCCACGGCCGTACCCGCCGATGCCGTCGCCGGCTATCTGCGGGCCCAGGCCACGGAGTTCCTCCGCGCGCTGCGCACCCACCGGGAGACCGGTGGGGGCGCGGCCGGCGGAGCCGAGGAGTCCACCGACGCGGCCCTGGCCCTGCGCCGCTCGGCCCGCCGCATCAGCGGCACCCTGCACACCTTCCGCCCGCTCCTGGACACGGACTGGTCGGAGTCCCTCCGCCCCGAACTGGCCTGGCTGTCGGGCACCCTGGGCCGCGAACACGCCTACGCGGCCCGCCTGGACCGCCTGGTCACGGCCCTGAACCGCCTCTCGGGAGCGACACCCTTCCCGGCCCAGACGCCGATGCCGGCCCGCTCCACCGCATCCGCCCCCGCGAGCAGCCGCGCCACGGCCGCCGCGGGTGCCCCCGGGGGCACCCGCTCCCCCGCCGGCCCGGCCGCCCGCCCCGCGGCGGCCCCGGACCGCGGCAACCTCACCGTCGGCGCGGCGAAGGCGGGCGCCCTCCTCGACCGCCAGCTCACCCTCGCCCGCACCCGGGCCCACTCGGCGGCCCTGCAGGCCCTCGGCTCGTCCCGCTTCCACGCCGTCGCCGACAACGTCGCCGTCCTCGCCAGCGAGGTCCCCCTCACCGCCACCGCCCCCACCGCCGACCTGCGCCCCCTCGCCGCCGCGGCCCACGACCGCCTCCGCGACGCGGTCACCGGCCTCCCCCTGCACACGGCCGGCCACCCCTACAACGCCGAGGCCCTCATCCACGGCCTCTCCCCGGACACCGCGCCCCACCCCCAGGACGCCCCCTGGCACCAGGTACGCCTCCTCCTGCGCCTGCACCGCTACGCCCTGGAGGTCCTGTATCCCGAGGCCGTCCCCGTCGACGTACGCCTCCTCACGGCCGGCGAGGCCCTCAACCGCCACCGCGACGCCTCCGAGGCGGCCTCCGCCGCCGCTGCCGCCGCCCGCACCCCGCGGATCGCCCCGGCCACGGCCTACGCCCTCGGTGTCCTGCACGCCGACCAGCGCCACGAAGTGGAGGCATCCCGGTTCGCGTTCCAGCAGTCCTGGCAGAAGGAGGCGGTGAGCACGTCGTGACCGAGAACACCGACGAGACCGTCCAGGCGGCGGGCTGCGTCCTGTGGCGCCGCTCGCCCGACGGCGCGGGCCTGGAGATCTGCCTGGTCCACCGGCCGAAGTACGACGACTGGTCGCATCCCAAGGGGAAACTGAAGCGCGACGAGGACGCCCTCACCGGCGCGCTGCGCGAGGTCGAGGAGGAGACCGGCCACCGCTGTACGCCGGGCCCCCGGCTGCCCACGACCCACTACTTCGTCAACGGCCGCGCCAAGCAGGTGAGTTACTGGGCGGCCGAGGCCACCGACGGCCACTTCACGCCCAACCGCGAGGTGGACCGCGTCCTCTGGCTGCCCCCCGCCACCGCCCGCGACCGCCTCACCCAGCCCCGCGACCGCGAACTGATCGACGACTTCCTGGCGACCCTGCGCCACGCATAGCCCTCACCCGGCAGCCGTGTGCCCCTCCGCGTCCGTCCGCGCCAGGCTCCGCGCCCGTCTGGCCGGACCGCGCCACCCGCAGCTGCATCTCGCCACACAGAACCGCCCCTGCTCGACCGTGCTCGTGCGGTGCTGCTGCGGGGGTATCGGCTCGTCGTGATGCGCCACACCCACAACGTTACCCAGGGCAAGCACCGCGACCCTGATCGGGGAAGCCCCGTCTTGACGGCAGGGCGAAGCCCGCCCTTCAAGGGGCGCGGGGCTATGCCGATATGCGGCTCCGCCGCGTGGGCGCGAGAAGCCCCACCGGCCCGCACCCGCCACTCGACCGACCGCCCCGAGCTCCCAGGCGCCCCCCAGCGTGACAACCACCCCCGGCCGTCGTTATCCGAAACGACCACAGCAACCCGGCACAACCCAGCGGCAGCGGATCGGCAGGCGATGGTGACGCGGCGGCACAGCAGGACGAGCGCGGCCCTCGTCGCGGCGGGACTCATCGCCGGCGCGGCCGGCGTCAACGGCTGCACCGGCCCCGGCACCGACGACGACTCCCTCCCCACCGACCCCGTCGACCTGATGCACCGCGCCGCCCCCACCCTCGTCCGCGCGGGCAGCTCCAAGGCCCGTACGGAGATGGAGATGGCCACCGGCGGCACCCGGGTGACCATCCACGGCGAGGGCGTCTACGACTACGGCCGCCGCCTCGGCCGGCTCAAGGTGCTCCTCCCGCACGACCCCGCCGGCCGCAGCGAGCACCGCCCGATCACCGAACTCCTCGCCCCCGGCGCCCTGTTCATGAAGAACCGGGGCGCGGGCGTCCCCGCCGACAAATGGGTGCGCGTCGACACGGGCACCCTCTCCGACGGCAATCTGGTCACCGGCGGCGCCACCGACCCGTTCGCGGCGGCCGAGGTGCTGCGCGGGGCGCGTACGGCGCAGTACATCGGCGAGAGCGAGGTCGACGGCGTCCGGGTCCGGCACTACCGCGGCACCGCCGATCTCACGACCGCCTCGCGCGCGGCCTCCGAGGGCAACCGGGCCGCCCTGCGCGCCGCGGCCCGGGGATTCGCCACCGCCCGCGTCCCCTTCGACGCCTACCTCGACGACGAGGGCCGCATCCGCAAGGTCCGCCACCGCTTCAGCTTCGTCAACGGCGGCCAGGAGGACACCGTCGCCGTCGCCTCGACGACCCTGCTCTACGACTTCGGCGTCCCCGTCGCCGTACGGCTGCCGCGGCCCGGCGACATCTACGCCGGAAAGATCGCCGAGGGGTAGCCACGGCCGGCCCGGGGAGTACCGGGCCGGAAATGGTCCGTTGGTGCCATGCGCGGGCTGTGGGCCGCTGCCTACCCTAGGACAGGCCTAGGAGTCGGTGACGGTGGAGAAGAGGTGATGCGCGTGGCTCCGGCAGGCGGTACGGCGGTTCAGGATCACGTGGCCCTCGCCGAGATCGAGCTCTGCGGCGACCTCATCATCGCGGCCTCGACCACCGACGGCGACCGCCTCAGCCCCGACCGCATCGACGAGGTGCTCCGCGTCTGGGAAGAGCACGCCCACGAGGACGAACCGCCCCGCTAGGGCCTGTCGGGGGGCCGCGCCGGGAGCCGTGTCCGGCGACCGCACCACATGGCCGAAAAACGACCCCCGCGACGGGGGGGTCACCACCGGCCCGGACCCTCAGGTCCGCAGCAGCCGCCCGATCGCCTTCGTGGCCTCCTCCACCTTCGCGTCGATCTCGGCACCGCCCTTGACGGCCGCGTCGGCGACGCAGTGCCGCAGATGCTCCTCCAGGAGCTGCAGCGCGAAGGACTGCAGGGCCTTGGTGGAGGCGGAGACCTGGGTGAGTATGTCGATGCAGTAGACGTCCTCGTCGACCATCCGCTGCAGCCCACGGATCTGACCCTCGATGCGCCGCAGACGCTTGAGATGTTCGGCCTTCTCCTGGTGATATCCGTGGATTCCACGGTCGTGGTCGGTCACGACGTCCGGCCCCGCATCGTCCGCGGCGTCCACGGCGGCGGGCACGTGGGCACCGGCCCCTGTCGTCGTCATCGCAGCCTCCAGACATATACCCCTACCGGGTATATGGTAGCGAACTTCCGCGGGTATACGCCCTGCGGGCGGCCCCCCTGCCGGTAAATATGCCTGATGGGCGACACTGGGGGACGGCCCATTAGCCGTGGCCGGATGATGCGCCTAGCATCAGCCTGACCGAACCCCATGCATACCGAGGACCCCAAGTGCGCTTTCGTCTGACCCCCAGGGAGACGAGCTTCTACGACATGTTCGCCGCATCCGCGGACAACATCGTCACGGGCTCGAAACTCCTCATGGAACTGCTCGGGGCGGACACCGCCGGCCGGGCCGAGATCGCAGAGCGTATGCGGGCCGCTGAACACGCCGGTGACGACGCCACACACGCGATCTTCCACCAGTTGAACTCCTCGTTCATCACGCCCTTCGACCGCGAGGACATCTACTCCCTCGCGTCCTCCCTCGACGACATCATGGACTTCATGGAGGAGGCCGTCGACCTGGTCGTCCTCTACAACGTGGAGGAACTGCCCAAGGGCGTCGAGCAGCAGATCGAGGTGCTGGCGCGCGCCGCCGAACTGACGGCCGAGGCGATGCCCAACCTCCGCACGATGGACAACCTCACCGAGTACTGGATCGAGGTGAACCGGCTGGAGAACCAGGCGGACCAGATCCACCGCAAGCTCCTGGCCCACCTCTTCAACGGCAAGTACGACGCCATCGAGGTCCTCAAGCTCAAGCAGATCGTGGATGTGCTGGAGGAGGCGGCGGACGCGTTCGAGCACGTGGCGAACACGGTGGAGACCATCGCCGTCAAGGAGTCCTGAACCCTTCATGGACACCTTCGCTCTGGTCGTGACCATCGGGGTCGCGCTCTTCTTCACGTACACCAACGGCTTCCACGACTCCGCGAACGCCATCGCGACCTCGGTGTCGACGCGTGCCCTGACACCGCGCGCGGCCCTCGCCATGGCCGCCGTCATGAACCTCGTCGGAGCCTTCCTCGGCAGCGGCGTCGCCAAGACGGTCAGCGAGGGGCTGATCTCCACGCCCGAGGGCTCCAAGGGGATGGGCATCCTCTTCGCGGCCCTGGTCGGCGCGATCACCTGGAACCTGGTCACCTGGTACTTCGGCCTGCCCTCGTCCTCCTCGCACGCGCTGTTCGGCGGCATGGTGGGCGCGGCCCTCGCGGGCGGTACGACGGTCTACTGGTCCGGCGTCCTCGAAAAGGTCGTCATCCCGATGTTCATCTCCCCGGTGGTCGGCCTGGTCGTCGGCTACCTGGTGATGGCCGCGATCATGTGGATCTTCCGCCGGGCCAACCCGCACAAGGCCAAGCGCGGTTTCCGTATCGCGCAGACCGTGTCGGCGGCCGGTATGGCCCTCGGCCACGGTCTGCAGGACGCCCAGAAGACGATGGGCATCGTCGTGATGGCCCTGGTCATCGCGGACGTCGAGGACTACGGCGACCCGATCCCGGTCTGGGTGAAGATCGTCTGCGCGGTCATGCTCTCCCTCGGCACGTACGCGGGCGGCTGGCGCATCATGCGCACCCTGGGCCGGAAGATCATCGAACTCGATCCGCCGCAGGGCTTCGCCGCCGAGACCACCGGCGCGTCGATCATGTTCATCACGGCCTTCATCTTCAAGGCCCCCATCTCCACGACCCACATCATCACCTCGGCGATCATGGGCGTCGGCGCCACCAAGCGCATCAACGCCGTCCGCTGGGGCGTCGCCAAGAACATCATCCTCGGCTGGTTCATCACGATGCCGGCCGCGGCGCTGGTCGCCGCGCTGAGCTTCTGGATCGTGAACCTGGCGTTCCTGTAGAGCCGAGGGGCACTCGCCCCGGGCTCGCCCCGAACGAGGACGGGCCCGCCCCCGGGAGCCGGGGGCGGGCCCTTTACCTACCTCGCGGCGGCACCGCCATGCAGCACCGCGAGGGGTTCCTGGGAGACGCCGGCCTAGCCGAAGCGCCCCGAGATGTAGTCCTCCGTGGCCTGGACGGACGGGTTGGAGAAGATCCGCTCCGTGTCGTCGATCTCGATGAGCTTGCCGGGCTGCCCGACCGCCGCGAGGTTGAAGAAGGCCGTACGGTCCGAGACCCGCGCCGCCTGCTGCATGTTGTGCGTCACGATGACGATCGTGAAGCGCTCCTTCAGCTCACCGATGAGGTCCTCGATGGCGAGCGTCGAGATCGGGTCCAGCGCCGAGCACGGCTCGTCCATGAGCAGGACCTTCGGCTCGACCGCGATCGCGCGGGCGATGCACAGCCGCTGCTGCTGGCCGCCGGAGAGACCGGAGCCCGGCTTGTTCAGGCGGTCCTTGACCTCGTTCCAGAGGTTCGCGCCCTTGAGGGACTTCTCGACGATCTCGTCCAGCTCGGCCTTCTTCTTGCCGCCGACCAGCTTCAGGCCCGCCGCCACGTTGTCGTAGATCGACATCGTCGGGAACGGGTTCGGCCGCTGGAAGACCATGCCGACCTCACGCCGTACGGAGACGGGGTCGACCCCGGCGCCGTACAGGTTCTCGTCGTCGAGCATGACCTTGCCCTCGACGCGGCCGCCGGGCGTGACCTCGTGCATCCGGTTCAGGGTGCGCAGGAACGTGGACTTGCCGCAGCCCGAGGGGCCGATGAAGGCCGTCACCGTACGGGGCTCGATGGCCATCGAGATGTCCTCGATGGCGCGGAAGGAGCTGTAGTAGGCGTTGAGGCCGCTGACGTCGATTCGCTTGGCCATGTCGATCACTGCTTCTTTCGCGGGGGAACTGGTCGCTGTGTGGCCGCGTCAGCGACCGGCCGCGCGGCGGAGCCGCACGTTGTCCTCGTCATCGGGGGGCCTTCCAACGGGCGATGCCGCGGGCCGCCAGGTTCAGGATCATGATGAAGGCGATCAGCGTCAGCGACGCCGCCCAGGCACGGTCGTACGCCGCCCCGGAACCACCACTCTGCTGGAACTGCAGATAGATGTACATCGGCAGCGAGGCCTGCGGGTCGGAGAACGGGTTCGCGTTGATGTACGACGAACCCCACACCAGCAGCAGGACCGGAGCGGTCTCACCGGCGATACGGGCGACCGCGAGCATCACACCCGTCGTGATACCGCCGATGGCGGTCGGCAGCACGATCTTGAGGATGGTCCGCCACTTCGGCACACCCAGCGCCAGCGAGGCCTCGCGCAACTCGTTCGGGACGAGCTTGAGCATCTCCTCGGTGGAGCGGACGACGACCGGCAGCATCAGGATCGTCAGCGCCATCGCGCCGGCGAAGCCGGAGTAGCCCATGTCCAGGATCAGGATCCAGGTGCTCAGGATGAACAGACCCGCGACGATCGACGGGATGCCCGTCATGACGTCGACGAAGAAGGTGACGGCCCGGGCGAGCTTGCCCCGGCCGTACTCGACCAGGTAGATCGCGGTCAGCACACCGATCGGCACGGAGATGACGGTGGCGATGCCGACCTGCTCCAGGGTGCCGAGGATGGCGTGGTAGATACCGCCGCCGGGCTCGGTGTTGGAGACCACGCCCATCGAGTGGGTGAGGAAGTAGCCGTCGAGGACCTTCACACCGCGCGCGACGGTCTCGTAGATGAGCGAGGCCAGCGGGAGGACCGCGAGCAGGAACGCGACCCAGACGACGCTGGTCGCCACCCGGTCCTTGGCCTGCCGCTTGCCCTCGACGCGCGCGGCAATGACGTACGAGCCGAGGACGAAGAGGAGACCCGCGATCAGGGCCCACTGGATGGAGCTTTCGAGGCCGGCCACGGCGCTGATGCCGAGGCCCAGCGCGACCGACCCGGCGGCGACCGCCCAGGCGAACCACTTGGGCAGGGACGCGGCACGCAGGGTGCTCGGGCCCTTCGGGGTGAGAGTTGCGTTGCTCATCCGTTGGCCCCCGAGAACTCCTTGCGGCGGGCGATGATCAGTCGGGCCGCGCCATTGACCAGCAGGGTGATGACGAACAGGACCAGACCGGAGGCGATGAGGGCGTCACGGCCCATCTCGGTCGCCTCGCTGAACTTGCTGGCGATGTTCTGGGCGAAGGTGCCGCCGCCCGGGTCGAGCAGGCTGAGGTTGATCTCGAAGCTGGACGACAGGACCATCGCCACGGCCATGGTCTCGCCGAGCGCGCGGCCGAGGCCGAGCATCGAGGCGGAGATGACACCGGAGCGCCCGAAGGGCAGCACCGCCATGCGGATGACCTCCCAGCGGGTGGCGCCGAGGGCCAGCGCGGCCTCCTCGTGCATCCGCGGCACCTGCCGGAAGACCTCACGGCTCACATTGGTGATGATCGGCAGGATCATGATCGCGAGCAGGATGCCGACGGTGAGCATCGAACGCGGGGCGCCGCCCTGCCATTCGAGGATGCCGGTCCAGCCGAGGTAGTCGTTCAGCCAGCCGTAGAGCCCGTCGAGCTGCGGTACGAGGACCAGGATGCCCCAGAGGCCGTACACGATGGACGGCACGGCGGCGAGCAGGTCGATCACGTACGCGATCGGGCCGCCCAGCCTGCGCGGGGCGTAGTGCGTGATGAAGAGGGCGATACCGACCGCGACCGGGACCGCGATGGCCATCGCGATGACCGACGAGACGATCGTGCCGAAGGCGAGGACCGCGATGCCGAACTCCGGCGGAACCCCGGTGGGGTTCCACTCGAAGGTGGTGAAGAAGTTGGCCTCGTCCTTGCTGATCGCGAGCACGGCACGGTAGCTGAGGAACACGGCGATGGCCGCCATGAGCACCAGCAGGAAGATGCCGGATCCACGCGAGAGGCCGAGGAACACCCGGTCGCCGAGGCGGGTGACGCCGCGTTCGGCGCCCTTGTGCTCGGCGGCCGGTGAAGTCGGTGGGGTGGGGGGTGCGGGAGTGTCTTTGGTCGATATGTCCATCAGGTTCTCCGGTCTGCGGAGCCGTCGTCGTGCGGGCGGCGGCTCGGGGCGGAGCCGCCCGCGGTGGCGGAGGACTCCTGGCGGCGGTGCACCGGACGGTGCGGCCCGGTCCCGGTCGGGACCGGACCGCACTCGGGTCAGCTCAGTTCCGAGATGGTCGTACGGACCTTGGTGATGATCTCCTCGGGCATCGGGGCGTACCCGGCCTCGGAGAGCAGCGCCTGGCCGTCCTCGGACGCGATGTAGGTGAGGAAGGACTTCGTGGCGGGCAGGGTGTCCGCCTTGTTGCCCTTGTCACAGACGATCTCGTAGGTGACGAGGGTGATCGGGTAGGCGCCCTCGGCCTTCGGCGTGTAGTTCAGCTTCAGCGCGAGGTCCTTGCCCGTGCCGACGACCTGCGCCTCGGAGATCGCCTTGGTGGCGTTCTCGACGGTCGCCTTGACCGGCTCGGCGGCGTCGGTCTTGACGTCGACCGTGCTGATGCCGTCCGTGGCGTAGGAGAGCTCCATGTAGGAGATGGCGCCCTTGGTCTCCTTCACGCCCTGCGCGACACCGGAGGAGCCCTGAGCGGACTGGCCGCCCTTGGCCTGCCAGGCCTTGCCGCCCTCGTACTTCCAGCTGTCGGGGGCCGCGGCGATCAGGTACTTGGTGAAGTTGTCCGTGGTGCCGGACTCGTCCGAGCGGTGGAAGGCCTGGATCTTGAGGTCGGGCAGCTTCGCGTCGGGGTTGAGCTCCGCGATGGCCTTGTCGTTCCAGTTGGTGATCTTGCTGTCGAAGATCAGGGCGAGGGTCTTGGCGTCCAGGACCAGGTTCTCGGCACCCGGGACGTTGTAGCCGACCGCGATCGGGCCGCCGACCATCGGCAGGTCGATGCCCTGACCGTCCTTGCAGACCTCCTTGGAGGCCGTGACCTCTTCGGGCTTCAGCGCCGAGTCGGAGCCCGCGAAGGCGACCTGGCCCTGGGTGAACGCGGTGATGCCCGCGCCCGAACCGCTGCCCTTGTAGTTGATGACGACGTCCTTGCAGGCGGTCTGGTACTGCTTCACCCAGGCGTCGATCGCGTTCTTCTGCGCCGAGGAGCCGTCGGCCAGCAGCTGACCCTGGGCGTCGCCGCAGTCGATGTCGCTGGCCGGCGCGGAGCTGTCGCTCGTGCCGCTCGCGCCACCACTGGTGTCGTCCGACCCGCACGCGGTGAGGGTCAGAGCGCCGGTGAGGGCGACAGCACCGAGAGAAAGGGCGCGCAGCCGGTTCTTGCGCTGAAGCTTCACTTTCGGGAGTTCCTTCCAGGAGCCGCCGTCCACATGGCGGCGTGCGAAGTCGTCGTATCAGCCTCGGGACCCGTCCTGCTGGTGCCTCTGGTCCCTCGTACTGCTGTCGTCACGGGCTGCGGGGCCGCGATTCGGCCCGCACCCCGCACCGGGTAAGGCCGAAATTAGGCAGATCAGGTGAAGCCGCCGATGGACGGAAGTGAACGGCGAGTGAACCCCTGCCGACAGTGCGGTGAGGTCACGGAATGCTCACGGGGAGGGCACGTGCAGATCCCGATGCCAAGGCCGCGCCTCCCTCACCTCACGCACATCAACGGACTCAAGGGTTCCACATCACCCGCACCACCTCCTCCCGAATATGACGCTACGCGTTCATTCGACTACGCATTGCAGTCATCCCCCGGCTCGCACCGCTCCACGCGCCCGAAGGGGACGGGTAGTGCCTCCCGGGGCGACACGAGAGGCGTCACCCGAAACCGTGAGGGCGATAATCCGGGAACCCCGCCCCCACGATCCCCGTCTCGTTCCACGACCCACCCCAAGCGCGGCGCACCGGGAGACCCACATGGAACGGCGCACATTCATCGGCGGCACCACGGCCGCCGCCCTCACCACCCTCACCGCCTCCGCGTGCACCACCACGCCCCCCACCCCCGGCACCCGCGCCACGGACACCGCGCTGCGCACGACGACGACCACCACCACCTCCAAGGTCACCGCCGCCAACTGGTCCGCCCTGGCCCGCGACCTCGACGGCCCCCTGATCCGCCCCGGCGACAAGGCCTGGTCCACGGCCCGCCAGCTCTACAACACCCGCTTCGACACCCTGAAGCCCACCGCCGTCGCCTATGTCGCCCACCCCGACGACATCCGTACGACGCTCGCCTACGCCAAGGCGCACGACATCAAGGTCTCGATCCGCAACGGCGGCCACTCCTACGCCGGCTGGTCCTCCGGCAACGGCCGCCTCGTCATCGACGTCTCGAAGCTGAACAAGATCCGCGCCTCCGCGAACGAGGCGGTCGTGGGCGCCGGCTCCAAGCTCATCGACGTCTACCGGGCCCTGGCGGCGAAGGGCGTCACCATCCCCGCCGGCTCCTGCCCGACCGTCGGTGTCTCCGGCCTCACCCTCGGCGGCGGCCACGGCGTGACGTCCCGCGCGTACGGCCTGACCTGCGACAGCCTCACCCAGGCCACGCTGATAACCGCCGACGGCAAGCAGCTGACCGCGAACGCCACCACGAACAAGGACCTCTTCTGGGCCCTACGAGGCGCCGGCAACGGCAACTTCGGCGTGGTCACCGAACTCCGCTTCAAGACCCACCCCGCGGCCAAGGGCGTCACCGCCTACCTCACCTGGCCGTGGTCGAAGGCCGCCGCCGTACTGAAGGCCTGGCAGGAGTGGGGCCCGACCCAGCCCGACGAGATCTGGTCCTCCTGCCACCTGGAGAACGGCGGCAGCCCGACCGTCGCGGTCGCCGCCTTCTCCCTGGGCACCTACGGCGACCTGGAGAACGCCCTCGACCGTCTGGCCGACCGTGTCGGCACCCCGGCCCGCAGCGTCTCCCTCAAGCGCCGCTCCTACGAGGACGCCATGGAGGGCTACGCGGGCTGCTCGTCCTTCTCCGCCGACGCCAAGTGCCATCTGCCGGGCTCGACCCCGGGCCGCTCCCCGCAGGGCGCCCTCGGCCGCGAGACGTACGCGGCCCGCTCGGACTTCTTCGACCGCTCGATCTCCTCGGCGGGCATCCAGACGCTGCTGACCCAGATCACGGGCGTGAAGGGCGGCGCCGGCAGCATCGCGTTCACCGCTCTCGGCGGCCGGGTCAACCGCGTCTCGCCCACGGCCACGGCGTTCGTCCACCGCCGCTCCCGGATGCTGGCCCAGTACCTCGCCTCCTGGAAGCCCGGCACCACCGGCACGGCGGCCCAGTCCTGGCTCACCACGGCCCACAAGTCCATGACCCGCCACGCCTCGGGCGCCGCCTACCAGAACTACACCGACCCCACCCTCACCGACTGGAAAAAGGCCTACTACGGCGAAGCGGCCCCCCGCCTGACCAAGCTGAAGAACCAGTACGACCCGACCCGCTTCTTCACGTTCCCGCAGTCCCTGTAAGCCTGCCGCGCCCCTGGAAAGGGCCGCAGGCCCTGTTTCCAGGGGCGCGGGGAACGGCGCGAGAACCCCCACCGAACCCGCAGATTCCCACCCACCCCGCGCGGAGCGCGAAAGAGGAACCCAGGCGCGGCCTCAGGCCGCCAGATCCCGCTCCCCCGCGGACGCGGATTCGACCCGCGCCCCCGGAATCACCGCACGCCCCCCGTCACGCCCCCGAGCCCGCACGACCCACCCCACCCGAGGCGACCGCTCCACGGCCCGCATCAGCGGCGTGAGCAGCGCCATGGCGAGCGGCGACAACAGCAGCACCACGGCCGTCCCGAGCGCGAACCCACCGATCACATCCGTCGGATAGTGCACACCCATGTACACCCGGATGAACCCGCCCAGCAGCCCGATGACCAGCCCGACCATCCCGAACTTCCGGTTGGCGACGAACAGCCCCACCGCCATCGCCATGATCAGGGTCGCGTGATCGCTCACGAACGAGTAGTCGGTCTTGCCGGAGACGAGCACCTCCAGCCCCTCGTGGTCGAGAAAGGGCCGGGGCCGCTCCACGAACCCCCGTATCGGCACATTCACCAGCACCGCGATCCCGGCGGCGAGCGGCGCCCACATCAGCGCGGCCACGGACGCGGCCGCGTCCTCACCGCCCCGCCTGCGCACACCCCACCAGCACCACAGGATCAGCAGCACCATCGCGAAGAGCAGCCCGTACTCCCCGACGAACTCCATGACCCGGTCGAGCCAGCCCGGCGCGTCCTTGGCCAGACCATTGATGTCGTACAGCAGCTCGACGTCGGGATTCGATCCGGATTCAGCGGCCAATGCGGTAGCGGCATGCGCGGCGAGTCCAGCCATCGTGCTGCGGCCCTTTCGTCATCGTTCTCGCGACCGCACCCGTACGTGCGCCGCGCTGTGCCACCCCCGTGGTGTACGTAGTGCTTCCGCGTGAGCGTCAACGGGCTACGCCAAATAGGAACGCACACTCCCCTTCAATGCGTTCCACCCTCCACTGAATGATCACTCAGACGTTATCGAAGAGAGACACGTCTCCGCAGCTCAGGGCAGTGGTTCACGGAGAATTACGGCGCCGTCAGACGGTCGTGGGCAACGCTTTCGCGCCATCCTCGGTGACCCGGGTGGCACCGAAGTAGTCGGGGGTGTCAATCGGGTCGAAACGGATGACCGCCCCCGTCCGCGGAGCGTCGATCATATATCCGCCCCCGACATAGATCCCGACGTGCCGAATGGCCCGGGAGTTGGTGAGGTCGTCCGAGAAGAACACCAGATCCCCCGGCAGCAGCTCCTCGCGCGAGGGGTGCGGCCCGGCGTTGTACTGATCGTTCGCGACCCGGGGCAGCGTGATCCCCACACTGTCGTACGCCGCCTGCGTCAGCCCCGAGCAGTCGAAGCGTCCGCCCTGCTCAGCGGTGCCGGTACCGCCCCACAGATAGAGCGTCCCGAGCTTCTTCTGCGCGTACGCGATGGCCCCGGCGGCCTGCTCGCTGGGATCGACCCGGCTCGTCGGCGCGGCGAAACTCTCCGACAGCGTGGTGATCGTCTTCACATAGTTCTGGGTCTCCTTGTACGGCGGAACCCCCCCGTACTTGATGACGGCGTACGCCCCCGCGTTGTAGGAAGCGAGCATGTTCGCCGTCGGATCACCGGGGACGTCCTTCACGTACTTCGCGAGGGAGCAGTCGTACGAAGCAGCCGATGGAATCGCGTCATTCGGGTCCCACACATCACGGTCGCCGTCACCGTCACCGTCGAGTCCGTGCGTCGCCCACGTCCCCGGAATGAATTGCGCGATCCCCTGCGCCGCGGCGTGGCTCTGCGCCTTCGGATTGAATCCGCTCTCCTGATACAACTGCGCGGCGAGCAACGCCGGATTGATCGCGTCGCACAGATTGCCCCATTTCTGCACGAGCGCCTGATAAGCGGCGGGAACAGCCCCCTTGGCCAGCCCGACCGACTTCCCGCCGATCCCGTTCGCGAGATTCCCGGCGACCAGATAGACACCCACGACCAGCACCATCACGAAGGCGAGCCCGGCGCTGCCGGCGGCGATCACCGCGATCCATGCCTTACGCACCGTCAACCGCCCCTCACCGCGCGCCAGTCCGCCGCGAGCAAGTGTAGAGGCGGCCCGCTTTCTTAGGAATGATCACCAGACCGACGACCGCGACGGCCGTGCCACGACGACAGAGGTACGACGGCAGAGGTACGACGACAGAGGAGGCCCCACCCCATGCCCGACATCCCCCCGGACCTCGACTGGATCCGCGCCGCCCCCGACGACGCGACCGGCCCCGGCCCCTGGATCGAGCTCGCCTTCGGCGCCGGCGACGGCGAGGACGACCCCGAGGCCCCCGTCTACCTCCGCGAGACGAGCGACCCCGGCACCGTCGTCACGACGAACCGCCGCAAGTGGGACGCGTTCGTCCTGGGCGTACAGGCAGGGGAGTTCGACCACTTCGTGGAGGGAGTGGAGGGATACGGACCGACGACGCCGTAGCCCCCGGGGACTGTCGGTGGGGCGTGCCAGGATCTCGTCATGAAGGTCACCGCCACCGTCACCGTCCCGCTCCCGGCGCAGCCGCACACCTCGACCGTGTACGTCGACTGGGCGCGGGCCCACGACCCGGCCGCCGAGTCCGTCGCGCTCGACGCGCTGGAGACCGTGCGGACCCGGATCGGGGTCGCGTACGAGAAGCCGGGCCGCTTCCTGACCGAGATGGAGCGGCGCGCGCGGCACCTGCCGACGGCCCATCTGCCGTGGTTCTGGGACACGGTCGGCCACCGGCTGACCCGCTGGAGCGCCCGGTACGCGGGCAAGGCGTTCGCGCTGGCCCGCAAGGCGGAGCGGGACCACGCGCTGCCGGTGGACGGGGAGTGGTACCGGGCGAACGTCCTGCTGTTCGCGGGCCTCGGGGCGCTGCCGGCCAAGGACCTGACGGACCACCAGCGATGGCTGGCCGAGGCCCTGGACCCGAAAGAGGCGCACGCGGAGTACGTACGGGTGCTGACGGCCTGGGCGGCGTCGCCGGGCGAGCTGCCGGCGACCCTGGCCGGCCGGGTGCGGGCCTCCGCCAAGACGGCCGGGCTCGGCCGGGACGAGGACGCCCGTGTGCTGGCGGCGCTGGTGGGCGCGGCCCGGGACAAGGCCGTACCGGACGCGCTGCTGGACGCCGTCACCGCGCTGCTCGCCGAGCACCCGCAGGGCGACGACGTGCACGCCGCGCTGCTGGACGTCTTCCCGGACTCGCGGGGCGACGCGGCGCCCTGGCTGCGGCTGCTGCTGCGCTCGGGCGCGGCCCGGGCCGTGGTGAGCGGGCACATCGCGCCGGACGGCGGGGTCACCGGCTGGCTGGGGCGGTACGCGCGCATGTACAAGCACGCCCGGGTCGGGGGAGGCGGGGTGACCGCGCAGGCGATGCCACCGGAGCTGTTCGAGCTGCTGACGCTGTTCGCGCCCCGGCTGCGCGCGGCGGGGACACCCGTGCGCCTGCACGAGGACCGCTACCACCATCCGGAGCTGGACGCCGATCTGCTGGACGCCTGTCTTGCGGAGGGGATCGCGGTCGAGGACCCGGGCGACTCGATCCGGCTGCGGTTCCGGGGCGGCCGGTCCCGGCGCGATCTGACGGCCCTCGCCGCCGACCCGGTGTTCGGGCCCCGGCTGGAGGGCACGGTCCACGCCGGACTGCGCGGCGGGGGCACCGCCATCACCCGGCTGCCCGAGAACACGGCGATCGCCACCGAGGTCCGCACCCGGATCGAGAAGCTGATCGGCGAGCTGCGGGGCGGTGGCATCGCGGCGGCCGACGAGGCGGTGGACGAGCTGACCACCCTCCTCGACCGCCCGACGACGACCGCCCTGGACGGCATCGAGGAGGCCCTGGCCACGCTCGACCTGACCGGCCCGCTGACCCGGACCCTGACCGCCGGCCTGCCGGAGGAACTGGCCTGGCCCGCGCTGGAGGAGGCGCTGGCGGGGTTCGGCACCGGGCTCACCGGGGCGGCGGGAGAGGCCACCGGGACGGAGGGCGGGGGCGCTGTCAGAGGCGTGACCTGCACCTGGCCGGTGCTGACCGTCTACGGCGACGACCGGGCCGTGGCCGTGGACCACGCGGGCCGGCGCGGCTCCTGCACGTTCACCCTCCCCGAGGGCACGACCAGCCACAGCGTGCACTTCGCGGGCGGCCGCTTCCTGGTCGGCTGGACCACCGGGGGCCGCAACAGCTCCGCCGAAGGCGCCTGCTGGGCCGACCGGCCCGAGGACGTGTTCCGGCCCGAGCAGCGGAGCGGGCTGCGCCCGTACGACGGAATCATCGACGGCGGCTTCGGCTACCAGTTCGCGAGCCCCGACGGCGGCGGCCGACACGACGGGGACCGCGTGCTGCGGCCCGGCGACCGGTCCGGCATCGGCTCCCTCGACCTCCAGATGAGCGACGGCGAGCGGTTCTGGAGCGCCCGCGTCTACCGCGGCGACTGGGAGCGCGTCGACCCGTCGACGGGCGCCAGGACCGGCGACCGTACGCTGCCCGCGTTCCACCAGGACGCCGAACCGCCGCCCGGCCGGGCGGTGTTCAAGGACTCCCTCACCCTGGCGGCGCTGCCCGAGGACGCCCCGCCGTCGCCGCTGGGCCAGGACGGACGCCTGACCGGCTGCCATGTCCTGTACCGCACCCCGTACGCGGGCCCCTCCCCGACCGACTTCCTGCTGCGTACGGTGGACGGCCGCGAGGGACGGTTCGTGGGCACCCGGCCGGGCCTGCACCCGTGGGGCGTCCTCCGGCCGCCCGCGGGCGGCGAGGACGCCGTCCTGGTCGAGCCGCACCACGTCCGGGTCCACGCCGTCTCCGACGGTTCCCTCCTGTGGGAGACCCACGGCTTCCCCGCCACCGACCGCCACCGTCACCGCAGGCCGTCCCGCCACAGCGTCGGCCCCCTGCCGCCGCCCGCGTACTGGCACTTCCTCACCCCCCGCGACAAGCCCTCCTCCAAGCCGCTGCGCATGGTGACGGCCGACGCGGTACGCGCGCTGCTCGGCGCGACGGACGCCGGGGCGCCGGACCCGGACGGGACGGCCCCCGGCGGGACGGGCACGGGTGCGGGCGGGGCGGCCGTACGCGCCGAACTGACCCGGCTGCTGCCCGAGGTGACCGACCCGCGGATCGTGGACGGCGTACTGCGGGTGACGCTGCTGGCCGCCGATGTGCTCCGGCGCCGCGAGGAGCTGTCCCGGCGGGTGCGCATCATGCGGTCCGGCCCGGTGGTGACCCTGCCCGCCGAGATCCCGGACACCGCGCTCGCCCCCGCCCTCCACGGCCTGCTGCCCGAACTGCGCGCCCATGACGCCCCCGTGCCCGGCCCCCGGCCCGCGACGCTGACCTCGGTCGCGGCGGACGGCCGTTACCTGCGCGGCGAGATCGACGACGAGACGCGCCATCTGGCCCTGCCCGCCGCGCCGCTCGACTGGCCCGCGCTGCTCGGCCGTATCGACGCGGTGGCCTGGCGCGCGGCGGTGGACACCACCTCCGCCGAGGAACGGGCGGCGCTGGCCGCGCTGTTGCGCACCTGGAGCGGCGGGCCGTTCGCCGAGCGGGGAGGACGCTGGCGCACCGGCCGCGCCCCGCTGGCCGCCCTGACCGCGTCCCGGGCCACCGGCCACCTCGTCACCGCGTCCGGCGAACGCGGCGGCACGGCCCGCTTCGTCCAGCGGGCGACGGACCCGGCGCCGTCGCCGGGGACCGCCGACGGGGAGACCGCCTCCGGCGCGCAGACCCCCGCCGCGCAGGGTGACGGCCATACGACGGTCACCGTCGAGCGGGACGACAGCGGCCGGCTGCCCGCGCTGCTGGATCTGGTGGAGCGCCGGGGCCCGCTGCCGCTGCCCGCGCGGGCGGTGGAGGTCTTCTCGCGGCGTACGGGGGTGCGCGGCACGATCGCGCTGCTGGCCCTGGCCGGCCTGCCCCGGCGGGCGCGGCACGACGAGGACCTGAAGATGCTGCGCTCGAAGCCGTACCGGGCGAGCAAGCCGGTCACCGACGAGTACCACGCCCTCTGGCACCGCCTCGGCCCCGAAGGCCGGCGCGCGGTCCTCGCCGCGGGCGTGCCGGAGGACCCGGCGGAGCTGTGGACCGACGGCGGAACGGTCGCGGCGGCGGCACGCATGGCCGAGGTGTGGGCAGACCTGCTCGGCACCGTCCCGTACGTGGACGACGACCTGGCCGACGCGCTGGACACGGACCTGGGGCTCACCGGCGACTGGGCCCGCGCCCTCACCACCGGCCGGCCCCCGGCCGCCGGCACCGGCCTCGACGCACCCGGATTCGTCCTGGCCGGCACCATCGGAGGCGGCCTCGACCTGCACGAGGCGGGCCCCGACGGCACCGCCGGCGACCGGGTCGGCCTCTACACCCTCCCGGACCGACGGCTGCTGACCCTCGTGGCCTGGGCCCTCACCGAGCGACCGGTGGGCGACCCGGCGGCCGAGGGCGCGGTGAGACTGTTCGGCCGCCTGCGCACCCTGCTGGACGCCCCCGGCACACTCGTCCCGCTGGGCCGCCACCAGGCACTCGCCACGGCGGCACCGGGCCTCCCGGGCTTCGCGCCCCACACCGGCCCCGTACTGCCCTGCCCGCGCCCACTGCGCGAGAACGCCACCGCGACGACCGCCGTGTACGACGACGGCCTCCTCGTGGTCTCCGTCCCCCACGGCGACGTGTTCCTACGCTCGTCCGCGCTCACCGCCCCGGAGCCGCCGGACCGGCTGGAGCGCCTGTGCGGTGAACTGGCCCTGCCCTGGCTGCTGAGCGGTATCCGCGACCTCCAGGAGCTGCGCACCGGCGGGCTCGTCCGCATGACCGACCGCGTCACCACGACCCCCGTGCCCCCGGGCGGCTACGAGCTGAACCCGTCCCTGAGCGCCCCCGACCTGGTCACGGAGACAGCAGGCACCCTGGGCGTCGGCCCCGACGCGGCGGCCCTGTACCTCCAACTCCTCACCCTCGCCCGCCCCACCGACCAGCACATCCGCCGCTGGAACGACTGGACCCCCGCCCGGCACAAGACCGCACAGGCGGAACTACTGGCCATCGGCGCGATCCACCAGGACAAACGCCCCCGAGCGGGCCGCACGGCATTCGTACCGGGCCCATGGACCGACCTCAAGTCCCCCCACCTCCCCCTGGAAACCCCCAAGCTCCCCCTCCACCAAGCCCCGAACTCCACCCCGACCCGCCTGCACGGCCCCTTCACCCACCTACTCCCCCCGGTCCCCCCGCACGAACTCTTCACCGAGGCCTGGACCACGACACACACCGGACGCCGGTAGACCGGGCAGAGGAACAGCCGGGAAGAACAGTCGGGAAGAACGGACGGGAAGAACGGGAAGGAAACCGGAGCGGAAGGCAGAAAGGGAAGCCGCCGCCTCCGCGCGCAGCGAGTCGAGCCGGCCGACCAGGGGCCGCACCTCGGCCGCGTAGTCGAGCAGCGCCTTCGAGACCGTGGCCAGCTCGGTCTGCAGATCGTGGCCGGCCGCCGCGACGGGTGCGGTGGTCGCGAAGAGCTGGTCGGCCTCGGGGGCCTTGTAGAACGGTTCCAGCAGCCGGAAGTCGGCGTCGATCAGCAGACCCGCCGCGCCGACCGCCATCCCGTCGAACGCGATGTCCCCCGCGTCCGCCTCCAGTTGGCCCAGATTCCCGGTGAACTCCGCGATCGCGACCCCATGCACTTCCGGCCAAAGGTCACCCCTCAGGGCGATCGACCCCCCACACGCAACCCTTACGTCCAGATCAGGCACACTCGACAGAGCAGGTCCGACACCCCGTCAGAAGCGGGCGGACCAGGCCCCAGAGGCCACGAAAGGGGAATAACGACCGAACCACACCACAGGTTCCGGTTGATCCTCATTGCCCGGCGTGACCTGCCGTGATACACAGAGTGACGATACGACCCTTCGTTTACCGTTCCGCGCCCCCCGTTAGGGTCCCGCACGGGTCGGCGGCAAGGGATCCGTACGAAACCCGCCAATCAATGACGCCAAGTCGACATACGACAGCGTCATTGTCGGCAAGAATGGGCCCGACCTCTGCGTACCCGCGCGGAGGCGTGCGACGCGTACGCCGAGGCGCACACGTCGCACAACACACACAGACAACAGAACTACCCACTAGGGGCGGTGACTTACATGTTCGTTGCGGCCGACAAGGGCGACATCACCACCATCATCGGCGGAATCGCCCCGGACTGGGGGCCTTTCGGCAGCCTGGGCAACGAGGCACGCGTGATGATCGAGGTCGTGATGGCGGTCGCCATCCTCCTCTGCCTCGGCATCGCGATCTGGGGTGCGGCCAAACAGCGCATCGGCGCCACCGCCCTCCGCGACACCTTCAGCGCCGAACAGGGCAAGGGCCTCATCATCGCCGGCCTCACCGGCGTCTTCATCATCGGCTCCCTGGGCACGCTCTTCACCATCGTGTACGGCATGGCCGTTTAGCGCGGCGACCGGCTCCCGTCCCGGTCGGCCCCGGTCCCGGCCGGGCCGCCGACTCCACCCGGTCCCCCTTCCACCCCACCCGTCCGTCGTGCCCACCGGCTGAGGTTGCGTTTCCCTGATGTCGAGTCTCCACACCGCGCCCGCGCGGGAACCAGCGCGGCTAACGTCGTACTGCTACGCCTTTCGGTACGACGTCGAAGTTGAAGGGGCGACCGCGGCATGAGTCTCGGCGACGAGCACGGGTACCGCGAGTCCTCGCGCTCCGGTGACGACGGGGCGTACGGGGGCTACGCCGGCACCGGCCAGACCAGAACCCGCCTCCCCGGCGGCGACGGCGACGCCCCCCGCCGCCCCCGCTCCTCCTCCAGAAGCCTCGTCACCGTCGTCGGCGTCGTCGTCCTCCTCATCGCCGCGATCGCCTTCGCGAACAGAGGCGGCGGCAACTCCGACACGGACGGCGGCTCCAGCGGGGACAAGGCGGACAGCGCACCTACGGCGGCTTCGGGGGAACGGCCGGTCACCACGAAGACCGGCGGCATCCCCTCCGGCTTCGCCCACGACCAGCAGGGCGCCGAATCGGCGGCGGCCAACTACTCCGTGGTACTGGTCTCGGCCGACATCCTCAAGCCCGCACGGAGAAGTGAGATCGTCCGACAGGTCTTCGCCGCCGACAAGTCGGCCGACCTGGAAGACCGTCTGAACCAGGTGTACAACGCGGACTTCCTCACCAAGGTCGGCCTGGACGAGGAAGGGAACGCACCGACCGGCAGCACCTACGTCTCACGCACCATGCCGGTCGGCACCGCCGCCACCAGCTACTCGGACAGCACCGCGACCCTCGAGGTGTGGTGCACAGGTGTGTTCGGCATGGCGTCCGAGAGCACGACCAACCCGGTCACCAGCGACTGGTTCACCATGACCCTCCAACTGCGCTGGGAGAACGACGACTGGAAGGTCGACAGCTTCGCGCAGAAGGAAGGCCCCGCGCCGGTCAACGGCGACAACAAGGTCTCGACGTCCGACGAGATCTCGAAGGCCGTCGAGGAGTACGGAGGGTTCACCTATGCCCGGTAGGCCACGCCGTGTACTCGAAGTCGCCGCCACCTTGACAGCCGTACAGACCGCGGTAGTCCTGCTGGCGACGCGTGCCGTCGCCGCACCCACGCCGTCCCCCTCCCCCTCGCCCAGCGGTGACTCCTGCTCACTGCTCTCCGGCGCGGCCCGGGAGTACTGCGAAAAGGACAACGGAGGTGGCGGCGGCGGTGGCGGCGGCACCACCCCCAACGACCTCACCACCACCCTCGACCCCCTCTCCTCCCTAGCCCAAGGCTGCGCAGACGCCGCCTCCTGGACCGTAGACAAGCTCTCGGAAGCCGTCGACGAAACCGCGAACGTCGACTTCACGAACATGACGTTCCTGAAGCACTACGCGGTGGTCTTCGCGGCCTCCGCGATCCTCACCCTCGTGCTCTGGCTGCTCGCGGTCACGAAGCGGGCAGTCCGAGGCGTGCCGTTCACGACGGCGATCTCGGAGGCGGTCGGCTTCCTCTGGCTGACCGTGCTCGCGTCCGCCTTCACCCCGCTCATCCTCTACACCATCGTCTCGGCCACGGACGGCGTCAGCGACATCATCGCCCAGACGACCGGCAACCAGACCGAAACGTTCTTCGGCACGTTCTCCGAAGCCCTGAAGAAGGGCAACGACATCGGCGGCGGCCCGATCATGCTGATCCTGGTCTCGCTGATCTCCATCGTCGCCGCGGGCGTCCTCTACCTGGAGCTCTACCTCAGGGCCGTCCTGCTCTACGTCGGCGCCCTCCTCGGCGTCGTCGTCTACGCCGGCCTCGTCGACAAGGACCTGTGGGGCCACGTCCGCCGCTGGGCGGGCATCATGATCGCGATCATCCTGGTCAAGCCGGTCATCGTCATCGTCCTCGGCCTCGCCGGCGCCCTGACCACGGAGGACGGACCCGACTCCCTCGCCGCCGTCGTCTCCGGCCTCGCCATCATCCTCCTCGCCATCTTCGCCTCGGCGATGATCTACCGCTTCGTCCCGGGCTTCGGCGACGAGATCGCCAACTCCCGCAACAACCGCATCATGCGCGGCGCCGAAGGCAAGGCCGCCGCCGTGATCAGCTCCCCGGCCAGCCTCGTCGCCCAGGGCATCAAGACCCACAGCTCCCGGGCCGACAACCACGGCGGCGGAGGCGGCAACAGCACCCCCCGCCCGGCCAACCCCGCATCCGGCGGCGTGGCCGCCCACAGCTCGCGCACCCCGAGCGGAGGCGGCGGAACTGTCCCCTCCGCCGCACCCCCGCCCCGCACGAGCCCGATCAACACCCCCCACGCCGGCAACAACCGCAACAACCGCACGGGAGGTGAAGGGCGTTGACGGCTGATTCCCACGCGGCCCATGTGTCCCACCCGGTCACGCCCCGCCGTACATATCTGATCGGCCGCGCCCGGCCGAACGCGATCATCGGCCGGAACCGCGAGTCCGGCGAGATCGCGCTCATCATCGCGGGCGCGTTCCTCGGCATGATGTGCGGCCTCCTCGTCCCGGTGCTCGTCCCGCGCATCGCCCTGCTCACCGGCTTCCCGATGCTGGCGCTGGCGGCCGTGTACGTGCCGTACAAGCGGCGGACGTTCTACAAGTGGTTCGAGATCAACCGCAGTTACAAGCGCAGCCTGCGCAAGGGCACGACATACCGCTCCGCCAACATGGAGGCCGGGACGAGCCTCGACGGCCGTGAGGTCGAGGTCGGCCCCCCGCCCGGCATCGGCCGCATCACCTGGCTCGCCGCCCCCTTCGGCCCCGACGAGATCGCCGTCCTCCTGCACGCCGACCGCCGGACCGTCACCGCCGCCATCGAGATCGAGGGCCCCGGCGTCGGCCTGCGCGACTCCGAGGACCAGGAAGCCCTCGTCGACCGCTTCGGCACCCTCCTCAAGCACGTGGCCAACGGCGACGGCTTCGTCACCCGCCTGCAGATGCTCGCCCGCACCCTCCCCGCCGACCCCGACGCCCACGCCAAGGACGTCGCCCAGCGCGGCGACGAACGCGCCCCCGGCTGGCTCCAGCAGTCGTACGACCAGCTGCA
This sequence comes from Streptomyces griseiscabiei, assembly GCF_020010925.1. Taxonomy (NCBI): domain Bacteria; kingdom Bacillati; phylum Actinomycetota; class Actinomycetes; order Kitasatosporales; family Streptomycetaceae; genus Streptomyces; species Streptomyces griseiscabiei. The sequence goes on along the minus strand of NZ_JAGJBZ010000004.1, from coordinate 247,164 downwards.
GTCCATGGTCTCCACCAGCAGCGAGCAGCACCGCGCCTACCTCGTCGCCTGTATGCACTACAACCGCGAACTGGCCGCCGAGGGCCACGCCATGGCCCGCGCCGCCCGCCCCCAGGGCCGCAAGCTCGACAAGGACGCCGGGCTCGCCGTCGTCATGGCCCGCGAGCTGACCGACATCTGCTCGCGCCTCCAGGAGGCCGACATCCGCGTACGGCAGCCGCTCGGCCAGGGCCGCCTCGCCTCCCTCATCCACTCCATGTACGACCCGGACCACCCCATCGACCACATCCAGGCCATGACCAAGCGCAACGCCTGGCCGGCCGAACTGGACGCGATGGAACCGGACTACCTCCAGGCCAAGACCCGCGAGTCCTCCACCCGCGCCCCCTGGTGCCACGCCACGGCCTGGGTGAAGGAGTGGCCGATGACCCCGGTCGGCGTCAACTTCCTGGCGCCCCTGCTCGTCCACACCCCGGACGTCATCCGCACCGTCGCCGTCACGATGGACCTCGAACCCACCGAGGTCGCCATCGAACGCATGCTCACCGAGAAGACCAACGACGAGGCCGAGGCGTCCCGCGCCGCCAAGATGAACCGCACCGTCGACCCCCGCGACGTGGCCTCCCACTCCCGCCTGGACCAACGCGGAGAGGACCTCGCCAGCGGCGCGGCCGGCGTCAACCTGGTCGGCTGGATCACCGTCTCCTCCCGCTCCCCGGAGGCCCTGGCCCGCGACAAGCGGACCATAAGGGCCTCGGCCGGCAAGTCGTATCTGAAGCTGGAGTGGTGCGACCGCGAACACCACCGGGCCTTCGTCAACACGCTCCCGTTCGCCACCGGAATCCGAAGGTAGGGCTGCAGCGATGCGGGATCACCCGAGGGCCCCTGGAGCCCGACCGCACCCGGAGATGAGGCACTGATGCGGGACCCGATGTCCGCCCTCACGGACGCCTTCACCTCCTTCCTCTTCGGCAAGGTCGAGACGACCCGCCTCCCCGTCCGCACCTCCACGGGCCAGGCCCAGGCCGTCTACCTGCCGACCGCCGCCCCCGGCCTCGGCGACTCCGGCGTGATCATCGGCCGCGAGGTCTACTCCGGCAAGGGCTACATCTACGACCCCTTCCAGCTCTACGGCCAGCAGCTCCCCGCCCCGCACTGGCTCGTCCTCGGCGAGTCCGGCAACGGCAAGTCGGCCCTGGAGAAGACGTACGTCCTGCGCCAGCTCCGCTTCCGCGACCGCCAGGTCGTCGTCCTCGACGCCCAGGGCGAGGACGGCGTCGGCGAATGGAACCTCATCGCGCAGGAGCTGGGCATAACCCCCATCCGCCTGGACCCGACGGCCGCCCTCGACATGGGCATCCGCCTCAACCCCCTCGACCCCTCGATCACCACGACGGGCCAGCTCGCGCTGCTCCGCACGATCATCGAGGTCGCGATGGGCCACGGCCTGGACGAACGCTCCGGCTTCGCCCTCAAGGTCGCCCACGCCTACGTCAACGAGACCATCGTCGAACGCCAGCCGGTCCTCACCGACATCGTCGAGCAACTCCGCCACCCCGAACCGGAGTCCGCGGAGGCGATGAACGTCGCCATAGACGACGTACGGGCCTGGGGCCTGGACGTGGCGCTGGTCCTCGACCGCCTGGTCGACGGCGACCTCCGAGGCATGTTCGACGGCCCCACGACCGTCGGCATCGACCTCGACGCCCCCCTCATCGTCTTCGACCTCTCCCACATCGACCGCAACTCCATCGCCATGCCCATCCTCATGGCGATCGTCGGCGTCTGGCTGGAGCACACCTGGATCCGCCCCGACCGGAAGAAGCGCATCTTCCTGGTCGAGGAGGCCTGGCACATCATCAACAGCCCCTTCGTCGCCCAGCTGTTCCAGCGCCTGCTCAAGTTCGGCCGCCGCCTCGGCCTGTCCTTCGTCGCCGTCGTCCACCACCTCTCGGACGTCGTCGACGGCGCGGCGGCAAAGGAGGCCTCCGCGATCCTCAAGATGGCCTCGACCCGCACGATCTACGCCCAGAAGGCGGACGAGGCGAGGGCCACCGGCCGCGTCCTGGGCCTGCCCCGCTGGGCGGTGGAGATCATCCCCACCCTCACCCCCGGCATCGCCGTCTGGGACGTCAACGGCAACGTCCAGGTGGTCAAACACCTGATCACCGAGACCGAACGCCCCCTGGTCTTCACCGACCGCGCGATGACCGAGTCGTCCGACGACCACCTCCTCGACAGCGACGACGCCCTGCACGCCGCCGAGTTGGAGGCCGAGGAACGGGCGGCCGCCTTCGTCGAACACCGCCTCAGCGAGGTCGACGGATACGGCTCCTCCGAATCGACAGTGGCCTGACCGGCACCCCCAGGCGACCGCAAACGACAAGGAACCCCGTGAACGGCGGCGTGCGATGAGACCCGACGACCGGCACCCCCCGCAGGGCGGCGGCGGCATCCCCGACGGGCTGCTGATCGCCCTCCTCGGCTTCCTGGTCTGCCTGACGCTGCTGGTCTGGTCGGCCACCGGCCTGGCCGGCCTCTTCGCCCACGGCGCCTGGCCCGACGCCGTCACCTTCACCCGCACCCCCCTGGCCGTACGCAGCCTGGTCGCCGCCCCCCAGGACCTCCCCGCCGCCTGGCCGGACACCCCTGCCGCCCAGCTCTCCGGCTACGGCCTCTTCTGGGGCCTCTTCATCAGCCAGCTCATGGTCCTCCTCGTCATGGCCGTCTTCACCATGGGCACCCTGGCCCGCTGGAGAGCCGTACGGGCCCGGGAGAAGTCGGCCCGGACCCAGGGCACGCACCCCACCGAGACAACACCGGCGCACCCGAACGCGCACCCGAACACACGGCACCACACCGAAGTCCCGGCCCAGGCCACCACCCCCACGGAACACCCGCCGCCCGCACAGCAGTACGCCGCCACCCCCGCCCAGCACCCGAGCCCGTCCGCCGCCCCCACCGAGCAGACCGCCGCGACACAGCCGTACGCCGACGCCTACGCCCCCACCACGGCCCCCTCACCCAGCTCCCCGGCCCCCAGCAGCGCTGGCGCCCCGCCCGTCCCCGAGCCCCGCCCCGGCACCCCCGTCGCCCCGCAGCCCTCGGCGCCCGGCGCCGGTCACCCGGCGGGCCGGGCGAGCACGCCCCCCACGGTCGTCCTCGGCCCCGCCGAGTCCCGCCGCCCGGCCGCCGCCCAGGCCGTACGGGACGCCGAGGGCCCCGCCCTGGTGGTCACCTCCGACCCCACCCTCTGGTCGGACACGAAGGACGCCCGGGCGAAGCTGGGCCCGGTCCTCCTCTACGACCCCGCGCACCGCTGCGACACCCCGGCCCGCCTCCACTGGTCCCCCGTCGCCGGCTGCGAGGACAAGCCCACGGCCCTGGCCAGGGCCGCCGCCCTCCTCGCCCCCATCCGCCCCACGGCCAAGATCGACCAGGCCATGGCGGACACCGCGGAGACCCTCCTGCGCAGCTACCTCCACGCCGCCGCCATAGACAGCCGCACCATCCGCCACCTGCACCGCTGGGCCCAGGGCAGCAGCGTCCAGGAAGCGGTCCGCATCCTCCGTACGAACCCGAAGGCGTCCCCCGGCGCCGCGGGCGAACTGGAGTCGGCGCTCACCTCGCACCCCGAACGCCGGGACATCGCCCAGCAGTTGACGGCACGTGCCCTGTCCGCCCTCTCCACGGTCAACGTCCGCGAATCCTGCACCCCGAACCGAGCCGACTCCCTCGCCCTGGATTCCTTCGTGCACGAAGGGGGAACGCTCTATGTGGTCGGCGACCCCATCGAGGACCCCAAGGCGAACCCCTCCGCCATGCCTCTCCTGACGGCCCTGGCCTCAAGCGTGGTCGAGCGCGGCCGGCGCATGGCCGAACGGTCATCCTCCGGCCGCCTCGACCCACCACTCACCCTGGTCCTGGACGACGTGGCGGCCGTGGCCCCCCTCCCCCAGCTCCCCGCCCTCCTGGCCTCGGGCCCCGACCAGGGCCTCCCCACCCTGGCCCTCCTGCGCTCCCGCGAACAGGCCCGCTCCCGCTGGCCGAACGCCGAACTCCCCCTGCCCTGACCGGAATCAGGAAGCGCCCTCCTCCGGCACCGCGTACCCGGCGACCGACGGCCACCGCACCGTCAACACCACCGACTCCTCCTCGGCCACCCAGGAGTGATCCACCCCGCGCCCCCACACGACATAGTCGCCCTGGCGCTCCAACACGACGCTGCGCCCCGGGAAGTCGACCCGGAAACGACCACTGATCAGCACCTGCAGGGCGGTACGCTCCTCGCCCCGCACCCACTGCGCCCGGGTGTCACCCCGCGGATGCACCCCCCACTTGATCTCCACGGCCTCGCTCCGCCGCGGATCACCCTCCGCCTTGAAGTGCCCGAGGAGCCAACCCCGGTCCAGCGCCGCGTCCTTGCCCGCATTGCCCACATACACGCTGTCGTCCATGCCGCCGAACGCTAACACCGGCCCCGGGCACCCCCGCACTACGCGGCCCTCAGCACATACTCCAACTCCCGCCCCTCGTCCCCCTCGACGGTCACCCCGCTCCCCACGAACCCGGCCCGGCGGTAGAAGGCCGCGGCCCGACCGTTCCCCTCGTTCACGAACAACCGCACCCGCTCGACCCCGGCCACACCCCGGGCCCACTCCACCGCGACCGCGAACATCGCCTCGCCCACACCCTTCCCCCGGTGCCCCTCCCTCAGGAACACCGCCACCAGATGCCCCTGCCGCCGCTCGACGATCCCCCCGAAGAAGTCCTGCGTCCCGGCCTCCTCCACCAGCACGGTCACGGTCCCGACCCACTCACCGCCCGCACTCTCCGCCACGAACTGCCGCCGCTCCAGAACCCCCTCGGCGGAACCCTCCGTCCGCTCCTTCCAGAACGCGTCCGGCCGCGCCACGGCCTTCTCGTACGTCTCCAGGAACGCGAGACGAGCAACCGGGTCCCGCAGCGCGGCCAGCCTCAACTCCCTTGCCTCACGCCACTCACCGGCACGGACGGACCGGATGCCGTACCCCTCGGGAACAGCCGGCACAGCGGGAATCCCACCACTCTCAGACAGCCTCATCCCGCTCACGCTAGTACTGGGGTACTACACCTTCACCTGATTTCCGGCTCCGGTCGGACGCCCCCGCCTCGTCCGCGTACGAGGATGCCTCCGTGACTAGCGACGGCACCGAGACCGAGTGGCAGCCCACCGGCCCCCAGCCCCTCACCCGCCACGTCCAGCGCCTCACCCAGCGAGCCCGCGACCTCGACCGCCGCCGCCCTCTCCTCTGGGACCTGCTCGTCACCGGCTTCTTCGTCACGGCCGCACTCATCGACCAGACGAGCGACGGCTGGCGGAACAACGCCGAGAACCCCACACAACCCGGCTGGCTGATCACCGCCCTCGCCCTGGGCCTCACCGTCCCGCTCCTCAAGCGCCGCACACACCCCTTCGCGGTCCTTCTGACGACGTTCCCGTTCGCCCTCGTCAACACCTGGAGCGGAGCGTCCCTCCAGGCCGGCGAGGTCTGTCTGCTGACCCTGTTCCACATAGCCCTGCGCACCCGCCACAGCATCCTGCTCGGGTCGTACGCCCTGGCCCTCCTGCCCTATGTGCTCGGCGGGCTCCGCTACCCCGCCGAACAGGGCCTCGACCAGAACATCGTCCCCGCCGCGACGGCCCTGGCCCTCGCCTCGGTCGCCGGCATCGCCGTCCGGACCCGCAAGGAGTACCTCGCGTCCCTCGTCGAGCGCGCCCACCAGCTCGAAGTCGAGCGCGACCAGCAGCTCCGCCTCGCCGCCGCCGCCGAACGCGCCCGCATAGCCCGCGAGATGCACGACATCATCGGCCACAACCTCTCCGTCATCACCGGCCTCGCCGACGGCGGCCGATACGCGGCCCCGAAGAACCCCGCCCGCGCCACCGAGGCCCTCACCGCCATCTCCACCACCAGCCGCCAGGCCCTCGCCGAACTACGCCGCCTCCTGGACGTCCTGCGCGACGACCCCGAAGACCCCGCACACCCCACCCGGCCGGCCGATCTCACTCCCCAGCCCACCCTCACCGACCTCGACCGGCTCATCAGCGGCGTACGCTCCGCCGGCCTGCCCGTCCACACCACGGTCCGGGGCACCCCGGCCCTTCCCCCCGGCCGCCAGCTCACCGTCTACCGCGTCATCCAGGAGGCCCTCACCAACACCCTCAAACACGCGGGACCGGCCGCCACGTCCCACCTCGACATCTCCTACGAGGCTCCGGGCGCCGTCTCCCTCACCCTCACCGACACCGCCCGCACACCCCCCGCCCCGCCCTCGCCCACGAACAGCGGCCGCGGCCTGCCCGGCATGCGCGAACGAACAGCCCTGTACGGCGGCACACTTGAGGCCGGCCCACTCCCCCACCCGCAGCGCGGCTGGCGAGTCCACCTTCACCTTCCGGAGGAAACCCCGCAGTGACCACCGTCCTCATAGCCGACGACCAGCCCCTCCAGCGCCTGGGCTTCCGCATGCTCCTGGAGAGCCAGGACGACATGACGGTCCTCGGCGAGGCCCCCGGCGGCAGCGAGGCGGTCCGGCTGACGGCCGAGCTCCACCCCGACGTGGTCCTCATGGACGTCCGCATGCCCGGCCTCGACGGAATCGAGGCCACCCGCCGCATCGTCTCCGCGGGCGACCGCACCCGCGTCCTCATCCTCACCACGTTCGACCTCGACGAGTACGCCTACGCGGGCCTCCGCGCCGGCGCCTCCGGCTTCCTGGTCAAGGACGCCCTCCCCGAGGAACTCCTCTCCGGCGTACGAGCCGTCGCCTCCGGGGACGCGGTCGTGGCCCCCAGCCTGACCCGGCGCCTCCTCGACACCTACGCCCACCATCTGCCGGAATCCGAGAAGCCGACCGACCTCACCCTCCCGGACCCACGCCTCTCCCCCCTCACGGACCGCGAGCGGGAGATCCTCACCGTCATCGGCAGGGGCTGGACGAACACCGAGATAGCAGCCCGTCTCCATCTCGCGGAATCCACGGTGAAAACCCACGTGGGCCGTGTCCTGGCGAAGACCGGCTCCCGGGACCGTATCCAGGCGGTGATCCTGGCGTACGACACAAAACTGGTGGAGCCGTCCTGAACGCAGAAAACCCCCGCCGGATTCCCGGCGGGGGTTTTCTCAATATTTGTTCGGCGGCGTCCTACTCTCCCACAGGGTCCCCCCTGCAGTACCATCGGCGCTGTAAGGCTTAGCTTCCGGGTTCGGAATGTAACCGGGCGTTTCCCTCACGCTATGACCACCGAAACACTATGAAACACTCAACCGCACCACCACCCGTGACCAGGGCAATGGGGTTGTTCGTGGTTTCAGAACCAACACAGTGGACGCGAGCAACTGAGGACAAGCCCTCGGCCTATTAGTACCAGTCACCTCCACCCGTTACCGGGCTTCCAGATCTGGCCTATCAACCCAGTCGTCTACTGGGAGCCTTACCCCATCAAGTGGGTGGGAATACTCATCTCGAAGCAGGCTTCCCGCTTAGATGCTTTCAGCGGTTATCCCTCCCGAACGTAGCCAACCAGCCATGCCCTTGGCAGAACAACTGGCACACCAGAGGTTCGTCCGTCCCGGTCCTCTCGTACTAGGGACAGCCCTTCTCAATATTCCTGCGCGCGCAGCGGATAGGGACCGAACTGTCTCACGACGTTCTAAACCCAGCTCGCGTACCGCTTTAATGGGCGAACAGCCCAACCCTTGGGACCGACTCCAGCCCCAGGATGCGACGAGCCGACATCGAGGTGCCAAACCATCCCGTCGATATGGACTCTTGGGGAAGATCAGCCTGTTATCCCCGGGGTACCTTTTATCCGTTGAGCGACGGCGCTTCCACAAGCCACCGCCGGATCACTAGTCCCGACTTTCGTCCCTGCTCGACCCGTCGGTCTCACAGTCAAGCTCCCTTGTGCACTTACACTCACCACCTGATTGCCAACCAGGCTGAGGGAACCTTTGGGCGCCTCCGTTACCCTTTGGGAGGCAACCGCCCCAGTTAAACTACCCATCAGACACTGTCCCCGATCCGGATCACGGACCCGGGTTAGACATCCAGCACGACCAGACTGGTATTTCAACGACGACTCCACCCGAACTGGCGTCCGAGCTTCACAGTCTCCCAGCTATCCTACACAAGCCGAACCGAACACCAATATCAAACTGTAGTAAAGGTCCCGGGGTCTTTCCGTCCTGCTGCGCGAAACGAGCATCTTTACTCGTAGTGCAATTTCACCGGGCCTATGGTTGAGACAGTCGAGAAGTCGTTACGCCATTCGTGCAGGTCGGAACTTACCCGACAAGGAATTTCGCTACCTTAGGATGGTTATAGTTACCACCGCCGTTTACTGGCGCTTAAGTTCTCAGCTTCGCCACACCGAAATGTGACTAACCGGTCCCCTTAACGTTCCAGCACCGGGCAGGCGTCAGTCCGTATACATCGCCTTACGGCTTCGCACGGACCTGTGTTTTTAGTAAACAGTCGCTTCTCGCTGGTCTCTGCGGCCACCCCCAGCTCACCGAGTAAATCGGATCACCGAGCGTGGCCCCCCTTCTCCCGAAGTTACGGGGGCATTTTGCCGAGTTCCTTAACCATAGTTCACCCGAACGCCTCGGTATTCTCTACCTGACCACCTGAGTCGGTTTAGGGTACGGGCCGCCATGAAACTCGCTAGAGGCTTTTCTCGACAGCATAGGATCATCCACTTCACCACAATCGGCTCGGCATCAGGTCTCAGCCACAAGTACGACGGATTTACCTGTCGCACGGCCTACACCCTTACCCCGGGACAACCACCGCCCGGGATGGACTACCTTCCTGCGTCACCCCATCACTCACCTACTGCAAGTCTGGTCCGTCGGCTCCACCACTCCCCTTTGCCCGAAGGCTCCGGGGCGGCTTCACGGACTTAGCATCGCCTGGTTCAGTGTTTGACGCTTCACAGCGGGTACCGGAATATCAACCGGTTATCCATCGACTACGCCTGTCGGCCTCGCCTTAGGTCCCGACTTACCCTGGGCAGATCAGCTTGACCCAGGAACCCTTGGTCAATCGGCGCAAACGTTTCTCACGTTTGTATCGCTACTCATGCCTGCATTCTCACTCGTGAACCGTCCACCACTGCCTTCCGGCGCGGCTTCACCCGGCACACGACGCTCCCCTACCCATCACGATCCCCGTTGGGGGTACATATCGCAATGACACGACTTCGGCGGTACGCTTGAGCCCCGCTACATTGTCGGCGCGGAATCACTAGACCAGTGAGCTATTACGCACTCTTTCAAGGGTGGCTGCTTCTAAGCCAACCTCCTGGTTGTCTCTGCGACTCCACATCCTTTCCCACTTAGCGTACGCTTAGGGGCCTTAGTCGATGCTCTGGGCTGTTTCCCTCTCGACCATGGAGCTTATCCCCCACAGTCTCACTGCCGCGCTCTCACTTACCGGCATTCGGAGTTTGGCTAAGGTCAGTAACCCGGTAGGGCCCATCGCCTATCCAGTGCTCTACCTCCGGCAAGAAACACACGACGCTGCACCTAAATGCATTTCGGGGAGAACCAGCTATCACGGAGTTTGATTGGCCTTTCACCCCTAACCACAGGTCATCCCCCAGGTTTTCAACCCTGGTGGGTTCGGTCCTCCACGAAGTCTTACCTCCGCTTCAACCTGCCCATGGCTAGATCACTCCGCTTCGGGTCTTGAGCGTGCTACTAAAATCGCCCTGTTCGGACTCGCTTTCGCTACGGCTACCCCACCCGGGTTAACCTCGCAACACACCGCAAACTCGCAGGCTCATTCTTCAAAAGGCACGCAGTCACGACGCACCGAGTAAACTCGATGCGCGACGCTCCCACGGCTTGTAGGCACACGGTTTCAGGTACTATTTCACTCCGCTCCCGCGGTACTTTTCACCATTCCCTCACGGTACTATCCGCTATCGGTCACCAGGGAATATTTAGGCTTAGCGGGTGGTCCCGCCAGATTCACACGGGATTTCTCGGGCCCCGTGCTACTTGGGTGTCTCTCAAACGAGCCGCTGACGTTTCGGCTACGGGGGTCTTACCCTCTACGCCGGACCTTTCGCATGTCCTTCGCCTACATCAACGGTTTCTGACTCGTCTCACAGCCGGCAGACTGTGAAAGAGAGATCCCACAACCCCGTATACGCAACCCCTGCCGGGTCTCACACGCATACGGTTTGGCCTCATCCGGTTTCGCTCGCCACTACTCCCGGAATCACGGTTGTTTTCTCTTCCTGCGGGTACTGAGATGTTTCACTTCCCCGCGTTCCCTCCACATACCCTATGTGTTCAGGTATGGGTGACAGCCCATGACGACTGCCGGGTTTCCCCATTCGGAAACCCCCGGATCAAAGCCTGGTTGACGACTCCCCGGGGACTATCGTGGCCTCCCACGTCCTTCATCGGTTCCTGGTGCCAAGGCATCCACCGTGCGCCCTTAAAAACTTGGCCACAGATGCTCGCGTCCACTGTGCAGTTCTCAAACAACGACCAACCACCCGTCACCCCACTGGAGATCCAGTGAGTACACCGGGGCCGGCACTGAAGGAAGTTCATTCCCTCAGACACCCAACAGCGTGCCCGGCCGCTCCCCGTCCGGAGATCATGTTTTCCACACTCTGACGAGCAGTACTCACAGCCTCCGGCCCGGTGAACCGGCCGAATAATCAACGTTCCACCCATGAGCTGACCACCGCAGAACGTTTGTCTGCGTAGTGGCTCTGGCTGCCTTGCGGCAGCTAGATGCTCCTTAGAAAGGAGGTGATCCAGCCGCACCTTCCGGTACGGCTACCTTGTTACGACTTCGTCCCAATCGCCAGTCCCACCTTCGACAGCTCCCTCCCACAAGGGGTTGGGCCACCGGCTTCGGGTGTTACCGACTTTCGTGACGTGACGGGCGGTGTGTACAAGGCCCGGGAACGTATTCACCGCAGCAATGCTGATCTGCGATTACTAGCAACTCCGACTTCATGGGGTCGAGTTGCAGACCCCAATCCGAACTGAGACAGGCTTTTTGAGATTCGCTCCGCCTCACGGCTTCGCAGCTCATTGTACCTGCCATTGTAGCACGTGTGCAGCCCAAGACATAAGGGGCATGATGACTTGACGTCGTCCCCACCTTCCTCCGAGTTGACCCCGGCAGTCTCCTGTGAGTCCCCATCACCCCGAAGGGCATGCTGGCAACACAGAACAAGGGTTGCGCTCGTTGCGGGACTTAACCCAACATCTCACGACACGAGCTGACGACAGCCATGCACCACCTGTACACCGACCACAAGGGGGCGACCATCTCTGGCCGTTTCCGGTGTATGTCAAGCCTTGGTAAGGTTCTTCGCGTTGCGTCGAATTAAGCCACATGCTCCGCTGCTTGTGCGGGCCCCCGTCAATTCCTTTGAGTTTTAGCCTTGCGGCCGTACTCCCCAGGCGGGGAACTTAATGCGTTAGCTGCGGCACCGACGACGTGGAATGTCGCCAACACCTAGTTCCCACCGTTTACGGCGTGGACTACCAGGGTATCTAATCCTGTTCGCTCCCCACGCTTTCGCTCCTCAGCGTCAGTAATGGCCCAGAGATCCGCCTTCGCCACCGGTGTTCCTCCTGATATCTGCGCATTTCACCGCTACACCAGGAATTCCGATCTCCCCTACCACACTCTAGTCTGCCCGTATCGAATGCAGACCCGGGGTTAAGCCCCGGGCTTTCACATCCGACGCGACAGACCGCCTACGAGCTCTTTACGCCCAATAATTCCGGACAACGCTCGCGCCCTACGTATTACCGCGGCTGCTGGCACGTAGTTAGCCGGCGCTTCTTCTGCAGGTACCGTCACTTTCGCTTCTTCCCTGCTGAAAGAGGTTTACAACCCGAAGGCCGTCATCCCTCACGCGGCGTCGCTGCATCAGGCTTTCGCCCATTGTGCAATATTCCCCACTGCTGCCTCCCGTAGGAGTCTGGGCCGTGTCTCAGTCCCAGTGTGGCCGGTCGCCCTCTCAGGCCGGCTACCCGTCGTCGCCTTGGTGAGCCGTTACCTCACCAACAAGCTGATAGGCCGCGGGCTCATCCTTCACCGCCGGAGCTTTCCACACTCATCGGATGCCCGAGAGTGTTGTATCCGGTATTAGACCCCGTTTCCAGGGCTTGTCCCAGAGTGAAGGGCAGATTGCCCACGTGTTACTCACCCGTTCGCCACTAATCCCCACCGAAGTGGTTCATCGTTCGACTTGCATGTGTTAAGCACGCCGCCAGCGTTCGTCCTGAGCCAGGATCAAACTCTCCGTGAATGTTTACTCGGCCGGAAAACTAATTCAGCCGGTGCACACACACGAGAGCGGAACCACCGGAGGAATAGTCCGATGGTTCACAGCGTCCTCGCTGTGTTTTGTTTCAAAGGAACCTCGTCCCAGCAGATGCTGGAGACGGGGTATCAACATATCTGGCGTTGATTTTTGGCACGCTGTTGAGTTCTCAAGGAACGGACGCTTCCTTTGTACTCACCCGAGCTTCTCGCTCAGGCTTTCCTCCGGGCAGTTTCCCTTCGGTCTTGCTGTCTTGCGTTTCCGACTCTATCAGACCGTTTCCGGTTCCGATTTCCTCGGTGCTTTCCAGGTTTCCGCTTCCGCGTTTCCCTTTCCGGCGAGTCCGACTCTATCAGATCCTTTCGGGCCTGATTCCCAGTCAGCGGGAGTTGCCTTCCCGGCTGTTGGGCCGTTCCGACGTTCCAAACCTTAGCGGATCTGCTCGGCAGTTCCCAATCGGACTGTCGAACCCAAATCGAATTGAATTCGGGCACGCCGAATTCACCCCGAGTGGGAGATCGTGCTGGTTGGTTTGGGTGCCGCTCGAAGCGGCTGAGGTGCTGTCGCAGAACCGTTAAGGCTCCGTGGCAACCCGGAGAACATTACGGATCGCGGGGCGGACTGTCAAGCATCCCCAGCGTGGCCCGCGGTCAAACGTCGGGCGCCCCTCCACCGTACGGCCTCAGTCGAGGTCGGTGAGACGGCCGCCGGCGTCCGGTTGGGCGTGCTCGACGCGGCGGAGGAGGCGGGTCAGGACCTCGCCCAGGACCGTGCGTTCGAGAGGGGAGAGGTCCTGGAGGAGGTCCTCCTCGAAGACCGAGGCGAGGCGCATGGCCTCCAGCCACTTCTCGCGGCCCTCGGGGTTCAGCTCGACGATGACGCGGACCCGGTTGGTCTCGTCGCGCTCCCTCGTCACCAGGCCCTCGGCGACCATGCGGTCGATGCGGTGGGTCATGGCGGCCGGTGTGAGGCCGAGCCGCTTCGCGAGCTCGCTCGGGCCCATGCGGTAGGGGGCGCCGGAGAGGACGAGGGCCTTGAGGACCTCCCACTCGGCGTTGCTGATGCCGAGCGCCGAGGTCTGCCGGCCGTAGGCGACGTTCATACGGCGGTTGAGGCGGGAGAGCGCCGAGACGATCTTCTCGACCTGGGGGTCCAGGTCCTGGAACTCGCGCTGGTAGGCGGCGATCTGCTCTTCGAGGGTCGGCTCGGCGCTGCCGGAGGTGCCTGGGGTGTCGCCCATGGGCCGAAGTATGGCACGAGGCTGCTTGGCATCGAAGTCCTTCGGCATGTACTGTTTAGGTTCTAAGTTTTAGCTTCGAAGTCTTCACTGCTAACGCTTGCTGGCTTCGGTCGGCGTGCCCGTGCAGTCGGGAGGCTTCCTCTACCTAGGCAGGTGAACGTGACCAGGGGGATGGGCGCAGCGATGCGCCGGATTCACGTGGGTAACGCGCTCGGCGCGTTCGGACTCGGTTTCACGGTCCCGTATCTGTACGTCTATGTGGCGCAGGTGCGGGATCTCGGTGCGACGACGGCGGGGCTCGTGCTCGCGGTCTTCGCCGTGGCCGCGCTGGTGGTGCTGCCCTTCGCCGGGCGGGCCATAGTCCGGCGTGGACCGCTTCCGGTGCTGCTCACCGCCCTGGTCACCGCCGCCGTCGGCTCGCTGAGCCTGGGGCTCGCCTCCACCGCGACGACCGTGCTGTTGTCGGCGGCGGCGCTCGGGGCGGGACAGGCCGTGACACAGCCGGCGCTCGCGACGATGATCGTCGACTGTTCCACCGCGGAGAACCGGTCCCGTGCCTTCGCCACGCAGTTCTTCCTGCAGAACCTCGGGCTCGGGGTCGGCGGGCTGATAGGCGGGCATCTCGTGGATGCCAGCCGCGCGAGCTCCTTCGTCCTGCTGTTCTCCATACAGGCGGCGATGTTCCTGCTGCTCGTGGGTGTGATGGCGACCGTGCGGATGCCTCGGGCGCCGAAGGTCGAGGGTGTCCCGAGCGGGGCGACGGCCAAGGGGAGCTGGAAGCAACTGCTCGGCAATCGGGCCATGGTGCAGCTGTGCGTGCTCGGCTTCGTGCTGTTCTTCGCCTGCTACGGGCAGTTCGAGTCGGGGCTCAGTGCGTACGGGGTGGAGGCGGCCGGGATATCGACGTCCGCGCTCGGTACGGCGCTGGCGGCGAACACCGCGGTGATCGTGGTCGCGCAGTTCGCCGTGCTGCGGTTCGTGGAGCGGCGTCGGCGGTCCCGGGTGATCGCCGCCGTGGGGCTGATCTGGGCCGTGGCGTGGGGTGTGGCCGCGTTCGCCGGGCTGGGGCGGACGAGTGAGGCGATGGCGACGGCGGCGTTCGTGTCGACGTACGCGTTGTTCGGGCTCGGGGAGGCGATGCTGTCGCCGACGGTCGCGCCGCTGGTGGCCGATCTGGCGCCGGTGGGGATGGCTGGGCAGTACAACTCGGCGTTCGCCCTGGTGAAGCAGCTCGCTCTGGCGGTCGGGCCGGCGGTGGGCGGGCCGATGGGGGCGTCGCTGCACGCGGCGTACGTCGTGACGTTCCTGATCTTCTCGTTGGGGATCACGGCGTTGGCTGTGCGGCTGGGGCGGCTGCTGAGTGAGGCGCAGGATCAGCCGTCGTCGGTGAAGAGCCGGGTGGTGGCTCGCGGTGGGGCCACAGTGCCCTCCGGGGTGGTGCGGGCCTGAAAAGCAAGGGGCGCAGCCCCTGCTTCTCAGGGGCGCGGGGAACCGCGCGAGAAGCCCCACACATCCGCACCCGACGACGCACCCCGTTCCTACGTCGTCTTCCTCGGCAGGGCGAACTCGCACCAGACGGCCTTGCCGCCGCCGGGGGCGCGGCGGCTGCCCCAGTTGGAGGCGATGGTGTCGATGATGGCGATGCCGCGGCCGGACTCGTCGGTGGGGTCGGCTCGGCGGCGGCGGGGGAGGTGGTCGTTGCCGTCGGTGACCTCGACGATGAGTCGGCGGTCGGTGCGGCGCAGGCGCAGGCGCATGGGTGGGGTGCCGTGCTGGAGGGAGTTGGCGACGAGTTCGCTGGCGGCGAGGACGCCCAGGTCGTGGAGTTCCGGTGAGAAGCGCCAGCTGCTGAGGACGCCGGAGGCGAAGGCGCGGGCGCGGGGGGCCGCTTCCACGCCGCCGAGGAGTTCCAGGGCGGCGTTGCGGAACAGTTCGCTGTCGGGGCCGACGCGGGCCGGGTGCTGCAGGACGAGGACGGCGACGTCGTCGTCGTGGTCGGCGGTGACGCCCGTCGAGCGGACCAGGCGGTCGCAGACGACCTGCGGGGTGCCCGTGGCGCCGGCCAGGGCGCGTTCCAGGGCGGCGATGCCCTCGTCCAGGTCCTCGTTGCGGCGCTCCACCAGGCCGTCCGTGTAGAAGACGGCGGTGGAGCCCGGGCCGAGGGGGATCGAGCCGGAGGAGTGGGTCCAGCCGCCGGTGCCGAGCGGCGGGCCGGTCGGTTCGTCGGCGCGCAGGACCGTGCCGCTCTCGTCGCGGACGAGGATGGGCAGGTGGCCCGCCGAGGAGTAGACCAGACGGCCCTCGTTGGGGTCGTGGACGGCGTAGGCGCAGGTGGCGATCTGGTTGGGGTCGATCTCCGTGGCCAGGCCGTCGAGGAGTTGCAGGACCTCGTGCGGGGGGAGGTCCAGACGGGCGTAGGCGCGGACCGCCGTACGGAGCTGGCCCATGACGGCGGCGGCGCGGACGCCTCTGCCCATGACGTCGCCGATGACGAGGGCCGTGCGACCGCCGCCGAGGGTGATGACGTCGTACCAGTCGCCGCCGACCGCGGTCTCGGTGCCGCCGGGGTGGTAGACGGCGGCGATGCGCAGGTCGTCGGGTTGTTCGAGCTCCTGGGGGAGCAGCGAGCGTTGCAGGGTGACGGCGGTCTCGCGCTGGCGGCGCTCGCTGGCGCGGAGGCGTTCGGCGGCCTCGGCGTGGTCGGTGACGTCGGCGGCGAAGATCAGTACGCCGCCGTCGCTCTGTCCGGCGCCGCTCGGTACGGCGACCGGGGTGCAGGTGATCGTGTAACTGCGGCCGCTGGGGGCCTTGCGGGACTTGACCGTGCGGGGTCTGGAGCTGCGCAGGACCTGGTCGAGGAGCGGGAGGAGGCCGAGGGCGTCCAGCTCGGGCAGGGCCTCGCGGGCGGGCTCGCCGAGGGGGCGGGCGCCGAAGGCCGCGGCATAGGCGTCGTTGACGTAGGCCGTGCGGTGGTCGGAGCCGTGGACCAGGGCGACGAGGGCCGGGATGCGGTCGAGGATCTCGCGGGTGGGGAGATCGTCGACGGCGGGCACGGTCGGGGGTTCGTCCGGGGGGTCGTCGGTCTGCCGTTCGACACGGGCCGCGGGCACGGAGCCGTCCCCCCGCCGGTCCGGGGTGACCGTGTGTTCGGTCCGCGCTGCGGCGCGGCGCTGCGTACCGGGGAGCCGGGCGCTCCAGCGCGTGAAGTTCACCGAATCCTTGCCTCGTGCCTCGTGTTGTCGTCGCCGGCCGGCTCCGGATCCGGCCGGTGGCCCGGGGGGTCGCCTCGGGTGCGGCGGTGGGGGCGCCTGGTCGTGGGTACGTGTGGGCGAGGGATGGCCCCGCCCGCGATCATGGATCACGTCGCGGACCAGTCTGGCCGACCGGACCGACATCCGTCAGACGTCGGCCCGGACGATGGAGTTCCTGGATCCGGTCAGGACGACCCCTTCGGGTTCTCAGGAGGCTTTCCACCGGCCGCGAGTTCGAACTCCGCACGGGGATGTTCGAGTGATCCGAGCGAGACGATCTCTCGTTTGAAGAGCCCGGAGAGGATCCATTCGGCGAGGACACGGGCCTTGCGGTTGAAGGTCGGCACCCGGCTCAGGTGGTAGACGCGGTGCATGAACCAGGCGGGGTAGCCCCTCAGCTTCCGCCCGTAGACATGGGCGACGCCCTTGTGCAGGCCCAGTGAGGCGACCGAGCCGACGTATTTGTGCGCGTACGTCTCCAGGGGTTCGCCGCGCAGGGAGTGGGCGATGTTGTCGCCGAGGGTGCGGGCCTGGCGTACGGCGTGCTGGGCGTTGGGGGCGGTCTCCTTGCCGGCTTCGGCGGTGACGTCGGGCACGGCGGCGGCGTCACCGGCGGCCCAGGCGTGCGTGACGCCCTCCACGGTCAGCTCGGCGGTGCACTTCAGCCGGCCGCGTTCGTTCAGCGGGAGGTCGGTGGCGGCGAGGATCGGGTGCGGTTTGACCCCGGCCGTCCAGACGACCGTACGGGTGGGGAAGCGGGCTCCGTCGCTGAGGACGGCGACGCGGTCGGCGCACGATTCGAGGCGGGTGTGCAGGCGTACGTCGATGTTGCGGCGGCGCAGCTGGGTGACCGTGTAGCGGCCCATCTCCTCGCCGACCTCGGGGAGGATGCGGTCGGAGGCCTCCACGAGGATCCACTTCATGTCGTCGGGACGCACGTTGTGGTAGTACCGCGCGGTGTACCGGGCCATGTCCTCCAGCTCGCCGAGCGCCTCCACGCCGGCGTAGCCGCCGCCCACGAAGACGAAGGTCAGCGCCGCGTCACGGATCGCGGGGTCGCGGGTGGAGGAGGCGATGTCCATCTGCTCGATGACGTGGTTGCGCAGGCCGATGGCCTCTTCCACGGTCTTGAAGCCGATGGCGTGCTCCGCGAGCCCGGGGATGGGCAGGGTCCGCGAGACCGAGCCGGGGGCGAGCACCAGTTCGTCGTACGTCAGCGGCTCGGGCTCCGTGCCCTCCTCCTCGTTGGCGAGGGTGGTGAGGGTCGCGACGCGCTTGGCGTGGTTGATCGCGGTGGCCTCGCCGATGACGACCCTGCACCGGTCGAGGACGCGGCGCAGCGGCACCACGACATGGCGGGGCGAGATGGAGCCCGCCGCGGCCTCCGGAAGGAAGGGTTGATACGTCATATAGGGGTCGGGGGACACGACGACGATCTCGACGTCGCCGCGTCCGAGTTCCGGTTTCAGCTGTCGCTGCAGACGCAGCGCTGTGTACAGCCCGACGTATCCGCCGCCGACGATAAGGATGCGCATCGGTTCCTTCACCATCCCATGACGCACCTTGCTCGTTGGTTTGTCCACAGGCCCGGCAATTTGTGTGACCGGTCGCCGTGGGGGCGCGGGGTTGGCCGATTTACCGGCGTGTGCGGCAGGTGCGCAGGTCAGATGGTGTGAGCCGGGTGGCAGGAGGGGGCGCAAACCGGACGTAAACCGCCCGTACTCCGATCGAGGGGCGCTCCGTGCGGAACGTGCCCCTTCTGAATTGACTCCCTCTCAACTATGTTCGTGTGTCGACGGGGTGTAGGGGGGATGCGTTCAAGAGATCCGGTCGGCTCGGGACCGAGGTCGGGAGCCGGGTCGGGTCTCCGACGAAGGTGATCGGTGACCGCCGAGGACCTTGGACGCTCGTTCCGTCGCTCCGGCTTCCGATGACGGGGAGAGTCTCCGGGGGGAGACGTCATTACCGGGGGAACACGTATGCATATTCAGGAGTCTCATTGGTCGTCCGCGTCCACCATCGCACCCGGCGGTGCGATCGGCTCGGCGGGCGGCAACGGACGCGGTGACGGAGTGCGGTCCACTCCGCTCCGCGTGGACGCACAGCGCAATCTTGAGCACGTGCTGCGCGCGGCACGTGAGGTCTTCGGCGAGCTGGGATACGGCGCGCCGATGGAGGACGTGGCCCGCCGGGCGCGGGTCGGTGTCGGCACGGTGTACCGGCGCTTCCCGAGCAAGGACGTCCTGGTCCGCCGGATAGCCGAGGAGGAGACGTCCCGGCTCACCGAACAGGCCAGGGTGGCGCTCGGTCAGGAGGAGGACCCGTGGCAGGCGCTGTCGCGGTTCCTGCGGACGTCGGTGGCCTCGGGTGCCGGGCGGCTGCTGCCGCCGCAGGTGCTGCGGGTCGGGGTCGCGGACGACGTGGCCGGGGCCGACGGGATCGGCGCGATCGTCGTGGACGAGGCGCGGGTGCCGCAGCAGCGGGTGCAGCCGACGGCCGAGCTTCGGCTGGTGCCGGCGGACGCGGGTCCGGGTGGTGTCTCCGGCGCCGGTGGTCTCGGCGGGCCGGTGGACGACGCCGGGGCCTCCGCCCTGCTCGAGGTCGTGGGGCAGTTGGTGGAGCGGGCTCGGGCGGCCGGTGAGCTGCGCGAGGACGTGACCGTGGCGGATGTGCTGCTGGTGATCGCCACGGGGGCGCCGGCCCTGCCCGACGCGGCGCAGCAGGCTGCCGCGTCGGCTCGGTTGCTGGACATTCTGTTGGAGGGGTTGCGGTCTCGGCCTGCCTGATCGTGGGCGGGTGAGGGGTCGGTCTCTCCGGGGCGGTGTGGGGTGGATTTTCGCCCCCGCCGCCCCTTCCCGTCCCCTCCCTTCAAAGGGCTGCGCCCCTTTGACCCCCAGCGTCCGTCCGGTAGGGGTTCTCGCGCCGTTCCCCGCGCCCCTGGAAAAGGGGCCTTCGGCCCTTTCCAGGGGTTTGGTTTCACCTTTGCGTTACTCGTATGGGTGAACTCGTGTTCTGAGGTCTGGGAAGTCCGCTCGGACGAGTGGTATGTCGTAGTGCTGGGGGCTGAACAAAAGCCAATATGGCACTCTGCCCTGGTGTTCGGGACTGGGTCGGCTGGTGGCGGGGGCTTCCGCGATGGGGCGTGACGGACGGGACGGGTCGGGGTCGGAGCCGGAGGTGGAGGCGGAACCTCAGGTGCCCAGCCAAGGGGGGCGGGGGGTTCCGGCGCAGTGGGACCGGTCCGACTCCGGGGTGCTGCCGCCGCGCGCGCCCGCCGACACCGATCTGATCGCGTGGATGCGGTCGGGGGACGACTCCGCGTACGAGGAGCTGTACCGGCGGCACGCGGAGGCCGTGCGCCGGTACGCGCGCACCTGCTGCCGGGACGCCCACACCGCCGACGACCTGACCGCCGAGGTCTTCGCCCGCATGCTGCAGGCGGTACGGGGCGGCTCCGGCCCGGAGCACGCCGTACGGGCGTATCTGCTCACCTCCGTGCGCCGGGTCGCGGCCACCTGGACGAGTTCCGCGCAGCGGGAGCAGCTGGTCGACGACTTCGCGGTGTTCGCGGCGCAGGCGGCGCGCGGGGCCGAGGTGTCGGACACCGACACGCTCGATCTCGGCGCGGATGTGCGGGCGATGCACGAGGCCGAGCAGTCGATGGCGATGCAGGCGTTCCGTTCGCTGCCGGAGCGGTGGCAGGCCGTGCTCTGGCACACGGAGGTCGAGGACGAGTCGCCGAGCGAGGTCGCCACGCTGTTCGGGCTGGACGCCAACGGCACGCGGGTGCTGGCCAGCCGGGCCCGGGAAGGGCTCAAGCAGGCGTATCTGCAGGCCCATGTGAGCGCCGCGCTCGCCGGGAACTCCGCGGAGTGCGGGCGGTACGCCGACCGGCTCGGCGCGTACGCCCGGGGCAGCCTGCGGACACGGGCCGAGCGGGGGCTGCGCGCGCACCTGGAGGAGTGCGCGGCGTGCCGGCTGGCCGCCGGGCAGATCAAGGAGGTCGCGAGCGGCATCCCGGCCGTCGTACCGGTCGCGGTCATCGGCTGGTTCGGCGCGGCCGGATACGCGAAGGTGGCCGCGCTCGTCGCCGGTGGCGCGGGGGCCGGGGCCGCGGGCGCGGCCGCCGCGGCAAGCGGGGGTTCCGGCGCCGGTGCGGGCGGCGGGGCCGCCGCGGAGGGGCTGGGCGCGCCGGCGAAGGTGGGCATCGCGGTGAGTGTGGCCGGGATGGTCGCCGCGGCGGTGGCGCTCGCGCTGGCCAACGACGAGGTGGAGCCCAAGGAGCCGTCGGCCAGGCCGTCCGCGTCGCGGTCCGTCGAGGCCGCGCCGGAGGCGGAGCCGTCGGCACCGCCGGAGGAGCCCGCGCCGGACGCGCCCGCCGTGGTGGTGCCGGTGGCCAAGGCGCTGCCGACACCGAGGCCGTCGCCCTCGCCCTCACGGGCCGAGCCGCCGGCGCCGTCCGCGAAGCCCACACCTGCTCCCACACCCACACCCGAGCCGACACCGACACCGACGCCCGCGCCACCGAAGCCGTCTCCCACACCGCCGGCCCCGACGCCCCCTCCCCCACCACCGCCTCCGGCCGTCTACCAGTGGAACGAGCTGCGGTACGGCGTCCTCGGCGACGGCACCGGGCCCGAGATGCGGCTCGGGGAGAGCAGTTGGGTCTGGCAGCGGTACGGCATGGCGATCGCCGGGAAGCGGTACGCGAACGGCGTGACCGTGCACGGCCGCTCCTCCGTGACCATCGACCTCAACCGCCGGTGCGGCTCGTACGACGCGCTCGTCGGCGTCGACGATCTGACGCACGGCCTCGGCGAGGTCTACTTCTCCGTCTACGGCGACGGGGTGCGGCTGTGGAAGTCCGGGCTGGTGCGGGGCGGGGACCCGGCGGTCCCGGTGCGGGTGAGTCTCAGCGGGCGGGAGACGGTACGGCTGGTCGTCGAGCCGCACGGCCACCAGGTGCTGCCGGTGCTGGCGGACTGGGCGGAGTCGCGGTTCACCTGTGAGTGAGGCTCAGGGGCGGCTGCCGTCCGAGGCGGCCTTCAGGGCGGCCGACAGGTCGGCCAGGGCCTCGGACGGGGTGTAGGCCGCGCCGAGGGTGCGTTCGGCCGCGTAGCGGTCGGGGCCCAGGGCGGTGAGCGCCGCGGTCTCCGCGTGCCCGGCGTCGTGCCGGGCGGGGAGCGGCAGCGGGCGGGGGTGTTCGCCGCGCCAGGCGGTTCCGGCGGCGAGGAGGCGCGCCGCGCGGCCGTGGTCGCCGAGGCCGGACAGTACGGTCGCGGCGCTGTCGGCCATCGCCGCCGTCACGGTCTCCGCGCACTGGTTGTCCACGGCGGTACGGAAGGCCTCGGCCAGTCGGCGCAGGCCGGCCTCCGGGCCGGACTCGGCGGTCGTGAGCAGGCCGTCGACCAGGTCCAGGAACGCCCTGTGCTGGGGCGGGGGCGTGCCTCGCAGGGTCTCCTCGGCGGACAGCCGCCACAGCTCGCGGGCATGGGCGGTCTCGCCGTCGACCAGCTCCATATGGGCGCGCAGCAGCCAGACGAACGCACGGGAGTCCGGGGCGCCGAAACGTTCGGCCGCGGCGGCGGCCTCGTCCAGCGCGGTCAGGGCGGCCTCCCGGTCGCCCAGGCGGTAGGCGATCTCGCCGAGGCGGGCGATCAGGAACGGGGCCTCGGCGTTCGCGCCCACCTCGTACGCGAGGCGCAGGGCCTCCTCGTACTCGCCCCTGGCCTCCGTGAAACGGCCCCGGGTCATCGCTGCCTCCCCGGCGGCGCTGCGGACCTGGGCGCTCATCCAGCGGTCGCCCACGCGGTCGGCGATCGTACGGAGTTCGGCGAGGTCGTCCTCGACGCCGCGCAGGTTGCCGGAGGAGTCGACGAGCATATGGGTGCGGAGCATCAGGGTGAAGCCGACCTCCCAGTCGCCGCCGTGTTCACGGCAGTTGGCGACCGCCTCGTCCATGAGCGCGCGGATGTCGACCGAGACGGCGCCGTCCAGGACGTACGCGGTCAGGGGCCAGACCAGGCCCGGGAAGCGCGCCGCGGCCGGACCGGTGTGGCCGGACTCCCGCTTCAGACGCGCCACGTACGCGCGGGCCGTCGGGTCGTCCGGTACGCCGATGGGGCCGGACTCCGCGGCCAGGGCGAGGTGGAGGAGGCGCAGGGTGATGCGTCGGCTGTGGTGGGGGTGGGGGGTGGGTTCGCGTTCGGGTTCGGCGAGGAATGCGGCGATGTGGTCGGTGGCGGAGGGTCGGGTCGTGGTGGCGCCGTGCGGGGCCGTGGCGAGGGTCAGGATCCGGTCGACCCAGCGGGTGCCCTCGTGGCGGAAGTTGCGGAGCCACCAGAACCAGCCCATGGAGAGGGCGAGCTCGGTGGCGGCGGGTTCGTCGGCGGCGGTGACGGCGCGGTCGAGGGCGGCCCGGATGTTGTCCAGGTCGGTCTCCAGGCGGTGGATCCAGGGAAGTTGGTCGGCCGAGCGGAGGCGGGGGTCGGCCTCGGTCAGCAGGTCCAGGACCCAGGCGTGATGCCGGCGCTCCGCCGCCGCCCGGAGCGCCGGCGTCTCGGCCGCCCGTTCCGTGGCGTACTCGTGGATCGTCTCCAGCATGCGGTAGCGCATGACGCCGGGGTCGTGCCGGGAAGGGGCCGCGACGATCAGGGACTTGTCGACGAGGGCGCCGAGGGTGTCGGCCGCCGATCCAGGGGCGGGGTCAGAGGCAGAGTCAGGGGCGGGGCCGGTGCGCGGGCCGGTGGGCGGGGCGGGGGCCGGGTTCGGCCGGGCGCAGATCGCTTCGGCTGCTTCCAGGTCCCAGCCGCCGGCGAAGACGGAGACCTCGCGGAGGAAGGTGCGTTCGGAGTCGTCGAGGAGGTCCCAGGACCAGTCGACGACCGCGCGCAGGGTCTGCTGGCGGGGCAGGGCCGTACGGCTGCCCGAGGTCAGGAGGCGGAAGCGGTCGTCGAGGCGGTCGGCGATCTGGCGTGGGGTGAGCAGGCGCAGCCGGGCGGCGGCCAGTTCGATGGCCAGGGGCAGACCGTCGAGGCGCCGGCAGATCTCGGCGACGGCCTCGGGGTCGGCGCGGAGCACGGCCTCCGCGTCGGGGCGCACGGACGCGGCGCGCTCCGCGAGAAGGCGGTGGGCCGGGGCCGGGAGCAGGGGCTCCACCGGGCGTACCGACTCGCCCGGCACGCCCAGGGGTTCACGGCTGGTGGCGAGGATCGTGAGGCCGGGGCAGTGGGTGAGCAGCGTCTCGGCCAGCCCGGCGGCGGCGTCGATCACGTGTTCGCAGTTGTCGAGGATCAGGAGCAGCTCCCGGTGGGCGCAGTGCTCCACGAGGAGGCCGACGGGGTCGTCCTGCGCCCCCGCCGTCTCCTTGGTGAACAGGACCGTCTCGCGCAGCCCGAGGGCGCTGACCACGGCGCCCGGCACGGCTTCCGGCCGGTCGAGCGGGGCGAGTTCCGCCAGCCACGCAAGGGGGTGGGTACGGGCGGCCTCCTCGGCGAGGCGGGTCTTCCCGGAGCCGCCGGGGCCGGTGAGGGTGAGGAGCCGGGTCGTGCGCAGGTCGTCACGGAGGGCGTCGAGTTCGCGTGCGCGGCCCACGAAGGAGGTCAGCCGGGGGCGGAGGTTGCCGGTGCGGGGGTGGGGGGTCGTGGGGTCGTTCGAACGGGGGTGGCTCGCCTCCTGGGCGGAGGGCCCCGTTCCGGGGGCCAGCAGGGTCGCGTGGAGCGTGCGCAGGGCCGGGCCGGGGTCCGTGCCCAGGGTGTCCCGCAGGGATCGGCGTACCGCCTCGTAGGCCGTCAGCGCCTCCGCCGTACGGCCCGACGCGTGCAGGGCCCGGATCAGGAGGGCGTGCAGCGGCTCGTCGTAGGGGTTGGTGCCGGTGAGTTCCCGGAGTTCCGGTACGAGATCGGGGGCGTGGCCGCGTCGCAGGTCCGCCTCGATCCTGGTGCGGGTCGCCTCGGCGTGGAGGGCTTCGGGGCGGGCGGCGGCGGTGCGGTCGGGGAGGTCGGCCAGGGCCGGACCGCGCCAGAGCGCCAGGGCCTCGCGGGCGGTGGTGGCGGCGGTGGCCGGATCACCGTGGGCGAGGGCCGCCTTGGCGTCCTTCGCCAGCTGCTCGAAGGCGAAGAGGTCCACCGCGGCGGCGGTGGTGATCAGCCGGTAGGCGCCGGGTTCCGAGGCGATCGCCCGTCCGCCGAGGGCCCGGCGCAGACGGGCGACCAGGGCCTGCAGCGCGGCGGGGGCGTCCGCGGGCGGGGAGGCCGACCAGATGTCGTCGATGAGGGTGGGGACGGGGACGGGCCGGCCGGGGCGGAGGGCCAGGGCGGTGAGCAGCGCGCGGAGCCTGGGGCCGCCGAGACGCACGCGGGCACCCTGGTCGTCCTCTGCCCGGGCCGGCCCCAGGATCGCGTAGCGCACCGGATCATTGTCGCCGGGGCCGGGCGGGGGTGGTGGGGGTGGCGGGGCTTTTCTCGCGCCCGTCACCGCCCGTCACCGTCTACTTGACCGTCACCGAGTCGCCGTACGCCGTCGCTCCGCTCGTCGTGGAGGTCGCGGCGGCCTTCCAGCGCCAGGTTCCCGAGGAGTTGGCGGTGACGGTCGCGCGGAGCTTGCCGACGGAGTCGGTGGTGACCGTCCTGACCGTGGTGTACGTCGAGGTGCCGGACCGCTTGAACTGCAGGGCGACGGAGCGGCCGGCGTGCGGGACGTAGGTGTTGGTGTTCCAGTCGGCCCGGGTCAGCGTGCCGGTGACGGTGAGCTTGCCGCCCTTGGCGACGGGCTCGGGGCCGGCCTGGGTGGTGGCGAGCCTGGCCAGGCGCTTCACCTGGATCCTGGCGCTGGTCTCCAGGTCGTAGAAGTCGCTGTCCTTGGCGACGGCCTCGGCGGTGAAGCGCCAGGTGCCGGCCGAGCTGTTCCTGAGGTCGTAGTAGTCGGTGCGGTCGGCGTCCAGGGTGAACTTGAACACGCACTTCATGGTGGTGGAGGAGGGTCTCGCGCAGTCGGCGGTGCGGGCGTGGACGATTCGGTCGTCGGAGCTGACGAGCTTGGCCCCGAGGATGCCGTTGATGCCGGACCGGTCCTTCGCCGTGGCGGCCACGCTGACCGTCCGGGCCGCGCTGACGCCCACGTTGAAGGTCTTCTCGTTGAAGTTCACCGAGGTGAAGACCGTGTCGCCCTTCGCGGTGTCCGCGTGGGCGGTGGCGGGGACGAGCAGCGGGAGCAGCACCGAGGTGCCGAGGGTGGCGACGGCGGCCGTACGTGTACGCATGGTTCTCCTGCACAGGGGCTACGGCACCTCGGGCGCGCCATGCGTCGGGGGGCGCGTATGTGCGGGTGAGGTGCTGGGGAGCCGGACGTCTGTCCGATCCCGAAGGAGACCACCGGCGGACCCCGTTGGTTGTACGCATCCGGATGCTGAGACTCCGCTACGCCTGCCGGGCCGTCGCCCCCGCGCCCAGGGCGCCCCGCTGAGGGGTGATGCCCGCCGGTACCGCGCGCTGTCGGGCCGGGGTGCCGGTCCAGCAGGTGCCTCGGCGGGAGAGGAGGCGGCGCAGCCAGAGTTCGAGGGCGACGAGGTCGGCGAGGCCGTCGAGCGGGAGGGGTTCGCCCTCGGCGGCGGCACGGAGGGCCTTGCGGACGACTCGGGCCTCGACCAGGCCCGCCTGGGCGAGGAGGGGCGTGTCGAAGAGGGTGATGAGGGTGTCGGCGGCGACCCGGAGACCGGTGCGGACGGCGGCGTGGGAACTGGCGTGCGAGGGGGCGCCCCAGCCGGGCGGGAGGTCGGTGACTCCGGCGCCCTCCAGGACCGTACGGAGGATCGCGGCGCGGGCGCCCGGCTGGACGCGCAGGGCCTCGGGGAGGGCGCGGCAGGCGCGGACGACCTGGTTGTCGAGGAAGGGGGTGTGCAGGCGCTGGGAGCGGATTTCCACGGCCTGTTCGAGGACACGCAGGTCCGCGGCGTGGCGGGCCAGGGCCGCGCGGGCGCGGAAGTCGCCGGGGCGCTGGCCGGGGCCGACGGTGGAACGGCCTGTCGTCGCACCCAGGCGAATCGATACTTCTGCCAGCGCCTCGCCGGTCAGCCAGCGGGCGGCGGGCCCCGGTCTCGCCCAGGTGAGGGCGGCGAGCGAGGCGCCCACCGCGCCGCCCGGCTCCTCGAAGCGGCGCTGCATCAGACGGGTGGCGAGGACCTCGACACCGGAGCGGTACGGGGTGCGGGACAGCTTCCGCGCGGCGCTGTACACGCGCGCGGGGACCATCACCGAGCCGTCGGCCTTGGCGAGGGCGGCGACCGGGCGGACCAGATGACGGCGTTTGCGGTCCATCAGGAGGTCGGCGAGGCGGGCGGGGTGGGCGTCCAGGACCTGGCGGGCGCCGTACCCGGTGAAGTGGTCCGCGCTGCCGGAGGCGAGCCGGGCGCGGTGGCGGGCGGCGGTCACCAGGGAGGGGCCCGGCTCGTCGGTCAGCGGGACGTCGAGATCGGCGTACGGAAGGACCTCCTCGCCGCCGGTCACGACCACGTGGTGGAGGCGGGGGTTGGCGGCGAGGGTGCCCGCGCGCTGCAGTTCGGTCTCGCGGCCGGAGGTGGCCAGGTCGTTGAAGGTGACCGCGAGGAGGCGTTCGCCGGCGCCCGTGCCATGGCCGAGGACCGTGCCGGGGGCGCCGGGGAGGCCGGCGGCGAGCAGGGCCAGGGTGCCGGAGGCGGGGCCGCCGGAGACATCGGCGCCGATGCCGGGGACGGGCATGCCCCGGGCGGCGCGGCGCTCGGCGGGGCCCATGCCGGGGACCGGGCCGGGATCGACGTCGGGGACATGGCGGGGGGCCGAGAGGCGGACGCGGACGGACTCCACGAGGGCGTCACGGACGGCGTCCACCGCGCTGGCCGGGTCGGCGGAGGGGGCCGCGACCGCGAGGGAGGCGACCGGCTCGTATCCGGCGATCTCCCGCGCCCCGGCGCGCAGGATCAGTGCGTGCCCCGGAGGAATGCGGCGCACGCCGTCGTACGGCGTGGAGTCCTGGAGGGCGTCCGGTACGTCGGGGGCGGCCAGCAGGGCGGCGAGATGCCCGAAGTCGAGGTTGGCCTCGATGAGGTCGGCGAGCGGCAGGGCGGCCGTCGCGTACGCCGTGCCGCCCGCCCAGGGGGTGTGGAAGACCGGGCGCGCGCCCGCGAGGTCACCGCAGACCGTCACCCGGCGGCCGACCTGGACGACGGCGGTGTAGCTGCCGGGCCAGGCGGTGAGGTGGCGCAGGGCGCCGCCGCGGGCGGCGAACAGGCCCACGCGCAGCTGCTCGTCGGAGGCGCCGCAGCTGCCGAGGACGGCGATACGGGTCTGGGCGTCGGCCTGCACGACCCGCACCTCGTCGGGGCGCCAGTCGCCGACCGCCCACAGCGGATCGGGGTCGCCCCACAGCAGATGGGAGCCGACCGGACGCACGGTCTCGCCGTCGAGTCCGGTGGCGCCGGCGGAGCCGTAGACGGGCGCGCCAGCGGCGGTACTGCTCCATCCCACCAACCACCGCATCGACGCCTCCACAGGCTGTGGACAACCGGTGCACCGCACGAACGGTCCCCATGCTGCCACGAAGGAGGCTTGCCGGAGGGCGTGCGGCGCGGCTTGCACACCGGTAAGTGCGCCCCTGGGGAGCCGCCCGTGCTCCCCCGTCACACCCCCAAGTCGCCCTGGAAGTGGGGTGGTCGACAAAGGCGGACCCTGGGTCTACGACGTGAATGCGCCCCCGGTACGCTCCCCCAAAACACCTAACGCGCCCTCAACAGACGTGGTCGGAGCGGTATTCACCCTCGACGACCACCGTCGATTTTCGGCCAAATCGGCCCCGAAGGGCGAAGTCGGCCTGCCCTCCGTACCACCCCCGATGACGACACAGCGTCAACGCACAGTCCGGGAGGCGGAGTTCGCCTCCCGGACCGGTCCGCCGCCCGCGGGGATGTAGGCGGCGGTGTCCCCCAGCCCACTGGATCCAGTACAGCGGGCCGACCCACGCAGGACCATGGAACCGCTCCCCCGATGGCCGGAGAAGAGCGCACGGACAGGCGCACGGCCACACAACGGGAGCACGTGACAACACTCCGTACTTCGTCCGCAAATTCGTACGGACCACAATCCCGCCATCCGGATTTGGGCCCCTTAACGCTTGGGATGCGGCGAACTACGCTGGGTTTACGAATGCCGCGTGCCTATGCCGCCGCGGCAGCCGTCTGTTCGAGGGGTGGCGCAATGTCCAGGGAGCAACGCGGGCCGAACGAAAAGCTCGGCGCCGTTCTCGCCCTCGCGGGAATCAGCAACGCAGGACTCGCGCGTCGCGTCAACGACCTTGGCGCCCAGCGAGGACTGACACTTCGCTACGACAAGACCTCGGTGGCGCGCTGGGTGTCGAAGGGCATGGTGCCGCAGGGCGCCGCGCCCCATCTCATCGCCGCCGCGATCGGCCAGAAGCTCGGCCGCCCGGTGCCGCTCCACGAGATCGGCCTGGCGGACGCGGATCCCGCCCCCGAAGTGGGCCTCGCCTTCCCCCGTGACGTCGGCCAGGCCGTGCGCGCGGCCACGGAGCTGTACCGCCTCGACCTCGCCGGCCGCCGTGCCGGCACCGGCGGCATCTGGCAGTCCCTCGCCGGATCGTTCGCCGTGAGCGCGTACGCGACTCCCGCCTCACGCTGGCTGATAACCCCGGCCGACAGTTCGGTGGCACGCGAGGCGGGCTCCGCGGAGGGCTCCGGGTCGCCGCTGAAGGTCGGCCACAGCGATGTGCAGAAGTTGCGTGAGGCCGCCGAGGACGCCAGGCGCTGGGACTCCAAGTACGGGGGCGGCGACTGGCGTTCGTCGATGGTGCCGGAGTGCCTGCGGGTCGAGGCGGCGCCGCTGCTGCTCGGCTCGTACTCCGACGAAGTGGGCCGCGCGCTCTTCGGAGCGTCCGCGGAACTCACCCGCCTCGCCGGTTGGATGGCCTTTGACACGGGTCAACAGGAAGCCGCGCAGCGGTACTACATCCAGGCGCTGCGGCTGGCCCGGGCGGCGGCCGACGTGCCGCTGGGCGGGTACGTCCTCGCCACCATGTCGTTGCAGGCGACCTACCGGGGCTTCGGCGACGAGGGCGTCGACCTCGCGCAGGCCGCGCTGGAGCGCAACCGGGGGCTGGCCACCGCGCGCACGATGAGCTTCTTCCGGCTCGTCGAGGCGAGGGCCCACGCGCGCGCGGGCGACGCGGTCGCCGCCGGCGCGGCCCTCAAGGCCGCCGAGGGGTGGCTGGAGCGAGCCCGGGACGGCGACCACGACCCGACCTGGCTCGGTTTCTACGGCTACGACCGGTTCGCCGCCGACGCGGCGGAGTGCTACCGCGACCTCAAGGCACCGCGTCAGGTGCGCCGCTTCACCGAGCAGGCGCTGTCGCGGCCGACGGAGGAGTTCGTACGCTCGCACGGGCTGCGGCTCGTCGTGTCGGCGGTCGCGGAGCTGGAGTCCGGCAATCTCGACGCGGCGTGCGAGCAGGGCGTGCGGGCGGTGGAGGTCGCGGGGCGCATCTCGTCCGCGCGCACCACCGAGTATGTGAAGGATCTGCTGCATCGGCTGGAGCCGTACGGGGACGAGCCGCGGGTGATCGAGCTGCGGGAGAGGGCGCGGCCGTTGTTGATGACGCCGGCGTAGGTTCTGGGGCGCCTGCCCGTCTGCCGGGTTCGTGTTCGTTCGGCGGGTGCGGGTGGGTTGTGGCTGGTCGCGCAGTTCCCCGCGCCCCTTTTCAGGGGCACGGACTTGCGTGACCGGTGTCATGAAGACTCCTTCCGGGTTTGAGGGCATTGTCAGTGGTGCAGTGCACTATCGGAGTCGGGAGGTGGGGCGCGTGCGGAGGCAGGGCGCGTACGACTGCGATGTGCTCGTGGTCGGCGGCGGGATCGTCGGGCTGTCGACGGCGTATGCGATCACGCGCGCCGCGCCGGGCACGCGGGTCACCGTGCTGGAGAAGGAGCCCGGACCGGCCCGGCACCAGACCGGGCGGAACAGCGGCGTCATCCACAGCGGGATCTACTACCGGCCGGGATCGCTGAAGGCGCGGTACGCGGTCAAGGGCGCCGCCGAGATGGTCAAGTTCTGCGCCGAGTACGGCATCGACCACGCCGTCACCGGGAAGCTGATCGTCGCCACCGAGCGGTCCGAGCTGCCCCGGCTGCACGCACTGGTGCAGCGCGGGCGGGAGAACGGCATTCCGGTGCGGGAGCTGGGCGCCGCGCAGATCGCCGAGTACGAGCCGGAGGTGCGCGGGCTCGCGGCCATACATGTCGGCACCACCGGGATCTGTGACTTCGTGGGCGTCGCCCGGCAGCTCGCGCGCGCCTCCGGTGCCGAGATCCGGTACGGCGCCGAGGTCGAGCGGATCGACCGGCGGGCCTCGCTGGGGGTCGCCGTCCGTATCCGGGGCGGTGACGTCGTCCGGGGGCGGGTGCTGGTGAACTGCGCCGGGCTGCACTGCGACGAGGTGGCGCGGATGACCGGGGACGAGCCCGGGATGCGCATCGTGCCGTTCCGGGGGGAGTACTACGAGCTGGCGCGGCCCGAGCTGGTCCGTGGACTCGTGTATCCGGTGCCCGACCCGGCGTTCCCGTTCCTCGGGGTCCATCTGACCCGGGGGATCGACGGAGGCGTGCACATCGGGCCCAACGCGGTGCCGGCCCTGGCCCGCGAGGGGTACGGCTGGGGGACCGTACGGATGCGGGAGCTGGGGGCGACCCTGGCGTGGCCCGGGGCCTGGCGGATAGCGCGGCGGCACTGGCGGTACGGGGCGGGGGAGCTTCGGCGGTCCGTGTCGAAGAAGGCGTTCACCGGGGCGGTGCGGCGGCTGCTGCCCGCGGTCTCGGAGGGCGATCTGGTGCCCGCGGCGGCGGGGGTGCGGGCGCAGGCGGTGCTGCGGGACGGGACGCTGGTGGACGACTTCCTGATCCGGGAGGGAGCGCGGGCGGTGCATGTGCTGAACGCGCCTTCACCCGCGGCCACCGCTTCGCTGCCGATCGGGCGGGAGGTGGGGAGGCGGGCGCTGGCGGCTCTGGCCGAGGTGTGAGAGGTCCTGCCGGACGGAACAGCCGAGGGGTGAGAGGTCTCGCCGGACGTCACCGGGAAGGTCCTCGGGCTCCGGCTTCGGTCCGGCTCCGGTTCGGGCTCCGGCTCCGGTCCGGTTCGGGCTTCGGTCCGGCTCTGGTCCGGTTCGGGCTCCGGCTCACCGGTAAAATCGGCCGCACTGTGTCTGACTCCGCCAATACCCCCGAGCCCCGCACCTCCGGTGCCTCCCTTCGGCACACCCGGGACAAGGGTGAGCCCCGGTTCCCCGACGGGCCGAAGGCCGATCCCGCCGGGTCGCATTTCGAGCGCCGGATCAGGAGTTTCCAACCGCGGCGGAGCCGGGTGACGGCCGGGCAGGCGGACGCGTTGCAGCGGCTGTGGCCCAAGTGGGGGCTGGACATCGACGGGCGGGCACTGGATCTCGTCGAACTGTTCGGGGACGAGCGGCCCGTCGTGCTGGAGATCGGGTTCGGCATGGGCGAGGCGACCGCGCGGATGGCCGCCGCGGACCCGGAGACCAATGTGCTCGCCGTGGATGTGCACACACCGGGCCAGGGGAACCTGCTGAACCTGGCCGACCACAACGGGCTGTCCAATGTGCGGGTCGCCAACGGGGACGCGATCATCCTGCTGCGTGAGATGCTCCCGCCCGCGTCGCTGGCCGGGCTGCGGGTCTACTTCCCCGACCCCTGGCCGAAGAAGCGGCACCACAAGCGGCGGCTGATCCAGGAGGAGTTCCTCACGCTCGTCGCGTCCCGGCTCCGCGCCGGGGCGATCGTGCACTGTGCCACGGACTGGGAGCCGTACGCCGAGCAGATGCTCGAAGTGCTCACCGCGCACCCGGAATTCGAGAACACCCGGGCCGACGGCGGGTTCGCGCCACGGCCGGCCTTCCGGCCGCTGACCCGTTTCGAGGGGCAGGGGCTGGACAAGGGTCATGTGGTGAACGATCTGCTCTTCCGCCGCGTACAGCAGCCTGAGAGCTAGGGCCTGTCGACAGGTCCTGGTTCGGCGGCGGCTGAGTCGACGGGTGCCGCCGGATGCCGACAGGTGCGGTTCCGACCGGTGCCGACAGGTGCGGTCCGGCCGGTCGTACCACGCGCCGTCGCGGGCGGCGCCCCTTCCTCGTTAGGGTCGATGTAATGGCCACCAGTCCCCCCTGTCCGACGCACCCCAGCGGCCCCGCCGGTGGGTATGTGTTCAGGCCCACGCGCTGGTGGCAGCGGAAGAGCGTCCGATACGCGGCGCTGATAGCACTGCTCGGGGTCTCCGGGCTCGTGATCCTCGCGCTCGTCCGGGAACAGACCGGCACCGAGGGGTTCCTCGTCGGGCTGGGGCTCGCGGTGCTGCCCGTGCCGCTGCTGATGGCCGCGTTCCGGTGGCTGGACCGGGTGGAGCCCGGGCCCTGGAGGAACCTGCTGTTCGCGTTCGCCTGGGGGGCGTGCGCGGCGGCGCTGATAGCCATCGTGGCGAACAGTTTCGCGACGCGCTGGATAGCCACGGCCACGGCCGATCCCACGCACGCCGACACGCTGGGCGCCACCGTCATAGCGCCCGTGGTGGAGGAGACCGCCAAGGCGGCGGCCGTCTTACTCGTGTTCCTGTTCCGCAGGCGGGACTTCACCGGGATCGTGGACGGGGTGGTGATCGCGGGGTTCACCGCGACCGGGTTCGCGTTCACCGAGAACATCCTGTACCTAGGTACCGCGTTCGGGACGGATCAGCTCAGTGGGGGCAGCGGGCTGGCGTCGGTCACCGCCGCGACGTTCTTCGTACGGGTGATCATGTCGCCGTTCGCGCATCCCCTGTTCACCGTGCTGACCGGGATCGGGTTCGGGATCGCGGCGTTCTCCGCGGAGTGGCAGCGGGGGCGGCGGGTGCTCGTGCCGGTGGGCGGGCTGCTGCTCGCCATGGGGATGCACGCGGTGTGGAACGGGTCGGCGACGTTCGGGGAGTACGGGTTCTTCGCGGTGTACGCGGCGTTCATGGTGCCGGCGTTCGGGTTGCTGACGTGGCTGGTGATCTGGGCCCGGCAGCGGGAGTTGCGGACCGTGCGGGAGGAGTTGCCGGTGTACGCGTCCGCGGGGTGGCTGACGCCGGCCGAGCCGTATGTGCTGGGGTCGATGCGGGCTCGGCGGATGGCGCGGGAGTATGCGGCGCATCGGTTCGGGAAGTCGGGGGCGCGGGTGGTCGCGGAGTACGAGGGGTTCGCGACTCGGCTCGCGTTTCTGCGGAACCGGGGGCGGCGGGGGCGGGCCGGGGGTGACTTCGCTCTGCGGGAGCGGGAGTTGTTGTTCGAGTTGTGGCGGCGGCGGGGAGTGGCTCGGGTGGCCATGGAGTATGCGGGGCGGGAAGTGGGGGGTGGGGGGTGGTGGTCCGGGGCTGCCTACGGGTACGGGTACGTGCCTGGGTATGCGCCGGGTGTCCATGGGTCTTATCCCGTTTACAACCCGTATCGGTCCTAGTCGGTGGGCTTGGGCGACGGTTCGGGGGTGGGTCGGGGGCGCGCCGGGGGGTGTCCGTCCTCGGAACGGCGCGGAATCGGTTGGCTGGATGGTTCAACGGGTTGACGCGCCAACCTCTGCGGGCGGACACCCCCCGACGCGCCCCCTTCTCGCCGTACGCCGCCACCGGTCCGTTCTGGTTGCGGACATGGGGGCGTACGTGGGCGCCTGGTGTTACGCCGACGCCTTGGTGAGGTGGGTCAGTTCCTCGGGGGTGAGGGTGAGGGTGGGGGCGGCCAACAGGGGTGGGAGTTGGTCGGGGGTGCGGGCGGAGGCTATGGGGGCGGTGACGGTCGGCTGGGCCAGGAGCCAGGCGAGGGCGATGGTGGCGTGGGCGGTGCCGCGGGAGGCGGCGATCTCGTCCAGGGCCGTGAGGACGCGGGTGCCGGTCGGAGTTTCGAGGTAGGCGCCTGCGCCGGCGGCCCGGGGGCTGTCGATCGTGATGCCGGGGCGGTACTTGCCCGTGAGGAAGCCCTTGGCGAGGCCGAAGTAGGGGACCGCAGAGAGGCCGGCTTCGGTGGCCAGGGTCTGGAGGGGGCCCTCGTAGGTGTCCCGGGAGACCAGGTTGTAGTGGGGCTGGAGGGCGACGTAGCTCGACAGGCCCTCGGCGGCCGAGAAGTCCAGGGAGGCCTTCAGGCGTTCGGGGGTGATGTTGGAGGCGGCCGTCGCGCGGACCTTGCCGGCCTTCACCAGGTCGTCGAGGGCGGTGACGATCTCCTCGACGGGGACCTCGGGCTGGTCGAAGTGGGTGTAGTAGACGTCGATGTAGTCCGTGTCGAGGCGGGCCAGGGAGGCGTCGGCCGCGGCCTTGATGTTGGCCGCCGTCAGGCCCTTGTACTCGGGGTGCTGGCTCACCTTGGTCGCGATGACGAGGTCGGCGCGGTTGCCGCGCGCCTTGGCCCACTTGCCGATGATCCGCTCCGACTCACCGCCCGTGTTGCCCTCGACCCACGCCGAGTAGGAGTCGGCCGTGTCGATGAAGTTGCCGCCGCCGGCCGTGTAGGCGTCGAGGACGGCGAAGGACTGTGCCTCGTCCGCCGTCCAGCCGAAGACGTTGCCCCCGAGGGAGAGCGGGAACACGTCGATGTCGGACGTGCCCAGCCTGCGAAGAGGAGAAGAGGGAGAAGAAGTGGTCATGCCATTCGTCAACCCTCGTGGCGGACGCGTGCATTCCGGGGTCGCGTGAACGGTGCGTGAAACCGTGGGAGCGCCTGTACGACAGCGACGCCGCTTGGCCTCCGGGAGGCCACGCGGCGTCGCTGTCGTCGTACGGGCGGGTTACGGGGTGAGGCCCTTGCCGCGGAGCCACGCCGCCGGGTCGATGCCGCCGGAGGAGCCGCCGGGGTGGACCTCCATGTGGAGGTGGGCGCCGGTGACGTTGCCGGTGGCGCCGACGCGGCCGATGACGTCGCCGGTGGCGACCTTCTGGCCGACGCTGACGCCGATCGAGGACTGGTGGGCGTACCAGATCTCGGTGCCGTCATCGAGGGTGAGGACGGTCTTGTAGCCGTAGGCGCCCTCGTAGCCGGCCTGGGTGATCGTGCCACTGCCGACGGCCTTGATCAGGGTGCCGGTGGGGGCCGCGAAGTCGAGGCCGGTGTGGTAGCCGGAGGACCAGTAGGGGCCGGCCTGGCCGAAGGTGGAGGTGAGGGTGTACGAGGAGGTGGGAAGCGTGAACTGCTTGGCGAGCGAGGCCAGGCGCTCGGCTTCCTTCTTCTGCTCGGCCTCCTCGGCCGCCTTCTTCTTGGCGGCGGCCTCCTTGGCCTCCGCCTCCCTCTTCTCCTGGGCGGCCTGCTCGGCGGCCTTGTCCGCGGCGGCGGTCTGGGCGGCCTCGGCGGCGGCCTTGTCGGAGGCGTCCTGCTGGGACTCGGCCTGCGCCATGATGCGGGCGCGCAGCGCCTCACCGGCGTCGGCGGTGCCCTGCTCGGATTCGGCGGGGGTCAGGCCGGCGTTGCTGAGCGGGGACCTGGAGGCCTCGGGCTCGGGCTCCTCGGCCTCGTCCTCGAAGACCGAGCCGACATTCGGCATGTCGGGCATCGATATGGAGACCGGGGCCTTGCCGGACTGCGCGCTGGCCATGCCGGCGCCACTGACGGCGGCTATGACACCGACGCCGAGGACCGTGGAGCTGCGGGCCAGTCCGCCACGGGCGAGTACGCCGCTCTTCTTGGCGACGCGGTGCCGACCGCGAGCGGGGCGGAGGGTCTCCTCGTTCGGATTCCACTCCTGCCAGGGGCCCTCGTTGTCGCTGTTGTAGCTGCCGTAGCCGAACGTCTGGCTCTCGCCTTCGCGTTGGGTCGGCACGAACGGGGCTTCGGTCGCGGACCGGTTCGACGCCACGTGGGCGTACTCCTTCCTTCCTCCTCGCCTACCGGGTTAGCTGACGGGTTCGGAGCAGGAAGGTCTCCTACGCGCGTAAACCGGTCGTGCGTACTGCCACGGCGGTTTGCGTGCGATTCACCCCAGGGTGGTGGTTCCCCGGTTCCCTTGCGGAATTCGGCGCGTGAGCACGGAGCCGTCTCTTGTGACGGCTGGGACGACCGCGCTGCGTTATCGAACGTTAATAGACGTCAGTACTCCATTCCAAGCTGTTCCGAATGATCGTTCCGGCTTCCGCGCTGGACTTTACGGGTCATGAGGGGCGGAAAACGGGCGAGTTGGCGGTGACTCACGAGTAACAGTTGTTCTGACGGTGCGTCAGTTCCTATACGGAGGACGGTCGGACGAGCACGCTCGGTGACATCGGCCCCGATGAGGTGCGAGATGTGAGAGAGCTGTGTGTGCGGGAGACGTGTGCGTCAGGGGCGGCGGACCGCCAGGAGGGCCATGTCGTCCGTCGTGCGATCGCCCGTGTGCCGGCCCACCTCCTCCGCGAGGGTCGTCAGCAGGGCGCCCGGGACGGAGAAGGTGCGTCCCGACAGGCGCGCGGCCGGGTCGTAGAAGACCCCGTGCGCGTCCCGCGCCTCGGAGAGGCCGTCGGTGTAGCAGAGCAGTGTGGCGCCGGGCGGGAAGTCGGTCTCCTCCGCGCGGTCGGGCCAGCCGCCCAGGTCCTCCATGCCCAGCGGAAGCGCGGGCCGCGGGGCGTCCAGCGTGCACAGGGCGCCGTCGGCGTACAGCAGCAGAGGGGACGGATGGCCCCGGTTGACGATCCGGGCGCGGCCGGCGCCGTGCGGGAACTCCGCGAGGACCGCCGTCACGAACCCCTCGTACTCCACCGCCGCGTCCCGGCGCGCCGCCTCCCGCCGGGTGCCCTCGCGGGCCAGCGCCCGTTCCAGCCGCTGGGCCACCGCTTCGAGCGTCGACTCCTGCTCGGCCGCCTCCCGGAACGCGCCGATCAGCACGGCCACCGCCGACACCGCCCCCAGCCCCTTGCCGCGCACATCGCCGACGATCAGCCGTACGCCGTGCGGCGAGTCCTGCACCGCGTACAGATCACCCCCGATCGACGCCCCGGCCTGCGCCGCCTCGTACCGCGCGGCGATCTCCAGCCCGCCGATCCGCTCCTGCGGCACCGGCAGTACGGCCCGCTGCGCCGCCTCGGCGATCTCCCGGGCGGTGGCCAGCCGGGCGTCGCTGCGGCGGACGAGGCGGTTGATCAGTACGGCCAGTACGGCGACGGTGGCCACCGTGGCGATCTCGGTGACGGCGTCCACATGGCCCGCGTCGTCGTAGTAGGTCCGTACGGCCGTGATGCCGCCGACCGAGGCGAGCCCGGTGATCACCGTGCCGTGCAGCGAGTAGAGCGGGGCCGCCACCAGGGGCGCGGCCGTGAAGAAGGGGACCGCCGTGAACTCGCTCGGCGTGAAGTGGTCGTAGAAGAGGCCGACCGCGATCAGCAGGACGGGGAGGCCGCGCGCGAGCGTACGGGCGTACGAGAACCGCCGTCCGTCCGGCTCCCTCACACCCTCCACCCCCTCTCGCTGCCCCACGGATACAGGGTTTCCGGGGGCGGGGAGCGGGGCTAGCCGGTGGGGCCGAGTGGGCTAGTGAGGGGCGCGGGGAGGTTGGTGAGGTGGGGGGAGGTCAGCCGGCCGTCAGGCCCGTCAGTTCCGTCAGTTCCGGCAGCGGCAGGGTGTGCTGGGTCTGGAGGACCTTCGCGCGGAGGTAGCGGACGTTGTGGGCGGTGGTGAAGACGCCCGTGGGGACGCGGTGGCGGACGCCGACGCCCAGGTCGCGGAGCTGCTGCGCCTTGTCGGGGTTGTTGGAGAGCAGGTCCAGCTCGTCGATGCCGAGGGCGCCCAGCATCTGGGCCGCCGCCGTGTAGTCGCGGGCGTCCTCCGGCAGGCCGAGCGCCGCGTTCGCCTCGTAGGTGTCGAGCCCCTGGTCCTGGAGGGCGTACGCGTCCAGCTTGTTGTAGAGGCCGATGCCCCGGCCCTCCTGGCGGAGGTAGAGGAGGACGCCCCCGCGCTCGGCTATCCGCTCCACCGCCTCGCGCAGCTGCGGGCCGCAGTCGCAGCGGGCCGAGCCGAACACGTCGCCGGTCAGGCACTCGGAGTGCAGCCGGACCAGCGGGGCCGTGCCGGGGGCGGGGTCACCGAGGACGATCGCCAGGTGCTCCTGGTCGTCGACGAGGCCGTGGAAGGTGACCAGCTCGGCGTCGACGCCGTATCCGTCCTGGAAACGCAGCGGTACCCGGACGCGGGCACGCGGGGTGGCAGCGGGAAAGTCGGGCATGCGGGTTCTCCGGTCCTGGTGCGGGCGTCACTGTGCTTCAGTTTTGAAGCACAGTGCTCGCAGCGACTCTAACCCGTGCTTCAAATTTCAAGCAACCGGTTTGGGGCGACCTCACATTCCCGCGACACGGGAGAACTTTCGGCGCGACCCGAACGACAGGCCCTACCGGCCGGACCGACCCGAGCGGTCGGGCTGGCCCGGCTGGCTCGACGAGCACGCCCGGCGGCGCCACGGAAGGTCGTCGGAGCCGGTGGCCGTCTGCGGGTCCCCGCCCTGGATCGCCCCCGCGATGGCCGCGCAGATCTCCTCGAACTGCCCGATCTGCTCGGGGCTGAGCCGGTCGAAGACGGCCTTGCGGACCGTCTCCACATGGCCCGGTGCCGTGCGCTCCAGCAGGGCCATGCCCTCGTCGGTGAGCACGGCGACACTGCCCCGCTTGTCCCACTGGCAGTCCTCGCGCCGCACCACACCGTCCTTCTCCAGCCGGGTCACGGCGTACGTCAGCCGGCTGCGGGTGATCTTCTGGTGTTCGGCGAGGTCCGTCATCCGCATCCGGCGTTCCGGCGCCTCGGAGAGGGCCGCGAGCACGGAGTAGTAGAGGTGCGGCAGACCGGCCTCCTGCTGGAGCTGCCGGTCGAGCGTGTCCTCGAGAAGAGTGCTCGCGGCGACATAGGCACGCCAGGCACGCTGTTCCTCGGGGGTGAGCCAGCGGGTCGTCATACGTACAGTGTAGTTATTGTTTAAAACTTGAACCAACCCCAGGGAGCGCGTCCATGCCCCAGCCCTACGTCCTGTTGTCCGCCGCCGTGTCCCTCGACGGCTTCCTGGACGACACCGGGCCCGAACGGCTGCTGCTCTCGGGCCCGGCCGACTTCGACCGGGTCGACGAGGTGCGCGCGGCCAGTGACGCCATCCTGATCGGCGCCGGCACCCTGCGCACCGACAACCCCCGGCTGCTGGTCAACTCCCCCGAGCGCCGCGCGGCCCGCGTCGCCGCCGGGCTGCCGGAGTACCCGCTGAAGGTCACCGTCAGCGCGTCCGGCGATCTCGACCCGGCGGCCCGGTTCTGGCACACCGGCGGTGAGAAGGTCGTGTACACGACGGACAAGGGCGCGGAACGGCTGCGAGGGCTCGGCCTGCCCGCCGGACCGAACGGCGTGGACGTGATCCCCCTCGGCCCCGAACCGGAGTGGCCGGCCGTCCTCGACCACCTCGGAGACGTCCGCGGTGTCCGCCGCCTCATGGTGGAGGGCGGCGGCCGGGTCCACACCCAGCTCCTCCAGCAGGGCCTCGCGGACGAGGTGCAGCTGGCCGTCGCCCCGCTCTTCGTGGGCGAGGCCGACGCGCCGCGGCTGTTCGGGCCGGGCGCCTACCCCGGCGGGCCGACGAGCCGGCTGCGACTGCTGGAGACCCGCCCGGTCGGCGACATCGTCCTCATCCGCTACGCCCCCACCGTCCCCGGCACCGGCCCGGCCGCCTCCCCCGCCGACCGCCACTGGCTGGCCCTGGCCTGTGAACTGGCCGCCGCCTGCCCGCCCTCGCGGACCGCGTTCAGCGTGGGCGCGGTCGTGGTGGCGGCGGACGGTACGGAACTGGCCCGCGGCCACTCCCGCGAGGGCGACGACCCCGTCGTCCACGCCGAGGAGGCCGCCCTCGCCAAGATCGACCCCACCGACCCGCGCCTCGCCTCCGCCACGGTCTACAGCAGCCTCGAACCGTGCGCCCGCCGCGCCTCCCGCCCCGCCCCCTGCGCCCGCCTCGTCCTCGACGC
This sequence comes from Streptomyces griseiscabiei, assembly GCF_020010925.1. Lineage (NCBI taxonomy): Bacteria > Bacillati > Actinomycetota > Actinomycetes > Kitasatosporales > Streptomycetaceae > Streptomyces > Streptomyces griseiscabiei. Next base: position 206,319 of record NZ_JAGJBZ010000004.1, on the reverse strand, counting down.
CGGCATCCGCCGCGTCGTCACCGCCTGGCGCGAGCCGGACACGTTCGTGGCGGGCGCGGCGGCGGGCAATGCGGTGCTGGCGGCGGAGGGGGCTGTGGTCGTGGTGGTGCCGGGGTACGAGGGGGCGGCGAAGGCACCCAACAAGCATTTGGTGGGCTGAGCGAGTGCCTGGCGGGGGCCCACCGGCACCAGGAGCACCGGCCGCCCATTAACCCGTGTGCTTCGGACCCCGCGGATGGCGTACACTGGTTTCAACGACGCGGGGTGGAGCAGCTCGGTAGCTCGCTGGGCTCATAACCCAGAGGTCGCAGGTTCAAATCCTGTCCCCGCTACTGAAAGCCTGGGGCCCGGAATCCGATGAGGATTCCGGGCCCCAGGTGTTTGTCGCCCGTCTCGATCTCCGGCTCCGGCACCCGAGCCTTCAGCTCCGCCTCGTACGAAACCCCCGCCTGACTGAGCGATCGGACGCGTCACGGGGCCACGAGGCGTCCCGGGGGCTGAGGGTTCCCGGGTCGGCCCGACGTCTCCGTCCCTCGGCCGTGCCGAACCTCCACGCCGCAGGCGACCGTACCGTCAGGCGTGCGCCCGCGCCGTGAGGTAGGGGTCCCGGCGGAGGACTTCGCGGCTGCCGAAGAGGGTTCCGGTGGCGAGCCCGGCGGCCGGCAGCAGCAGCGCGGCGGCGGCCCAGGCCGGTCCGGGCAGGGCGTCCGTGCGGCCGATGGGCAGGCCGAGGAGATCGCTGAGGGGGCCGGACAGTGCCACGGACGCGCCCGTGCCCACGAACACACCCACCACTCCGGCCACCCCTCCCGAGAGAACGGCCTCACCGAGCAGGATCCGCCGCAGCTCGGGCCGCCCGGAACCGAGGATCCGCAGGACGGCGAACTGCCCGATCCGCGCCCGGGTGCTGTCCGCCGCCCGAACCGTCCCGAGCGCCACGGCGCCTGCCGCCAGCACCAGCACGCCGATCCGCATCGCGAGGTCCGCCACCCCGAAGAGGCCGGGCAGATTGCGGACACGATCGGACACGGGCGACGCCGAGAACCCGTCCCGTTGCAGCGACTCGGTGGCCGCAGCCACCTGGCTCTGATGCCCGACGAGCACGACGGCGGACTGCGCGCCCTCCCTCGCCCGGAAGGTCTCCGGTGTCTGCCCGGCCCGCGCCGCCGCCAGCAGCGCGGCCGTGTCCTCCGACAGATAGGCGACATCGGGGCCGTCGGACTGCCAGGCGGGGTCGTAGAGGGCAATGACCTTCAGCCTGATGACCTCGGTGGTGCCGGACCCGGCACCGGTCGCCTCCGTGTACCCGAAGGCGACCGTACGCCCGAGGAGTTCGGCGAAGTCCGTACCCTGCGCGGCGGCCGGCAGCACCACCTCGTCCCGCCCGAGGCCACTGGACTCCGCCGGGATCCTTCCCTTCACGACGGGCAGGTCGTCGCCCGGCGTCAGAGTGTGGCCGGCCAGGTCGTACGTCCCGTCCTCCTCGGCGTACAGCGCGGACGGGTAGTCGGCGACGACCTGGCGTACGCCCGGCGTCTGTGCGGCGTCCCGCAGTGCCGAGGTGGTCAGGGGCCGCACCGACGCGTCGCCCTCGAACGAGGACAGTTCGATCTGGGTGAGTCCGCCCGACCCCAGGATGTCCCGTTCGACGGCACCGGCGGCGCCGGCCGCCACTCCCGCGGACGTGGTCAGCAACGCGGCCAGGACCGTGAGCGTCGGCAGCGCCCGGCGCAGTGAACGCTCGTCGCGCGTCCAGGTGTGAAGACTCCATAGGCTCATCCGAGGCTCCCCTCATGGGCGTTCCACGGCTCCAGGGCCGACAGCACTCCCCCGGCGAGAACATGACGCCGGTCGCATGACGCGGCGATCGCCGCGTCATGCGTGACCAGCAGGACGGCCGCGCCGCGCTCCGCGCACGAACGCAACGCGTCCATCACCGAGTTCGCCGTCCCGGGGTCGAGGCCTGAGGTCGGTTCGTCGGCCAGGATGAGCACCGGCTGCTTCACGGCCGCCCGCGCGACCGCGATGCGCTGCCGCTGCCCGCCGGAGAGTTCGGTGACCCGGGAGTCGGCCAGGTCCGCCATCCCCAGGTCTCCGAGGAGCGCGCGAGCCTCCGTACGGTGCCGGGTGAGCCGAGGGCCGAAAGCGGCGGCCACGTTCTCCCAGGCGTTGAGGAACGGCAGCAGGCCCAGGTCCTGCAGAACGATGCCGATCGACCGCCTCCGCAGCAGGTCCCGGTCGGCCGCGGTGAGGGACCCGGTGTCGGTCCCGGTGATGTGCAGGGACCCCGACGCCGGGGAGAGGATCAGCCCGAGCAGGGCCAGGAGCGTGCTCTTGCCGGAACCGGACGGTCCCTCGACGGCGGCCGTGGTGCCCACTCCGAGAGTGAGATCCGCACGGGCCAGACCACCGCCGGACGCGTAGCTGAAGGCCAGCCCTTCGGCCACGACGGCGGGTGGGGAGGCTGTGTTCATGGGCGACGTCCTTCTGGGGTGGGGCGGACGGTAACCGCCTGTGGTGGTACGGACGGACGCACGCACGATGTGGTGGGAAGGCGTGAGCCCTGTCGCGTGTGCCGGGCGGGGTCAGGCAAGGAGGTAGTACGCGGACCTGGTGGCGTCCGCCGAGGCGGTACCGCCCGGCGAGGCCGCGTACAGGTCGGGGAACTCCGGATCGCGGTAGCGCCGGAGAAGCCCGGGCAGGTCGTCCCACAGGTCCTGCGGAATGCTCTGCTCGGAGGCGAGCACCGCCTGGACCGCGTCCGAGGCGGTCGCCAGATCACCCGCGCGCAGCGCCTCGCGTGCCCGTGCGACAAGGCCGGTCCCTTCGGTGAGCCGTTCCGCCTGGGCCGTGCATCCGGCGTCCGCGAGCGCGACCACGACACGCAGAGAACGGGCGGACAGTTGCGCGCCGGCCTCACCGTCCGGCAGGTCGACGGCCGTCCGTCCACAGCCCAGCCCGAACTCCGCACGGGCCGCCATGACCCCGTGCCAAAGGCGCTCGTTCTCGGTCGTCAGACGCTCGGGCACCTTGAGCCGAGACGCCTCCTTGACTCCTTTGTCGGCCTGCGGTCCACAGGTCAGGGCCAGCCGGTGGCACGTCATGGCGAGCAGCAGCCGGTCGGACGGTTCGAGACCGCCGTCCGAACCCATCCTCGTCAACCGCTGCTTGAGCCAGTACGGCGTGTGCGCCTGCTGGGCGCCGGCCGTGAGCGCACGCGCGGCGTTGTACGTCGCGGTCAGTGTCCCCAACTGGGCCGGTGACTTCGCGACGAGACCGTCGGACCGGACGCGCCCCACCGGCTCGGGGAGCGAACCGGCGGTGTCCCCCTCACCGTCACCGTTTTTCGCGCCGACGGTGAGGGCACGGCGTACCAGCCAGCGTGTCTGGGTGTCCGGGTCCGACAAGGAAGGCAGCAGGCAGTCGCGCGTCCGCTGCGTCAGGCGATGCCGCAGCAGGGTCAGAGCGGCCCGCTGGATGGGGTCGAGGCCGGTGCAACCGGCCGCCAGTCGCGCATCGGAGCCCTGCAGCGCGCGCGTCGCACGGGCCCGTACACCGACCGCTCGCAACGCCTCCATCGCGTAGAGCACCGGCACGGCCTGCTCGGCACGAGCGGTGTCCGCCGCGAGGGCCCGCACCGTGGCCCGGGACACCTCGCTGTCCCGCCCGAGGCAGGTCAGGGTCTGGAGAAACGCGGCCCGTGTGGCGAGCGAGGTGGGAGCGTCGTCCGTGTCGTCCGGTGCCCGCAGATAGTCGAGCGCCTCACGTTCGGCTCGTTCGCGGACCCCGGCCCGGTCCAGCACGGCCGCTGCTCCGCCGCTTCCGGCCGGTCCCGTTCCCATCAGTGAGAGGCAGACATAGTGGGCCCGCCAGGCCGGAGTGTCCAGGACGTCGGTCCGGGCGAGGTCGGCGAGCGGGGCCGTCCGGACCTCGGGCACGCCGCCCGCAGCGGCGCCTCCCCGGTGGCGCGCCGCGACGGCCGCCTCCAGCCGCCCGTACGCCGTCGGGTACAGCGCGGGATCCCGCCCGACGTCGGCGCGGGTGGCGCGTACGAGATCGTTCGCCCCGCGCAGCGCGTCGAGTTGCCCGGCCAGGGCACCGCCGGGTGGCCCGGGACGGTCGACCGGCCCGCCGCCGAACGCCGAGGCGATGAGAGCCGCGGCGACGGCCATCCCGCCCACGGTGACGAGGAGCCGGCCACGGTGCTCCACGGTTTCGTTCACCGCTCAGTCGTTGGCACAGGCCGAGGCGAACGCCTTGACGCCTGACTTGAAGGCGCCGCCGTCGGAGCAGGTGGTGATGCTCGTGTTGAGCGACCCGCCCGGGTCCGCGATACCGCTGATGTCGGCGATCCAGGTGTTCTTGTTGGTCCAGCTCACCTGCCGGGTGCTCTCACTCACCGGTGTACCGCTCGGACTCAGCGCGAGGGTCGCCTGCCAGCCGTTGGCCTTCACCGTCGCCGTGTTGCTGATCTTGCTGACTGTGTACTTCGCGCCGCCCTTCATGGTCTTCGTCGACGTCTTGAAGGAGCACTTGTCGGCATAGGCGTTGCACTGCCACGCGCTGACCTCGACCCGCGCACCTGTACCGGGCAACGGTGTCGATCCTGCGTCCGAAATGGCCATGGTCGGCACGGCGGACCCCACCCACAGCATCCCGACGAGCCCCGACGTCAGCAGGGTCTTGTTCATCAGCCACTCCATGTCGCCCCAACGCAGGCGACGAACTGTATATGTTGCGCAAATACTGAAGAGTGACCGAAAAGCGACGCGTATCCGCGTGGTTCACCCCAGGAATGGACTACCGAAGGGCGTGCGGCCCTGTCGCGAACGGCCGCACGCAGAAAGACACCTGACCTGTTTCAGCCAGCAGACAGTCGGCATTGTTCACACCTGAGCGTGACAGTGACGGTCAGCGGAAGCCCCGGTAAGTGTTCCGGGAAGCCCCGGAAGCCCGGCCTCGCCCCAGTGACCCGCATGGACGGCACCGGCATGCCCGGGCGGAGGTGGCGTGCCAGGCTCGGGAGGGCGCCGGTCGGGAGTGGGCGCGATGCGAGGAGGCGGTGCGCATGCCGGTCGGGCCGACCGGGTCCGAGGCCGTGTCGCCGCCGGACCCGATGGCGCTGCTGCGCAGCCGCGCGTATCTGGTGCTGTTGCTGATGGCCGCGCTGATCGGCGTACCGGTGTCGGCGGTGGCGTTCGGTTTCCTCGCGCTGGTCGGTGAGGTCCAGCCGTTGATCTACACGGATCTGCCGGAGGCGCTCGGGTTCGACGGGACGCCGGTGTGGTGGCCGGTGCCGCTGCTCGTCGTCGGGGGGCTGCTGGTCAGCCTGACGGTCCGGTATCTGCCGGGGCACGGCGGCCATGAGCCGACCGCCGGATTCCAGCCCGCCGGCGTGGCCAAGCCCATCGAGCTGCCCGGGATCTTCGCCGCCGCGCTGGCCACGCTCTGTTTCGCCGCCGTCCTCGGACCCGAGGCCCCCCTGCTCGCGCTCGGCGGTGGGCTCGCCGCCGCTGCCGTACGGATGGTCCGACGCGACCCCCCGGAGCAGATGAGCGCGGTGCTGGGCGCGGCGGGCAGTTTCGCGGCCGTCAGTTCGCTGCTGGGGTCGCCGCTGCTGGGGGCGTTCCTGCTGATGGAAGCCTCCGGGCTGGGCGGGCCGATGATGGCGATGGTGCTCGTACCCGGTCTGCTGGCCGCGGGCATCGGCGCGCTCATCTTCGTCGGGCTGGGGTCCTGGACCGGGCTGGGCACCTACTCGCTGACCCTGCACGACGTCCCCGAGGCCACCCGCCCGACAGCGGCGGAGTTCGGCTGGGCCCTGCTCATCGGGCTGTCGGCCGCGCTCGTGGGGGCGGGCATCCGCTGGCTCGCCGTCCGGCTCCGGACGCATGTCGAGCGGCGACGGGTGTCGGCCACGGTGGTCATGGGCCTGGTCGTGGCGGGACTCGCGATCGGCTACGCGGAGAGCAGCGGCAAACCGGCGACCGACGTCCTGTACTCGGGGCAGACGGCACTCGACCCGTTCCTCACCCACAGCGCCGCGTACTCGGTGGGAGCGCTGGCGCTGCTGGTGGTGTGCAAGGGCCTCGCCTACTGCGTGTCGCTCAGCGCCTTCCGGGGAGGTCCGATCTTCCCCGCGATGTTCGTGGGGGCCGCGGGCGGCATCCTCTGCTCCCATCTGCCGGGGCTGAGCCTGGTCGCGGGGTTCGCCATGGGAATCGGGGCGATGAGCGCCGCGATGCTGCGGCTTCCGCTGGTCTCCGTCCTGCTGGCCACGCTGCTGATCGGGGACCGGGGGATCACGGTCATGCCGCTGGTGATCGTCGCGGTGGTGGTGTCGTACGTGGCTACGGCGAGGCTCGCGGCGCCGCCGCCGACTGCACAGGGGGCGGCGCCGCGGCCGGGGTGACGGCTACGCATGAATGGTCGTCTTGCGGCACATGACCGGTCGCATTACGACAGCGGCCCCAGAATCCCCTCCGACTCGATGAGCCCCTGTTCGCTCGGGGCCTCGCCGGCGCCGAAGACGCGGGCCGCCTGCCGGGCCCGGAAGTCCGGATGGGCCTCGGCGGGCCGGGCGTAGCCGTGCCGGGCGCGGGCCTCCGCGGGGGTCAGCACCTCGGCGTTCCGGGGCGGGACACCGAGCTTCATCGGCGCGATCACCGCGACCGTGGAGGGTGACAGTCTCCCGATGAGGCGCAGTTCGGCCCGGGGGCTGAGGTGGGCGAGGGCGAAGGCCGTCCTCATGACGGGCACGATGAGCGCGTCGAGGAGACGGGACTGCCGGATCCCGGCCGTCTCGCGCATCCAGCGCGGCAGGGTGGCGAGCGTCGCGATCCGCTGCGCCTTCGCGACCACCATGGTCACCGGCTTCGCCCAGCGCGGCACCGGCGGCAGGACGAGCTCGCTGCGCAGCAGATGGTTCATGGCCTGGCGGGCGATCGGGCTGGCCGACAGCCGGGGGCGCATCTCCTCGAAGTACGCCCGGACGCCGTCACGGCTGCGGGGGATGTCGTCGGGGGAGCACGTCTGCAGCTCGGCGGCGACCGCGCACGCCTCCCAGTACTCCCGCTCCTCCCGCTCCGTCAGTTTCCCGGGCCCGTACTTCTCGTACGCGTAGAGGATGGAGTGCCAGCCGGTGAGCTGGATCCACAGCTGTGAGGCCGGGTCGTTGGCGTCGTACGTCCCGCCGCCGTACGGCAGTTCGCCGATCGCCTTGGAATGGATCCTGACCAGGACGTCCGCGGCCTCGCACACCTGCCGTGAACCGGCGAAGGCCACCATCGCGAAGTACCGCAGGGTCCGGTCGTAGCGCGTGCGTGAGCGGCGGTAGATGCCCTGGGTCGCGTGGACGGCGGCCACCAGCGGCGGATCGAGTTCCTCGACGACCACGGCCCGCTGGAAACCGACCGTCGGCGCCGTCGGATAGCTCCACACCTTCCACACCACCGAGCCCGGCCCGAAGAAGCCGTAGTCCTCGTGCGGTTCGACCTCGCTCCGCCTCAGTCTCGCCATCGACCCTCACCCCCTCACCTCTCCATTACGACACTGCTGTCGTAAATTAAGACACGACTGTCGTAAACTGCCAAGGTGTCTGCGCCCACCTCTTCGGACGACCGCCCGCCGCGCAAGCGACGCCCGTACGCCCCGCGCGTGCCGCTCGCGGAGCGCCGTGAGCAGGTGCTCGACGCCGCCCTCGCCGTGATCGTGAGCGAGGGCTACGACCGGGTCTCGATCGATGCCATCGCGAAGCGGGCCGGTGTCGCCAGGTCGGTGGTCTACGGCGCCTTCGACGACCTCGGCGCCCTGCTCACCGCGCTGCTGGACCGGCAGCAGGCCCGCGCCTTCGCCCGGCTGCTCGCGACGCTGCCCGACGGGGTGGACCTGCGCGACCCCGCCGCGTTCGCCGCCGAGGCGGTACGCCGGATGTCCGCGATGCTCCGCGAGGACCCGGACACCTGGCGGCTGATCCTGCTGACTCCGGGCACCATGCCGGCGGTCGTCCGCGACCGCATCGAGGCGGACCGGGAACGCTTCCGCCTCCGGGTCGAGCAGTGGATCTCCCTCGCCCTGGCCGAGCGGAGAGCCCCCTCCCAGCGGTCGGCCCCCGCGCAGCCTCCGCGGACGACCCCCGCACCGGACCCCCGGATCCTCGCCCACGCGCTCGTCGCCTGCGCGGAGCACTTCGGCCGCCTCGCGCTCACCGAGCCCGGCAGGTTCGACCCGTCCCACCTGATCGAACAGGTACGGCTGATCCTCAACGCCCTCTGGCCACCGCCCCACTGAGGCCGAACGGGGCCGTCGGGCACCTCCGGTTTCGCGGAAATTCGCGAGACATGGTTGCGCACCCCATGGGTCAGGGAGAGCCGTTCACACCCACCAGGCGATCAGGTTCGCACTGCTCCCACGGGTGGCCGTACTCCGGCCGGACCTCGGCGGCGCAGTCGGTGGCGGCCCTGGCCGCCGGCTACCTCCGGCACCGCCGACGGGACGCGTGAGGGGACTTGCCTGAAACCTGGGGCACCTGGACACATGCACACACGGACAGCCGAGCTTGTGCTCAACAAGGAGTGCGGGCAAGGCAGTCGAGAATACGTCGCCGCTGGACTCGCGCCCACCCGCTGAACAGCCCCGACGGACGACATGCGAGGAAAGCGGAACAGCCGAGGCGCAGGACGGCGCCAGCGCGGTGGAACTCGCCCGCGAACTCAAGCCGGACGTCGTCCTGATGGACCTCCGCATGCCTGTCATGGACGGCATCGCGGCCACCCGGGAGATCTGCGCCGACGAGACGCTGGCAGGCGTACGGGTGCCGGCCCTCACCATGTTCGACGTGGACGACTACGTCTATCCGGCCCTGCAGGCGGGCGCGAGCGGCTTCGTGCTGAAGGACGTCTCGCCGGCGGACATGGTCGCAGGCATCCGGGTCATCGCCACCGGCGAGGGAGTCCTGGCCCCCACGGTCACCCGCCGTCTCATCGCGACCTTCTCCCGCCCCGACAGGACGGCGCGGGCGGCCCCGAGACTGGTCGGCCTCACGAAACGGGACCAGGAGGTGTTGGTGCTGATCTCGAACGGCCTGTCGAACGCGGAGATCTCCCAGCACCTCGTGATCAGCCTGCCCACGGTGAAAACCCATGTGAGCAGCCTCTTGGCGAAGCTGCACGCGCGGGATCGGGCTCAGCTGGTGATCGTCGCCTATGAGAGCGGGCTGGCGGAGCGCGGGCCGCCGAGGTGAGGGCCGGCAGCCGGACACATCAGTCGCACAGCACCCCGAAACGCCACAGCGCCCGACCCGACCGAAGCCGACCCGAGCGCTGCACCGCAGGTCAGAGGGGATACCCCCACCCGCGAACCGTAGGCCCTGTGGGACTCGAACCCACAACCAATGGATTAAAAGTCCACTGCTCTGCCAATTGAGCTAAGGGCCCAGGCGATGTTGCCTCCCCGAGCATAGCCGGACGCGGCCGGGAGTCCGATCGGGTATCGGTGACCCGGCCGCGTCGGAGGGCCGCAAAAAGGTTCGCCGTAGAACAGAACGGGCGGAAGATCGGCGGAAGAACGGTGGAAGCAGGGCGAGTTGGCCGATGCCGGACCCCGGCTACGGGATCACGGATCGATCGGCTCCGGTGCCCCCTTCCGCGCCGCCTCCCGGGCCGCGCCGCGCTCGTGGCCGGGATCGAGGAACCAGTGGCGGGCGGAGGCGGCCCACCAGATCGCCGCGAAGCCGAGCACCACGACGACGGCGACGGGGGCGTAGTTGAAGTTCTCCCAGGTGACCGGGGACACCTGCGGGAGCATGAACAGGACGGTGATGAAGAGGACCCAGACCACCGCGACGACGCCGATCGCACGGGACCAGCGGCCGAGGTGCCAGGGCCCGCGTTCGAACGCCTCGCCCTTGCGCAGCCGCAGCAGGGTCGGGATGACGTACGCGATGTAGAGGCCGATCACCGCGATCGAGGTGACGGCGGCGTACGCGGTGCTGTTGATCAGATACGGCAGGCCCAGGACCAGCGCGCCGCCCGCCGCCAGCCAGACCGCCGCCACGGGAGTGCGGGTGCGGGGGCTGACGGTGTGCCAGACGTGCGAGAACGGGAGCGCGCCGTCGCGCGAGAAGGCGTAGATCATGCGGCTGTTGGCGGTGACGGAGGCCATCCCGCAGAAGAGCTGCGCGCCGATGATGACGAGCAGGAGCAGCTTCCCGCCGGTCGCGCCGAGCGCGTCCAGCAGGATCTGCGCGGGCGGCACCCCGGTCGCCGACTCGCGGGCCCCGTCGTACGACTGGATGGCGAAGGTGAAGCCGAGGAGGAGGACGAAGCCCGCCACCCAGGACGTCCAGATGGACTGCACGATGCCCTTCGGGCCGGCCGTCGACGCGTCGTGCGTCTCCTCGGTCATATGGGCGGAGGCGTCGTACCCGGTGAAGGTGTACTGCGCCATCAGCAGCCCCAGCAGCACCACGTACAGCCCGCTGCCCCAGCCCGTCTCGTTGACGAACTCGGTGAAGACGAAGGACGCCGACTGATGGCTGTCGGGGACGACGACGAGCGCGCCGACGATGACGACCACGCCCACGACGTGCCACCACACGCTGATGCTGTTCAGCAGACCGACGATCCGGACGCCGAAGGTGTTGAGGAGACCGTGCAGCAGCAGGATCGCGGCGAAGAGCAGGATCGTGCGGACCGGGGTCACCTCGAAGCCGAACTCCAGGTTCAGATACGCCGCCAGGAACGACGCCGCGCCGAAGTCGATACCGGCGGTCACGGCGACCTGGCCGAGCACGTTGAACCAGCCCGTGAACCACGCCCAGGCCGCCGCGCTGCGGGCCGGGGCCAGCCGGTGGGCCCAGAAGTACAGGCCGGCGGAGGTCGGGTAGGCCGAACAGATCTCGGCCATGGCCAGGCCCACGAAGAGCGTCATCAGGCCGACCGCGACCCAGCCCCAGGTGATCACGGCGGGCCCGCCGGTGTTCATGCCGAAGAGGTAGAGCGTCATACAGCCGGACAGGACCGAGATGATCGTGAAAGAGACCGCGTAGTTGGAGAACGCGGACATACGGCGGGCGAGGACCTGCGTGTAGCCCAGCTGGGCGAGCCGTTCCTCGTCGGACACCGAGACCGACACAGAGTCCGGGACCGAAGCCCCGGCTGCCCCACGGGCTATGTCGTCATCTGTCATGCCCCCAGCAATTCCCGCTCCGAGTACGTGACATGCGCCACACCATGGCCGAAAACCGGCGGCACGGGCGACAACAAGCCTCGGAAGGCCGGCAGGCCCCGAAGGCCGACAGGCCCGGAAAGCCCGCAGGGCCCGTACGACCGAAGTCGTACGGGCCCTGCGAAGCACTCAGCCGATGTCAGCCGACCGATGGCTCGACGTCACCGCTGTCAGCCGTTGCGCTTCCAGCGCGGCTTGTCGTCACGGCGGCCGAAGGAGGAACCGGTGCCGGAGCCGGAGCCGCGGTGGTCGTCACGACGGCCGTACGGACGCTCGTGTCCGCCGGAGCGGAAGCCCGGACGGTCGCCGCCCTGACGGTCGCGGTTGAACGGACGGTCGCTGCCCCGGTGGCCGCCCCGCTCGTCGCGACGCTCGAAGGAACGCCCGCCACGGTCGTTGTCCCGGCGGAAGCCACTGCCACCACTGCCACCACGGTCGTCACGACGCTCGAACGAACGCCCACCGCGCTCGCCGTCCCGACGCTCGAACCCGCCACGGTCGTTGTCCCGGCGGAAACCGCTGCCGCCACGGTCGTCACGACGCTCGAACGAACGGCCACCACGGTCGCCGTCCCGACGGTCGTCCCGGCGGTCGTTGTCCCGGCGGAAGCCACTGCCGCCACGGTCGTCGCGGCGCTCGAAGGAACGGCCGCCACGGTCGTTGTCACGGCGGAAACCACTGCCGCCACGGTCGTCACGACGCTCGAACGAACGCCCACCACGGTCGCCGTCCCGACGGTCGTTGTCCCGGCGGAACCCGCCGCGATCACCACGGTCACCGCGGTCGTACCCGCCGCTCCGCTCCTCGCGGCGCTGGCGCGGCTGGTCGTACGAGGAACGCTCGTACGCCGGACGCTCGGCGGGCTGCTCGACGACCGCGGCCGGGGCCTCGGCCGGCGTGCCGTCCGCCTCGGCGGCGGTGGCGGCAGCGGCGACGGTCTCCGCGGCGGCCGCGACAGCCGCCTCCGGGTCCTCGCCCCGCTCCCGCGCGGCGCGCGCGGTCAGCCGGGTGGCCTCGTCGCGCAGCTCGGCGGCGCGGCGCGTGACCCGCTCCAGCTCCTTGGTGAGCTGGGCGACCTCGCGCTCGGCCTGCTGCGCGGCGTTGTCGACCGACTCGGCCTGGACCTCGGTCATCGAGCGGGCGCCGGTGATGTCGGCGACCTCGCTGTCGAAGGCCGTACCGCCCTGGATGATGTGGCGCGAGGCGTCGACGCCCGCGTCCTCCATCAGCCGGAAGATCTGCCGGCGCTGGTGCGGCAGGGAGAGGGAGACGACCGTGCCGGAGCGGCCCGCGCGGGCCGTACGGCCGGAGCGGTGCAGGTAGTCCTTGTGGTCACCGGCCGGGTCCACGTTCAGGACCAGGTCGATGCCGTCGACGTGGATACCGCGGGCGGCCACGTCGGTCGCGACGAGCGCGTTGACGTAACCGTCCTTGAAGTCGGCCAGCGTCCGCGTACGGGCGCCCTGGGTCATGCCGCCGTGCAGCGCGTCGGCCTTCACACCGGAGTCGCGCAGCTGCTCGGCGATGCGGTCGGCGCCCAGCTGGGTGCGGACGAAGATGATCGTGCGGCCCTTGCGGGAGGCGATCGCGGCGGTGACCGGCGCCTTGTCCTTGGGCTTCACGATGAGGATGTGGTGCGACATGGTCGTGACGTTGCCCTGGGCGCTGTCGACCTCGTGCGTGACGGGGTTGCTCAGGTAGCGCTTGACCAGCGTGGAGATCTCGTTCTCCATCGTCGCGGAGAAGAGCATCCGCTGGCCGCCCGCCGGGACCTGGTCGAGCAGCTCGGTGACCTCGGGCAGGAAGCCCAGGTCCGACATCTGGTCGGCCTCGTCGAGGACGGCGATCTGGGTGTTCTCCAGCGAGCAGGCGCCGCGGTTGATGATGTCGCGCAGCCGGCCCGGGGTGGCGACGAGGATGTCGACGCCGCGCTCCAGGGCGTAGATCTGGTTGCCCATCGACGTACCGCCGCAGACGACCTTCATCTTCAGGCCGAGGACGTCGCCGTACGGCTGGAGGGCGTCCGCGACCTGCATCGCGAGCTCACGGGTCGGCGTGAGGATGACGCCGCGGGGCTTCTTGCGCTCGGTGTGGCCGCCGGCCAGCTGCGCGAGCAGCGGGAGACCGAACGACAGGGTCTTGCCGGAGCCGGTACGGCCACGGCCGAGGATGTCCTTGCCGGCCAGGGCGTCCGGGATGGTCGCGGCCTGGATCGGGAAGGGGGTGGTCACGCCGTTCTGCGCGAGCTTGCGCACGACGCCCTCGGGGAGACCGAGGTCCGCGAAGGTGACCTCGGGAGCCTTGGGGGCCTCGGGAGCCGCCTCGACGGAGGCGGGCTCGATGTCGTCCTGCGAGCCGTTCTCGGGCACGACGACGTGATCAGTACTGGAAATGGACATGCGTATGCGAAACCTTCCGGAGTCTCGTCGGCACGCGCCCGTCAACTCCGTGATTCGCACACGACCGCCTCTATGCGGTCCGCCACGGCAAGGGAGAGTACGCGCCACACGGCGCGCTCTGTGATGGCGCCGGGCAATGGGGCAATGGGATCAAACGATCTGCCACCATACGGACCCACAACCCCTCAAGGCAAACCCAGCGGCTGTCCGCAGGTCCGGGCCCGACGTTTTCGGGCGGAGGTGAAGGCCGACGTGAAAAGGCGGCAGAAAGGCCATCCTACAGCATGCGCGGGGCGGCTCTACGCCGCGTCCCCCGCCTCCGGCGCCGGCTCCCGCTCCACCAGCTGTGCCCCCTGCTCGTGCGCCGACGACGACGGCTCGGCGGACGGCTCGGGCGACGGCGGCGGCTCCACCGGCTTCGACGGCTCCGGCTCGGGCTCCACCGCACTCGGCGTGGGAGTGGGCTCCCCCTTCGGCGGCTCGGGCTCCCCCGGCCCGTCCCCCTTGCCGTCGCCCTTGCCCCCCTTCGGCGGCGTCGCCTTCCCGGACGGCTCGGCGGCCCCGGACGCCGACGCGGAGGCGGAGGCCGACCTGGACGCGGAAGGCCCGGGAGCGGCGGAACCGTGCCGCTTCCCCTGACCCGACTGATACCCCGTACCGCCCCCGCCGGTCACCGCGGAGCCCCCGTCCGGCTTCTCCCCGCCCCGCTGCCCCGCGGACGGCGACGGCCCGGGCTTCCGCCCGTCGTCCCCCACGCTCATACAGCCGGCGGCCGCCGCTACGGCCATGACCGTGGCGGCCAGACGGACGGATACGTTCAAGGCGCGCACGGCGGCCACCTCCGAGGGGGGCGGAAAGAGGAGTCCCCCTGCCCAACTCCCGCCGCGCACAAGAGGACACGCCAACCCGAGGGCCCCTACGGACACGACCTGCGCGCTCTCCCCCCGCACGTGCCGAACTTCACAGCCCGGCCACCGGTACCGGTCCGGCTCCGCCGGCTATCCGTACCCCAGCGCGTGCAGCCGCGCGTCGTCGATCCCGAAGTGATGCGCGATCTCGTGCACCACGGTCACCTCGGTCTCCGCGACCACGTCCTCTCGCGTCTCGCACATACGCAGCGTCGGCCCCCGGTAGATCGTGATCCGGTCCGGCAGCACCCCCGCGTACCACTCCCCCCGGTCCGTCAGCGGAGTGCCCTCGTACAGTCCGAGCAGCTCGGGGTCGTCGGCGGGCGGCTCGTCCTCGACGAACACCGCCACGTTGTCCATCAGCCGTGTCAGCTCCGGCGGAATCCGGTCCAACGCCTCGGCGACCAGTTCCTCGAACTCCTCGCGCGTCATCTCCAGCACACGGCCATTGTCAGGCACGACCCGCACGGACGAGAGACGCGGACGGCACGGAACCCGACCCCGGGGCCCCACGCACCCGCCCCGCCCACCGCCTCCCCACCGCATATCCGCACCCGCCCTTGGGCATACGGGACCAATGGCCCGCGTCCCCGCCGCCCCAGCCACCGCCGCCCACCCCCTGCGCACAGCCCTGCGCCGCCTCCGCCGGGCCACGCCGAAGGCCCCCGGCGCCCTGGCCCGCCACTACCGCTCCCGCCGCGCGCACCCCACCGCCGAACTGGTCCACCACCCCCACCCCTGGGGCCGCGCGGTCGGCCTGGTCGCGGTCGTCCTGCTCGGCGCCTGGCTGGGCCTGCTGATCGTGGGGAACGTCCGCACCCCCGTGGGCCCCATGAACACGACGATGACCCTGCGCCCGTCCCTCACCGGCGGCACGAAGATCAACGTCTCCCCGCTGGGCGCCCTGGAACTGAGCAGCCACCACGCCCCCGTACGCCTCGACGTCAACGTCGACCAGCTCGACCCGGAGCGCGCCCAGGCCCTGGTCGACCACCCCGAACGGATCTCCGGGCTCCAGGAGGAGATCGCCTCCGATGTGCGGCACGGCACCATCGACCTGGCCGTACGGTCCGGCGTCGCCGTCGTCTCCGGGGCCACCGCGCTCGGCCTCGCCGTGTTCCGCCGCCCCCGCCGCGCCCTCGCCGCCGGCGGCCTCGCCCTCGTGCTCCTGGCGGGCGCCGGCGGGACGGCCGCGGCCACCTGGAACCCGAACTCCGTCCTGGAGCCCAAGTTCTCCGGCCTGCTCTCCTCCGCGCCCTCCCTCGTCGGCAACGCGCGCAGCATCGTCACCGAATTCGACGTCTACCAGAAGGAGTTGGCCCGCCTGGTGACGAACGTGACCAAGCTGTACGACGTCACGTCCACGCTCCCCGCGTACCAGCCGGACCCGACCACCATCCGCGTCCTGCACGTCTCCGACATCCATCTGAACCCGGCCAGCTGGAAGATCATCGCCTCGCTGGTGGAGCAGTACGAGATCAACGTCATCGTCGACTCCGGCGACACCATGGACCACGGCAGCGCCGCCGAGAACGGCTTCCTCGACCCGATCGCCGATCTCGGGGCGCCCTATGTCTGGGTGCGCGGCAACCACGACTCGCTCCTGACCCAGCGCTATCTGGAGGGCATCGACAACACCCATGTCCTCGACGAGGGGAAGGCGGTGACCGTGGGCGGGCTGCGGTTCGCCGGGATGGGGGACCCGCAGTTCACCCCGGACCGCTCGACCGGCAAGTCGGGCCTGCCCTCGGAGGAGGCCGCCGGACGGCGGCTGGCGGACGCCCTGCGCGCCCAGAAGGCAGCGGGCACCCCCGTGGACATCGCGGTCGCGCACAACCCGGACGCCGCCCGGGAGACGGACGGCCAGGTCCCGCTCGTGCTCGCCGGGCACCTGCACCGCCCCGAGATGGAGATGTTGGGCCAGGGGACCCGGCTCCGTATCGAGGGCTCGACCGGCGGCAGCGGGCTGCGGGCCGTGGAGGGCAAGGACCCCGACCCGATCGAGGCCTCCGTCCTCTACCTCGACCGCGACACCCGCCGCCTCCAGGCCTGGGACGAGATCAAGCTGGGCGGTCTCGGCCTGATGACGGCGGAGGTCAGCCGCCACCTGCCGAAGGAGAACCAGCCGGGCGCCGAACCCGGGGACGGACAACCCCCGTCACCCTCGGGAACCACGTCAACCGGGACCTCCCCGAGCGGCCCGTAAACCGTTTTGGCGATAGCTCCCGCCATCCCATATGCTTCTCACGTCCCCGACGCGCTGACGAAGCGCCCAGGCGGGCCGATAGCCCTCATCGTCTAGCGGCCTAGGACGCCGCCCTTTCAAGGCGGTAGCACGGGTTCGAATCCCGTTGGGGGCACGCAAGAACGTGTGCGACACTGTCGTACGCATCTTGGTCCTGTGGAGCAGTTTGGAGTGCTCGCCACCCTGTCAAGGTGGAGGCCGCGGGTTCAAATCCCGTCAGGACCGCTGGTGTTTCACGTGAAACATCGCGGCTGGGTAGCTCAGTTGGTACGAGCGATCGCCTGAAAAGCGATAGGTCGCCGGTTCGACCCCGGCCCCAGCCACAGCGAAAGAAGACCCCCTCCGGTCCACCGGAGGGGGTCTTCGCGTCTACCGCCGGGAGCTGGAACACAACGGCGGCGACGGCCGCACGCAAAAGCGTTCGCCCCTCGTTTCGCCGAGGTGAGATCCTGGGTTCCGTATGTCTACGCCACCTGCCCCCGCCTTCGGCGCCCTCGCCCCCCGCCTGGCCGAGCTGTCGCTGCGCGACGCGCACCGGCTCGGGCGCAGGCTCGAAGGCGCGCGCAAGATCCGTAAGCCCGAGGCCCGGGCCGCCGTGCTCGCCGAGATCGAGGCGGAGGTCGCCAAGGGCGAGTCCCGCATGGCCGCGCGCGCCGCGCGCGTGCCGGCCGTCTCGTACCCCGAGCAGCTGCCCGTCAGCCAGAAGAAGGACGAGATCGCGGCCGCCATCCGTGATCACCAGGTCGTGATCGTCGCGGGCGAGACCGGCTCCGGCAAGACGACCCAGATCCCCAAGATCTGTATGGAGCTGGGTCGTGGCGTACGGGGCATGATCGGCCACACCCAGCCGAGACGCATCGCCGCCCGCACGGTCGCCGAGCGCGTCGCGGAGGAGCTGCGGACGCCGCTCGGTGAGGCCGTCGGCTGGAAGGTGCGGTTCACCGATCAGGTGAATCCGGACGCGACCTTCGTCAAGCTGATGACGGACGGCATCCTGCTCGCCGAGATCCAGACGGACCGCGAGCTGCGCGCCTACGACACGATCATCATCGACGAGGCCCACGAGCGGTCCCTCAACATCGACTTCCTGCTGGGCTATCTCGCCCAGCTGCTGCCCAAGCGCCCCGACCTCAAGGTCGTCATCACCTCCGCGACCATCGACCCCGAGCGCTTCTCCCGGCACTTCGGGGACGCGCCGATCGTCGAGGTCAGCGGCCGTACGTATCCCGTGGAGGTGCGCTACCGCCCGCTCCTGGAGGAGGACTCGGAGGACGCCGACCGGGACCAGATCACCGCGATCTGCGACGCCGTCGAGGAGCTTCAGGGGGAGGGCAAGGGCGACATCCTCGTCTTCCTCTCCGGAGAACGCGAGATCCGGGACACCGCCGACGCCCTGATCAAGAAGAACTACCGCTTCACCGAGGTCCTCCCCCTCTACGCCCGGCTCTCGCACGCCGAGCAGCACCGGGTCTTCCAGGCGCACACCGGCCGCAGGATCGTTCTGGCCACGAACGTCGCCGAGACCTCCCTCACGGTCCCCGGCATCAAGTACGTCATCGACCCCGGCTTCGCCCGTATCTCCCGCTACAGCCACCGCACCAAGGTCCAGCGGCTGCCCATCGAGGCGATCTCCCAGGCCAGTGCCAACCAGCGCAAGGGCCGCTGCGGTCGTACGTCCGACGGTGTCTGCATCCGCCTCTACAGCGAGGACGACTTCCTCGCCCGCCCCGAGTTCACGGACGCGGAGATCCTGCGGACGAACCTCGCCTCCGTCATCCTGCAGATGACCGCGGCCGGCCTCGGCGACATCGAGAAGTTCCCCTTCATCGACCCGCCGGACCACCGCAACATCCGCGACGGCGTCCAGCTCCTGCAGGAGCTCGGCGCGCTCGACGCGGTGCAGAAGGACGTCCGCAAGCGGCTGACCCCGATGGGCCGCAAGCTCTCCCAGCTGCCCGTCGACCCGCGCCTGGCCCGGATGGTCGTCGAGGCCGACAAGAACGGCTGTGCCCGCGAGGTCATGGTCATCGCCGCCGCGCTCTCCATCCAGGACCCGCGCGAACGCCCCGCCGACAAACAGGCCCAGGCCGACCAGCAGCACGCCCGCTTCAAGGACGAGACCAGCGACTTCCTCGCCTATCTCAACCTCTGGCGATACGTCCGCGAGCAGCAGAAGGAGCGCGGCTCGTCGTCGTTCCGCCGGATGTGCAAGCAGGAGTACCTGAACTTCCTGCGCATCCGGGAGTGGCAGGACATCTACAGCCAGCTGCGCACGGTCGCCAAGCAGATGGACATCCATCTCAACGAGGACGACGCCCCCGAGCAGCACGTCCATCTCTCGCTCCTCGCCGGACTGCTCTCCCACATCGGCATGAAGGACGTGAAGGAGACCGGCGGCGAGAGCGGACGGAGCACCGGCAAGAACGAGTATCTGGGCGCCCGCGGCGCCAAGTTCGCGATCTTCCCGGGCTCGGCCCTCTTCAAGAAGCCCCCGCGCTTCGTGATGTCGGCCGAGCTGGTGGAGACCAGCCGCCTCTGGGCCCGCGTCAACGCCCGCATCGAGCCCGAATGGGTCGAGCCGCTCGCCGAGCACCTCCTCAAGCGGACCTACAGCGAGCCGCACTGGGAGAAGGACCAGGCGGCCGTGATGGCGTACGAGAAGGTCACGCTGTACGGCGTCCCGATCGTCGCCCAGCGGAAGATCAACTACGGCCGCATCGACGCGGAGGCCAGCCGTGAGCTGTTCATCCGCAACGCGCTGGTCGAGGGCGACTGGCGGACCCACCACAAGTTCTTCTCGGACAACCGCAAGCTGCTCAGCGAGGTCGAGGAGCTGGAGCACCGGGCCCGGCGCCGGGACATCGTGGTCGACGACGACACGCTCTTCGACTTCTACGACCAGCGGGTTCCCGACCATGTCGTCTCCGGCGCCCACTTCGACTCCTGGTGGAAGCACAAGCGGCACGAGCAGCCCGACTTCCTGGACTTCGAGCGGGAGATGCTCATCCGGGAGTCGGCGGAGGCGGTCACCAAGGCCGACTATCCGGACTCCTGGCGGCAGGGACAGCTGAAGTTCCGGGTCACCTACCAGTTCGAGCCGGGTGCCGACGCGGACGGCGTGACCGTCCACATCCCCCTCCACGTCCTCAACCAGGTCACGGACGAGGGCTTCGACTGGCAGATCCCGGGCCTGCGCGAGGAGGTGGTGACGGAGCTGATCCGCTCCCTCCCCAAACCGATCCGCCGGAACTACGTGCCGGCGCCGAACTTCGCCCAGCGTTTCCTGGACCAGGCGGTCCCCTTGCAGGAGCCGCTGCCGGTGACGATGGCCCGCGAGCTGAAGCGCATGGTGGGTGTGCCGGTGGCACCCGAGGACTTCGACTGGGCCCGGGTCCCCGACCATCTGAAGATCACCTTCCGGATCGTCGACGAGCGGCGCCGGAAGGTGGCCGAGGACAAGGATCTGGAGGCGCTGCGGCTGCGGTTGAAGCCGAAGGCGCGCCAGGCCCTCTCCCAGGCGGCGGCGGCCACCGCCGAGCGCCAGGGCGGCGAGTCCCTGGAGCGCAAGGGCCTGACCGACTGGACGATCGGCTCCCTCACCCGTGTCTTCGAGACCCGCCGGGCCGGGCAGCCGGTGAAGGCGTATCCGGCGCTCGTCGACGACGGACCGACGGCGAACACCGTCTCGGTCCGTCTCTTCGACACCGAGGCGGAGCAGGCGGAGGCGATGTGGAAGGGCACCCGTCGGCTCATCCTCCGAAACATTCCGGTCAACCCTGCGAAGTTCGCGAGCGAAAAGCTCACCAACGCACAGAAGCTGGCACTGTCCGCCAATCCGCACGGTTCGATCCAGGCCCTGTTCGACGACTGCGCGATGGCGGCGGCCGACAGGCTGATCGCCGACTTCGGCGGGCCGGCCTGGGACGAGTCCTCGCACCGCAAGCTCTACGACAAGGTGCGCGCCGAGATCGTCGACACCACGGTCCGCACGGTCGGCCAGGTGCAGCAGGTGCTGGCCGCCTGGCAGGCCTGTGAGCGGCGTCTGAAGTCCATGCGCAGCCCGGCCCTCCTCGCCAACCTCGCGGACGTACGGGGGCAGCTGGACGCCCTGGTGAAGCCCGGGTTCGTCACGGAGGCGGGGCTGCGGCGGCTGCCGGACCTGATGCGCTATCTGGTGGCGGCGGACCGGCGGCTGCAGCAGATGCCGACCGGGGTGCAGCGGGACACGTCCCGGATGGAGAAGGTGCACGAGATGCGGGACGAGTACGCCTGGCTGCTGGAACAGCTGCCCCAGGGGCGGCCGGTGCCCTCCTCGGTGCTGGAGATCCGCTGGATGATCGAGGAGTTGCGGGTCAGCTATTTCGCGCACGCCCTGGGGACGGCGTACCCCGTCTCCGACAAGCGGATCGTGAAGGCGATCGACGCGGCCGTGCCGTAACAGCCCCTGCACGGAAAGTGAGTTCGCGCCGGGGCACCCGCTCCTGTACAGTCTCTTCTCGCAGGCCAGCGCGGGAAACGGCGCGGACTGCGAAACCTGGTCCTGTGGAGCAGTTTGGAGTGCTCGCCACCCTGTCAAGGTGGAGGCCGCGGGTTCAAATCCCGTCAGGACCGCACGATGAAGAAGGCCCGCATCCGATTTGGATGCGGGTCTTCTTGCTGTGCGGCTCCCTACGGCCCGGCACAGCCCGCCCAAGAGCTCGGGGTGCTGGGGTTGTTGGGCGCGTGCGAGTCGTATGTGGCTCGTCGCGCAGTTCCCCGCGCCCCTGGAGGGGGCCTGCGACCCCTCCTCGGCTCCGTGGGGGTTGACGGCGTCACATTCCGCCGGTACCTCAGAATTCAGGGCCCAGAGACCCCCGGAGGTGGCGTATGGCGGCGTCCGCTCGGCACGAGACCCGCGCATTGCTCCGTGCTCACTTGTCGGCCGCCTCGTCGTACCGCCACCTCACCCGCCACTGCCCGATCTGCCACCGGCTGTTACGGCTGGCGTCGGAGCCCGGGGCCGGCGGCGAGGACGGCACGGAGGAGACCGCGGAGGACGAGACGCCCTCCAAGGCGTGAGACGCCTCCCGCAGGGAACACACTCGGCTAGGGCGTGTCACGCTCAACTGCCGCCCCCTTTACCGCAGATGTCGCGCGGACAGCAAGGATCCCGGCGTGTGACGGGTGTCACCGCACGAGTTTTCAGAACGCCGGTTCTTACCACTCTCCTACAACTGGTCAATTTAATATGTGCAATTGCACCAGTCCCCGGAGGCCTGCACAGGAGATCCGACAGCCCTCCCCAGAGTCCGACAAGCCCGCGCACAACTCGTCGCCCCCGGACCCGATCCCCTGGCCGGACGCACAAAAAAGATCGCGCTGGACCCGGCGGAGTCCAGCGCGATCTACGACGCACCCTTGGTGCTTGCCTGACGAGGCCCGGGGGGCCTGGGCCTCCCGGAAGTTCTGTGTGGCTCGGGCGTGGGATCTGTTGGGGCAGAACCCGCGTCGTTCGGAGCAGCTTGAGCGGTGTTTCCTGGCTTCCGGCCGATTGGGGGACCAGCCGAAATGCCCTGTTGTGCGGCTGTTCAGGCCTCGCTGCGCTGCTGCGGAATACCCGCGAGCAGTGCGCGGACCTCAGCCTCGCGGTAACGGCGGTGTCCGCCGAGCGTGCGGATGGACGTGAGCTTGCCGGCCTTCGCCCACCGCGTGACCGTCTTGGGGTCGACGCGGAACATGGTGGCGACCTCAGCCGGGGTCAGCAGCGGCTCGGCATCAGGGGTGCGAGCGGTCATGAGCGGCCTCCTCGGGAGAACCGAACCTTCTCGGTTCTTTCCTCTAAATTCTGCACCTTGACCCGCGTTGCCCGAAATGGCGGACGCGAGTCGAGTCGGTTATAGGACGAACGGCTTGTCCTCGGCACTACAACTACACCATCTGTCCAGCCGCGTCGGCCAAACCGATGGAATTGCCCTCCCAGGTGTTCATCAGCGACGGATGCCGATGGACCATGCCATAGCGGACAGTCACGCCACTGTGACGATCAGTCACAGTGGCGTGCAGGAGTCTCAAGACCCCCCAATAGCGTGCAATGCTGAGATTCCACCCATACGCGGGCAGAAGGAGCCTCCCCCGGGCTCCTTGTCCTATTTTGACACGAGGAGGTGCGTAGGAGGCAAGGTCCGCGTAAGTGCAATCCGTCACGCTTGTCGCCTGCTTGACACAAAAGCCCGGATCGAGGCCTACGTCCCACGATGACACTCCTGTGGAACTTCAGTGTGTCAAGCATGGGCCAAGGGTGGACAGTTCACCATGCTTCAGCTTTTGTGGAAAGCCTTTTCCCACCGGCCCCACAAGTCACAAGTACGGCCGGAACGCCGGACCGGTTCAGTTGGCCGAGCGCCGGTCCCGGACCGCCCGCCAGCGCTCCACCAGCCGCCCGTACGCCTCCCCGGCGGCCAGGCCGTCCCCGCCGCGCAGGGCCTCGATGCCCTCGGCGACATCGGCCGCCGAGTGGTCGCCGTCCAGGTCGGCGGCGGGCAGGACGTGCACGAGGCCGCCGTAGTCCAGCTCGACCAGCGAGCGTGGGTGGAACTCCTCCAGCCAGCGGCCCACGTCGATCAGACCGTCGATGAGCGGACTCTCGTCGAGGGTGTCGCGCAGCGCCCGCAGCCCCCGCGCCACCCGCCGCCGGGCCTGCACCATGGGCGTGCGATAGCGAAGCACCGGCGAAATCTCGCCGGAACCCTTCTCGCCCGAGCCCTTCTCGTACGTCCGCTCCTCGTCCGAGACGAGGACGAACCAGTTCAGCGGCACCTGCCAGGTCGCGGTGCGGATCCACGGCCGGGCGTCGGGGTTGCCGGCCATCCAGCGCTCGTAGTCCTGGCTCGCCTGATGACGCACCAGCGGCGGCAGCACCGCGTCCAGGACCGGGGCGGGCAGTTCCTCGGCGAGATCGCCGAGCGCCTGCCAGCCGCGCAGCCGGGTCCGCCAGGGGCAGACGCAGACCACCCCGTCGACCTCCACCACGAAGGCGTCGCCGCTCTCGTGCACCGGCACCGGGACAGGCGGGGTCGGCAGCAGGTCGGCCAGCGAGCGGCGCAGTTCGTCCTGGTACGAGGGACGGTCCGGACGCCGGGCGTAGCGGGCCCAGTGGCCGCGCTCGGGCTCGGGGAAGGCCGCCAGCGGCTCGTACACGCGGAGGTAGGACGCGTACGGGACGATCACCGAGGACACCTTGGGCACCCCTGCTCCCTCCCCCGGCTGCCACCCGGGAAACCTGCCGAACCCGCACACGGAGGGGCCGGAAAACTGTGCGGATCGCAC
Organism: Streptomyces griseiscabiei; assembly: GCF_020010925.1. Lineage (NCBI taxonomy): Bacteria > Bacillati > Actinomycetota > Actinomycetes > Kitasatosporales > Streptomycetaceae > Streptomyces > Streptomyces griseiscabiei. The sequence goes on along the minus strand of NZ_JAGJBZ010000004.1, from coordinate 182,236 downwards.
CACGTCCGTACTCCAGGAGTGGGGTGATCCTGAGGCTGCGCCGCTGTACGGCGGACGCAGGCTCTAATCTCATGCTCACAGACCCCGCCACCCGTACGGGGACCTGTCAGCAACCGCCGCTTCTTACCCAGGAGTCACCACCGTGACCGATGTATCTGACGGCGTCCTGCACACCCTGTTCCAGTCGGACCAGGGCGGTCACGAGCAAGTCGTGCTCTGCCAGGACCGGGCCAGCGGCCTCAAGGCCGTCATCGCCATCCACTCCACCGCGCTGGGCCCCGCTCTCGGCGGCACACGCTTCTACCCGTACGCGACCGAGGCCGAGGCCGTCGCCGACGCCCTGAACCTGGCGCGCGGGATGTCGTACAAGAACGCCATGGCCGGGCTCGACCACGGCGGCGGCAAGGCCGTGATCATCGGCGACCCCGACCGGATCAAGAGCGAGGAGCTGCTGCTCGCCTACGGGCGGTTCGTGGCCTCGCTGGGCGGCCGGTACGTGACCGCCTGCGACGTCGGCACCTATGTCGCCGACATGGACGTCGTGGCCCGCACGTGCCGCTGGACCACCGGCCGGTCCCCGGAGAACGGCGGCGCAGGCGATTCGTCCGTCCTCACCGCCTTCGGCGTCTACCAGGGCATGCGGGCCTCCGCCCAGCAGCTGTGGGGCGATCCCTCGCTGCGCGACCGCCGGGTCGGCATCGCGGGCGTCGGCAAGGTCGGCCACCACCTCGTGACGCATCTGCGGGCCGAGGGCGCCGAGATCGTGATCACGGACGTGCGCGAGGACGCCGTACGGCGGATCCTCGACCGGCACCCGGACGGGGTCACCGCCGTCGCCGACACCGACGCGCTGATCCGCACCGAGGGGCTCGACATCTACGCCCCCTGCGCGCTCGGCGGCGCCCTGAACGACGACTCCGTGCCGGTGCTGACCGCCAAGGTGGTGTGCGGCGCGGCCAACAACCAGCTCGCCCACCCCGGCGTCGAGAAGGACCTCGCCGATCGCGGGATCCTCTACGCCCCGGACTACGTGGTGAACGCCGGCGGGGTCGTCCAGGTCGCCGACGAACTGCACGGGTTCGACTTCGAGCGGTGCAGGGCGAAGGCGGCGAAGATCTTCGACACCACGTTGGCGATCTTCGCACGTGCGAAGACGGATGGCATTCCGCCGGCCGCCGCGGCCGACCGGATCGCCGAGCAGCGGATGCACGAGGCGGCGGCGGGCCGCGCTCACTGACCTTCGGCAAAGGCGCCGCGCGGGCCGCGCGCGGCGTCGGCCGGTACCCGTCGGCGGCTTTAGAGAGAACTCTCACTTCCGTCGGCGGGTCGTCCGCCGAGAAACGGTTAAAATCACCGTTGACCAGCGAGGAAAGGGCTCCTCGCAGGTTCTGGGCACGGGCACGTCCTGCGGGCGACGTACCGTATGGGCGTGGGCTCAGGTACCGTGGAAGCCCTACGGACCGGTCTCTCCACGGAGAGTCCGTTCCAGATCATGAACGCGTGTCAAGACTCTGGGGCCGTCGAGCCCCGTCACCGAGGGGGTCGAGCCATGGGGCGCGGCCGGGCCAAGGCCAAGCAGACGAAGGTCGCCCGCCAGCTGAAGTACAACAGCGGCGGGACTGACCTGTCGCGTCTGGCCAGCGAGCTGGGCGCATCGACTTCGAGCCAACCTCCGAACGGCGAACCGTTCGAGGACGACGAAGACGACGACGACCCGTACGCCCAGTACGCGGATCTTTATAACGACGACGATGAGGACGACGGGGACGATCAGTCCGGTCCCGCCTCTCATCGTCGCGGCGCTTGACGATCCATTTGCGCTCCACCCGGTCCAAGCGGGTTGCTCCCGCCGGACCGGGTTTTGTGCGTGTTCGCTCCGCTGGGAGTTGCCGGGCGCCTGATGGCTCGGGGGTGACTGTGCGTTCGCGGCCGCGGGTTTCTCGTGGCTGATCGCGCCGTTCCCCGCGCCCCCTGTGGGTCTTCGACCCATCGGGGGCGCTTTTGGCGTGCCCGGGATACGGCCCCGGTCAGCCCCGTGCGTAGTCGCCCACCAGTTCCGCGCCCGTGGTGTGGTCGGCGCGGTCGGTGATCTCGCCCGCGACCCAGGCTTCGACACCGCGGTCGGCCAGGGTCGTCAGGGCCACGTCCGCCGACTCCTGGGGGACGATGGCGATCATGCCCACGCCCATGTTCAGGGTCTTCTCCAGCTCCAGGCGCTCGACCTGACCCGTGGTGCCGACCAGGTCGAAGATCGGGGCCGGGGTCCAGGTGGAGCGGTCCACGGTGGCGTGGAGGCCGTCCGGGATCACCCGGGCCAGGTTGGCCGCGAGACCGCCTCCGGTGACGTGGCTGAAGGCGTGGACCTCGGTGGTGCGGGTGAGGGCCAGACAGTCCAGCGAGTAGATCTTGGTGGGCTCCAGCAGCTCCGCGCCCAGGGTGCGGCCGAGCTCGGCGATCTCGGCGTCCAGGGAGAGGCCCGCCTGGTTGAGCAGGACGTGGCGGACCAGCGAGTACCCGTTCGAGTGAAGGCCGGAGGCGGCCATCGCGATCACCGCGTCACCCGTACGGATACGATCCGGGCCGAGCAGGTGCTCCGCCTCGACCACGCCCGTGCCGGCGCCGGCCACGTCGAAGTCGTCCGGGCCGAGGAGGCCGGGGTGCTCGGCGGTCTCGCCGCCGACGAGGGCGCAGCCGGCGAGGACACAGCCCTCGGCGATGCCCTTGACGATGGCGGCGACCCGCTCGGGGTGGACCTTGCCGACACAGATGTAGTCGGTCATGAACAGCGGCTCGGCGCCGCAGACCACGATGTCGTCCATCACCATCGCGACCAGGTCATGGCCGATGGTGTCGTACACGCCGAGCTGCCGGGCGATGTCGACCTTCGTGCCGACGCCGTCCGTCGCGGAGGCGAGCAGCGGGCGCTCGTAGCGCTTGAGGGCGGAGGCGTCGAAGAGTCCGGCGAAACCGCCGAGGCCGCCGAGGACCTCGGGGCGCTGGGTCTTCTTCACCCACTCCTTCATCAGCTCGACGGCGCGGTCGCCCGCCTCGATGTCGACGCCCGCGGCTGCGTAGCTGGCACCAGTTGTCTCAGACATGGCTAGTGAGAACCTTCGTGTCGTACGGCAGGTGTGACGGGCCCGGACTACGGGCGGCGGATCGCGTCGGTGGCGGCCGTGGCGGCGGGCCCGGCGGCCAGCTCGGTCTCCAGGAGCCGCTTGCCGAGCAGCTCGGGGTCCGGCAGCTCCATCGGGTACTCGCCGTCGAAACAGGCCCGGCAGAGGTTCGGCTTGGCGATGGTGGTCGCCTCGATCATGCCGTCGATGGAGATGTAGGAGAGGGAGTCGGCGCCGAGCGAGGTGCCGATCTCGTCGATCGTCATGCCGTTGGCGATCAGCTCGGCGCGGGTGGCGAAGTCGATGCCGAAGAAGCAGGGCCACTTCACGGGCGGCGAGGAGATCCGGATGTGGACCTCGGCGGCGCCCGCCTCGCGGAGCATCCGGACCAGGGCGCGCTGGGTGTTGCCGCGGACGATCGAGTCGTCGACCACGACCAGGCGCTTGCCCTTGATGACTTCCTTGAGCGGGTTCAGCTTCAGCCGGATACCGAGCTGGCGGATCGTCTGGGAGGGCTGGATGAACGTACGTCCGACGTACGCGTTCTTCACCAGACCCGCACCGAACGGGATGCCCGAGGCCTCCGCGTACCCGATGGCGGCCGGGGTGCCGGATTCCGGGGTCGCTATGACCAGATCGGCCTCGACGGGGGCTTCCTTGGCCAGCTTGCGCCCCATCTCCACCCGGGAGAGGTACACGTTCCGGCCGGCGATGTCGGTGTCCGGGCGGGCCAGATAGACGTACTCGAAGACACAGCCCTTGGGCTTCGCTTCCGCGAATCGGGAGCTGCGCAGACCGTTCTCGTCGATGGCGATGAACTCGCCCGGCTCGATCTCGCGGACGAAGCTCGCGCCGCAGATGTCGAGGGCGGCGCCCTCGGAGGCGACGACCCAGCCGCGCTCCAGCCGGCCGAGGACCAGCGGGCGGATGCCCTGCGGGTCACGGGCGGCGTACAGGGTGTGCTCGTTCATGAACACGAGGGAGAAGGCACCGCGGACCTGCGGGAGGACCTTCGGAGCGGCCTCCTCGACGGTCAGCGGCTTGCCGTCCTCGTCGACCTGGGCCGCGAGGAGCGCGGTGAGCAGGTCGGTGTCGTTGGTGGCCGCGACGCGGGGCGTACGGCCCTCCTGCTTGGGCAGGTCGGCGACCATCTCGGCGAGCTGGGCCGTGTTGACCAGGTTGCCGTTGTGGCCGAGCGCGATGGAGCCGTGCGCGGTGGCACGGAACGTCGGCTGGGCGTTCTCCCACACGGAGGCGCCGGTGGTCGAGTAGCGGGCGTGACCGACCGCGATGTGACCCTGGAGGGAACCGAGCGAGGTCTCGTCGAAGACCTGGGAAACGAGGCCCATGTCCTTGAAGACGAGGATCTGGGAGCCGTTGCTGACCGCGATACCCGCGGATTCCTGGCCCCGATGCTGGAGGGCGTAGAGCCCGAAGTACGTGAGCTTGGCGACCTCTTCACCCGGGGCCCAGACACCGAAGACGCCACACGCGTCCTGGGGGCCTTTCTCGCCGGGGAGAAGGTCGTGGTTGAGTCGTCCGTCACCACGTGGCACGCCACCGAGTGTAGGCGAGATCGCGCACCGGTCCGAATCCGGTGATCTCGCCCGCCCCGGTCCCCGACTGCGGGCGGTCGCACGTCACTTGTCGGCGACGGCGCCGATACCCGCGTCGTTTTCGCTGGTCAGCGTGATACTGCGGTGATCGATCCGATACTCCACCGTGCCCCGGAAGAGCTCCAGGAAGCTCCGCTCGGCGGCCATGAGTGAGTCGGAGCACATCTTGCGGGTGGTCCGGGGACTGCCGAGGGTGATGCGGTCCTCGCTCACCGTGGCCTTGGCGGAGATGTCGTTGCAGCCGACGCTTCCGCTCAGCGTGCCCGCCTTCTTGTCGAGGGTGAACCAGGCCTTGCCCCGGGCCGCCTCGGGAAGGGAGGTGGCGACGTCGTGGTCCATGAGCGAATCGATTCGCCACTTCGTGCCGTACAGCTCGGCGGGCTCCTCCTCGCTCAGCTTCACGGTGTCGCCGTCACCCGTGGTGAGGGTCAGTCCGCCGTCGCTGGTCCGGGCGGTGAACGTCCCGGTGTCCAGCGTGCGGGCGAAGCTCTCCTCGAACTTCATCGGGGCGTCGCCGCAGGCCATCTCGGTGGACCGGGCGGTCTCGAAGTCGATGCCGTCGTCCTTGAAGGCGGCGGTCGAGCCGAAGGTGTTGCAGCCGTAGTTGCCTTCGACCTCGCCGTCGTCGGCGATCCTGAGCCAGGCGCCGTCGGGTGCCTGTCGCGTCTGGTCGCCGACGGTGAGGCTGTCGACCTTCCAGCGGACGTCGGTGACCGAGGACTTCTCGGCGGTCGAGGTGCCCGAGCCGACGTTGCCGCTGCCGGAGTCGCCGGACGACTCCGTGCCGCAGGCCGCGAGCAGGGTGAGCGGGAAGAGGGCCAGGGCGGTCAGGGTCAGTCGCAGTCGCTTGTCCATGGCGGTGGGACGGGTGGGGTGAGTGGGTGGTTCCACCGGATGCGCCGGGACCGGACCGGCCCACCCGTTCAGGCCATCAGCGGCAGCAGCCCGCTCAGGTCCGCCCGCTCGCCGCTCGCGCTGACGTCGGCCGCGTCCAGGGCGGCGGCCCACGTCACCCGGCCGGTCGCGAGGCGGATCCAGGTCAGCGGGTCGGTCTCGACCACGTTCGGCGGGGTGCCCCGGGTGTGCCGTGGCCCCTCCACGCACTGCACGACGGCGTACGGCGGGATCCGCACCTCCGTCGAGCCGCCGGGCGCCCGCGCTGCGAGGGTGTCGGCGAGCAGCCGGACGCAGGTGGCCAGGGCGTGGCGGTCGTAGGGGACGTCGAGGCCGGGGACGGCGGCGTTCAGGTCGTCGGTGTGGACGACCAGCTCGATCGTGCGGGTGACCAGGTAGTCGTCGAGCAGCATGCCGCCGGCGCGGGTGTCGATGACCCGGCCCTGCGGGGCGGCGGCGAGGGCCTCGGTGACCCGCCGCTCCACCTCCGCGTAGAGGGCGACGAGGTCGGGCTGGGCCTCGGCCAGGGCGTGGCTGCCCTCGGCGATGGCGGACGCGTGGGCGGCGGTCGCGGAGGCGTAGTCGAGGGGGTTCAGCTCGGCCTTCGGCGGCTCGGACCGCTCCAGGGCCCGGCTGACGCTCTCGACGGCCATGGTGAGGTGCGCGGCCAGATCCCGGACCGTCCACGCCCCGAGCCGGGTCGGCGCCGCGAGCTGCTCGCCGGTGAGGGCGCCCACCGCCTCCCGTACGTGCCCGAACTGGGCCAGGACGGCCTTGCGGGTCTTGGCGGGGTCGTAGGTGCGGGGGCGTTTCCTGGCGGGCGGCATGGGATGAGCGTATGCGGGCGCCCTCTCGTGGACTCCAGGTCACTCGAAAGTGTTGTCGACGGCGAAGCGCACCCCTGTCCGACGCCCACTGGCGACACTGGCCTTCGCCTGGAAAGGGGTGCAACATGACGGTTATGGCCGAGCGCACGTCTCAGATGTCGGTGGTGGAGTTCGAAACGATCGCCGCCGCCGCTCCCGAGACCGTCACGTTGGAGTTCATCAACGGACGGATCGGAGTCAAGAAGGTGGCAGACGGAGACCACAACGTCATCGTCTCCTGGCTGGCCCGGCGCTGCATGCAGTCCAGGCCCGACCTGGACCTGACGTACGGTCAAGGTCTCCGGGTGGAGACCTATCGGGAGGGAAGGGCGAAACCGGATGCGGTGCTCGCGCCCGAGGCCCACTTCGCAGGACACGGTGAATGGGCCGCCCCTGACGGCGCGCTCATGGTCGTAGAGGTGACCTCGTACGACTCGGACACCGACCGGCGGGACCGGCACGAGAAGCCGACTGCTTACGGCCAGGTCGGAATCCCCCTATACCTCTTGATCGACCGGGACTCCTGCACGGTCACCGTGCACAGCAAGCCGGACCGACAGGTTGGCGGCTACCGCGCTGTCCACACCGCGAAGTTCGGCGAGAAGGTCCGCATCCCCGGCCCGATGAACATCGAACTGGACACAGAGATCCTCAAGAACTACGTCCGCTAGACCGCCAGGACGCGAGAGAGCCCCGCCCGGGTCGGATCGAGCCGGGCGGGGCTCCTTCGTACGGCCCTGACAGGGACTACGCCAGCAGCGCCGGGATCGTGCCCTCGTGGGCGACCCGCAGCTCCTCCAGGGGGAGCGTGAACTCGCCCTGGATCTCGACCGCTTCGCCGTCCACGACGCCGATGCGGGTGGCCGGGAGGCCCCGGGCGCCGCACATGTCGTTGAAGCGGAGCTCCTCCGAGCGGGGGACGGCCACGACGGCGCGGCCGGCCGACTCCGAGAGGAGGAAGGTGAACGCGTCCAGACCGTCGGGGACGATCAGACGGGCGCCCTTGCCGCCGAGCAGGGCCGACTCCACGACCGCCTGGATCAGGCCGCCGTCGGAGAGGTCGTGCGCGGAGTCGATCATGCCGTCGCGGGAGGCGGAGATCAGGATCTCGGCGAGCAGGCGCTCGCGCTCCAGGTCGACCTGCGGGGGCAGTCCGCCGAGGTGGTCGTGGACGACCTGGGACCAGGCCGAGCCGCCGAACTCCTCACGGGTGTCGCCGAGCAGGTAGAGGAGCTGGCCCTCTTCCTGGAAGGCGACGGGTGTGCGGCGGGCGACGTCGTCGATGACGCCCAGGACCGCGACGACCGGGGTGGGGTGGATGGCCACCTCGCCCGTCTGGTTGTAGAGCGAGACGTTGCCGCCGGTCACCGGGGTGCCCAGCTGCAGGCAGCCGTCCGCGAGACCGCGTACGGCCTCCGCGAACTGCCACATGACCGCCGGGTCCTCCGGGGAGCCGAAGTTCAGGCAGTCGGAGACGGCCAGCGGCTTGGCGCCGGTGGTGGCGACATTGCGGTACGCCTCCGCCAGGGCCAGCTGGGCGCCGTGGTACGGGTCCAGCTTGGCGTAGCGGCCGTTGCCGTCGGTGGCGATGGCGACACCCAGGCCGGTCGACTCGTCGACGCGGATCATGCCCGAGTCCTCGGGCTGGGCGAGGACCGTGTTGCCCTGCACGAAGTGGTCGTACTGGGAGGTGATCCAGGACTTGGAGGCCTGGTTGGGGGACGCCACCAGCTTCAGGACCTGGTCCTTCAGCTCCTCGGACGTCGCCGGGCGCGGGAGCTTGTTCGCGTCGTCCGCCTGGAGCGCGTCCTGCCACTCGGGGCGGGCGTACGGGCGCTCGTAGACCGGGCCGTCGTGCGCGACCGTGCGCGGGTCGACGTCGACGATCTTGCCGCCGTGCCAGTAGATCTCCAGGCGGTCGCCGTCGGTGACCTCGCCGATGACCGTGGCGATGACGTCCCACTTGTCGCAGATCGCGAGGAAGCGGTCGACCTTCTCCGGCTCGACGACCGCGCACATGCGTTCCTGCGACTCGCTCATGAGGATCTCCTCGGGCGAGAGCGTGGAGTCGCGCAGCGGTACGTCGTCGAGGGTGACGCGCATGCCGCCGGAGCCGTTGGACGCCAGCTCGCTCGTCGCGCAGGACAGGCCCGCCGCGCCGAGGTCCTGGATGCCGACGACCAGCTTCTCCTTGAACGCCTCCAGGGTGCACTCGATGAGGAGCTTCTCCTGGAAGGGGTCGCCGACCTGGACGGCGGGACGCTTGGAGGGCTTGGCGTCGTCGAAGGTCTCGGAGGCCAGGATCGAGGCACCGCCGATGCCGTCGCCGCCGGTGCGGGCCCCGTACAGGATGACCTTGTTGCCGGCGCCGGAGGCCTTGGCGAGGTGGATGTCCTCGTGCCGCATGACACCGATGGCACCGGCGTTGACCAGCGGGTTGCCCTGGTAGCAGGCGTCGAAGACGACCTCGCCGCCGATGTTCGGCAGGCCCAGGCAGTTGCCGTAGCCGCCGATGCCGGCGACGACGCCGGGCAGGACGCGCTTGGTGTCGGGGTGGTCGGCCGCGCCGAAGCGCAGCGGGTCCACGACCGCGACCGGGCGGGCGCCCATCGCGATGATGTCGCGGACGATGCCGCCGACGCCCGTGGCCGCGCCCTGGTAGGGCTCGACGTACGAGGGGTGGTTGTGCGACTCGACCTTGAAGGTGACCGCGTAGCCCTGACCGACGTCGACGACGCCCGCGTTCTCGCCGATGCCGACGAGGAGGGCGTCCGACTGGGGGGCCTTCTCGCCGAACTGGCGCAGGTGGACCTTGGAGGACTTGTACGAGCAGTGCTCGGACCACATGACGGAGTACATGGCCAGCTCGGCACCGGTGGGCCGGCGGCCGAGGATCTCCACGACCCGCTCGTACTCGTCCTTCTTCAGGCCCAGTTCGGCCCAGGGCAGCTCGACGTCGGGGGTCGCGGCCGCGTGCTCGACCGTGTCCAGAGGCGTCCGGCTCATGCGTTGACCAGCTTCTTGAGGATCGAGGTGAAGAAGGGGAGGCCGTCGGTGCGGCCGGTGCCGATCAGCGGCTCCACGGCGTGCTCCGGGTGCGGCATGAGGCCCACGACGTTCCCGGCCTCGTTGACGACGCCGGCGATGTCCCGCTGCGAGCCGTTGGGGTTGAAGTCGAGGTACCGGAAGGCGACACGGCCCTCGGCCTCCAGCTTGTCGAGCGTGTACGCGTCGGCGACGTACTGCCCGTCGTTGTTCTTCAGCGGGATGTGGATCTCCTGGCCGGCCGTGTAGTCGGTGGTCCAGGCGGTCTCCGCGTTCTCCACCCGCAGCTTCTGGTCGCGGCAGATGAAGTGCAGGTGGTCGTTGCGCAGCATCGTGCCCGGCAGGAGGTGGGCCTCGGTGAGGATCTGGAAGCCGTTGCAGATGCCGAGGACCGGCAGTCCGGCCTTCGCCTGCTCGATGAGCGTCTCCATCACCGGCGAGAAGCGGGCGATGGCGCCGGCGCGCAGATAGTCGCCGTAGGAAAAACCGCCGCACAGCACCACGGCGTCGACCTGGTGGAGGTCCTTGTCCTTGTGCCAGAGGGCGACGGGTTCGGCACCGGCGAGCCTGATGGCACGCTGCGTGTCCCGGTCGTCGAGGCTGCCGGGAAAGGTGACGACGCCAATACGAGCGGTCACTTTCCCGCCTCCGCGACTTCCTCGACCTTGACGGTGAAGTCCTCGATCACGGTGTTGGCGAGGAAGGATTCCGCCAGTTCGTGGATGCGGGCGAGCGCGGCGTCGTCCACCGGTCCGTCAACTTCCAGTTCGAATCGCTTTCCCTGACGTACGTCGGAGACGCCCTCGAAACCGAGACGCGGCAGCGCGCGCTGCACCGCCTGGCCCTGGGGGTCGAGGATCTCCGGCTTGAGCATGACGTCGACTACGACGCGTGCCACTGGCACTCCCGGTGTTGGTGCTGAGCAGGTTCCTACAGGTGGCTTCAGACTACCCGTACAAAATTTCTACGCGGGTAGATTCGTAGGAAACTACAGGGCTCCGCCATCAATCCTGGTGACGGCGGTCACGATCAGGCAGCGGGCGATCACCCTCATGAAAACTTCTGGGAAAGATCCCGGATCCCTATTGCGCGAGGGACACGCGGACGGATTAAGTCTGTCTGCACATTGCAATGCCGGGCACTGTACAAATGAATTGGCATTAGCCGATACTTTGCCCAATTAACAGCCGGACAGCCGACATCTTCCTGACGTCAGGGCACGTCAACGGAGAGATGTCGCACGAAGGGACCGATATTCGTGGCGCAGCGTGTCGTGGTCACTCTCTCCGACGACATCGACGGCTCGGAAGCGGCGGAGACGATCGCCTTCGGACTCGACGGCAAGTCGTACGAGATCGACCTGAACGAAGCCAACGCCAAGAAACTGCGTAAGGCGCTCGCGCCCTACGTCGACGCCGGCCGCAAGCGGTCGAGGTCGGGCAAGGCGTACAAGCAGACCCAGGTCGCCCCGGACCCCGCCGCCGTCCGCGCCTGGGCGCAGGCCAACAAGCTGGACGTCCCCGCGCGCGGGCGCATCCCCAAGAAGGTCTACGAGGCGTTCGCCGAGGCGCAGTAGGCGCGCGGCGGGCACACGGTGGGCACGTCTTCCCGGCGGCCGTCCTCAGGGTCCGTCAGCGGGCCCCGGGGGCGGCCGACTTGGGGCCGGGGGACAACCGACTTGCGTTGCCCCCCGCCCGATCGGCTAGAGTCTGGAGCACGCCGAGGGGCAAGGCCGAAAGGCCCGGCTCACCGGAGTCACGCGGGTGTAGTTCAGTAGCAGAACATCCCCCTTCCAGGGGGAAGGCGCAGTGTGCAATTCCTGTCACCCGCTCTGGATCACTTACCGGACCACTGTTGTGGATCAGGTAAAGTAGTCCTCGCGCCGATCGGTGGGAGCCGGTCGGAGGCAATGCGGACGTAGCTCAGTTGGTAGAGCGCAACCTTGCCAAGGTTGAGGTCGCCAGTTCGAACCTGGTCGTCCGCTCGTGAAAGAAGGCCCCGGTCCACTGGACCGGGGCCTTCTTCGTGTTCTCCCGCCGTTTCCCCGGCCCCCGCGTCTGACATTTGTCATGCCGAGAGATGACACCGCGCACTGCACCGCGACCCGTATCGCCGGGACGCTGAAGACATGAAAACGAACGGGCACGAGGACGTGAACACTCACGATCACGAGAACGTGATCGAGGTCACCGACCTGCGGCGCGTGTACGGGGGCGGTTTCGAGGCCGTACGGGGAATCACGTTCTCCGTCGGCCGGGGAGAACTCTTCGCCCTGCTGGGCACCAACGGCGCGGGCAAGACATCGACGGTCGAACTGCTGGAGGGACTCGCACCGCCGTCCGGCGGCCGGGTGAGGGTCCTCGGCCACGACCCCTACGGGGAGCGCGCGGCCGTACGCCCCCGGATCGGCGTGATGCTGCAGGAGGGCGGCTTCCCCTCCGAGCTGACCGTCGCGGAGACGGTACGGATGTGGGCCGGCTGCACCAGCGGGGCACGCCCCGAGGGCGAGGCGCTGGAGATGGTGGGGCTCGGGCGGCGGGCCGGTGTCCGGGTCAAGCAGCTGTCCGGAGGTGAGAAGCGGCGCCTCGACCTGGCGCTCGCGCTCCTCGGGCGCCCCGAGGTCCTCTTCCTCGACGAGCCGACCACCGGCCTCGACGCGGAGGGCCGCCAGGACACATGGGAGCTGGTACGGGAGCTGCGCGACGGGGGGACGACCGTGCTGCTCACCACGCACTACCTGGAGGAGGCGGAGGACCTCGCCGACCGGCTCGCCATCCTCCACGAGGGCTCCGTCGCCACGACCGGCACCCCGGCCGAGGTGACCGCCTCCCAGCCGTCCCGGATCTCCTTCGAACTGCCCGCCGGGTACTTCCTGGGCGACCTGCCGCCCCTCGGCGAACTGGGCGTCACCGGGCACGAGGAGCACGACCGCGTGGTGGTGCTGCGCACACAGGAGCTCCAGCGGGCGGCCACCGGGCTGCTCCTCTGGGCCGAGCGGGCACGGGTCGAGCTGCGGCGCCTCGAGGTCCGGTCGGCCTCGCTGGAGGAGGCGTTCCTGCGGATCGCGCGGGAGTCGGCGGAGGCGGCGCGCGCGGCCACGGACACGGGGACGCCGTCGCGTACGGGCACTGCGGGCACTACGGGCACGGGAACGCGCAAGAACGGGGTGGCGGCATGAGCAGCACGACCACAGGGGCCACGGGGACGGCGGCGGAGACGGGCACGGCGCCCCTCCCCAGCCCCGGGACGACGACCCTCAGAAGCCGGATGACCGCGCTCGCCCGCGCCGAGCTGACGCTCCTCGGGCGCAGCCGGGCCACGCTGGTCACGGCGCTGTTCGTCCCGCTGCTGCTGCCGCTCAGCGTCAAGTCGGCGACGGACCAGATGGACCTGAAGGAGGCCGGGCTGAGCCTCGGCACGGTCATCCTGCCCGCCGGCGTCGGCTTCTCGCTGCTCTTCGCGATCTACACCGCCCTGACCAACATCTACGTCGTACGCCGTGAGGAACTCGTCCTGAAGCGGCTGCGGACCGGTGAGCTGCGCGACCAGGAGATCCTCGTCGGTGCCGCGCTGCCCGCCGTCGGCATCGGCATCGCGCAGTGCCTGCTCATGGCGGTAGCCTGCTCGGTCCTGCTGGACCTCGGGGCACCGTCCGCGCCCCACCTGGCCGTGCTGGGGGTGCTGCTGGGCGTCGTGCTGTGCGTGGCGCTGGCGGCGGTCACCGCGAGCCTCAGCCGCACCGCCGAGAGCGCGCAGGTCACCAGCCTGCCGCTGATGTTCGTCTCCCTGCTCGGCTCGGGCATCACCGTGCCGCTCGAAGTGCTGCCGGACCGGCTGGCCTCCTTCCTCGAACTGCTGCCGCTCACCCCCGTCATCACGCTGGTGCGCGGCGGCTGGACCGGCGACCTGTCCGCGTACGAGGCCCTGGGCGCCGTCGCCACCGCGCTGGCCTGGACCGTGCTCGCGGTGTTTGCTGTACGGCGGTGGTTCCGCTGGGAACCGCGTCGGTAAGGGGAGACGAGGGGAGTCGTGCCATGCGGGGGCCGGGGAGCTGGTGGCGGGGCAAGAGCACACCGGCCAAGGTGGAGACGTACACCCGGTGGTCGTTCCACATGTTCGCGGTGATCGAGCTCCTCGCGGCCGGACTGCCCGCCTTCGCCGAGGTGGGGCCGGGGCGGCCGGGCAGCTGGCTGCTGCTGCTCCTGGTGGGGGCGCACGCCGCGATCTGTGGGGTGACCGCCTCCCGGGCGCTGGACTGGACGTGCGGCCGGCGGGCCCAGCCCGTCCGGCTGCTGTGGGGGCTCACCGCCGTCACCACCGTGGTCGGCGTCCTCACCTTCGTGATCACCGACCACGCGGTGACGGGGGACATCACCGACAACGCCGGCATCTTCAGCATCGTGGTGATCTTCGGCGTCGGTAACGCGACGCTCGGTGTCCGCAGGAAGCAGGTCATGCCGATCGTCGGCGGCTTCGCGGCGGGCTCCGCGCTCCTGGTCCTCCTGCTGGGCGCACCGGGGTCCACCGTGCTGGTCACGACGGTGGTCGTGCTGATCAGCGGTGGGGCCCTCGCCTTCACGGCCGTCTTCTCCGTCTGGCTCCTCGACGCCGTCTACGAACTCGCCGACGCCCGCGAGACCCGCGCCCGCCTCGCCGTCGCCGAGGAGCGGCTGCGTTTCGGACGCGATCTGCACGACGTGATCGGCCGCAATCTCGCGGTCATCGCGCTGAAGAGCGAGCTGGCGGTCCAGCTGGCCCGCCGGGAACGGCCCGAGGCCGTCGAGCAGATGATCGAGGTCCAGCGGATCGCCCACGAGTCGCAGCGCGAGGTGCGGGAGGTCGTACGGGGGTACCGGGAGGCCGACCTCGGGGTCGAACTCTCCGGTGCGCAGGGCGTGTTGGCGGCGGCCGGTATCGACTGCTCGGTGCACGGGGCGGACACCGCGGGGCTGCCCGGCGAGGTGCAGTCCGCGCTCGCCTGGGTGGTGCGGGAAGCGACGACGAACGTGCTGCGGCACGGGAACGCCGATCAGTGCGCGGTGGCGCTGAAGGTGACGGAGGGGCAGGTGGTGCTGACCGTGGAGAACGACGGAATCCGGGCGGCCGGGGCGGAGACCGCGGACGCCGGGCGTTCCGTCGGGGCCGGGTCCGGGCTCGCGGGGCTGCGGGAGCGGCTGGCGGTCGTGGACGGGACTTTGGAGGCGGGGCCGGTGGGCGGGGAGGCTTTTCGGGTGGTGGCGCGGGTGCCGTTGGGTGCGGAGGGCTCGGGCACCGGCCCGGGGTCGGGGTCGGGCCGGGTTGTCGGTTCGGGCTCGGCCGGGAAGAGGCCGACCGACTCGGTCGGGTCGGTCGGCTCCGCCGTCGTGCCGGGGAGCGCGTCGTGAGCGCCGTACCGGAGGTGGCGGGGCGGCCGGTGCGGCTGTTGCTCGCCGACGACGAGCATCTGATCCGGGGGGCGCTGGCCGCGTTGCTGGCCCTGGAGGACGATCTGGTGGTGGTCGCGGAGGCGGCCAGCGGGCCGGAGGCGCTGGCGATGGCCATGGCGCACGAGCCGGATGTGGCCGTGCTGGACCTGCAGATGCCGGGCGCCGACGGTGTGAGGGTGGCCACATCGCTGCGGACCGAACTACCGGGCTGCCGTGTGCTGATCGTGACCGGTCATGGCCGCCCGGGGCATCTGAAGCGGGCGCTGGAGGCCGGTGTGCGGGGGTTCGTCCCCAAGACCGTCAGCGCGCAGCGGCTCGCGGAGATCATCCGGACCGTGCATGCGGGGAACCGTTATGTGGACCCGGAGTTGGCGGCCGACGCGATCTCGTCCGGGGATTCGCCGCTGACCGCGCGGGAGGCCGAGGTACTGGAGCTCGCCGCCGACGGGGCACCCGTGGCGGAGATCGCCGAGCGGGCCGCGCTGACCCAGGGCACTGTCCGGAACTATCTGTCGTCGGCCGTCTCCAAGCTCGGGGTGGAGAACCGGCACGCGGCGGTGCGGCTCGCCCGGGAGCGAGGTTGGGTATAGTAGGCCTCGCGCCACGGCGCAGCGCGGACGTAGCTCAGTTGGTAGAGCGCAACCTTGCCAAGGTTGAGGTCGCCAGTTCGAACCTGGTCGTCCGCTCGGCAAAGAAGACCCCGGTCCACTGGACCGGGGTCTTCTTCGTGTCCTGCGGGCCTACGACCAGCTCGTGCCCGTCAGACGCTCGTACGCCTCCACGTACTTGGCGCGGGTCGCGGTGACGATCTCCTCGGGGAGCGGCGGCGGGGGCTGCTCGCTCTTGCGGTCCCAGCCGGAGGCGTCCGAGGTCAGCCAGTCGCGGACGAACTGCTTGTCGAAGGAGGGCTGGGCGTGGCCCGGCTCCCACAGGTCGGCCGGCCAGAAGCGGGAGGAGTCCGGGGTGAGCACCTCGTCGGCGAGCACGAGGGTGTCGCCCTCGTAGCCGAACTCGAACTTGGTGTCGGCGAGGATGATGCCCCGGTCACGGGCGATGTCCCGGGCCCGGCCGTACACCGCGAGGGTCGTCTGGCGCAGCTGCACGGCGGTCTCCGCGCCGACCTGGCGGGCGACCTCCTCGTACGACACGTTCTCGTCGTGCTCGCCGACGGCGGCCTTGGTGGCCGGGGTGAAGATCGGTGCCGGCAGCTCCGAGCCGTCGACCAGGCCCTCGGGGAGGGCGAGGCCGCAGACCGTACGGGAGTCGTTGTACTCCAGCAGGCCCGAGCCGGTGAGGTAGCCGCGGGCGACGGCCTCCACCGGGACCATCCTGAGCGACTTGCAGATCAGGGTGCGGCCCGCCCAGTCGGCGGGGGCGCCCGGCGGGAGTTCGGTGCTCAGGACGTGGTTCGGGGCCAGGTCGGCGAGCTGGTCGAACCACCAGAGGGACAGCTGGGTGAGGACGCGGCCCTTGTCGGGGATCTCCGTGGGCAGCACCCAGTCGAACGCGGACGTGCGGTCGCTGGCGACCATCACGAGGTCGCCCGCCTCGTTCTGGTACAGCTCGCGCACCTTGCCGGTGTGCAGATGCACCAGGCCCGGAACCTCGATCGGCTCGGGCTTTTCTACGAATCCGGACACGGTTCCTCCCCGTGGTGATGTCCAAGTGGCTCGATTCTCCCGTACGGGGAGCACCGATCTTGGCCAGGGGTGGCGCGGACGATGTGCGGTGCGCTGCTCAGTCGCGTTTGCAGATGCGGTCCAGGAGGTTGGCGGTGGCCCGCTGGACCCGGGTGTCGACGTGGCCCGGGCGGTCCAGGGCCGGGGACCAGGCGAACGTCCCGGATGCGAAGACCCAGGCTCCGGAGGGGGCTCGGTACAGGGAGGTCTCCTGGTGCCGGACCGCGCCGTCGGGGGCCCGGTACGGGGAGTGGGCGAGGAGCATACGGCCCTGGTGCTCGGGAAGGGGGGTGCGCGGGAAGTAGCGGTCGGCCTCGCCGGCGACCATCCCGGCCAGCTCGTCGTTCTCATGGGCGCCGGTCGCGTCCCAGAGCCAGTGGTCGGCGTTGCGCACGACCAGGGGGTGGGGGTCGGGGACCCGGCCCTCGTACTGGATGCCCATCAACTGCTGCTCGGGGCGGTCGATTTCGCGCCACAGTGCGGGTTTGCCGGGGCCCCGGCGTTTTCGGCAGGTGAGGAGGCGGTCGGGGACACCGGACGGGGACGGGCTCAGCTCCACCTGCCAGTACATGGTGTTGGAGGAGAGGAAGACCAGCGAGGTGCCGCCGTCGCGGGCCTGTTCGGCGGTGCGGCGCATCTGGGGCGACCAGTACTCGTCGTGCCCCGGGAAGACCAGCCCCCGGTAGCGGGTGGGGTCGACACGGCCGGAGTGCAGATCGCGGGCGTCGGCGTAGGCGAGGTCGTAGCCGTAGCGCTCGGCCCAGCGGATGAAGTCGTAGGCGTGGCCGACGTGCAGGGGGAGGCCCGCGCCGGCGTACGGGCGGTCGAAGGAGACGGTCGTCGCCGCCTCGGACTCGCCGAGCAGCCGGCCGTCCTCGTCCCAGGCGTGGTAGAGGCTGGCGCCGGTGCGGCCGTCCTCCGGGTAGAGGTTGTACGCCTGCCAGGTGATGTCCGGGAGCAGGAGCAGCAGGTCGGCCCGCCGCTCGTCGCGGACGGTGAACGGCACGTGGGAGCGGTAGCCGTCGGCGGTGGTCAGGACCGCCACGTACGCGCCGGTGTTCCAGTAGCCCGGGATCTGCAGCCGCCAGGAGAGCCACCAGTGGTGGCAGGAGACCGTGCGGTCGGCGGTGAGGGGCGGGGGCTGGACGATGCCGGAGAGCCGGGGACTGGTGGTGATCTTCGCCGCGCCGTCACCGCTGTAGTGGCCGATGCGGTAGATGTCGACGCCGAACTCCTGGGGCGGGTCGACCGTGATGTGGAAGTCGATGGACTCGCCGGGGGCGGCGGCGCCGGTCGCCGTGAAGCCCTTGATCTGGCGGCGCACGTCGTCGGCGGAGCGGGGGCCCGGCGGGGTGCGCGGGGCGGGCACGCGGGCGCGTGCGCGGGCGCCCGTGGCAGGGACTTCGGGCTCGGGCGGGCCCGGCTCCACGTACCAGGGGACCACATGGCCGGTGTCGTCGAAGTACGTCACATTGCCGCGGAGCCAGGGAACGGGGCCCTGGCCGAAAGGGTCCGTCACGGCGTGGGCGAGTGCGCCCGACTCCCAGCGGCGGATGTGGTGCTCCGAGTCCATGAGTTGTTCCCCTCCCTCGCCCCCGTGAGCTTTCGCAAGCCCTTGCTCTGTACGCGATACGCACGCGATCGGTCCCAGCACATCACATTACGCACGCGCTTCGTCACCGTTCGTCGTGAATGGACGAGAGTGGAACAGCGGGGTCCGGATGGAGGGTTGGGGGCGTGGGCGTGCCTGGGGGGAGCGCGGGGGGGTCAGACCAGGCGGACCGGTTTCTCCGGGCGGACGCCGAGACGGCGGAGCCAGTCGCGGAGGGGGGCGGGATCGCCGTCCTCGACCAGGGTCAGGACCCGGGGCACGAGGTCGGCCGCCCGTACGCCGTCGACGAGGAGGGAGGGGCCGTCCAGCCAGTCCAGACCCGGGGTCGCGCCCGCCGTGTCCATCGCCGCGCAGCAGACCATCGCGGCGACGTGCTCGGTCAGCAGCTCACGGCCCGTACGGGGCGGCTGCATCGGGAACAGGGGCAGCAGCCCGTCGTCCCACAGCGCCCGGTCCGGTCCCTGCGCCTCGGCCCCGCCGGGCGCGGTGTGCGCGGCGGCCGGTGCCGCCGCCTCCTCCCGCGCCAGCTCGGCGGTGAGCGCTGCGGCGAGGGCGGCGGAGTGGGCGTTGGTGAGGCCGGGTTCGTCGGTGTCGTCGAAGTCCCTGGACTCTTCGGCGTCCCCGGGCCCGTCGGTGTCCCTGGTCCCGTCGGTGCCCCTGGTCCCGTCGGCCCCGTCGGGGGTGTGGCCGGGGCCGTGGCTGTCGCCGTGTCCGTCGGCGGCGGGGGATATGTGGTGCCGGTCCGGGGCCTGGGCGGGGTCGTGCTCGGGGGGCCGGGGTGTGGCCGCCAGATGGTTCAGTACGCGGGACAGGGTGGGGCCGCTGGGCACCGGGCCGGTGGGGTCGGTGGTCGGGTCGCTCGTCGCGTGGCGGACGCCCAGGGTGTCGAGGACACGGTGGAGGCGGGCCGCGTCCGTACGCCATTTGCGGTCGACGACCTCGTCCGGGTACTCGTGCCAGTCGACCGGGGCCCAGTCGGGCCCGGACTCGGCGGGGCCGCCGTGGAAGAGGCGGGCGGCGAGCAGGGACGCGGCCTCGTCGATCGTGCCGGGCTCTTCGAGGAGGTCGCAGGCGGGGCGCTCGCCGAGCCGGGAGGCGAAGCCCTCGGCCAGGCGGTCGCGGCGGGACAGCTCGGTGAGCGCGGCGACGACCCCCGCGTCCAGCCGGGACGGCCAGCGCCCCATCCGCCAGGCGGGCAGCGCGACCCGGGTGAGCAGCCGGTCCCAGCCCGCGTAGGCCAGACCGACCTGTTCCTGGGCGACGATCCGCAGACCGTAGTCCACAGCCTGTGCACGCTCGGCCGCCGCGGCGGCGACCCCGCGCTCCATCTCGGCCGCGTGGCCCCGGCAGCTGCGCAGGAGCAGCCGTGTCACCCAGCCGACGCCGGCCAGCACCGTACGGACGAGGGGGCCGCGCGGGGCGGAGGCGACGGCCACGGCGGCGTCCAGACCGCGCACGAAACGGCGGGCCGCGGCTATGTCCGGGTGCGCCGACGGGCCCGTACCCGCGACGACCGGTGCCAGCACCGCGCGTAGCTCACCGACCCGCATCCACCACAGGAACGGCGAGCCGATGACCAGTACCGGGGCGATGGGCGCGCGGTGCCGCCGGGGAACGGAGAGCCCGGACTCCGGGCCGGACCGGGTGCCCGACCGCAGGGCGGAACGCCGGCCCGGCGACGACCCCCGGGGGTCCGTCATCTCGTCGGCCCGGTCCCGGTCGGTCCGGTCGGCGCCCGTGGTACCGGTCGCCGCGCCGTCCGGGTCGGTCCCGGTGGTCGAGGACCGGGGCGCGGGGGTGCTGTGGGAGGGGTGGGTGCGGTCCTCCAGCCAGCTGTCGCAGTCCGGGGTGAGCGCTATCGCGGAGGGGGGCGGGACGTCGAGGCGGTCGGCCAGGTCCCGGACCAGGCGGTAGAGATCGGGCGCGGACTCCTCGGTGATCGAGACCGTGGGGCTCACGGCGGGCCGGGCGCGGGCGACGACGAGCGCGATGCCCGCGGCGGCGAGCAGCACGACGACGGCGAGACCCGACACGACCCAGCTCGCCGTGGACCAGCCCGGCCCGGCCAGATGACCGGTCGACCCGCCGACCAGCAGGACGACGGCGACGGCCGCGGGCAGCACCGCCACGGCCAGCGCCCTGCTGCGGACCCGCAGCACGGCGAGAGCCCGGGAGCGCGCGGCCTGCGCGCCCGCCTCCTCACCACCTGCCATACCGGTCACGACCCGACGTCACCCCCTGCTGTCCCGTGCGGCGCACACCGCGACGCCTGCGCCGACTGCCTGTCGCAGTGGTCGCCGCCGAACGCCCTGACGTTGCTCACTCCCCCACTGTGGCACCCGCCACCGACATCGCAATGCCGGTGGGCCAAGTGCCGGAACACTTGCGCCGCACCCTAGTTGGGGCCCCGGCCGCCGTCAGCCGGATGGGCCATCGCTCACTCGATGGAATGGCTCTGGGGAGAGGTGAAGGACGCCGGGCAAGGATCGGGCCCCGGATTCCGGTGGATTCGCCAGGGGTTTCCTGGGGTCTCCGAGGGATTCCGGGGCCTGGGGTTCGTACCCGTTGATACCCCTTCGCATGCGGATGCCGGAAAGGGGACAGTTGCTCGGGATCGACAAGGTCTCGATCCCGAGCAGGTCAGGATCGACCAGGTCAGGATCGAGCAGGTCAGGTTCGTGCGGCGGGGGTGGCCCGGCCGCGCGTGACGGGGGCGCACGCGCCGCCCGCCACGGGCCGGGCCCGGCCGCCGGTCACGCCTCGGCCGCCGCCTTCGCCGCGATGTCCGAACGGTGCTGGGAACCGTCGAGGCCGATGCGGGCGACGGCGGTGTACGCGCGGTCCCGGGCCTGGGTGAGGTCCTTGCCGGTGGCCGTGACGGAGAGGACGCGGCCGCCGGCGCTGACGACGTCGTCCCCCGCGCGCCTGGTGCCGGCGTGCAGGACGTACGCGTGCGGGGCGTCCACGGCGGCGATCTCGTCGAGGCCGGCGATCGGGTCGCCGGTGCGGGGGGTCCCCGGGTAGTTGTGCGAGGCCACGACCACGGTGACGGCCGCGTCGCCGCTCCAGCGGAGGGGTTCGAGGTCGCCGAGGGTGCTGTCGGCGGCGGCCAGCAGGACACCGGCCAGCGGGGTCTTGAGGCGGGCGAGGACGACCTGCGTCTCCGGGTCGCCGAACCGGGCGTTGAACTCGATCACCCGTACGCCCCGGCTGGTGATCGCCAGGCCCGCGTAGAGCAGACCGGAGAAGGGGGTGCCGCGGCGGCGCATCTCGTCGACCGTCGGCTGCAGCACGGTCTGCAGGACCTCGTCGACCAGCTTCGGGTCGGCCCACGGGAGCGGTGAGTACGCGCCCATGCCGCCGGTGTTGGGGCCCTCGTCGCCGTCGAGCGCGCGCTTGAAGTCCTGCGCGGGCTGGAGCGGGAGGACGGTGACGCCGTCGGTGATCGCGAAGAGGGAGACCTCGGGGCCGTCCAGGAACTCCTCGATGACGACCCGGCCGCAGGCGAGGGCGTGTTCACGGGCCTCGGCGAGGTCCGCCGTCACCACGACACCCTTGCCGGCCGCGAGCCCGTCGTCCTTCACGACGTACGGCGCGCCGAACGCGTCCAGGGCCTCGTCGATCTCCTCGGCGGTCGTGCAGACGTACGACCGCGCGGTGGGGACACCGGCTCCGGCCATGACGTCCTTGGCGAAGGCCTTGGAGCCTTCCAGCTGCGCGGCCTCGCCGGACGGGCCGAACACGGGGATGCCCGCCTCGCGTACGGCGTCGGCGACACCGGCGACCAGCGGGGCCTCCGGCCCCACGACCACCAGATCGGCCTCCAGCCGGGTGGCCAGCGCGGCCACGGCGGCGCCGTCCAGCGCGTCGACCGCGTGCAGTTCGGCCACCTCCGCGATGCCCGCGTTGCCGGGCGCGCAGTGGAGTGCGGTGACGTCGGAATCCAGGGACAGCGAACGGCACAGCGCGTGCTCACGAGCACCGGTACCAATGACGAGGACCTTCACGGGGTTCAGCCTAGCCGGAGGGGGTGGGGGGCTTTGTGGGGGCTTCCGAAGAGTGGGACGGGCGGGGTTCGTCGGATCGTACGAAGGAGGGGTTGCGCAGGAGGGGTTACGAAGGTGGGGTGGGGTGAGGGCTGGGAGCGAGCGTGCTCGTCCTATTCGTTCGCGATCTCCTCGACCACCGTCGCGCCCAGCTCGCGCACGATCAGGTCGTGGCCCGAGAGCGCGGATTCGTCGAGGTCGGGGTCGTCGTCCTCGGGGATGTCGTCCTCGGGGGAGACCGGCGGGGGTTCGGGGGCCGGTGGTGGTGCCGGGGTGACAGGTGAGGCGGCCGGGGTGGGCTGGTGGGACGCGGCCGGGCCCTGGGACGCCGGGCGGGGGGCCGCCGGGGCCGGGGCCTGGGGTGCGGCCGGACGGGACGCCGGGGCCGGGGACCCGCCGTAGCCGCCTCCTCCTCCGTAGCCGCCCGGGGCCGGGGAGCCGTAGCCGCCGGGGGCGCCCGGTGAGGCCGGGCCGCCCGAGGTGTCGATGACGGCCTCGATCTTCCAGTGCACGTTGAACTGCTCGGACAGGGCCGCCCGCAGCACGTCCTCGCTGCCGCTGCTCGCGAAGTTGTCCCGGGCTCCGGCGTTGACGAAGCCGATCTGCAGGGTCGTGCCGTCGAATCCGGCGACGTGCGCGTTCTGGCTGAGCAGGATCCAGGTGAAGCGGCGGCGGTTCTTCACCGTCTCCAGGATGTTCGGCCAGAGCGTGCGGGGGTCGGGGCCGCCCGGGGCGGGGTTGTACGCGGCCGAGGCCTGGGCCGGGGGCGCCGCCGGGGGCCCGGACTGGGCGTACGCGGGGGGCGCGGCAGGGGCAGCGGGCGCGGAGCCGCCTCCGGTGGGCGCGGCCGTGGGCCACCCGCCGGGTCGGCGCCCACCGCCTGCGGGGGCCGCGGTGGGCCAGGAGCCGGGGGCGGAGCCGCCGGGCGGGGGCGTGGTGCCCGCGCCCTGGTTCGGGTGCGCGGGGGCGGTGGGAGGGGCGGCCGGAGCAGCCGTGGGCGCAGCGGCGGCCGGCGCGGGCTCGTGCGGGGCGGCCGGAGCGGTGGCGGCGGGGCCCGGCTGTCCGCCGGCGGCGCCGCCCGCACCGTACGCGTCAGGCCCCGCTCCCCGAACCGCGGCCCGGGCCGCCGCGGGCCCGCCGCCCGGGGGCACCTGCGCGGCCGGCGCGCCTTGCGGAACCTGGGGGGTCTGCGGAGACACGGCCGGGGGTGGGGGCGGAGGTGGGGCCGCTCCCCCGTGCGCGTCCGGGCCGGGCACGTACCCCATGGCGGGGCCGGGGCCGCCCGCCGAGAAGTTCACCCCGCGCTCCAGACGGTCCAGGCGGGCCATGACGGAGCGCTCGTCGCCGTAGGTGGCGGGGAGGAGGACGCGGGCGCAGATCAGTTCGAGCTGGAGGCGGGGCGAGTTGGCGCCGCGCATCTCGGTGAGGCCTTCGTTGACGAGGTCGGCGGCGCGGCTCAGCTCCGCGGCGCCGAAGACGCCGGCCTGGGCCCGCATCCGCTCCAGGACCTCGGCGGGGGCGTCGATGAGGCCCTTGTCGATGGCGTCCGGCACGGCGGCCAGGATCACGAGGTCCCGCAGGCGCTCCAGCAGGTCGGCGACGAACCGCCGCGGATCGTTGCCGCCCTCGATGACGCGGTCGACGATCTCGAAGGCCACGGCCCCGTCGCCGGCGGCGAAGGCCTCGACGACCGAGTCGAGCAGGGACCCGTCCGTATATCCGAGCAGCGAGGTGGCCATGACGTACGTCACACCCTCGTCCGTCGCGCCCGCGAGCAACTGGTCCATGAC
The DNA here is from genome assembly GCF_020010925.1 of Streptomyces griseiscabiei. Lineage (NCBI taxonomy): Bacteria > Bacillati > Actinomycetota > Actinomycetes > Kitasatosporales > Streptomycetaceae > Streptomyces > Streptomyces griseiscabiei. Next base: position 158,146 of record NZ_JAGJBZ010000004.1, on the reverse strand, counting down.
GGACATCGAGTCACGCACCGAACCGGCACCGGCTCGCACGACCAGCGGGAGGACGCCCTCCTCGACCGGGATCTCCTCCTTGCCGCAGACCTCTCCGAGGTACTCGCGGAGCGTGCCGGGGGGCACCAGCCGGAACGGATAGTGGTGCGTACGCGACCGGATCGTGCCGATGACCTTCTCGGGCTCGGTGGTCGCGAAGATGAACTTGAGGTGCTCCGGCGGCTCCTCGACGACCTTCAGCAGCGCGTTGAAACCGGCCGACGTGACCATGTGGGCCTCGTCGATGATGTAGATCTTGTAGCGGCTGCTCGCGGGTCCGAAGAAGGCCTTCTCGCGCAGCTCACGGGCGTCGTCCACACCACCGTGCGAGGCCGCGTCGATCTCGATGACGTCGATCGACCCCGGTCCGTTGCGCGCCAGGTCCTGGCAGGACTGGCACTCTCCGCACGGCGTCGGGGTGGGCCCCTGCTCGCAGTTCAGACACCGGGCGAGGATGCGCGCGCTGGTCGTCTTCCCGCATCCGCGCGGCCCGCTGAACAGGTACGCGTGATTGACCCGGTTGTTCCGCAGGGCCTGCTGCAGCGGGTCGGTGACATGCTCCTGCCCGATGACCTCGGCGAACGACTCCGGGCGATAGCGGCGGTACAGCGCGAGAGACGACACGCATACGAGGTTATAGGCGCCCACTGACAACACGGACCGGCGGACAGCCGGTACATCGCCCTCGTCCCTGGCGGGGCCACCGGTGCGCGGCGACACAGGCCGACACGGCAGACACAGGCAGACACGGGCCCGAACGCACAAGACCCCTCACGCACCCGCCAGAGCCAACCTACCCTTGCTGCCTTCCGGCCCTGGGGGAGTTCAGTCAGATAGCGCCGCGTGAGGGGCTGAGCCCAGCCTACCCGATCCCCGACGCCCGCCGACCCGCCTCCCCACCCCGTCCCCCCGCGCTTGATCACCCACCCTTGAACGGGTTCGCAAGCACCCTCCGACGTCATGTAATGTTCCCGGCGGAGGATTCGCCTAGAGGCCTAGGGCGCACGCTTGGAAAGCGTGTTGGGGGCAACCCCTCACGAGTTCGAATCTCGTATCCTCCGCCAGTGCCTCACCGGGCACGATGTCGAAGGCCCCGCTGCTTGCAGCGGGGCCTTCGACGTTGTGCGGGTCGGGTGGCTTTCGGGGCCGTGGTCGGGGTTCGGGTTCGGGTGGGTGCGGTCGCGCGCCGCCGAGGCGGCGGCCTGCGGCGGGGCGGGATGGCGGGGCGGTCAGCGGGCCGGTGGCCAGTCCGGGGGCTCGTGGGTCGGTGGGGGCTGGGCCGTGGTGAGGCGGCGGTAGGCGGCGCGGGCCTGGAGGAGGCGGGCCAGGGTCGTGCCGGTCAGGGCCGCGGTGAGGAGGCAGACCAGCCAGAACGTGTCGCGCGGGTTGGTCCAGGTCAGGACGCCGGCCGGGGGGATGGCGAAGCCGTTGAGGAAGAGCCAGCACAGGGCGGCCGTGCCCGGGGCGGCGGTGAAGCGGGCGTACCCGCCGAGCAGCGCGGCGAGCAGGGACAGCGCGGCCAGGGCCGGGCCGGGTCGGTCCGTGCCGACCAGCGCGTTGTGGACGGCGACCAACGCCATCGCGCCGCCGAAGGCCGTGGCCCACACCAGAGGGGTGGCCACGGGCTGGGGAACCGGGCGGGGGCCGCTCCCCAGGGACACCCACTGGATCACGGGCACGCTCCGGGGGATTCCGGGGATTCGGGGGATTCGGGGGCGTGCGCCGCGCGGGTCGGGGACGTGTGTGCCGGAGTGCGGCCGTCCCCTTCGGCGGGAACGGGTATCGCACCTGTCCTGGGGGTCGGCGGGACGAACGGCCGGCTCGACGTAGGGGCGTCCGCCATGGGGGTCGGGGGGACACCCGTGGAGGTCATGGTGACGGTTCCTCTCGGTTCGGCCCGGTCGGGGTCGGTCCGGTGACTTCGGTCCGGTCGAGGTTCGGTCCGGTCGGGGTTCGGTCCGGTCGGCGCTCGGGGTTGAAGGGGGATTGTTCCATCGGGGGCCGGTCCCGCGGTCGGCGACCGTTGGTCGGGGTGCCGGACGGCCGGACGGAGTCGGGGACGGTTCTCGGGGTCTCGTTAGGGTGGCACCGACGGTTGTCCGACGACATATCCGAATCAGACAGGGGGCCAGCCATGGGTGCTCCGCGCCTCAGCAGTACGCCGTTGCCGGGGATCGGGGTCCGCTACGACCTCACGACCAGGGAGCAGCGGCGGATCTCGGTGGTCGCCCATCGGGACGGTGCCCGGACGCTGAGCGCGTACCGGCAGGACGATCCGGACGCGTGCGCGCTGTCGCTGCGGCTGACCTCGGGGGAGGCGACCGCCCTCGTCGACGCGCTGACACCGGATCACCACAGCCCGAACCTGTTGTCCACCACGGAGTTGGGGCTGGTCGCGGAGCGGATCGAACTGGCGTCGACCTCGCACTGGAACGGACGTGTGCTGGGCGACACCCGGATGCGGACCGAGACGGGCGCGTCCATCGTGGCCGTACTGCGTCGGGCCGAGGCGATTCCGTCGCCGACGCCGGACTTCCGGCTGGCCGGCGGTGACACGCTCATCGTGATCGGCACCCGGGAGGGCGTGGAGACGGCCGCGGCGATACTCGGGCGGGAGTGAGCGGTTCGTGTACGTCTCCGGCTCCCTCCCCAGTTCCCTCCCCGGTTCCCTCTCCGGCTCCGCCCAGGTCGCCGCCGAGTCCGCCTCGCACTCCTCCGCCGTGTTCCTCGTCGAGTTCGGCGCGATCATCCTCGGACTGGGGCTGCTGGGGCGGTTCGCGGGACGGTTCCGGCTGTCGCCCATACCGCTGTATCTGCTGGCCGGGCTGGCGTTCGGGGAGGGCGGGCTGCTGCCGCTGGGCACCAGTGAGGAGTTCGTGGCGATCGGCGCCGAGATCGGCGTGATCCTGCTGCTGCTCATGCTCGGGCTGGAGTACACGGCCAGCGATCTCGTCTCCAACCTCAAGACCCAGTACCCGGCCGGGCTCATGGACGCCGCCCTCAACGCGCTCCCCGGCGCCGCCATGGCCCTGCTGCTCGGCTGGGGCCCCGTCGCCGCCGTCGTCCTCGCGGGCGTCACCTGGATCTCGTCCTCCGGCGTCATCGCGAAGGTGCTCGGCGATCTCGGGCGGCTCGGCAACCGCGAGACGCCCGTCGTGCTGAGCATCCTGGTCCTGGAAGACCTCTCCATGGCCGTCTATCTGCCGATCGTCACCGCTCTGCTGGCCGGGGTCGGGCTGGCGGCGGGCAGCGCGACCCTGGCCATCGCGCTCGGCACGGCGGGGCTCGTCCTGCTGGTCGCCGTCCGCTACGGGCGGCACATCTCCCGCTTCGTCTCCAGCGACGACCCCGAGAAGCTGCTGCTCGTCGTGCTGGGGGTGACGCTCCTCGTCGCCGGGCTCGCGCAGCAGTTGCAGGTGTCGGCGGCGGTGGGCGCGTTCCTGGTGGGCATCGCGCTGTCGGGCGAGGTCGCCGAGGGGGCGCACAGTCTGCTGGCGCCGCTGCGGGATCTGTTCGCCGCGGTCTTCTTCGTCTTCTTCGGGCTGCACACCGACCCCGCCAGCATCCCGCCCGTACTGCTGCCCGCGCTGATCCTGGCCGTCGTCACGGCGGCCACGAAGATCGCCACCGGGTACTGGGCGGCGCGGCGGGCCGGGATTTCCGCGAAGGGCCGCTGGCGGGCGGGCGGCACGCTCGTCGCCCGCGGCGAGTTCTCCATCGTCATCGCCGGCCTCGCCGTCACCGCCGGCATCGAACCCTCCCTCGGCCCGCTGGCCACCGCGTACGTCCTCATCCTGGTGATCCTGGGACCGCTGACGGCCCGGTGGACCGAACCGGTGGCGACCCGGCTCACCGGACGCCTGCGGCGGGCGGGGACGGTGACCCCGGGAGGGGGCGGCTCCTCGGCCGGGAGCAACTCAGCCGGGGCTGGTTCCCCAACCGGTGGTTCCACGCCCGGTGGCACGCTGCCGGCGCCTTCTGCGGGAGCCCACGGCTCCCTGGACGAGCGGAACGCGGCCGACCGGGCTTGAGGGGGCTTAAGCGGGCTTGAGAGGGCTTCGGCCTGGTTAGCTCTGCCCCTCGCCCGCCCGGACGCCCTCCCCTGTGCCCTCCCCCTCGTCGAAGCTGGCGAAATACGCCGCGGCCATGTCCTCGTCGGCGTGCCCCTGGGCGGCGGCGCGGGTGAGGCGGGCGGCGCCCGCGGCGGCGACGTCGAGGCGTACGCCGTGCCGACGGCCGGCCTCGACGATGAGGTGGGCGTCCTTGGCGGCGGTGGCGACGGCGAAGGAGGCCGGGGAGAGGCCGCCGTCGAGGATGAGCGCGGACTTGGCGCGCAGATAGCCCATGTCGAGCGGGCCGCCCTCGATGATCTCGAAGAAGGCCCCCGGGTCGACGCCGAGGGCCTGGGACAGGGCCAGGACCTCCCCGGCCGCGTTGGTGGCGGCGAGCACCCAGCTGTTGGCGACCAGCTTGAGCCGGGTCGCGGCACCCGTCGCGCCGTCCTCGCCGGTCCAGACCGTACGGGCGCCGACCGCGTCGAAGACGGGGGTCACCGTCTCCCGCCCCGCGACCGGCCCGGCCGCCAGCACCGTCAGCTGCCCGGCCTCCGCGGGCTGCCGGGTGCCGAGGACCGGGGCGTCGTAGAAGACCAGCCCGTGTGCGCCGGCCAGCCCCGCCAGCCCGGCGACGTCCTCCAGCCCGGTGGTGGTCGACTGGACCCAGACCGCGCCCCGGCCCAGCGCGGGTGCCGCCTCGCGGATCACGTCCCGGGCGGCGGCACCGTCGTACAGGATCGTGAGGACGACATCGGCACCCCGTACGGCCTCGGCCGGGCTGTCGGCGATGTGGGCGCCGTCGGCGGCGAGCGGCTCGGCCTTCTCGCGGGTGCGGTTCCAGGCGCGTACGGCGAACCCGGCGCGGAGGAGGTTGCGGGCCATCGCGGCCCCCATGATGCCGGTCCCCAGGACACTTACGGTGAGCTTGTCGGTCATGACGTCAACTTCCTGCCGCGTACAGTGCGTTGGTTCGTTCGCAGGTTCGCAGTCTCGCAGCTGGGGGTGGGGCGCCGGGCGGTACGACACCGGGCTCGGCGTCACTGACGCTTCTCGGCGGGGCGGCGAGCCCTGCCGGCGGAACCCCGATGTCGTTCAGGACACGTTCCCCGCCGGGCCGCATGCGCGGACTGCGGCGTGGGCAGACCGGGCCACGTGAGCATCGACACCGGCACGTCCGCGGAGGGACCCTGGGGCGGCCTCGACGTACGCCCGGCGGCCGGGCACATCGGCGCCGACATCCACGGCGTCGACCTCGCCGGCCCGCTCGACGACGGGACCGTCGCCGCGGTCCGCGCGGCGCTGCTCCGCTGGAAGGTCGTGTTCTTCCGGGGCCAGGAGCTGGACCACGTGGGGCAGATCGCGTTCGCGCGCCGGTTCGGGGAGCCGGTCCGGCCGCGTTCGCGGGGGTCGGTCTCGCCCGCCGGGCACCCCGAGATCGAGACGACCGCCGACCGCCAGGAACTGGGCCGCAAGCACGGCATGGACCAGGCCGAATGGCTGGAGCGCCGCCGCCACTCCACCCTCCGCGGCTGGCACGCCGACCACACCGCGCGCATCGACCCGCCCGCCCTGACCCTGCTCCGCGCCGAGCGCGTGCCCCCGTACGGCGGCGACACCACCTGGGCCAACCTCGCCGCCGCCTACGCGGGCCTGTCCGAGCCGGTGCGCCGGTTCGCCGACGGGCTGCGCGCCGAACACCGCCTCGGCGTCGGCTACCTGGCCCGCTCCGGCCCCGACCCCTACCTCCGCCATCTCCAGGACCACCAGGTCGCGTCCGTCCACCCGGTCGTCCGCGTCCACCCCGAGACCGGCGAACGAATCCTGTACGTCAACCCGTACTACGTCGAGAACATCGTCGACGTGACCAGGGCGGAGAGCCGGCTCCTGCTGGAGATGTTCGTCGAGCAGATCACGCGCCCCGAGTACACGGTCCGCTTCCGCTGGGAGCCGGGTTCGGTGGCCCTCTGGGACAACCGCGCCACCGTCCATCTCGCCCCCGGCGACACGGCCCACCTGGACTTCCCGCGCCTCATGCACCGCGTCATGATCGCCGGGGACCCGCCCGTCGGCGTGGACGGCACCCCGTCGACGTCCCTGTGCGGCGGGCCGCTGCACGAGCGGAGCGAGTAGCCGGGGCCGGGACCCGGTACCCGGTCCGGTCAGGTCCGCCCCACCCCGCCCCCTCACCTCCGCTAGCTCACCCGCACCGACTTCTCCACCGTGACCTGGTCGATCTCCGTCGTGCGGACCGTGAGCTTCATCGTCCACTTGCCGGGGAGGGGGAGCTGGAGGGTGTCGGTGGCCCAGTAGCCACCGCGGTCGGTGAGCTTCGCGTCGATCGGGCCGATCTTCTGGGACTTCAGGGTGAAGGTGAGACGCAGTTCGGGGACGGTCGCGATGCCGTCGTCAGGGCCGAAGACCACGGCCTGTACGGAGTTCTTGCCGACGCGTCCCGGGCCCAGGTCGATCTGCACCTTGCCGTGGCCGTTCGGGGTGCCGACGTCGAAGGGAACCGTCGACGAGGAGGCGGTGACCCCACCGGCCGCCGCGCCCGCGCTCTCCGCGGCGATCTCCGCCGCCGCCCGGCCCGGCAGGGTCCCCGTCAGCACGGTGGTGATCACCAGCACGACGACCGCGACGGTGAACTCCGCGAGGACGGACCACCGAAGACCGAGACGGGACGTGTCGGCCGACGCCGAGTCACCGGACGCCGAGTCACCGGAGGCTGCGTCACCCGAGGACGAGTCGCCGTGCCCGGACGCCGAGCCCTCCGCCGCCGGGCCCTCCGGTGACGAGTCGGACGAGGTCCCGCCGGGGCCCTGGTCGTCGCCGTCCGGCACCCTGCTGTCGACGGCGCCCACCCGCTCGGGCACCCGCGCCGCCACCGCCACGGTCACCCGCTCCTCGACCCCGGCCACCTCACCGGCCGCCCCCAGCCTCCCGGTCCAGCGCCGCGAGAACGCCGCCGCCACCAGCAGGAGCAGTACCGCGCCCAGCTTGACGACCAGGACCTCCCCGTACGCCGTGGAGGTGAGGGCGGACCAGGAGCCGAGGCCGCGCCAGGACTGGTAGACACCGGTGACGACGAGGACGATCACCGAGGCGAAGGCGAGCCGCGAGAAACGGGCGACCACGGCGGCCGACAGGGTGTGCGGCGCCCGGTACAACACGGTGAGCAGCGCGGTCAGCCCGCCCAGCCAGACGGCCATGGCGAGCAGATGCAGCACGGAGGACGTCATCGCGACCGGCACCTGGATACCGGCCGAGGCGTGCTCGGCGGCCGCCCAGGTCCCGGCGAGCCCGACGGAGAGCAGCGCCCCGCAGACGAGCGCGCCCTTGCCCCATGCCTCCGCACGCTCCCCCTGTTCCCCGCGCTCCCCCTGATTGCCCTGGTTTCCCTGCCGCCGTACGCGTACGAGCAGGGCGGCGGCCAGCGCGAGCAGCGCCAGCCGGGCCAGGAGGGCGAGTCCCGGGCGGGACACCATCGTTTCGCGCAGGACGGTGAGGTCGAAGGCGGCGCCGACGCCGCTGCCCCGCTCGTACGGTCCGCGGAGCAGCAGCAGTACGGCCGAGGCCAGCGACAGGGCCAGCCAGCCCGACAGCAGCAGCCTGCGCAGCACCTCGCTCGGGCCGCCGAGCACGACCGCGAGGAAGAAGGTCACGCCGATGAGCAGGGCGAGGGCGCCGTACGCGAAGTAGCGGGTGATGTCGTAGAGGGAGGCGGTGAGCGGGTCCTCGGTGAGGTCGGCGGGGAGGACCGCGGTGGTCGCGGAGGGTTCGCCGATGGAGAAGAGTAGGGCCCCCGAGATGGGGTGGCTGTCGGCCGAGACCACCCGCCAGGCGATCGTGTACGTGCCGTCGGCGAGGCCGGTGGGGAGGGTGACCCGGGCCGTGTCGGCCCGGCCGCCCGCGCGTCCGGGCTTGCCCGTCTCGACGGCCCGGTTCTCCGGGTCGACGACGCGGAGGGAGTCCTCCAGGAGGCTCACCGACTCGGTGAAGCGGAGGGTGATGTCCCGGGGAGCGGTGTCGAGGACGCTGCCGTCGACGGGATCGCTCCCCTTGAGAGCGGCGTGCGCGGACGCGGTGCCCGCCCCGCCGCCGAGGAGGAGCAGGACCAGCACGGTGCCCAGCAGCACCAGGCGCTGAACCCCTCGGGCCGCCCCGCCGGTTCGCACCCTTCCCCCGGTTCGGCCGTGCCGCCTCGGGCCACCGTCTCCATCGCCGGCCCCGGCCCGGGACCGGACCGGGACCCTGTCCCTGCCCCCGTCCCTGCCCTCGCCCACGGCTGGGTCGTTGTGGTCGCTGTACCTGCCTCGGTCCACGTAGTGCTCCGGATCCACGGTCGCCGGCTCTCGGACTCCTCGAACAGGTACGCACGTCACGAACACGGCGTTCAACTCGTTCGACGCGTTCCGCACCGGCCCACCCCTCCGCCCATCCCTTCGTCATCCCCTCCGCCCACGCCGGGGCCTACGCCCGCCCCAGCTCGCCGATCTCGGCGGCCCGGTCCGGATACAGCCGTGCCAGCTCCGCGGGGTCCCCGTGCTCGTACCCCTCGAAGGTGAACCCCGGCGCCATCGTGCACCCGAACAACGTCCAGCCCCCGCCCTCACCACCGCCAGGGACCCGGGCCCCCATCCACGTCCCCGCGGGCACGACGTACTGCACATGCTGCCCGTCCAGCACGTGCGGCCCGAGGACGACGACCCGGGAGGACCCGTCCGGGGCGAGCAGCAGCATCCGCAGCGGATCGCCGAGGTGGAAGTGCCAGATCTCGTCGCCGGGCAGCCGGTGCAGCGCGGAGTAGTCGCCGGGCGCGGTGGTGAGCAGGGCGACGATCGCGGTCCCCTCCGGCCGTCCGTCCCCCCGCTCGGGCCCCGCCCACGTCTGCCGGAAACGTCCGCCTTCGCGCGGAATGGGCTGCAGCTCGTAGTGCGCTACGAGGTCTTCGGGAGTCATCCGCCAGAGGCTACGCCCCTCACCCGAACCTACTGACCGGACGCAGCCCCCGGCCCGCCGAACACGGTCTCCCGCCGCAGGAACGCCAACCGGGCCCGCTTCTCGGGGAGATACACCTCCGGCAGGTCGATCTCCGGCAGGACGACGACCGGCCCGCTCTCGAACCCCTGCCGCAGGAACCGCGCGATCGCCCGCTCGTTCCGCTCGTCCGGGTCGACGACGACCCGCGGCCGGTCCAGCCCGATCAGCACGTACGAGGCGAAGGCCGCGAACACCGAGGACGACCAGCCCGGCCGGTCTCCGCCCTCCCCGGCGGGCGCCAGCAGCACATGCACGCCGATGTCGCCGGGCTGGACGTCGTAGCACTCGCCGACCCGGTCGGCCTCCGGTTCGTACGTCTGCAGCAGCCCGACCGGCACGCCGTCGCGCACCGCGAGATAGGCGTGGTGCGTGTCGAAGGCCTCCAGGCCCTCGTACACCTCCCGCACCTGCTCCTCCGTCAGCCCGTTCATGCCCCAGAACCCGGCCCTCGGCTCGCTCACCCAGCCGTGGACCACCCCGGCATCGGCCTTCGCGTCCAACGGCAGGATCCGCACGGTCCCGAACCCGTCGACCACCTGCTCGTGCACGGCCACGCGATCGCCGTACGGCTCCCTCGGGGCGGTCGGCTCAACGGCCATGGCGCTTCTCCTCGCTGCGGAGTCGGTGTCGTCGTCTTCCTTGGTGAACCGGTCCCAATCGGTGAGGACCGGTACGAGATCTCCCCTGAGCCACAGGGGAAGCTGGTCGCGGTGGTGCGCCGAACCGGCCACGCCGGACGCCCCGAACGGCACCACCCAGAGGCTGTCCTCGCGCCGGGCCAGATCCCAGACGTAGCGGGCGGCGGGCCCGCGTGCGCTGAGGTCGGTGACACCGGGAACGGCGGAGGTGCAGAGCACACAGTCGTGGTCACCGGCGAGCCCCGGCTCACGCGGGGCGCTCGCGTCGTCCGCCGGGAGCGCGCGCCACGGCACGAGCCGGTGGCTGTCGCCCCAGCACCCGGACTCCGCGCCGGCGACCTCCGCCAGCGCCTGACGCACGATGTCCGCCCGGTCGATGCCGTACAACTCCTCGGCCCTGAGCAGATGTTCCAGCGCGAAGCCGATCCGCACGGTGAGCGAGAGCCACGGCCGGAAGACCTCGGGGTACGTCGGCGGCACGGCCAGCCCCGCGAACGCGGGCTCCGCCGCGAGCCGCCGTACGACCGCCCCGCGCAACGCCGCGTACGCCGTCGCCTCCTCGCTGTCGGCCTCCATCCGCCGGTCCCAGCGCAGCAGCCGTTCGCGAAGCGCGGTCGCGTCCGGTGTGAGGTCGGCGAGGGCGGCCAGGCGATCCAACAGAGGCCCGGCGGAAGCCAGATGGGTGTCCATGTGGAGCGCGGGCATGTCCGCGGCGGACCACGCCTCCTTCCCGTCCAGCAGCGCGCGGATGCGCTCGGCACGGTGCGGCGGGGCGAACTCCACGCCCAACGGGGTCGCCGGACCACGCTGGTTGGCCATCACCGCGACACCGTCCTCGACCGTGCCGTACGGCATCTCGTGCCACCCCTCCCACGCGTGCCCCGGCTCCCAGGCCGCGACCACCCGGGTCCGGTTGTCCCGGCTCCGCACCGGCACCCGCCCCGCCACCCGGTGCAGCAGCCCGCCCCGCGTGTCCGCCGCCTGCACGACGTTCACCGGCTCGGCCCACCGGTCGAACGCCCGGTCCACATCGGCGACCTCCCGCGCCCGGAGCAGCGGCAGCAGCGCGCCGAACCCGAGATCCTCCGTGACACGCGGCGGACAACGGAGGCTGATCGGACCGGCAGCCGGGGCATCGGCACCGGCACCGGCACCGGCACCGGCACCGGCACCGGCACCGGCACCGGCACCGGCGTGGGAACGGGGGGCCGGGCCGCCGATGACGACCGGTCCCCGCGCCGTCTCGATCACCTCCACCTCCACGGACTCCCCGCCCGCGACCTCGACCACCTCCACCTGCCGGTGCACGGCCCGCCACACCCCGTCCGGATCCAGCGCCTCGACGACACCCCCGTCGCTCCCGCCGCTCCCCTCGCCCCCGTGGCCCTCCTCGCCGTGGCGCAGCCGCTCCCGGTACAGGTCCTGGTAGTCGGCCATGGCGTTGGTGATGGCCCAGGCCACGCTCCCGGTGTGGCCGAAGTGGGCGATGCCGGGCACACCGGGGACGGCGAGGCCGACGACGTCGAACTCGGGGCAGGAGAGGTGGATCTGCTGGTAGACCCCCGGTTCCTCGATGAACCGGTGCGGATCACCGGCGATGACGGCCTGCCCGGTGGTCGTACGGGACCCGTCGACGAGCCACCCGTTGCTGCCGGAGGTGGCGGGCCCGTCGGTGGCGAAGAGCCCGACCGCGTCCGCGCCGAGATGCCGTACGGCCTCCTCGCGCCAGAGTTTGGCGGGGAACCCGGCGAACAGGGCGTGCGTGGCAAGCCAGACGCCGAGCGGATGCCAGTCCTCCCAGCGCCCGGGTGTGAGCCCGGCGCGCTCGAACTCGGGCGCGCGCCCGCTCCCTTCACCCAGCCCGTCGTTCACGCCCTCGACGTACGCCCGGACCCAGTCGGCGGTCTCCGGGTCCGTTCTCTCCAGCCGGGCGAGGCATCTTCGGGCCGTGTCGGCGAGCCGGGCCCGTCTCGCGAACAGGTCCCAGCCGAGGGAGCCGGCGCCGAGGAAGGCGGCCGAGGTGCCCTGAACGCGGTGGCGTTCGACCTCCAGCTGCCAGGCACGGTCGAGGGCGGTGACCCGGCCCTGGGCGTGGGCGAGGGCGAGGGCGTCGGCGGCACGGAGGTGCGGAATGCCCCAGGCGTCGCGATACGTCCCGTATCCCGGATGACCAGAACCGCCGCCCCGGTTCCGCTCCCGCCCCCGCGTACCGCTGTCCCGCATCCCTGTATCCCATCTGTAAATTAGGTTAGCCTCACCTAAGCAAGGTGGATCAAAGCGTACGTGAAGGGTGCAGAAGGCATGGGGCAGGGGCACGGCTGGGAGGGAGCGGTCCTCAAACTGCTCCGCGGGAAGGACTTCGTCCTCACGGTGACCGGCGCGGAACAGGTCACCGAGCACTACCGCCGGGTCCATCTCACCGACGGCGGCATGCTCGGGGCGACCGGCGTCCACCCGACCATGTGGGTACGGCTCTGGTTCGACGCCGCCGGCAAACCGCATCAGCGGGCGTACACCCTCGTCGACCCCGACCCGGCCGCCGGCACGTTCAGCCTGGAGTTCGCCCTCCACGACGGCCACGCCAGCGACTGGGCCCGCGCGGCACGCCCCGGCGACACCATCGAGGCCACGGTCCACGGCACCGCCTTCACGGACCCGGACCCGGCCCCCTCCCACATCCTCGCGATCGGCGACCCGGCCTCCCTCCCCGCCATCAACTCCCTCCTCACCGCCCTCCCCTCGTCCCCGGCGACGATCTGGTTCGAGACGTCGGCTGCCCCGGACGGAGACCCGCACCTGGATGAGGAGGCGGGGGCGGCGGCGAGGGAGGCGACCGGCGCGGAAGGCGTGACGGGCGGGCTCCCCCTCCGTCTCGACCCGGCCCGCCACGACTTCCGCCCGGTGCCCCGCGAGGACGCCGGCGCCCGCCTCCTCACCCGGGTGCGGGCCGACGCCCCGGCCCTCCTCGCGAACACGCCCACCCCCTACGTCTGGATCGCCTGCGACACCGCGACGACCCGCTCCCTGACGGCGTACTTCCGCAAGGAACTGGGCCTGCCGAAGCAGCGCATGCACGCCCTCGGCTACTGGCGCCCGTGACCACCCCCGCGGCCCGGCCCCGATCCCGGCGCGTCGGCCGGGCCGGGCTGCGGTGAGCCGCCCGGCGCGCGATCATCGGGGCATGAACGTCACCCTGCACCTCGCCCAGGACCCCGAGGCGGACGAGCTTCTCGGGCGCAGTCCGCTCGCCGCGCTGGTAGGCATGCTGCTGGACCAGCAAGTGCCGATGGAGTGGGCGTTCAAGGGCCCCTGGACCATCGCCCAGCGGCTCGGCGCGGACGACCTGGACGCCCACGAGATCGCGGCGGCGGACCCGGAGTCCTTCGCCGCACTGCTCTCCGACAAACCGGCGGTCCACCGCTACCCGGGCTCCATGGCGAAGCGGATCCAGCAGCTGTGCCAGTACCTCGTCGACCACTACGACGGTGACGCGAGCGCGGTCTGGCAGGACGCGACGACCGGCGCGGACCTCCTCTCCCGCCTCGAATCCCTCCCCGGCTTCGGCCGGCAGAAGGCCCAGATCTTCCTGGCCCTCCTCGGCAAACAACTCGGCGTCCACCCCACCGGCTGGCGCGAGGCCGCCGGCTCCTACGGCGACCCCGACTCCTTCCGCTCCGTCGCCGACATCAAGGGCCCCGAGTCCCTCGCCAAGGTCCGTGCCCACAAACAGGAGATGAAGGCAGCCGCCAAGGCGGCGAAGCCGCCCACCAAGTAACCCCCGCCCCCCGTTCTTTTCTTTAAGGAGCGCGGGGAACTGCGCGACAAGCCCCCACCCAGCCGCCACCCACCCACCCACCCCCGCGCGGAGCGCGAAGAGGGGGTCAAAGGGGCGCAGCCCCTTGAGGGGATGAGACGGGTAGGGGCGGCGGGGGCGAAAAACCCACCACCCTCATCCCTCGCGTACGCCGAGCGAGCGGATCCCGCCCCCACCCGGTGCGCACCCCCACCCCCCGGGCAACCATCCCCCGTGCGCCCCACCCCCCGCCCCACCGCCGCCACGGCCTCCCCCCGTGCCCGAGCGACACGGCCGGCCCGGCACGGAACCTGGCCGAGGGCGCTCCCCCTGATCATCGCCCTCCTCACCCTCCTCACCCCCGTCGCCCACGCCACCACGCACACCGCCCCCACCCCCACCCTCCAGTCCGCACTCCCCGGCGAACTCCCCACCACCGAGTACGACCCCCTGGAGACGGCCCCGCGCCCACCCGCCCGCCACACCCCCCGCCCGACCGCCCCACCCCGCCCGGCCTCCGCCACGTCCCCCCACACCCCACCCGCACCCCCGCACCGCCGCCACGCCCTCCCCGGCGCACCCCGGCCGGCGCCCCCGCACACCCCGTACGCCCTGCACGCCCTGCGCTCCGTGGTCCTGCGCTGCTGAGAGAGCCCCCGGCATCGCGCACCCAACCACCCACACCAGCACAGGACAGGACGGACACCCTCATGCCCGCAGACCCCTACACGGTCCTGCGCGCGCTCCTCCACGCGGAGGCCCGGCGCAGCGCCCCCGAACCGACCCCCGAACGGGCGGCCCCCGAACCCCGCCGTACCCCGGCCACGGAAGAGCGCCCCTCGAAGCGCCCGGACCGCGACTGACCCCTCCAGGCCCGATACGGCCCGATAGGGCCCGTTCCGGCCCGATCCCGCCGGACGGCGAACGCCCTGGAGCCCACCGGCCCCAGGGCGTTCCCCTTCACCTCGCGTCACCCACTTCGGCCCCATCACCCCCGGGAGAACATCCGGAGTCCCGTGGAAGGACTCCGGGCGACACCCCGGCACCCCGGCGGAGAAGTCCGGGCGCCCCCGAAAGGACCCCGCCGGGCACCCACGACCGCCATCGGACCCTCGCGGAATTCCCGGCTTGCCCCGTTTGATGGCACCTTTTCCGAGGCCACACTCCGCCGCCATGGCTGCGCCCGGAACGTCTTGACCGGTAGGCTTTCCGTGTGATCTTCAAGCGCATCGGAAACGGCCGGCCGTACCCCGACCACGGCCGGGAAAGCACCCGGCAGTGGGCGGACGTCGCGCCGCGCCCGGTCCGCCTCGATCAGCTCGTGACGACCAAGGGGCAGCTGGACCTGGAGACCCTCCTCGCCGAGGACTCCACCTTCTACGGCGACCTCTTCGCGCACGTGGTGAAGTGGCAGGGCGATCTGTACCTGGAGGACGGCCTCCACCGCGCGGTCCGCGCCGCCCTGCAGCAACGCCAGGTGCTGCACGCGCGCGTCCTCGAACTGGACTAGCCCCGGACCGGACCCGGACCACAACGGGAGCAGCCCTTCACCCGCGGCCGACGCTCGGCGGTTGGCCCTTTCGGGTTGGACTGCAGCGCGGTGAATGATCATCTAGTAGGCATCCCCGCCGAACGGCACTACGCTGCGCCCATGAGCATGCTGACTCCTCCCGGCATGGGCGGCCAGTACCGGATCACGGGGGACAAGTACCCGAGGCTGCGCCGCCCCAAGAGGCGTCGCAGGCTCGTCCTCACCGTCGTCGCGTCCATGACCGCGCTGGGCCTCGCCGGTTGGGGAACCCTGCAGCTCATCGACGTCTTCACCGGTGACGGCGACCAGGCCGCCGCCGCGGGCCCCAAGGCGGACTGCGCGACCCGGGTGAGCCCGTCCCCGAAGACGGGCGGACCGGCCGCGAAGGACTTCCCGGCACCCGGGAAGATCACCGTCAACGTCCTCAACGCCACGCCCCGCGCGGGCCTCGCCAAGGACACCGCCGACGAGCTGAAGAAGCGCGGCTTCCGCATCGGGAACGTGGGCAACGCGACCGAGGAGTACGACAAGAAGGTCAAGGGCACCGCGATGCTGCTCGGCGCGAAGGCCGCCGAGGACACGGCCCTGGCCGTCCTCAACACCCAGCTCGGCGGCGCGCGGCTGAAGACCGACGCCCGGAAGAAGGCCACCGAGGTGGACCTCGTCATCGGTACCGGCTTCAAGGCCCTCAGCACACGGAAGGACGCCGACAAGGCGCTGGCCGCCCTGACCAGCCCCGAGCCGACGCCCACCGCGTCGAAGACCTGCTGAATCCTGCCCCTCGGGGGGCGCTGCCCGTGCGGGCTACTCGGCGGCGCCGTACAGCCGGTCGCCCGCGTCTCCCAGGCCCGGCACGATGTAGCCGTGCTCGTTGAGGCGCTCGTCCACGGCGGCGGTCACGACCGTCACCGGGGCGCCGGCCAGCTCGCGTTCCATGATCTCGACACCCTCCGGGGCGGCGAGGAGCACCACGGCGGTCACGTCGTCGGCGCCGCGGGCGATCAGCTCACGGATCGCGGCGACGAGGGTGCCACCGGTGGCGAGCATGGGGTCGAGGACGTACACCTGACGCCCGGAGAGGTCCTCGGGCATCCGCGTCGCGTACGTGGAGGCCTCCAGTGTCTCCTCGTTGCGGATCATGCCCAGGAAGCCCACCTCGGCGGTCGGCAGCAGCCGGACCATGCCGTCGAGCATGCCGAGGCCGGCCCGGAGGATCGGCACGACGAGGGGGCGGGGGTGGGAGAGCTTGACGCCCGTGGTCGTGGCCACCGGCGTCGTGATGTCGACCAGCTCGGTGCGCACGTCCCGCGTGGCCTCATAGGCGAGCAGGGTGACCAGTTCGTCGGCGAGGCGACGGAAGGTCGGGGAGTCCGTGCGCCGGTCGCGCAGCGTGGTGAGCTTGTGAGCGACCAGAGGGTGGTCGACGACGTGGAGACGCATGTCCACAACAGTAACCGGGGCACCGCGGGCGACAACCCCGAGTGTCCCGCCCCGGTCCCGGCCGCCCGCCCCACCCTCCCGATGGCATCAAACCCCCCGGTGGAGGGAAAGTGGGATGAACGGACCCCCGGCGGTGGGCCCCGGCGAGCGGGGCGCCCGACGGTGGGACGTGGCCCGTCGGTGGCGGGGCGGGGCAGGGAGTCGACGAGGTGGTGGGCGTGGGCGAGGAGACGCAGGGGACCGCGCGGGAGAACGAGGCCGCGCGCCGGAGGCGGCGGGCGCAGTTCCTGCGGGAGCTGACGGAGGCCCGGGAACTGCGTGACCGGGTCCAGCCGCGCCGCGCCAAGGCCGCACGCCTCCGCCACGCCATGCGTATGCGCACCTTCCGCTGGTGACCCGTCCCACCGAGCCTTCCCCGGCACCCTTGTGGGCGTCGTGTGGCGTGTTCGAGGGGTATGTGTGGGGCGTTCACGGGGTGGTCGTGCATATGCGGCCAGGAACTCCGCGTACGATCCGCTGGTGGCGGCAACAGGTGCGCAGGTGAACGGCGGACCCACCGGCGATCAAAAGAGCCGGACACAGGGAGCCGAAGACGTCCCCTGAGCGCTCTGTTTCTGCCACGATTCCGAGTGGGTGGGGCTCGGACCGCAAGCCTCCCCACCCACAGCCTCCGCCGGGGGGACCCCCAACCGGCACACCTATGACAGTGGGAGAGTCACGGTGTACTTCGCCGCACTGCTCGCGCGCACCGAAGACGGGTGGGAAGCGAGCGACACAGAGCTCGACGATGTGGAAACCCTGTCGGATCTGGCCGACCTGGCCCGTGAATCCTCGCCCGGCGACGACACGGTGCTGGTGCTCATCGAGCAGGAGGACGCCTGGTTCGGCGTCGTCCGCATCGATGGCGAGGACGACCCTCGTATCTACGTGTCGGACGCCGCCGCCGCTGCCCGCAGCAGCTACGGCGAGATCCTGCTCACCGACGAACTGCTCGGAAGGGAGCCCGGCGAGGACGACGCCGACCTCGACTCCCTCGACCTCGACGGCACCGAGGACGGCGAGTCCGACTCCGACCAGGACGACGACACGTCCGCCGAGGCCGTGCCGCACAGCCCGGTCGGCGACACCGAGATCCTCGACGACCTGGGGGTGGGCGAGAAGGAGCTGCGCGCCCTCGACGCCGACGACGCCCTCAGCTCGATCGCCGAGGCCCTCGGAGCCTCGGAGGTCCTGGAGACGGTCCGCTGAGTCCACCGAGACCACAGGGCTCACCGCGCCCGTCGAGTCCGTCGAGTCCGTCGAGTCCGTCGGCCGAGGTTCGCCGGTGACCGGCGGGAGCGGCGGGAGCGGTGAGGCCGACGCGGCGGTACCGGGCGGGGCCGATGCCGTACGGGACCCCGTACGCGACCCGTGGCGGGCCGCGATGCGGCTCGCCCTGGCCGAGGCCAGGCGGGCCGCCGAGGGCGGGGACGTCCCGGTCGGTGCGGTCGTCCTGTCCCCGGACGGCACGACCGTGCTGGCCACCGGGCACAACGAGCGCGAGGCGACCGGCGACCCGACCGCCCACGCGGAGGTGCTCGCCGTCCGCCGCGCCGCCGCCGCACTCGGCGAATGGCGGCTGACCGGCTGCACCTTGGTCGTCACCCTCGAACCCTGCACGATGTGCGCGGGCGCCCTCGTGCAGTCCCGGGTCGACCGGGTCGTCTACGGGGCGCGGGACGAGAAGGCCGGCGCCACCGGCTCCCTCTGGGACGTCGTACGCGACCGCCGCCTCAACCACCGCCCCGAGGTCGTCGAGGGCGTCCTCGCCGAGGACTGCGCCCGGCTTCTCACCGAGTTCTTCCGCACCCGCTGAGGCCCTGGCCATACCGATTTCAAAGCACGCCCCACCTTGTTGTAAGGTCTCTCTCGGTAGCGTGTCCGAGCGGCCGAAGGAGCTCGCCTCGAAAGCGAGTGTGGCGCAAGTCACCGAGGGTTCAAATCCCTCCGCTACCGCTGAAGAAGGGCCCCGTCGTCAGGCGGGGCCCTTCCTGCGTTCTCGGGGCTTCGCTCCCTCTCCTGCGAACGCATGATCGGGTTACACTCGCCGCCGACAAAGAGGGACCCATAGGGCCCACGGGGCACAAGAGGCGGGGGAGGCCGCGGTGGCGGTGCAGGGGAAGAAGATCGCGCTGTACGTGGTCGTGGTCTTCGTGCTCTACGTGATCATCACGGATCCGGAAAACGCCGCCGGATACGTCCAGATAGGGTTCGAGGGCGTCTCCAGCGCGGCCCAGTCCATCGGCGACTTCTTCACCTGGCTCGCCGACGGCGCCCAGTAGCCCGGGTTCGCCGCCCCGCCCCTCCCCGCCCTCGTACGACCCTCCCGGAGCAGCCATGATCCGCCACCTGGTCCTCTTCAAGCTCAACGAGGGTGTCGAGCGCGACGACCCGCGGGTCGTGAAGGGGGTGGAGGCCTTCCGCGCGCTCGACGGCGCGATCGGCGAGATCCGCTTCTGGGAGCTGGGCTGGAACCTCAGCGACCGCCCCATCGCCCACGACTTCGCGATCAACTCCGCGTTCGACGACGCGGACGCGCTGCGTACGTACGTCGAACACCCGGACCACCAGGCGGGTGTCGCCCTGTGGCGCGAGTTCGCCACATGGGTCATCGCCGACTACGAGTTCTGAGCCGCGGCACCACCCGGCCACGGCGCTGCCGAGCCACCGCGCCTCCCCGCCACGGCGCTTCTTCTTCCGCCCCGCACTCCCGCAGTGCGGGGCGTTTTTTCTCAACACGGCTATATGCGGTGCTTGATCACAGTGCACATGTCTTGTGATGCTATGACCGCTTTTGACGGTTGAGTTGATGGATGAAGAGGTGGCGTTGACCGTGTCGGCCAGTACTGCCCCTCCCCAGGAAGACGTCCCGGCTCCCGACCCCGCGTCGGCCCAGGTCACGGCCCAGGCCACCGCGCCCGCCCCGGAGAAACGTCGCGGCGCCGACACCCGGGCCCTCACCCAGGTGCTGTTCGGTGAGATGAAGCATCTGGTGCCGGGCACTCCGGAGCACAACCGCGTGCGCGGGGCGCTCATCGAGGCGAACCTCCCGCTCGTGCGCTACGCGGCCGCCCGTTTCCGCTCCCGCAACGAGCCCATGGAGGACGTCGTCCAGGTCGGGACCATCGGGCTGATCAACGCCATCGACCGGTTCGACCCGGACCGGGGCGTGCAGTTCCCGACCTTCGCGATGCCGACGGTCGTGGGCGAGATCAAGCGGTACTTCCGCGACAACGTCCGCACGGTCCACGTCCCGCGCCGGCTGCACGAGTTGTGGGTCCAGGTGAACAGCGCGACCGAGGACCTCACCACCGCCTTCGGGCGGACCCCCTCCACCGCCGAGATCGCCGAGCGGCTGCGCATCACCGAGGAGGAGGTCCTGTCCTGCATCGAGGCCGGCCGCTCGTACCACGCGACCTCCCTGGAGGCGGCCCAGGAGGGCGACGGGATGCCGGGGCTGCTCGACCGGCTCGGCTACGAGGACCCCGAACTCGACGGGGTCGAACACCGCGACCTCGTACGGCATCTCCTCGTCCAGCTCCCCGAGCGCGAGCAGCGGATCCTGCTGCTCCGCTACTACAGCAACCTCACGCAGTCGCAGATCAGCGCGGAGCTGGGGGTCTCCCAGATGCATGTCTCGCGGCTGCTGGCACGGAGCTTCGCACGGCTGCGGTCGGCCAACCGGATCGAGGCGTAGGCGCTCCGCTCGCCCAGCTGGTTGCCCACCGCCTGCCGGGTTTCTGTGGCTCTGTGGACGCCGGCACATGGGACTTCTCGCGCGGTTTCCCGCACCCCTGGCGGGGGCGGAACCACCGCCTCAGCCGGGTAACCGTCGGTAAGCAGTGACCCCCGCCCCTTCCCGGATGGACCATGGGGCACGCGGGGCGCACGATGGCAGGCGGGGCGCACAGAATCGGCCAGCGGTACGCGTGCGCAGGCCATGGGCGTGACCGAATGCGCTGTCGAGATATCACCAGGGAGAATGAATCGCTCATTGACGCTTTTTCATGTCGATCTGGGCTGAAATCCCGTCAGACCGCCTGTTTCCAGGGCCTATTCACCCTCTCCATGTCGACATGTCACTACATCGCGTTGCCGACGTGTGACATTCTCTCCCCAGCGCGTTTGCCGTGGCCTCGCCGCCGGTATTCAGGTGGAGGCTGCGTTCCTTACGACGGAGCGTCCGCCGCGACCGTCCGCGACCCAAAGGGGGTGGCATGTCCGCAGACCAGGGCAGCTCGAAGGTGCTCACGCTCGACAAGAGCGAAACCGCGCCCGACGCTATCCAGGCCCCTCAGGACCTTCAGGCGCTTGAGGACCTTCCCGGTCCCCAGGCTCCGCCGGTGACTGACCTTCCGGCCGTGTCGGCCTCGGCGAACATCGACACCCGCACCCTGTCCCGCTCCCTGTTCCTGCGGCTGGCCGCACTGGACGAGAACAGCCCCGAGCGTGCCTATGTCCGGGACACCCTCATCGAGCTCAACCTCCCGCTGGTGCGTTACGCCGCCGCACGTTTCCGGTCGCGCAACGAACCGATGGAGGACATCGTCCAGGTCGGCACGATCGGCCTGATCAAGGCGATCGACCGCTTCGACTGCGAGCGGGGCGTGGAGTTCCCGACGTTCGCGATGCCGACGGTCGTGGGCGAGATCAAGCGGTTCTTCCGCGACACCTCGTGGTCGGTGCGGGTGCCGCGCCGGCTGCAGGAGCTGCGGCTGGCCCTCACCAAGGCCAGCGACGAGCTGTCGCAGAAGCTCGACCGCTCGCCGACGGTCACCGAACTCGCCGCCGTGCTGGGCGTGTCCGAGGAGGACGTCGTCGACGGCCTCGCGGTGGGCAACGCGTACACGGCGTCGTCGCTGGACTCCCCGGCCCCCGAGGACGACGGCGGCGAGGGCTCCCTCGCGGACCGGCTCGGCTACGAGGACACGGCGCTGGAGGGCGTGGAGTACCGGGAGTCGCTGAAGCCGCTGCTGGCGAAGCTGCCGCCTCGTGAGCGGCGGATCATCATGCTCCGGTTCTTCGCGAACATGACGCAGTCGCAGATCGGCGAGGAGGTCGGCATCTCCCAGATGCACGTCTCGCGTCTTCTCACCCGGACCCTGGCCCAGCTCCGCGAGGGCCTCATCTCCGACTGAGCGGGGGCGCTCCGCTTCGTGACACGTGTGACCGCCGGGTCGCCCCGATCGGGGCGGTTCGGCGGTTGTTCGTGTGGGTGGGCGCGTGTTCCCGGGGTGCGTGGTCGGGACCGGGGTGCGTTGTCGGGTGTGGGCGCGTTGTCGGGTGCGGGTGCGTGGGGCTTCTCGCGCAGTTCCCCGCGCCCCTGAAAACCGGGCCCCTGCGGGCCCAGAGATCAGGCCCCTGCGGGTCTGGAAGACCACGGGCCCGCCGGGTCTGGAAGACCACCGGCCCACGGGCCTGGAAGACCGCCGGCCCCCGGGCCTGAAAAGTCACGGTTCGGGCGAGCCTGAAGGCAGCGGCCTGCGAGGGGGCGGGCCTGCGGGCCTGAATGGCGGCGGTCGGGCGGGCCCGGAAGATGACGGCCTGGGCAGGCCCAGAAGGTGACGGTTCGGGCGGGCCTAGAAGGCGACGGTCCGGGCGGGCCCGGAAGGCGCCGGGCAGGCTCGGGAAAAGCATGGGGCGCAGCCCCTGCTTTTCAGGGGCGCGGGGAACTGCGCGGGAAGCCCCACGCAGCCGCACCCGCCCGTCCACAGAACCCGGCAGACGCGTGGGCGCCCGCCACACCCGGGCCGGCGGCTACGCCAGGGCCAGCCACACCACCGCGGCCACGACCGCCAGCGCCGCGATCACACCGACGATCACACCGACGCGCGGCCCGGACGACCCGGCCACCGGCGCCGGGGCACCCGCACGGCCCCCCGAAGGCGTCTCGTCGACGAAGGCGCGGAACATCTGCGTGCTGCCCGCGGGGTCGTAGTTGCCCTGGGGGTTCTGGTTGTCGGCCATGGCCCGAGACCTTAGCGAATCGGGGAGGACGCGCCCAAGCGGGGTTGCCCGCCGATGACCGCGCGAACGTTCTCCTTTGCCAAGACTTGAGCCGCGGAGACCCCATTTCATTTGCCTGCAGCAACCATCCAGTCTTATGGTTGCCCTAAGCAACAAACACGCGGGAGGGGCTCCATGGCCGGGCAAGCGCACTACGAGGAGCTGGTCCGTCAGCTCAGCGCCATCGGGGCCGTGAAGCGGGAACTCGCCAGGATGCTGCCGCACGAGTGCCCCGGCGGATCGGCGGGAGTCCTGACGCTGCTCGGCCGCCACGGCGAGATGCGGATGAGCAGGCTCGCCGAACTGCTCGCGGTGGACATGTCGGTGACCAGCCGTCATGTCGCCCACGTCGCCGAGCGGGGCTGGATCGAACGCCTCCCCGACCCGGTGGACAAACGCTCCCGCATCCTGCGCCTGACCCCCGCCGGCCGGGCCGTGATCGCCGAGCTGGACCGGCGCGGCAGCCGGCTGATGGCCGACCGGCTCAGCGACTGGTCCGACGACGAGGTCGGCCAACTCGCCCGGCTCCTGGGCCGACTGCGCGAGAGCTTCGACGCCACCGCGCCGCCCCGGACGCCCGCGGAGCCGCTCCGCACCCCCGGGGAGCCGGCCGTTGCGCCCGTACAGCCGACCGGAACGTCCGCCTAGCGGTCACCACCACAACCCGTACACCCGCAAAGAGCACACAGGAGAAGGAAGCCCCATGGCAACGACCACACCAGCCGGTGTGCGGGCTCACGCCAAGCACGGAGGAGGCACCGCCAAGGGTGCCCCCCACAGCGGTGGCGACCACGCCCCGATGACGCACCGGCAGATCATGGAAGCGCTGACCGGGCTGCTGCTCGGCATGTTCGTGGCGATCCTGTCGTCCACGATCGTGTCGAACGCGCTGCCGGACATCATCAAGGACCTGGGCGGTGGGCAGAGCGCGTACACCTGGGTGGTGACCGCGTCGCTGCTGGCGATGACCGCGTCCACCCCGCTGTGGGGCAAGCTCGCCGACCTGTTCTCCAAGAAGCTGCTGATCCAGCTCGCTCTGGTGATCTTCGTGCTGGGTTCGGCCGCCGCCGGACTCTCGCAGAACGCCGGGATGCTCATCGGGTTCCGCGCGGTGCAGGGCGTCGGCATGGGCGGGCTCTCCGCCCTGGCCCAGATCATCCTCGCCGCGATGATCTCCCCGCGTGAGCGCGGCCGGTACAACGGCTACCTCGGCGCGACCTTCGCGACCGCCATGGTGGGCGGCCCGCTGGTCGGCGGTGTCATCACCGACACCAGCTGGCTGGGCTGGCGCTGGTGCTTCTACGTCGGTGTGCCCTTCGCGGTCATCGCCCTGATCGTGCTCCAGCGGACCCTGCACCTGCCGGTCGTCAGGCGCAAGGTCAAGGTCGACTGGGCGGGCGCGTTCCTCATCACCGCCGCGGTCTGCCTGCTGCTGATCTGGGTGACCTTCGCCGGTGACAAGTACGACTGGGTGTCCTGGCAGACGTACGCGATGGTCGGCGGCACGGTCGCGCTGCTCGGGGTCTTCCTGCTGGTCGAGTCGAAGGCGAGCGAGCCGATCATGCCGCTGCGGCTCTTCCGCAACCGGACGATCGCGCTGGCGTCGCTGGCCTCGCTCTTCGTGGGTGTCGCGATGTTCGCGGGCACCATCTTCTTCAGCCAGTACTTCCAGCTGGCCCGCGACAAGTCGCCGACCATGTCCGGGGTGCTGACCATCCCGATGATCGCCGGTCTGTTCGTGTCGTCGACCGTCTCCGGGCAGGTCATCACCCGCACCGGCCGCTGGAAGGCCTGGCTGCTGGCCGGCGGTGTGCTGGTGACCTCGGGCCTCGGTCTGCTGGGCACGCTCCGGTACGACACCCCGTACTGGCACGTGGCGATCTTCATGGCGCTGCTCGGGCTCGGCGTCGGCATGATGATGCAGAACCTGGTGCTCTGCACCCAGAACCAGGTGGCCCCGGGCGACCTCGGCGCCGCCAGCTCGACCGTCACCTTCTTCCGCTCCCTCGGCGGCGCGATCGGCGTCTCCGCGCTGGGCGCGGTGCTCAGCCACCGGATCACCCACTACGCCGAGGAGGGCCTCGCCAAGCTCGGCGTGAACGGCTCCTCCGTGGGCCACGGCGAGATCCCCGACCTGGACGCGCTGCCCACGCCGATCCGCACGGTCATCGAGAGCGCCTACGGGCACGGCATCGGAGACGTCTTCCTCTACGCCGCCCCCTTCGCCGTCCTCGCGCTCGTCTTCTCCTTCTTCATCAAGGAGGTCCCGCTGCGCACCAACGGGGCGCTCGCCCAGGCGGCGGACGCGCCGGAGGCTCCGGCGCCGTCGCCCGCTCCCGCCATGGCCGTGGCTTCGGTGCCGACAGCCTCCGCGGAGGCTCAGGCGCCGGTCCCCGCCGCCGCGGCCACCACCGCCCCGGAAACAACGGGCACCGGTGGCGGGATCTCCGTCCGGGGTCACGTCCGAGGGGTCGAGAACGCGCCCGTGCCGCGGGCCGCCGTCACCCTGATCTCGCTCGGCGGGCGGCAGCTCGGCCGTTCGGTCGCCGGGGCCGACGGGGTCTACGCCGTGGACGCGCCCGCCGCCGGGTCGTACGTCCTGATCGCGGCCGCCGACGGGTTCCAGCCGCAGGCGTCCACCGTGGTCGTGAACGGTGAGCCGGTCGCGTACGACATCCTGCTGAGCGGGACGAGCGGGCTGAGCGGTGTGGTGCGGGCCGCCGGGGACGGGCAGGCCGTGCGGGACGCCATGGTCGTGGTGACCGATGTGCGCGGCGACGTACTGGCCGGCGGGGTCACCGGTGAGCAGGGCGAGTTCGCCTTCGGTGAGCTGGTGCCGGGCGGGGTGACCGTCGCGGTGAACGCCGCCGGGTTCCGCCCGCGCGCGCTGCCCGTCGAGGTCGGCGGCACCGGGGTCACCCGGATCGAGATCGACCTCGCGGCCGGGGCCCGGCTCCGGGGAGTCGTACGGGCCGCGGGCGCGGCACTGGCCGACGCCCGGGTGACCCTCGTCGACGCGGCGGGCAACGTGGTCGGCACGGCCACCACCGGCGCGGACGGGGCGTACGCCTTCACCGATCTGGACGGCGGCGAGTACACGGTCATCGCGACCGGCTACCCGCCCGTGGCCACGGCCCTGACGGTCGCCGGGCCGGGCGTCGACGGCCACGACATCGAACTCGCCCACCCCGGCGAGTAGTTCGAGGACGAGTAGTTCGAGGACGAGCAGTTCGAAGACGAGCAGCTCGAAAGCGAGTAGTTCGAACGGCTGACAGCCGAACCACCGGCCGGTGGAGCCACCCCCGCTCCACCGGCCGGTCGCACGTTTGAGGAGTGGGACGGACATGGGACTGACCGCGAGGGTTCGCACCCGGGACGGATGGGCCGTGGCGCACGCGGTCGTCACGGTGACCGACATGACCGGTACGCAGGTGCTGCGGGCCGAGGCGGACGCCGAAGGGGGCGTGCACGACTCGACGCCGCTCGCGCCCGGCGCGTACACGGTGATCGTCACGGCGGTCGGCCACGCGCCGTACGCCGCGGGCGCCCTGGTCACGGCGAGCGGGCGGGCGGAGGTCGGCACGGTCACGCTGACCCGGCTCGGCGGTGCGGAACTGCCGCCGCCCGGTCCCTGGACCGTCGACCCGGCCCACTCGTCCGTCGCCGCCCTCGCCCGGCACCTCGGGATCTCCAGCGTCCACGGCCGGTTCACCGACTTCTCGGCCTCGATCGAGATCGCCCCGGCCCCGGACGAGGGGACCAAGTCCCGGGTGGAGGCGGTGATCCGGGCCGCGTCGATCGACACCGGGAACGCCACCCGGGACCGGCATCTGCGCTCCCCGGACTTCCTGGACGTCGAACGGCACCCCGAGATCACCTACGTCTCGACCGGCCTCACCCCGGCCGGCCCCGACCGCTGGACCGTCCACGGCGAGCTGACCATGCGCGGGGTCGTACGCCCGGTCGACCTGGACCTCGCCCACCTCGGCACCGGCGCGGACCCCTGGGGCGGCACCCGCGCGGCCTTCCGGGCCACCACCGAACTCCGCCGCGAGGACTTCGCCATGAACTACAACCAGGTGGTGCAGGCGGGGATCGCGGCGATCGGTACGACGCTGAGGGTGGAGCTGGACGTGCAGGCGGTGCGGGGCGAGGGGCTGCCGCCCGGCTAGGGCCCGGTCTGGGTACGCACGGCAGGGTCAGGCTCAGGGGCCGGGTGAGGGCCTACGCTGGCCGCCATGGCACCGTACATCGCGACCAACACCTCGGTCTCCCTCGAAGAGCTGCTCGACTTCGTACGCCCCCGGCACCGGGCCCTGCTGCTCACCCGGCGGGCCGACGGCAGCCCTCAGGCCTCCCCGCTGACCTGCGGCGTCGACGACTCGGGCCGGATCGTGGTCTCCACGTACCCCGAGCGCGCCAAGACCCGTAACGCCAAGCGGGACGAGCGCGTCAGCGTGGTCGTGCTGAGCGACGACTGGAACGGCCCCTGGGTCCAGGTCGACGGCACGGCCGAGGTCATCGACTCCCCCGACTCGGTCGAGCCCCTGGTCGAGTACTTCCGGAACATCTCGGGTGAGCACCCGGACTGGGACGAGTACCGGGAGGCGATGGTCAAGCAGGGCAAGTCGATCATCCGGGTCACGCCGGTGAAGTGGGGGCCGGTGGCGACGGGCGGGTTCCCGGCGCGGCTGGTGGACGGGGAGTAGGCGGACGGGGGGCAGGAGGACGGGGAACAGGCGGACGGCAGGGGTCAGCCGCGCCGGGCCATCACCTCGATGCCGGCGATCAGGGTGTCCAGGGCGTAGCCGAAGTCGCGTTCGCGCATCTCCTCGACGGTCTCGCCGCCGCGGGCCTCCATGAGGTCCGCGGAGTGCTGGATGACCTCATGGGGTTCGAGGGAGTCGGACACCGCGCTCATGGCGTCCCGGAAGTACTGCTCCTGGGTCATGCCGGCCGTGGCGCAGCGCTGCACGAAGTGGCCCTCGATGGTGCCGAATCCGTACACGAACTGGGAGACGGCCGAGATGGCCCCGGCCTGGCCCCGCGCGGGCAGGCCGGTGCGGCGGATCACGCGCTGCACGGCGAGTGAGAAGTCCAGCGCGTGCGGGCCGATGTTGAGGAAGGTGCCGGCGAGGGGCGACACCCAGGGGTGGCGGACCAGGACCGCCCGGTACTCCCCGGCCAGGGTGCGCAGTTGGTCCCGCCAGTCCTCGCCGGAGTCGGCCGGGGGCAGCCGCAGCTCGTCGAAGACCTGATCGAGGGCCAGTTCCAGCAGGTCGTCCTTGGTGTCCACGTACCAGTAGACCGACATCGCCGTCACGTTCAGCTCGGCCGCCAGCCGCCGCATCGAGAACCTGGCCAGCCCCTCGGCGTCCAGCAGCCGCACGGCCGCCGCGGTGATCCGCTCCCGGTCCAGCCCGGACGGCTGCCCGCCCCGCCCGGGCCGCGCCTTCCCCGCCGTGCCCTCCAGCCAGACGCTGGCCCGACCGGACCCCTTCACCATGACGCACCTTCCGAGACGTTCCGCCACTGGTGACGATGCTAGGCGGGGAGCGCCCCGTCAGGGGGCGCGGGGAACTGCGCGAACAACCACGCCGCACCCGCACCCGCACCCGCCGGACCACAGCACCCCCCGAGCTAGGAGGCGACCACCAACTCCGCCCCGGCCCGCTCCGCCCTGCGCAGCAGCCCCGCCGCCACCAGCCCCCCGAGCAGCACGGCCACGGCCCCCACCAGCAGACTCGTCTCCAGCCCGGAGGAGAACGCGGACATCACCGCGGCCCGCTCCCCGGCCGTGTCCGCGGCCGCCAGCGCCGCCGGCAAGGACGCCGCCGACACGGAGACCAGCGCCGCGAACCGGGAGTTGAGCACCGCCCCCAGCACGGCCACCCCCAACCCGGTGCCGAACTCCGCGAGCGTGCCGTTGATCCCGGCCCCCACCCCCGCCTTGGCCGGCGGGATCGAGCTCATGATCGCGTGCGCCATCGCGGGGTTGGCCACCGCACAGCCCACCCCGATGAGCACCAGCCCGAGCAGAGTCCCGGCGTAACCGCCGGAGGCCATCGTGGCTACGGAGACCAGCCCGCCGGACATCAGCACCATCCCCAGCGCGATCGACACCGGCATCCCGAGCTTCGCCGTCCACTTCGCCGACAGCCCGGAGAAGTTGAGCACGACCACGGTGAGCGCCAGCGGAGCGATCCGCAGGCCCGCCTCCAACGCGTCGTAGCCGAGGACGAATTGCAGGTGCTGGGTCAGCAGGAACAGCGCGCCGCCCATGCCGAAGGTGATGAGGACGGCCCCGGAGACGGCACCCGTGAACCGCCGGTCGCGGAAGAAGTGCGGGTCGAGCATCGGATACGGGATACGGCTCTCCCAGTACGCGAAGGCCGCGAGGACGACCACGGCGACGGCGGCCGTGGCGAGCACCGGGCCGGACGTCCAGCCGTGCTCGGGGCCCGAGATGATCGCGTAGACCAGGGCCGTCATACCAATCGTCGACAGCAGCGCGCCCAGCAGGTCCGGCCGGTCTCCCTGGGGGTTCTTCGACTCGGGGACCAGGGCGATCACGGCGACCAGGCCCAGCGCCACGACCGGCAGGTTGACCAGGAAGATGGCGCCCCACCAGAAGTGGCTGAGCATGAAGCCGCCGAGGAGGGGACCGGCCGCGAAGCCGAGCGCGTTGACCGCCGCCCAGATGCCGATCGCCTTCGGCTGCTCGCCGGGCGCGAAGATCTGCATGGCGACGGCCAGGGTCGTGGTGAGCAGCAGCGCGCCGCCCACGCCCATCCCGGCCCGCGCGGCGATCAACTGCCCGGTGGACTGGGCGAGTCCGGCCGCCAGCGAGCCGATGCCGAACAGCACCAGGCCCGCGATCAGCATCTTCTTGCGGCCGTAGCGGTCGGCCGCGCTGCCCGCGGTGAGCAGCAGGCCCGACTGCACCAGCGAGTACGCGTTGATCATCCACTGGATGTCCGAGGTGGCCGCCCCCAACTCCTCGGTGAGGGAGGGGATCGCCACGTTCAGCACGGTGTTGTCCAGCAGCACGGTGAGCTGCGCGAGACAGATGACGCCGAGGATCAGCCAGCGCTGGGGGTGCCCTTGGGTGGTGAGGGTGGAGGGGGTGGTGGGGGTCGACATGTTGTACACCGTAGATCAGTTCTTATACGGCGTACAGCTCGTGCTGTCATGGCGCACGAGAGGTGGTGGCGCGAAAGGGCGGTGGCCCGGGGGTTCGTCCGCACCCCGGGCCACCGCCCCGCTCATGACGCGTCCGGCGCTACTTCGCCTGCGTCAGGTCGTAGAACGTCGTGCCGTCCACCGTCACCGACTCGAAGTTCTCCTGGACCCAGGAGGTGATCTGCGAGGAGGTGCCGTCGCCGCTGCCGCCCATGCCGCCGCCGGAGCCGCTGGAGATGAAGTAGTGGATCTTGCCGTCCGCCACGTACTCCTTGAACTCCGCGAGGGTCGGGGACGGGTCGGTGCCGTTGAAGCCACCGATCGCCATGACCGGGTCGCCGGTGGAGAGCTGGTAACTCGCCGCGTTCTGGGCGCCGATGGCGGCGGCGGCCCAGGTGTAGTCACCGGCGTTCTTCTCCAGCAGTTCCTTGGCCTCGTCGCCGACGGAGGTGCCGTTGATCAGGCCGCCCATACCGCCACCGCCTCCGCCGCCACCCGTGCGACCGCCGTCCCCGTTCTGGGTCTGGCCGTTGCCCTGGCCCTGCTGGCTGTTCTGGCCCTGCTGTCCGCCGAAGCCGCCGGTCGGGGGTCGGCCCATCTGACCGTTGCCCTGCTGGCCGTTGCCCTGCTGGCCCTGCTGACCGTTCTGACCGCCCTGCTGGTTCTGGCCGTTGCCCTGCTGGTTCTGCTGACCGTTCTGGCCCGGCATACCGCCACCGCCGGGACCGCCGCCCATGCCGCCACCGCCGCCGGGGCCGCCCATCCCACCGCGGGTGGACGGACCGGCCGTGACGATCGAGCCGGTGTGCCCCTCGTTGAGGGTGGTCAGCGTGTACGCCGTCGGGCCGGCGAGTGCCGTGACGAAGCTCAGGCCGACGACCGCCAGGGCCAGTTGCCTCCCCAGCCTGGCCACGAAGACCAGGCCGAGCGCGGCGACCAGACCGCCGACGAGCACGACCCACTTGAGCCAGGGCAGGTAGTCGGAGGAGCGGTTGAGGAGGACGTAACCCCAGACCGCGGTGGCCGTCATGGCGGCGGCCATGGTGATCGAGGCCCAGAACTTGGTCCGCCGGTCCCAGAGCAGCGCCGCGCCCATACCGGTCAGCGGTGCGATGTAGGGGGCGAGGGCCACGGTGTAGTACTCGTGGAAGATGCCCTGCATGAAGCTGAAGACCACCATGGTGATCAGCAGGCAGCCGCCCCAGAGGAGGAAGGCCGCGCGGGTGGTGTCCGTGCGCTTCGACTTCCGGGTGGCCCAGATCGCGGCGCCCAGCAGGATCAGCGCGGCCGGGATCAGCCAGGAGATCTGGCCGCCGATGGAGGAGCTGAACATCCGGTCCCAGCCGGTCTCGCCCCAGTTGCCGCCACCGCCGCCTCCGCCGCCGACGCTGCCGGTCTCCTCGCCGTTGAGACGGCCCAGACCGTTGTAGCCGAAGGTGAGTTCGAGGAAGGAGTTGTTCTGTGAGCCGCCGATGTAGGGGCGGGAGGACGCGGGCCACAGCTCCACGATCGCGACCCACCAGCCGCCGGCCACGACCATCGCCAGCCCGGCCAGCAGCACCTGGCCGACCCGCTTCCTCACCGGGGCGGGCGCGAAGAGGACGTACACGAGTGCGAGGACCGGCAGGATCAGGAACGCCTGGAGCGTCTTGACCAGGAAGGCGAGGCCGATGGCGACACCCGCCCAGACCAGCCACTTCGTCTGTGCCTTCTCCATCGCGCGCTGCGTGCAGTAGACCGCGGCGGCCATCAGCAGCGCGAGCGCCGCGTCCGGGTTGTTGAAGCGGAACATCAGCGCGGCGACGGGCGTGAGCGCGAACACCGCCATGGTGAGGAAGCCGGCCGTGGCGTTGAAGCGACGGCGTACGGCCGCCCACAGCACCCCGGCGGTGGCGACGGCCATCAGGACCTGCGGGAACAGGATCGCGAAGGAGTTCAGGCCGAAGAGCCGCACCGACAGCGCCATCGGCCAGAGGGAGGCCGGGGGCTTGTCGACGGTGATGGCGTTGGCGGAGTCCAGCGAGCCGAAGAAGAAGGCCTTCCAGGACTGGCTGCCCGCCTGCACGGCCGCCGAGTAGAAGGAGTTGGCGTAGCCGGAGGCCGTGAGGTTCCAGGTGTAGAGGCCGCCGATGAGGAGGAGCGTGAGGAGGAAACCGGGGCGGATCCACCGGCCGTCCTCCGGTCGGCCTCTCCACAGCCGCTGGGTGAGCGGCTGCCCGGGCTCACCCGAGTCGGGGGCGGTGGGCTCGGCGGGCGCCTCCGGAACCACCGGTTCCTGGCGGGCCGTCGTCGACGGATCCCACCCGGGGCCGGGACCCCCCGGCCGGCTCGTCGTCGTATCGAACTGCGTGGTCATCGTGCGTTCCTCGAATCCTGGTCGTGCGGGCGCACCGGCCGCATCCGCATGGTCGCGTCCCCCCAGGTGCGGTCCGCGGCTTCACCGGCGCGGAACTGGGTCGTGGTACTGCCGGTCGTGGTGCTGCCGGTCGTCGTACCGCCGGTCGTCGTACCGCCGGTCGTGGTGTACGTGGGCTGGAACCGGTCCTGATGGCCGTACGGTCCCGGCTGTCCCGGACGTACCGTCCCGACGGCCGCGTGCACGGGCGAGGCGGTGTGGTGCGGGACGGGGTGGTGCGAGGCGACGACGGTCGAGCCCTCGGCGGAGGCGGGCAGGCCGTCACGCCGCTCGGGGAACACCCACGCGCGAAAGAGCAGGAACCGCAGCACCGTCGCCGCGAGGTTGGCGGCGATGAGGACCGCCAGTTCCGTGGAGTGCGCGGGGTCGGAGGTGGCCGCGTTCAGGGCGGCCAGCGAGCCGCTGGTGAGGGCGAGACCGATGCCGAACACCACCAGGCCCTGCGCCTGGTGCCTGATGACCCCGCCCCGGCCCCGGACGCCGAAGGTCAGGCGCCGGTTGGCGGCCGTGTTGGCGACCGCCGAGACCAGCAGCGCGAGCGCGTTGGCGATCTGCGACCCGGAGAAGGTCCGGAAGCCGCTGTAGAGCAGCAGGTAGAAGAGGGTGGAGAGACCGCCGACCACGCAGAAGCCGAGGAGCTGGCGGGCGAGGCCGCGCGGTACGTCCTGGATCTCACGGTCGCGGGGGTCGTCCCCGAACGGCCGTGCGAGCCGGTCCAGCGACAGGGACCCGGTGGCGAGGGCCTTGCCGACCCGCCACACACCCTTGAGGTCGTCCGTCGCCGTCTTCACGATGTGGACGGTCGAGTCGGGGTCGTCGACCCAGTCGACGGGCACCTCGTGGATCCTGAGCCCGGCGCGCTCCGCCAGCACCAGCATCTCGGTGTCGAAGAACCACCCGGTGTCCTCGACGAGCGGCAGCAGCACCTGGGCCACGTCCCGGCGTATCGCCTTGAACCCGCACTGCGCGTCCGAGAACCGGGCCTGCAGCGAGCCGCGCAGGATCAGGTTGTAGGCGCGGCTGATGAACTCCCGCTTGGTGCCCCGCACCACCCGCGAGGAGCGGGCGAGCCGGGAGCCGATCGCCAGGTCCGAGTGACCGGAGATCAGGGGCGCGACCAGCGGGAGGAGGGCGTTGAGATCGGTCGACAGGTCCACGTCCATGTAGGCGAGGACCGGCGCGTCGGACGCGGACCACACGGTCCTGAGGGCCCGTCCGCGCCCCTTCTGCTCCAGCCGGAACGACCTGACCTCGGGGAGCCGCGCCTCCAGCCGCGCGGCCACCTGCGGGGTGGTGTCCGTGGACGCGTTGTCCGCGATCGTGATGCGGAAGGCGTACGGGAACGTCCGCGCGAGGTGCTCGTGCAGTCTGAGCACGCACGGCTGGAGGTCCTTCTCCTCGTTGTAGACGGGGATCACTACGTCCAGGACAGGCGTACCGGCGTTTCCGGCCGGGAGGTGCTCCCGCGCCGGCAGGGTGCCGGGAGAAGAGTCGGTTCGCATGACAACCACATTCGCGAGCCGCTCTGTTATGCCCGTGTGCTCACACTGTGGTGTGCCTGTGAGTCCGATTGCGGGCGTGTTGCGCCGGTCACCAGGTCGTTTCCGTCGAACTCCGCATCGAACTCCGCGTCGAACTCACCGTCGTGCTCGGCGTCGTACTGCGCGTCGTCGAGCTGCCAGTTGGCGGCGTCGTCGTACAGCGGCACGTCCCGGCCGAGGGCCGGCAGATGCACGGTGAACACGGTCCTGCCGGGCACGCTGTCGACGGTCACGGCACCGCCGTGCGCGTCGGCCACGGCCTGCACGATGGCGAGGCCGAGGCCGGTCGACCCGGACGCCCTGGACCGCGACGAGTCGCCCCGCGCGAACCGCTCGAACACATGCGGCAGCAACTCCTCCGGGATGCCCTGGCCGTCGTCCTCGACGTCGACACACATCCACGGCCCG
Organism: Streptomyces griseiscabiei; assembly: GCF_020010925.1. Classification (NCBI taxonomy): domain Bacteria; kingdom Bacillati; phylum Actinomycetota; class Actinomycetes; order Kitasatosporales; family Streptomycetaceae; genus Streptomyces; species Streptomyces griseiscabiei. Next base: position 124,018 of record NZ_JAGJBZ010000004.1, on the reverse strand, counting down.
CGCCGCTGGACGCGTGCGGTGACGGTGGTTCCGGGGGGTGTGTGCGTACGGGCGTTGGCCAGCAGGTTGACGAGCACCTGCTGCAGCCGGGCCGCGTCCGCCGACACCAGTGCGGGCATGTCGGGCAGGTCGAGCCGCCAGCTGTGGCTCCGCCCGGCGACCCGCGCGTCGCTGACGGTGTCCACGACGAGGGGGATCAGGTCGGTCCGCTCGAACTGCAGCGGCCGGCCGGCGTCGAGCCGCGCGAGCAGCAGCAGATCCTCGACCAGCATGGTCATCCGCCCGGACTCGGACTCGATCCGCCCCAGCGCGTGCCGGGTGTCGGGCCCGATCTCCTCCCGGCCGCGCCGGGTCAGCTCGGCGTACCCGCGGATCGACGCGAGCGGCGTCCGCAGCTCATGACTGGCGTCCGCGACGAACTGCCGTACGCGCGTCTCGCTCTCCTGCCGTGAGTGCAGGGCGCCGTGGATGTGGTCGAGCATGCGGTTGAGCGCGGCCCCGACCTGGCCCACCTCGGTGTGCGTGTCGGTCTCGGAGGCGGGCACCCGCTCGTTGAGCGTCACTTCACCGGTGTGCAGCGGCAGCTCGGAGACCCGGGTCGCGGTGGCCGCCACCTTGCGCAGGGGGCGCAGGGCGACACCGACGAGGACGGACCCGGCGATGCCCGCGGCGATGAGACCGGCGCCGGTGACGCTGAGTTCTACGGCTATGAGGGTGCTGAGGGTACTGGTGACGGACTCGGTCGGGAGGGCGACGTAGAAGTTGCCCTTGCTGCCCTCGACATAGGTGACCCGGTATTCGCCGAGGCCGGGGATGTCCACGGTGGAGATGCCGGTCTTCGACACCGAGCCGAGGGCGGCCTCCTGCTCGGTACTGAGAGCGTCGGTGGTCATCCCCTCGAAGCCGTCGCTGTCGGACGTCTTCTCCTTGGCGACCACCGCGTCGGTGACCCCGCCGTCCGTCCCCACCTGGGCGACGACGGTGTACTTCTCGGTGCCGCCCTTGGTGACGAACCCGAAGGGGCCGTCCGGCGGGATGTTGTTGCCGCCTCCGCCCCCGGGGATCTTTCCGTCCGGCGGACCGGCGGCGCGCTTGGCGACCTCTTCGACCTGGGTGTTCAACTGCTCGTTGAGATGCTCGCTCAAGGCGATCGTGGTCACCGTCCCGATGACGGCGCACACCACCGCGATCAACGCCACCGCGGAGACGACGAGCCGCGTACGCAGCGTGCGCGGCTGTCGTCCCCGCCCTCGCCGCAGCCTCGGCTGCGGCTGCGCACGCGTCCGTCGTCGCCCGCTCATGACGAGGCGGGCTTGATCAGATAGCCGGCCCCACGCCGGGTGTGGATCATCGGCTCGCGCCCGGCGTCGATCTTCCGCCGCAGATACGAGATGTACAGCTCGACCACGTTGGCCTGGCCACCGAAGTCGTACGACCACACACGGTCGAGGATCTGCGCCTTGCTGAGCACGCGCCGCGGGTTGCGCATCAGGAACCGCAGCAGTTCGAACTCGGTGGCGGTGAGATGGATGTTCGCCCCGCCGCGCGACACCTCGTGGCTGTCCTCGTCGAGCATGAGGTCACCGACGACGAGCACGGAGTCGGAGCGGCGGTCGGCGGCACCGGAGCGCCGGATCAGCCCGCGCAGCCGTGCCACGACCTCTTCGAGGCTGAACGGCTTGGTCACGTAGTCGTCGCCGCCGGCGGTGAGCCCGGCGATCCGGTCCTCGACCGCGTCCTTGGCGGTGAGGAAGAGCACCGGCACGTCCGGCAGCTCGCGCCGCAGCCGGCCCAGGACGGTCAGGCCGTCCATGTCGGGCAGCATCATGTCGAGGACGACGGCGTCGGGCCGGAAGTCCCGGGCGGTCTGGATGGCACCCGTGCCATCCCCCGCACTCCGGATCTGCCAGCCCTCATAGCGCAGGGCCATGGACAGCAGTTCGGTGATCGACAGCTCGTCGTCCACCACAAGCACTCGGACGGGGCTCCCGTCCGGCCTCAGCAGTTCGGTGCGCCCCTGGGGCGAGGTCGTGGTCATGCTGGACACCCTGTCGGGGCCCCCTGAGAACACCCTTTCCGGAACCTGTGATTTTTCTGAGAAACGCACAGGTGCCTCTCAGGCAACCCTTGGGCAGATCCCCGACTTCCCGGACACCACCCCGGTCGACCAGCACCTTTCTGATCTTCCGCACGGCAATCCCCGGGCCGCCTCACCGCGATCCCACAGCTTCCCCACCACAGGGAGCGACCCCGTACGCCCCCGCCCTGACCGCCTCTTTATGCAAGCGCCGTCATGCTTCGCCTCCCGTACGCGCTCCGGTCCGCAGTCCGGGGTCCGCAGTCCGGGGTCCGCGGTCCATGCGGAGGTCAGAACAGCCCCTCCTGCACACTCCCGTCCCCCCGCCCCCGCCCCAGTTCCCGTACGGGCACGGTGAGCACGTCATACGCCGCCTCGCCGACGGGAGCGGTCAGCTCCCACCCCGTCATGAGCCGCGTATCGAGAACGACGACCCCCCGCCCGGTGGCCAGATGCAGATCGGGCCCGGCGACGGCGAGCACCTCACCGCCCACGGCCCCGCCCGGGACCAGCTCACCCACCACACCGTCCGCGGCCGGCAGCCCGTCGAGCCCGAACACCCCGAAGTGATCGACGGCCCGGAAGGGAAGCGGCGTCAACGACTCGGGCCACCCCGCGAGCCCCTGGGCCCGCGCGTGCAGCTCCGCCAGCTCACCGAAGCGCTCGCCGACGGCCGGCAGCTCGGCCCGCACACCCCGCTTGTCGGCGTACGGAATCCGGTCCGGCACCCCGAGCGCGGCCCGCAGCACCTCCTCCGCCCGCCGCGCGGCCATCAAGGGCCCCCGCCCGAGCCACCCGAACGAGACCGCGCCCTGCTCCAGCAACCGCGCCGGGCCCCGCTCGACCGCCGTGATCCCGACCTTCACCATGCCGGGCCCGAACCACGCCAGGTACACGTGATACGGCCGTGGGTCGTCGGCGATCGTGTCGGCGGCCACGGAATGCGCCCGGTCCAGCCGCGCACACTCCTCGCACCGGGCCCCGGTACTCCGCCCGGGCACACCCGCACGCAGCGGGCAGGGATTACCCCGAGCCCCTACGCAGGTCCGCCGCCCCTCGCCCGTGACCTCGAAGGCCACCGCCTTGCCCCGCGGCAACGGGCTCCCGCGCCCGCCCGCCCAGCCGAGCAGCGGCCCGTCCGCACTCCACCGCAGCCCCGTACATCTCCATACACGTGCCACCCCCACGACATTAGAGGGCACCACTGACAACGCCTCCGACCAGCGAAGACGTCCAGCCCGGCCGACTCAGGGGGGACAGGGGTCGACTTGACACGTGCCACGACGGGCCGGGCCGGGGCGGAGCGGGGGGCGACGGCCTGGGCTCACCCCGCGTCGCCCCGTACCACCCCGTCCTAGAGCTTGCTCATCTTGGTGTACGGGCTCAGGATCCGCTGGCGGACCGACCCGAAGTCGACGAGCGCCGCGATCCCGTCCTCGATACCGATCACCCGGCCGAGACCGTACATGTCATGCGTGACCTGGTCCCCCACCGCGAAGTGCTTGGGAGGCGGGGCGACCGGGGCCTTGAAGGGACTGGTGGGCAAATAGCGCTTCGGTGCACCTGGCTTTGTCATCGCGACCAGTATGCGCCCCCGCGTCTCCCCCGGTCCGCCGCGTTCCCTTCCCAGCCCTCTCCCCAGGACCGTCTCCCGCCCCGTGACCAGCATCGACACCACTGCCGAGGGCCCCGGATCTCGCCGGGGCCCTCGGTCACCACACCGCACCCGGCCGTCGGTCCGGGCGGCGTCCGGTCAGAACCTCAGCACCTCGCGGTCGAGCGGATACCGCGCACGGTGACGCCCGTCGTACGGCGACGGTGTGATCGGCAGGACGCCGGTCGGCTGCAGGCCCAGGTTGTCGTCCCAGATCCGGGGTTCGACCTGTCCGACGACGCGGAAGTGCCGGAAGGTGAACGGCGGGCTGTCGGTCGGGAAGAACTCGGCGGTGGTCATCACCTGGAAGTGCAGGTGCGGCGTGGTCGAGTTACCGCTGTTGCCGATCAGCCCGAGGACCTGGCCGGGTTCGACCTGGTCGCCCTCCCGGACCTCGAGCGAGCCGGGTGCCAGGTGGGCGTAGAGCAGATAGCGGCCCGGCGCGACTTCCACGGTGACGTGGTTGCCGACGGTGTCCTCGATCGGCGGGACGGGCGGCGTGACGGGAGGCGTGTTGTCCGGGATGCCGTCCTGGACCTCCACCACTCTGCCGCCGGCCGAGGCCACGACCGGCTGACGGTAGCTCAGGTAGCTGGTGAGCTGCGCGGGGTCACCCTCCCAGGTCTGCCCCTCCCTCCCGACCCGGTACCAGTCGATCGCGAAGCGCTGCGGCACGTAGAAGCGTCCGTTGATCGGGGCGAGACCGCGCCGGTGGTGGGTGTTGCCGCAGCAGGACTCGCTGGCGTACCAGGTGCCGGGACGGACCGGCGGGCCCAGGTTCAACGGCGGTCTGTGGGCGACCCGGGTGGCCTGCACCGTCTCCTCGAACGGGGAGGGGGTGGGGGAGGACAGGACGGCACCCGAGAGACGGTGTTCGAGGACCTTGGGCACCGGCTGACCGCGGTCGAGGACCAGGTCGAGCCAGATCACCCACTGCTGGGAGCCCGGGATGACGGTCGGCGTCGGCCCCGGAGGCGCCGGGGTGTACCCGTCCGCACCCGGCAGCGGGTCGCCGACCGGGTTGGCGGCATCGGCCAGCGCCTGCCCGCTCAACGACCCGACGACCCGGTGCGTACGGGCGTCCTGGACGTCGACCCGGTCGAGCCGCAGCGACGTGCTGGTGGACAGCGAACTCGTGGTGAGCAGTTCGTACGAGATGTGCGTCTTGCCGTCCGTGGCGACGAACGGCGTCGGTTGGGTGATCACCGCCGCGGTCAACGGCGTGAACTGCGCACCGGGCGCCGAAGCGGCGGCACCGGCCCCGTCTCCCGGACCTTGCCCGTGTCCCTGTCCCTGTCCCTGTCCCTGTCCCTGTCCCGCCGAGGTCACCAGCATGCCGGCCGCGAGCACGGCAGCGGCGAGCCCGCGGAGTAGCGGGCGGCGGCCAGTGCGTTTGCGAGGGTCGCGCTCTGCCATTGCGCTCTTTCCTTCGTCGGATCCGGGACCGTGAAGGACACCGGCACGCCCCGCGCCGAGACGCAGGGCCCATGTAATCCGGCCCCACACCACCTCGCCCGGAGGGCACCGAGGCCAGGCACCGAACTGCACCCGTCCAGCCCCATCACCCACGACGAAGCCCCCTCCGGGATGTTCCCGGAGGGGGCTTCGACCTGCTTTACCTGTGTGCACTCGGCAGGATTCGAACCTGCAACCTGCTGATCGGTGGCTCTGCAGAGATCGGCCAGGGAGGGGCATACCGATCGTTGGGGATGATCAAAGGTGTTGGGGTGGCTGTTGCCCAGGATCTGCTCGGGGCGTTTCACGGACGGCGCACTCACCCACGAAGATCCGTTCTTCGGTGCCTGGGCCCTCGGGCGCCGCCGGAGTGAAGTCCGCGGTCTCACCTGGAAGTCGAACGGCTTCCAGAGCGTGAGTTGTACGTGGATCACCAGTTCGCGCGGGCAGGCCGTCGGATCCTCCCTGCCTCAAGGCGCTCCGCATGCGTCACGCCCAGCAACCCGCGAACCGGAAGGCGGCCGGGGAACTCTGGCAGGACCCCCGCGGCCTGGTCTTCACGACGAAGTACGGGACACCCATCAAGCCGGGAAACCTCACCCGCATGGTCGCCCTGCGGGTCCGCCGCGCCGGCCTCCGCGTGATCCCGCTCCGTAGCACCTGGCACACGTGCAGTTCGCTGCTCGTCGCCCTCAAGGCCCACCCGAAGCCGCCCAGCGCATCCTCCGTCACGCCCAGATCGCCATGCCAATGGAGATCCATGCCGAGGCGAGAGAGGAGGAGAGGCGGACGGCGCTCGGCATGCTGGCCAATGCCGCAGGCGGTACGGCCTGACAGCGGCCAGCCACACTGCGATGCCACTGGAGGCCTCTGGATCTCGTCCAGGGGCCCTCAGCCGCCCCCGAGGAGCGGCGCCAGCCATATGCGCTCAGAAGGGAGGAGGGTCCGGGTGAGAAGGTGCACGATTGGCGCCCTTGAGCAGGTTGATGATCCGCTCATGGGTGTCTCCGACTCGATCAGCCACCTGCACCCTGATGAATACGTTCTCCACCTCGCTCATGGCCTCCTCCGTGAACCAGCCCAGGAACATCAGCTGTTCCCCTGGGATGGGCCGACCATGTCCTACGAGGTCGAGGGCAAAGTCTCGCCTACTGCGTAGCGCTCGGCTTTCCATCGAGTCCACCGCCGCCTGATGAGTCAGCCAGTCCGAGGAGTCAGCGGCACCGCCCCGGGCTTTCGCGGCGGGCGTGTAGGTGACCCAGTAGCTCAGATGCGTCGCAACAGCCACGTCCTGGCCACCGTTGAACAAGTGGCACGCCCAAGCCAAACGGCCGTCTTGAGCCATGCCCTCCATGACACGACCGAAGTAGCCGATGGCGGGTCTGACAGCGCGCGCGTACTGGGCGCGAGCCAGAGTTGCCCCGCCCGTGGCGAGGACGGCCGCCGTCGCGCTCTGGATGTCCAGGAGCTTGAGCTTCCACGGCCAGTCACGGGTGAATCGCGGCGGGAGGTTCTCCCGGACCACGGTGTAGCAGAAGAGCAACACCGCGAGCCCAACGAGTACCAGTAGGAACTTTGAGAAGAGCCCATTCCGGTGGATCACGCGCTGCGTCGTCTCCATGCCACGCCCCCTTCGCCCCTGCCCAGTTGATCAAACTCTAGGGAGCAATCTCGGATGGAGACAGAGGGCATGGACGCTTGGGTACCGCACTGAGCTAAGTGACGCTGTGAAAGCGCCACCAGCCCGTTGCTGTACGCCCCCACAACGCAAGAGGCCCCGGATCTCTCCGGGGCCTCTCACCTGTGTGCACTCGGCAGGATTCGAACCTGCAACCTTCTGATCCGTAGGATCGGGCAGCGCGTTGGCCAGGGGCTTCAGCTACACCCGGCTTGATCGCTGATTGTCATGATCAATGCTCTCAGTGTGCCGTCGTTGCCGTCAGGGTTGCCGTCATCCGCCGGATCGCCGTACCTCATCCCTTGATCCCGTGCACGGCTGGAGCCCCGGTCGAGATGACCGGGGCTCCAGCTGTGGTGTGCTGTTCGTGGCTCTACGAGGTGCACGCGCCCACCGGGCGCCAGCCTCAGCCGACTGTCACGGAGAATCCGTGGCCCATCAGGATCAGTCCAGCCACGATGACGCCCACCGTTACCAGGATGCTGATCAGGCGGGCCGTCCGGCGCTCCTCGCCCATGGCGTACCGGACAGTCCGCCACCACTCCCTATCGAGCTTCAAGCTCCTCACCTCTCCTTCTGTGCAGGTGAGTTGAGCATCGGCGACTCCTCGCAGCGATGATTCATGGCGGTACGCTGTGAGGCACAAAGAACCGTGGTGAATCGTGGTGAACCGAGACCTCGACTCCACGACCGGGGGAGGGTCGCTTTGCCAGGATCAGCAAGTAGGCCTGTGGGTATCCCTGGCCACATTCCGCCTGGTCCTCTGCGTACATGGTTGGAGTGGCTGGCTGAGCTACGGGTGCGGGCTGGAATGCCGTCCTTGTCTGAGGTGGCTCGCAAGGCGAGTCAGCGAGGAGACACCTGCAGCACTGCCACTGTCCGAAGGCTCTTGGTCGGTGAGACCACGAGCTACAGAGCGGCCCAAGCCCTGGCCTACGCCATGGCTGACATGGATAGGCGGCCTGTGGTCGGCAAGCCGTCGGATGACTGGGATGCGTTTGATGCCAAACTCAGCTCCCTCCTCTCGGAGGCGATTGAGAACAAGAGCGCAAGCCCGGTGGATGAGGAAGCGAAACCTCTCGACAACGAACATGCCGTCCTCCTAGCGGCCACTCGGCTTACGGATAGTGAAAACCGCAAAACAGCACTACGAGCACTAGTCCAGAGATGGCCGCGCAGTCTGGAAACCAGAGACGCTCTGGTGCGCCTAGCCCAAGACGAGCAGAGTGAAATCCAGCTAGCTGCAATACACAGCCTGGCACTCGAATGGCCTGGTGACGTCACAGCAAGGGAATCACTCGTCAATGCACTCCAAGCCGATAAGCAGCGCGCCCAGATTGTCGCCATATGGGGACTCTCCGAAGGCTGGGCTGGCGACGTCGTGGTTCGCGACGCCTTGGCGGCCCTGACTCTCCACAGCTCTGCACAGGTCCGAGAACTTGCCGCTGAGGGTCTGGCAAATGGGTGGGCCGGTGATACAACTACCCGAGACGTCCTCTTACCTCTGGCGCAAGACAGGGTTCAAACCGTTCGGGAGACAGCGGTTGAGGTATTGATGACCGGGTGGTTAGGCGACATTGCCGTCCGTGACGCTTTGCTCAATCTTCTGCGATCCGATATTTCCTCGGTACGAGAGACTGCCGCCGAAGCTCTGATTTCAGGCTGGGCAGATGACACTATCGCCGAAAATGCCCTACATCCCCTCTTGCACGACCCGGCCCCTACGGTCCGATGGGCCGCCGAGCGGGCCCTCTCTCGAAGCGAGAATTCTCCTGCTGCACCTCGATCATCCTCCGCAAAATCTACTTCGAGCGTGGACTCTAAAAGCTCAGGGGTTACTGACTGTGACGCTCACCTTATCGCCGTTCGTCTCCCACGCGACTTCAGGACGGAGATGCCGCTTCATGCGATTTCAGCGCTACATCGAGGAATTGGACTCGACTCTCCCATAACCATCGTGTCGGGCGTCAACGGTAGCGGTAAGTCAATCCTGCTCGCCGCACTTGGTCTGCGCATCGGCTGCATCGGCCAGGAACAGAGGCGACGAATGAGATATCTTCCGCCTCTAGCCGTCGAACTGTCAAGCAAACTTGAACTCCTCTGGCGCGAGCAACTCACGCCCGAAGAGTGTCTCTACATGCCAAACGAGAACGAGAGACATCTACGCGATTTGTCAACTGACACGACAAGACATCGACTCGTCCTTATTGACAATTGGATGAGTTCCCTGAGCGCAGAAAGAAGAGAGCTGGAACTAGCCAGGCTTAGGCAGCACGCCGAAAGCGGATGCCAGTTTGTAGTCGTGGCCAATCACGAGAACCTCGATCTCGCAAACGAAAGGGTAATTCAGCTTGAAGGTCGCCGTATGCGCGATCAGATGCAGTTTCTAAAAAATAGCCGCACTGCCCGAGGAGAAAAAGCGACCCGGTTTGGCGCGAGCAGGAATCCGTACTAGGCGATGCTCCATCGCCACTGGACTCACCCCAATGTCACGCGCACCCTCCCTGCGGGGGCCTGTCGGCCACGCGTGACCAGCCATTACCTATCGTTACGGGCTCCAGATACCTGCCAGACCATCAGCCGAGGTAGGGCCACTCTCGGCACTCTAGAAAGTGCCGTAGCCGTAGCTGCTGCGTGTGGTGCATGGGCAGCTTGGCTAGCTCATCCACCGGAACGAATCGCAACTCCGTGGATTCGTGGGAGATTTCAAGTCGTCCGCCAACTACTCGGGCGGTGAAGCAGACATTGAACTGTCGACGCACCTCACCGTCTGTGTAAGCGATGACGTGGCGCGGGTCGGTGTAGGTCCCGACGAGCCCGGTGATCTCCACGTCCAGGCCCGTTTCCTCCTTCACTTCGCGGACGGCGGTTCCTGGCAACGAGTCGGTCATCTCCATGCCGCCGCCGGGCAGCGCCCAGAGGTCGTTGTCTCGCCGGCGCTGTAGAAGAATGCGTCCTTCGTCGTCGGTGACCACCGCAGACGCCGCGACGACCAAGCTGTTGGGCTTGGGGGCGTCCGGATCGTCGTAGTACTCGGTGCGTGTCATGGTCACCCTTCTCGGACTGGCGTCGCGGTCGCCCACACCGCGTCGAAGCTGTCGGCGTAGGTGTCAAACATGCCGCCTGCCCCACTTCGGCGCAGGTGCCAGACCGGGGCAGCGTAGGCGTTCACGCCCCAGACGTGTGCGTTGACCAGTGACTGATCATCAGCCCGGTAAATCGAGTTGTAGAGCGTCGTGGCGTGGGTCCGCACCTCGATGCCCGGTACCCCCACAAGGGGGCGATAGTGCATCAGCGCGAGGCGGCAACGGGACTGGATCCCGTGGCCGAACTGTTCTTCCTCGCCACGCTGCTGGACGTTGGAGCTGTCCGCGTCTCCGAGTGTGATGCGGACGGCGCAGCCCTCGGCCGCTCGCTCCTTCAAGAGCTCGTTGAGTCTCGGGTACGCCTCGTGCAAGAACACTGCCGCGTAGACCAACACATCGATGTGCTCGCGAGCCTGGCTCAGCATGTCCACGAAAGTGGACACGGGGATGTCCGCCCGCTGGTCGTAGAGGGCCACAAGTTCCGGGCTGATGGCGCGGGCCGGGCGTGCCTGCCTGAGTGATGGCCATAGAGCGTGCACGTCTTCTCCTAGCGTTTCTGCTGCCAACATGGCCGTAGCTCGGCGCGGCGTACGCCCCAGGTTGACCCATCGTTCGACGGACTTGGGATCGACTTCGACCTTGTCCGCGAGGGCGTTGTACGTCCAGCCGCCGGCCGCCATGGCAGCACGCAATCTCTCGTTTGGCATCTCAATCTCTCCCAGCATCCGGGGACGGCACTAGGGACGTTCTACCCCACGCGGGACGTCCCAAAGTGGGGTTTGTCGGTGGTTCCAACGTCCTGATGGGCGGCGGGAAGCTCGTGGGCATGGCGAGCAATCAGCAGACCAGGCCAGGCATCGGCGAACTGGCGAAGGACAGTGCCAACGGACGCGTCGGCGTCGTCATGGGTCAGATCGGCGGTCGTGTGCAGATACGGCCGGTCTGTGGCGGCCGGGAGTGGGATGCCATGCCGGGCAACGTCGTGGCCCTCAGTGCTCGGGAAGAACTGAGCGCACGTTTGGCCATGAAGAACGGCAACAGTCGGGCTGGGTTGTGATGCGCGCCGTCGGCCGTTACGCCGGGGTCCTGTTCATCATCTGCGTCAGCGGTTCGTGCGGATTGGTGATCGGTGTGGCCCTCGGCATTGGCCAGTAGACCGGCCGCCCCGAACGGGTGCCGTTACGGCTCCCCCGTCCCCGTTCGGGGCCGGCCTCCAAGCCCGCTCGCGATGGTCTTCGAGCCGTGCTCGGTGATCGCGACGGCAGGTAAGTGCCCTGCACCTCTCACACCAGGAGACTGCACATGACGGCAACAGCGAACGATCAGAAGACCGGTCGCGCGGTGGCAGGTGAGGAGTTGTTCCAGAGCCTCACTCACTTCGTGATCACTCACAACGGGCAGTCGCCCGAGCGTGCCGAGCGGATCGCGGACCAGGCGGTGGCGTTCGTGGCCACGGCGGCGACCGCCACGGTTCCCATGGTCCCTTCGGATGACGTGGACCTCGGCCTTCACGCGCTCATCCTGCACACGAAGGAGTACGCCGGGCTGTGCGAGCAGTACGCGGGCCGCTTCCTCCACCACAACCCGAAGCCGGGCGGTGGGGCACGAGACCCTGAGAAGGTCGCCGCCTCGGCTCACGCCATGAAGGCGGCCGGGTTCATGGTCTTCGACGACCTGTGGACCGTGGACGGCACGAACCTCGCGCAGTGCGACTCGGACTGCGGCCGACCCTACGGTCAGGACTGACCCCACCCAACAGCGACGCGACCGGCCTCGACTCGGGGTCGGTCGCGTGCGCCTGGAAGGAGAAGAGACGTTGCCCGGCTCAACCGCTGAACTGCCGATCGTGGTGCTCGACGCGCTCATGCCCACGGCTCAGCGCCTCGTCATCAACCGCCGGGGCTCCACGGTCTGGGAGGTGCAGAGCCCACGGGGTCACTACGCCGTGAAGCTCGGCCACCCGATCGAAGCCACCGCCGACTGGGACGCCCAGCCCTGGACCGCGCTCGCGCCGGCGCGCGAGGGCGCCGTACTGCACCGGCTCGGCCTCGACCTCGACGCGATCGCTTACGGCGAGTGGGAGCGCGGGACGTGGAACTTCCAGCCGTGGCGCGAAGGGCCGGACCTGTACCGGCTGTGGGAGCTCTGCCGTAAGCCGGACTCGTCCATCGCGCCGCACCCCAGCGTCGCCCTGGGATGCGTCGAAGCACTGGCTGAACTGCACGCGAAGGGCTGGGCACACGGAGACGTGCAACCATCCCACTTCATCATCGGGCCCGACCGGACGCACTTGATCGACCTCGCCCTCGCCCGTGGCGGAATCGTTCCCCAGGGGTACGACTTCCCGTTCCGCGGCTGCCTCGTCCACTACGAAGCACCGGAGATCGCCCACAGTGTCCTCGCCACCGGGGAGGCCGACCCCACGCCGGAAGCCGACATCTACGCCCTCGGCGCGTCCCTGCTCATCTCCGCCACCGGCTGGCGAGCGGTCGAGTACCCGGACGACGCTCCTCGCCCCGTACAGAGAGAAGCCGTGGCCAACGGTCGACGTCGCGCCGTGAAGGCGCCCGGTGAGCTGGGTGAACTGATCGAGGCCATGCTCAGCCACGCTCCCGAGGACCGGCCGACGATCTACGAGGTGGGTAAAGCCCTGAACTGATCCCAAAGCCCTGCTCACCGTCCGTTGCTCGATACGGCGGCGGGCCGACAACAACAGACCGGACCACCCCTCAGCCTGGACAGCATTCCGGGTGGTCCGGTCGTGGAAGCCCTGATCAGGAACCCGGTGCCGATGGTACCGGGGTGGTCGGCGTGCCCGAATGCGGGTGCGGCCACAACCTCGGCTTCCTGTTGTCGAGTTGGAGAGGGTCACTGGTGAAGTCCCGTCGAGGAACGCAGTTCTGGCCTCAGCCACCGAAAGTCAGCCACAACGGCGGGTGCGCCGAACGAGCACCCGTCACGTGTGCCTCCAGCAACCCCGTACGGGCCTCAGCCACGCTGCCCGAATACGTCGCGGACCGTGCTCCCGGCTGCCTGGGCGTTGTGAACGTACGGACAGCACTCCACTCCGCTTCGTGCCTCTGGTGCGATTCGGCGGGCGGTGGCACGGTGCGCTCGTCACCGGGGCGCTTCGGTGTGGTCCTCGCGCTCGGGACGGTCGAGTTGCTTCCCGCTGCTCTGGCAGTCCGCATCGGTGGTGTTGCGTGCTGAGCGGCCGGGGGCCGCCGCAGCGGTGGCGGAGACAGGGAGCGGCGGCGGCCCGTGGCCGCCAGCGCGCGCGGACCGCCGTAGGCGGGCCGCCTTGATCCAATCCAGTAAAGAAACTCTGAACAGCACGCAGGGCAATGGTCAACAACCGAGGAGAGGCACGGATGCCGTGGGCAGGGTCCGGCGGCTCGGACAGTGCGGCACGGAACGACGGCGCGGCAGCAGGCGGGGAGCGATGACCGAGCACATACCGGACAACGAAATGGGGTCGACCAGCATTCACGTCGGGGACACGGATCAGGTAGTCGCGCTGATCGAGGAGATGCGGGCCATGGTTGTCCGCCTCAGCAGGGAGACCAGGGAGTTGCGAGAGGAAGTGGCCCAGCTCAGGACTACGACTCCGACTGCTGGGCTGCCTTCAACTCCTCTACCTCACGGCGTAGTTCCTGATGATCAGCGCTAAGGGCGCGGATCTCGTCGCGTAGGGATGTGAGGCCCCACGACTGGTTCCGACGCCCCCAGCCCTGCGGAGCCGATCACCCTTCCGGCCCCGCCCCCGGCCTCGATCGCTCCTCAGATCGCCCCGGCTCCCGCTCCCGCTTCACCCGTGGTCAAGGTCCCTGAGCCGCTGCTGACCGAAGCACGCTCCATCGCGACATCCCACCGCACCGAGCACGGCGAGCCGATCACAGCGGCCCAGCTCAAGACGCGACTCGGGATCGGCCTGCCCATGGCCACCGCGCTGCACGCCGCTCTGTAGGGCCGCCCCTTCCGCCGGCCTTCCCGGCACCAACCACCGCCCCTGGGCCCGACTCGCCATGCCTGCGGGCAGCAGCCCGAGCGCACTGAATCGCTGCTGCCCGCAGGTCCTCACCCTCGCGCCAGAAAGGACACCCCGCCACCCATGCGCCGCCCCCTCGACCTGCGCCACGTCATCAGCCCCGGCCTGCGGGACCTGGTCGAACTGGCCAACACCGACGACTTCGACCGCGTCACCGAACAGGTCCGCGACCTGCGCGGCTGCACCAGCCCCGTCAACCTCCACGGCTGGACAATCACCACCGACCAGACCACCAAGCAAGTCGTCCGCTCCTACCGCTCCGAGGACGAACCCTCCGGCCGCCTCCTCACCACCTGCGGCAACCGCCGCGCCTCCCGCTGCCCAGCCTGCTCCCGCCTCTACGCCGCCGACACCTACCACCTGATCAAGGCCGGACTCTCCGGCGGCAAGAACATCGCCGAAGCCGTCCGCGACCACCCCCGCGCCTTCGTCACCCTCACCGCCCCGTCCTTCGGCCCCGTCCACAACCGCCCCACGACCGACACGGGCAAGCCCCGCCCCTGCGCATGCGGCGAGAGCCACCTCCAGGACGCTCCCGAACTGGGCACCCCTCTCCGCCCGGCAAGCTACGACTACACCGGCGCCGTGTTGTGGAACGCGCACGCCGGGGCCCTGTGGGCACGCTTCACGACCTACCTACGCCGTGCCCTCGCCGAGCACCTCGGCATGACGCAGAAAGCACTCAACGCAGCTCTCCGCGTCTCCTTCGCCAAGGTCGCCGAGTACCAGCAACGCGGCCTGGTCCACTTCCACGCGGTCGTCCGCTTCGACGGTCCCGACGGCCACACCACCTCGCCCCCGGCCTGGGCCACCTTCGATGCCCTCCACGTCGCCGTCGGCCTGGCGGTCGAGCGTGCCCGGCTCACGGTCGAGTCGGACGCGGTCGGCGAACGCGTCATCCGGTGGGGCGACCGCTTCAAGGTGGACCAGATCTCCGCCCTGGGAGACGGCGAACTCACAGACGCCAAGGTCGCCGGATACGTCGCCAAGTACGCCACCAAGAACGCCGAGGGCGCGGGCACCGTGGACCGCACCCTCGTATGCCGCCCCTGCGCCGGACGCGGCTACGTACGCGGCCCCGACGGCTTTCGCGACCTGTGCGACGACTGCGACGGCACCGGCCAAGCCGAACCTCTCACCGATCTCCCCGTACGGCAGCACGCCCGGCAGATGATCCGCACCGCATGGGCGCTCGGCCACCTCCCCGAGTTCTCCGATCTCAAGCTCTGGAAGTGGGCTCACATGCTCGGCTTCCGCGGTCACTTCTCCAGCAAGTCACGCGCCTACTCGACCACCCTCGGCGCACTGCGCGACGTACGCCGTGCCTGGCGCACCGCTCAAGCCGAAGCCGCACGCATCCGCGCCGGCCTCCCCACCGACGACGAGAACACCACCCTTGTCACCGCCTCGTCGTGGACCTACCTCAGCAGCGGCTACCGCCCCGGCGAAGAACTCCTCGCCGCCCAGGTCCGCCATGACCTCGCCTGGAGCCAACAGCTCAAGCACGAAAGGGCTCTGCCTGCATGACGACCGCCGTGCTCACCGTGGACCAGGTCGCCGAGCGTCTCGGCATCAGCCGCTGGAAGGTCCACGACCTGATCCGCTCCCGCGAACTCGCCTCCTTCAAGATCGGCCGCTGCCGACGCATCAGCGCTACCGCCGTGGACGCCTACATATCCCTTCGCACCGAACAGGAAGCTGCCTGATGGCCCAGCCGAAGAAGAACGCCAACAACGAAGGCACCATCTACCTCCGCAAGGACGGCCGTTGGGAGGGCAGCGCGTACGTCCTCACGACAGACGGCACGTACAGGCGGCGCAGTGTCTACGGCAAGACCTGGGACGACGCCCACGAGAAGCTCACCAAGCTCAAGGCCAACTCCCTCAGCGGCCTCCCGTTCGCTACCAACAAGATGACCATCGCCGAGTACCTGACGTACTGGCTGACGAACGTCGCACAAAGCAAGGTCCGCAGGACGACCTACGTCAACTACGAGTCCCTCGTCCGCAACTACGTCACCCCGGAATTCGGTCGGAAGAAGCTGGTCCGGCTCACCGCTCGGGACATACGCGCCTTCTTGATGAAGACGGCGGCCACCTGCCAGTGCTGCGCCCAGGGCAAGGACAAGAAGCGTCCGGAAGACAAGCGGCGGTGCTGCGCCCTCGGCAAGTGCTGTAAGAAGCTCCCCTCAGACCGGACCGTGCGCTTCCTGCTGGTGATCCTTCGTGCCTCCCTCCAGCACGCCGTGCGCGAAGACGAGCTACCACGCAACGTGGCCCGGAACGTGGAACTAAGCATGGGCACGAAGCGCGAGATCGAACCGCTCACAGCCAAGGAAGGAGGTCAGCTACTCGCAGCTGCTCGCGACAACCGACTGTGGGCCGCGCACGAGCTGGCGGTCCGCATCGGTCTGCGGCGCGGCGAGCTGCTCGGGCTGCGGTGGTCGGACGTGGATCTCCTCAAAGGTGTCCTCACTGTCCGGCAGGCTCTACAGCGGGTCGGCGGCGAGCTGCTGATCGTCGCGCCGAAGACCCAGCGCTCGGCTCGCCGCGTGGCACTGCCCGCCGAGTGCGTGACGGCGCTCCGGGCTCAACGCGCGCAACAGATCGCCGACCGAAAGGCGGCGGGCAACAACTGGAAGGGAACGGGCCAGGGCCTCGTGTTCACCACCAGGAACGGAACACCCATCGAGCCGCGCAATCTGAACCGCTCCTTCGAAGCGCTGTCCATCCGGGCCGGCGTCCGTAAGGTCCGCTTCCACGACCTGCGCCACACCTGCGCGTCCCTCCTCCACGAGCAAGGAGCCGACGCCCGCATGATCATGGAAGTCCTCGGCCACAGCTCGATCCGAGTGACCATGGACATCTACACCTTCGTGCGCCTCGACTCCCAGCGCTTGGCATTCGACCGCGTCGGGGATGCGCTGAAATAGCAAGAACGCCCACTCCGCCATTGGGGCCCGCGCCAAGCGACATCGGCGCGGGCCTCTGCGCCTTACCGGCAGCCTCCGGGCGGACACGGGTTGTAGCAACCGCCGGGTGGGCATCCACCCTTGTCGCCAGGGTAGTAGTCCTTCTCACTGCTACCACCGCTACCGCTGCCGCCGCTGCTTCCGTCGTCCGCAGATGATCCGTCGTCGGGGTCGGCGTAATCGGGCTCGACGTAGTCCGGATCGTTCGTGGGGTCCTTGTAGAGCCCCTTCGATGACGGACACGCCTCGCCCTTCTCCACGGCGTGCAGGGTGACATCTGGTTCGTACGGCAGAGCGGTCCCGGCCTTGACGCTCTGGAAGCACACCTTCCAGTTCGCGTAGTCACCATCATCGTTGTTCGTGTCGTAGGCCGCCTCGTCCTCGTAGGCAGCCTTGATGTCCACGTCACCGACGGCATCCCGCAGCTTCTCCACTGCTTTGGCGTACGTGGCGCCCTTCACGTTCGGCATCTTCGGCCAGGGAATGCGTCGGCCGTCCTTCTTCGGGCACGGTGCCCCGTCCGGGACGGCAGCGAAGTCGACCTTGCTCAAGGTCGCCTTCTCGAAGCACACCGTCCAGTCCCCGCCTGGAGTCTCGTCCTGATTGCTGGCGTCATGGACGGCAACGCTCAACCCGCTCTGTCGTGCTCTCTCCGAGGCACTGTCGACGCTCTTCCCGACCTGGCTCCCGGGTCGGCCCGGTGTGGCCGTGACAGTGACCGTCGCACCCGGCGCCGCCGCCACGTCCTCACAGTCAGCGCCACAAGAGCTGAGTAGCAGCAGAAGCAGCACCACGGCCAAAACGCTTACGCCACCGAACCATCCCTTTTCGCCTCTGGTCATTGCCAATGCGGTGATACCCCCCTGGTGCCCATGATCGACCCCCGGGAATCCGACGGGGGTGCGGGACCGCCGTCCATCCGCGACATCCGCCAGAAGGACGGCGTGCGCACGTCGCATTCAGCAGCGGCCAGGGCATGACGATCCGCGCGTATCGGGTTCTATCGGAACGAGAGAGCTGATGGCAACAGATGAGACGAAAGCGGCGACCCTGAGCGGCTGTCCTGTCCCTGCGTGATCCACGGTTGCCGTCAAACACTGCCGTCAACGCAAAAGCCAGAGGCCCTGTGGATCACTCCACAGGGCCTCTGGTCTGCTGTGCACTCGGCAGGATTCGAACCTGCAACCTTCTGATCCGTAGTCAGATGCTCTATCCGTTAAGCTACGAGTGCTTGTTTTGTTTTCTGCCGGTCCTGGCCCTTTCGGCCCGCTCGCGGCGACAGGAAGAACATTACATGACTGCCGTCGCCATGTGAAATCCGTTTGCCGTACCCCTTGTGAGCTGCGAAAACGCCTTCTGGGGCGGCTTCGGGGCAAGGGTGGGAACGGCGAAGCCCCGGTCGGGTGGACCGGGGCTTCGGTGATCACGCGCGGAGGCGGAGGGATTTGAACCCTCGATGGGATTGAAGTCCCAAACCGCATTAGCAGTGCGGCGCCATAGACCGGACTAGGCGACGCCTCCAGCACAACCCCCCGCGCGAGCGCGAGTGGTGCGTGCAGATGATGACACAGCCGAGTGGGCTGTCACCAATCGCCTCCCACGGTACTAGGCGGAGAGGCCGCAGGGCAAAGCCGTATGGCACGTCGGGAGCGGTTCGGCCGCAGTTCGGGAGTGGTCGCGGACGGGGCGGGCCCGGGCGGGCCGGTGCCGCAACCGTGGGGCGGGCGTGGCGTTACTCAGGTCATGAGTCAGGTCATGAGTCAGGTCACGTCGCCCAGCCCTTCCGTCTCCTCGGCCCCGTCTTCGTCATCCTCTTCCTCCACGGTTTCCTCCACGCCTCCCTCGCCGTCGCCTTCCCCCTCGGCTCCGCCCGGTCGCCGCTCCGCCGCCCTCGGTCGGCTGTTCCTCGGTGCCGCCGCCTCACTCGCCGCGGCCGCGGCCGGCACGCTCGCGCCGGAGGCGCCGGAGGCGTACGCCGCCGATGCGATGTCACCGGTCACGCTGCCCATGCCCGCTGCCGGCCCCGGCGACCGGCTGTCCGTCACGGTGCGGGGAGTGGGCGGTGGCGCGGACGGGACCTTCGAACTGCGCTGCCACCCCGGGGGCGGCACCCACCCGGCCGTGCGGGACGCCTGCGGGCGGCTCGACCGGCGCACCGTCTGGGGGACCGACCCGTTCGCCCCGGTCGAGTCCGGCAGCGTGTGCACGATGCAGTACGGCGGTCCGGCCACCGCGCATGTCACCGGGACCTGGGCCGGCCGCCGGGTCGACGCCCGCTTCGACCGCGGCGACGGCTGCGAGATCGCCCGCTGGGACGCGATGGTCCCCGTACTGCCGGACACCGGCGCCTGAGAAGGAAGGGGAGGCAGAGGGAGAGGCAGAGGAAGGAGAGGGGAGGGAATCCGGCCACCCGGGCGGCGGGGCGGACCGGCCTCTCCACAGCCGTGCACAGCCCGTACATTTGTGCCGCCGACCGGGCCCTCCGGCAAAACGCACGGTCACGGCATCCGCGTTCGTGCGGTCACGGCATCTCCGTACGTTCGGTGTGCGACCTCCCTCTCATCCGGCGTCGCGAGCGCAACCTCTGCCCGTAGACTCCCTCGCGTGACACGTTGCGGGCCGGTTGGCAAGATGGCCGAAGGCCCAGCGGTCGGCAAGGTGCGGTAACAGGGAGGAAGCGTCTCGTGAGCAGCAGGCCATCCCGAGGCGCTGCTCGCCTCGCAGCCATACTGGACGCGCTGCCCGACGCGTTGGTGCTGGTCAACGCCAACGGGACCGTCGTCAACGCCAACACGATCGCGCTGGAGGCCTTCGAGGCCCCCGGGACCGCGCTGGTCGGACGCGGCCTGCTGGATCTGCTGCCCGAGTTCGACTCGCGGCTCATCCCGGGCTCCATGCGGCGGCCCGACACCATGGACCCGACCGGGCGGACCAAGCCGACCCGGATGACCGCCCGCCGGACCGACGGCAGCGAGTTCCCGGTCGAGGTCACAAGCGCGAATCTGGAGAACGGCCAGCAGGCGTACGACGGTTACGGCTACGCCAACGATGAGCTGCTCATGCTGGTCGTACGGGATCTTTCGGGCACCGTCGACACCGAGGCCGAACTCGCGCGTTCGCAACGGCAGACCGAGATGATCCTGCGGGCCGCGTCCGAGGGCGTGGTCGGGACGGACACGGACGGACGGATCGTCCTCGTCAATCCGGCCGCCGCGCAGATACTGGGCTACCGGGCCAGTGACCTCGGCGGACGCGAGCTGCACACGCTCGTGCTGCACTCCCGCGAGGACGGCGCCCCCTTCCCGTACGGCGAGTCGCCGCTCGCGGACACCCTGAAGTCCGGGCGCAAGCACCGGGTGCGCGGGCAGGTGCTGTGGGCGAAGAACGGCGAGAAGGTGTCGGTCGATCTGACGACCGCGCCGGTGCGTGACGGGGATCAGCTCGTCGGCGCCGTGATGACGTTCACCGACCGGCGGCCGTACGACAAGCTCTCCGAGGAGAAGGACGCCGAGGCCGAGACGCACGCGGAGGAGCTGGAGCGGCTCGCCAAGGAGCACGCGGAGGAACTCGCGGGCGTACGCGAGGAGCACGCCGCCGAGCTGGCCGAGCTGAGCGAGCAGCACGCCGAAGAACTCGCCGCCGGGGACGAGCGGTACGCGGCCCTCGGTGAGCGGGAGAAGGACCGGTACGAGGCGCTGGCCGCGCGGCACGATCAGCTGCTCGCGGTGCTGGGCACCTCGCTGCGCGGCCCGCTCGACCAACTCCGCGGTGAACTGGGCACGCTCGCCGCCGACGACGCCGGGCAGCTGTGGCCCGAGGCCAACCAGGTGCTGCACCACCTGACCGCCGGGTACTCACGGATCACCACCCTCATCGACAACGTCCTCGGCTATCAGCGGATCGACGCGGGCGAGGACGGTCTCGTACGGACGGCCGTCATGCTCGACGCGGTCGTGGCGGCCGGTGTCGACGGGGCCGTGGAGCTGGTCGGACCGGGGCGGGTGCAGTTCGCCGTGCACGCGCCGCCCATCGAGGCCGAGGTGGACCAGGTGCGGCTGGCGACCGCGCTCGCGCACCTCATCGCGGATGTCGCCGGAGTCGACGCGACGGGCAACGCGCCCCTGTCCGCCGGCGGCTACATGGACAACACCGTCGTCGTGGCCGCCGCGCAGCGCGGTGAGGTCGTCCGGATCGAGGTCCGCGGACCGTACGCCGGGGGAGACCCGGTGCACCAACCGATCGTCCAGGGGATCGTCCGGGCGCACGGTGGTGTGCTCCAGACGGTCGAGGTGCCGGGAATGAGCGGCAGCGCGTATGTGCTGGAGGTGCCGCTGGGCGGTGGCGCCGGGGCCGTGCCCGCGCAGGCGCTGCCCCCCGCGGTGGTCGCCGAGGCCGGCGCCGGGACCGTGGCCACCGGTGCCGAGGTCGCCCTTCCCGAGCAGGCCCCCGCCGGTGGCGGGCGGCGCCGGGCGCGGCGGTCGTCGGTGGACGCGTTCCTGGAGAGCGAGGACGCGCCCGAGGCCCAGGAGATCGAGGCCGCCGCCCCGACCGGGCGGCGCCGACGCAGGGCGGAGGAGGCCGCGGTCGCGGCCGACGCGGCCCACGGGATGCAGCCGGCCGGCGCCGGTGAGGGGCCCGTGCCCGGGCAGGGCGGCGAGGCCGAGGGTGCCATGGGGACCGGGCGGCGCCGTGGGCTGGTCGCCTCGGCCGAGGGCGCCGGGGAGTCCGTGGCCGCCGAGGGGGCGGTCGTGATGGCCGCCGAACACGCCGCGGGTGCCGCCGCGACCGCCAACGGACTGGGCGGGACGGTGCCGCCGCAGGGTGTGCCCGCGCCCAGCGGGCGGCGCGCGCGCCGGGAGCCCGCCGCACAGAACGCCTTGCCGCCGGCACTGCCCGCGGGGCCGGGGCCGGTCGCCGAGGCCACCGCCGCCGATGCCGGCTCCGGCTCCGGCGAGGCGTCCGGCGCACAGCAGCCCACCGGGCGCCGTCGTCGCGCGCTCACCGGCCCGGAGGAGCGCCCCGCAGCGCCCGAGCCCGGCGCGCGAGCCGTCTTCGCGCTGCCGCCGGCCGAGGCCGACCGGGGCCCCGAGTACGCACAGGCCGCCGCGCTGGGCCCGGTTCCGCTGCCCGCGGGACCGGGTGCGCCGGGCGCGCCCATGCCGATGCCGCCGGCCGCCGGACCCGGTCCCGTGCAGGGCGGGGAGGGATACGACGGTGAGGGCGCCCCGGCCGCCGGTGTCGACGACGGTCGCCATGACTCCGCCGCGCACCACCCGGGCGACGACCACACCCCGCCGCAGCCGCACCCGGTGCCCACCCCGACCGGCCGCCGCCGGGCGGTACGACAGTCCGCTCAGCAGCCGGGTGACGGCGTCGTCACGATGGCACCCGCGCAGGGGATGCCGGCCCAGGCCGCGCCCGCTCAGGGGATCCCCCCGCAGGGCGGGCCGGGGCAGCCGGTGCCTCCGCAGGGCTCGGCGGTGGCGACCGCGCAGCCCGTGTCCGCCCAGGGTGCCCCGGGCGGCCCGCAGCAGGTGGCCGCCCAGGCCGTCGGCACCGCTCCCGGACAGCCCGTCCCGGCCGGGGTCGCCGCCGCGCAGGCCTCCCCTCCCCAGGAGGGCGCCCGGGCAGCCGCCGTTCAGGCCCTCCCCGGGCAGGCGGCTCCCGGACAGCCCGCCGTCGGACAGCCCGGACAGCCCGGGCAGTCGGTCCAGCCCGGACAGCCCGTCATCGCTCAGGGCGCCGTCCCGCCGCAGGGCGTCCCCGGTGGCCAGCAGGTGCCTCCACAGGGCGGCCCCCTCGGCCATTCCGTCGTCGTGCCGGGAACACCGGGACTGCCGGGAGTGCCGGGAGTGCCGGGAGTCCAGGCT
The DNA here is from genome assembly GCF_020010925.1 of Streptomyces griseiscabiei. Lineage (NCBI taxonomy): Bacteria > Bacillati > Actinomycetota > Actinomycetes > Kitasatosporales > Streptomycetaceae > Streptomyces > Streptomyces griseiscabiei. Next base: position 101,179 of record NZ_JAGJBZ010000004.1, on the reverse strand, counting down.
GTACAAGGCGTGCAGGCCTCACAGGGCGTCCAGGCCGGGCAGGGCGTCCAAGGCGCCCAGCAGCCCGCCCCCGCCCAGCCGGCTTCCGCTCAGGCTTCCGCTCAGGCCGAGACCCCCGGGGCGTCCCAGCCGCAGCCCCAGTCCTGGCCCGACCCCCGCCAGGCGACCTCCGGCGCGGGCATCCCCGTAACCGCTCCGCAGGCGCCGCTGCCGCCGCAGTCCACCCCCTCCTCGGGCACCCCCCTGCCGCCGGAGGTCGCCGTGCAGCAGCAGCCGCGCGCCGCACAGCCGTTGCCCGCCGAAGCCGCGGCCCCGGCGCAGGTTCAAGCACAGACCCTGGCGCAGGCACAGGCCACGCCGAAAGCGCGGGCCGCCGCGCCCGCCTCCCCCGCCCCCGTGGACCCCAACTCCACCCACGGGCGGGCCATCAGCGTCCGGACGCTCGGTCAGGGCGTCCCCTTCTCCCGCCAGGGCAGTCCCCAGGCGCAGGCCCAAGCGCAGGTGCAGGCACAGGCGGGCGCCCAGGCCCAGCCCCAGACCGGAGCCACACCCGCCCCGAACCAGCCGGGTGGCTCCGGCAGGCGCCGCAAGCTCGGGACGCCGCCCCAGGCGACCGGCGACCGCCCCGAGACGGCCGCACGCCCCCACCCCCAGTCCACCCTGACCAACGGCAGCGGCCTCCGGCTCGCCACCGGACAGACCCCGCCCCCCGCCCAGGCCTCGGGCAAGCCCCAGCAGGCGGGCGCCCAGGCGCCGCAGCCCTCGCCGACGGGCCAGGCCCCGCTGCCGGCGCAGCCCTCGCTCGCCGGACAGGTCCCGCTCCCGCCGCAGCCGTCCCTCGCGGGGCAGTCCCGGCTGACCGGCCGTACGGAGGGCGCCGGGCGGTCGTACGCCATAGGGGCACCCGACGAGAACGCGGACGAAGGTCCCGAGCCGCTCGACGGTCCCGGTGGCGCGGTGGAGGTCCCCGACCGGCCGCATCCGCAGCCGATGGACGACGAGTTGCCGCCCGAGCCGCTGGACAACCCGCGCCGGCTGCTGGTGTGGCCCGCGCCGGACGTGACGACCCACCAGGCGCTGAGCGAGCGCGGCTACCGGCCCGTCATCGTGAACTCCCGCGAGGACGTGGACGCCCAGATCGCCGCCTACCCGGCCGCCCTGTTCGTCGACCCGCTGACCGGGCCCATCACCCGCACGGCGCTCCAGTCGCTGCGCCAGGCCGCCGTGGCCGCCGAGGTCCCCGTCCTCGTGACGGCGGGGCTCGGCCAGGCGACGCGTGAGGCGGCCTACGGTGCCGATCCGGCGATCCTGCTGAAGGCGCTCGCACCGCGCGACTCCGAGCAGCACCCGCCGCGCGTCCTGCTCATCGAGGAGCACGCGGAGATCGCGCTCGCCCTGACCGCGACGCTGGAACGGCGTGGCATGCAGGTCGCGCGGGCCGCGTCGGACGCGGACGCCGTGACGCTGGCCGCGCAGATGCGGCCCAACCTCGTGGTGATGGATCTGCTCCAGGTGCACCGCCGCCAGGCCGGAATCATCGACTGGCTGCGCACGAACGGCCAGTTGAACCGCACCCCGCTCGTCGTCTACACCGCCGCCGTCGACCAGTCCGAACTGCCGCGTCTGGCCTCGGGGGAGACGGTCCTGTTCCTCGCGGAGCGCTCGACGAGCCCCGAGGTACAGACCCGGATCGTGGACCTGCTGGCACGAGTCGGCACGAACTGATTCCCCAACACATGGATACAGCACATGGATAAGGGGCGATGTTTCACGTGAAACATCGCCCCACCCTCGCGTACCGCGACGCGTCCTAGATCTGTGTCACGTCCAACGAGCCCTCCGCGTACTGCCGTCGCAGCACCTTCTTGTCGAACTTGCCCACGCTCGTCTTCGGCACCGACTCGATGATCGTCCAGCGCTCGGGGAGCTGCCACTTCGCGATGTGGCCGTCTTCGGCGAGGAAGGTGCGGAGGGTGGTGAAGTCGGCGGTGGAGCCCTCCTTCAACACGACGGTGGCGAGCGGGCGTTCGCCCCACTTCTCGTCCGGCACGGCGACTACGGCGGCCTCGGCGACATCCGGGTGGGCCATGAGGGCGTTCTCCAGCTCGACCGAGGAGATCCACTCGCCGCCGGACTTGATGACGTCCTTGGCGCGGTCGGTGAGGGTGAGGTAGCCGTCGGGGCTGATCGTGCCGACGTCGCCCGTCTTCAGCCAGCCGTCCTCGCTGAACTTGTCGTCGGGGCGGACGGGTTCGGCGCCTTGGCCGCCGAAGTACGCGCCCGCGATCCAGGGGCCGCGGACCTCCAGCTCACCGGCGGACTCGCCGTCCCAGGGGAGGCGTTCGCCACCGGGGCCGGTGAGACGGGCCTCGACGGAGGCGGGGAAGCGGCCCTGGGTGAGGCGGTAGGCCAGCTCCTCCTCCGAACCCGCCTCGACATGGGCGGGCGGCCGGGCGATCGTGCCGAGCGGAGAGGTCTCCGTCATGCCCCAGGCGTGGCAGACGTGCATACCCAGCTTGTCGAAGGCCTCCATGAGGGCCGGCGGGCAGGCCGAGCCGCCGATGGTGACCTGGGTGAGCGAGGCGACCTCGCGCGGGCGGGCGGTCAGCTCCGCGAGCAGGCCCTGCCAGATGGTGGGCACGGCGGCGGCGTGCGACGGCTTCAGCGTCTCGATCATCTCGGCGAGCGGGCCGGGCTGCAGGAACCGGTCCGGCATCAGCATGTTGACGCCGGTCATGAAGGTCGCGTGCGGCAGCCCCCAGGCGTTCACATGGAACTGCGGGACGACGACGAGCGAGAGGTCGGCGTCCGTCAGGCCCATGGACTGGGCCATGTTGACCTGCATGGAGTGCAGATAGATCGAGCGGTGGGAGTAGACGACGCCCTTGGGGTCGCCGGTGGTGCCGGAGGTGTAACACATGGCCGCGGCGGAGCGCTCGTCCAGCTCGGGCCAGTCGTAGGTGGTCGGCTTGCCGGCGATCAGGTCCTCGTACTCGTGCACCTGGACGCCGGCTCCGGCGAGCAGCGAGCGGTCTCCGGGCCCGGCGACGACGACGTGCTCCACCGGCTTGAGGTGCGGGAGGAGCGGCGCGAGGAGGGGCAGCAGCGAGCCGTTGGCGATGATCACACGGTCGGCGGCGTGGTTGACGATCCAGGCGAGCTGCTCGGGGGGCAGCCGCAGATTGAGGGTGTGGAGGACGGCCCCCATGGAGGGGATCGCGAAGTACGCCTCCACATGCTCCGAGTTGTTCCACATGAGCGTGGCGACGCGCTCGTCGCCGTCGACGCCGAGGTCCTCGCGCAGGGCGTGGGCCAACTGCGCGGCGCGGGCGCCGATCTCGGCGTAGGAGCGGCGCTCGGGCTCGCCCTCGCCGGTCCAAGTGATCACCTGCGACGTCCCGTGGATGCTCGACCCATGGGTCAGGATCCTGGAGATCAACAGCGGTACGTCCTGCATGGTGCTCAGCACGGCGTCCTCCCGGGGCGGCTCTGCCTACGCGGTGGTAACGGTTGCGCTGATTCTGCTCACATACCGATCGGTATGTCACTAGGGGGCAGGATGATCGATCAGAGCGGGTCACCCGGCGGGCCGGTGGGCGGGAGCGGCACGAGGGGCCAACGAACGGGCCGCCGCACGGGTTCCACGGGACCCCGTCGGCCTTTCGGCGCACGGAAGTTCCGGGGACCTCGGCAACCGGTCGCGGCGCACGGAGTCCACGGACCCCGGTGACCGCTCAGCGCACGGGTGCCAGCTCCGGGTCCTCGCGCAGCTTGCCCAGCGCGCGCGACACCGCCGACTTCACCGTGCCCACCGAGACACCGAGCACCTCGGCCGTCTGCACCTCGCTGAGGTCCTCGTAGTACCTGAGGACGACCATCGCCCGCTGCCGCGCCGGCAGCTTCATGATCGCCCGCCACATCGCGTCGTGCAGCGCCTGCTGCTCGGCCGGGTCGGCTGCCTGGACGCCCTCGGGCTCCGGCAGCTCCTCGCACGCGAACTCGTCCACCTTGCGCTTGCGCCACTGGGAGGTCCGCGTGTTCAGCAGCGCCCGGCGCACATAGCCGTCGAGGGCCCGGTGGTCCTCGATCCGCTCCCACGCGACATACGTCTTGGCCAGCGCCGTCTGCAGCAGGTCCTCGGCGTCGCACGGGTTCGCCGTCAGCGACCGGGCGGTCCGCAGCAGCACCGGCTGGCGGGCCTTCACGTACGCCGAGAACGACGGGTACGAGGGATACGACGCGTGCGCGTGCGACGGGTGCGAGAGGGTCGACAGGTTCGGCAAGTTCGGCAGGCTCGACACGGTGGAGCCACTCGCCGCGGTCGACACGCTCGCCACCGCCGACCGGGCCGAAGCCGGCCGGGTCGCGGTGGGGCGGGCCGAAGCGGAGCGGGTCGCGGTGGGGTGGGCCGAGGCCGACAGGGTCCGCGGCACTGGTGCAGCGGCCTTCGAAGCGCTGGTGCAGACGGGTGTGGTCATGGCTCCACGCTAGGAGCGGGCCTCGCCCGGCGGATCGGCCGCAGGTCCCGAAGCCGAATCCCCCTCAGGTTGTAGGAGTGGGGCAGACCTCACCTACTGGAGGTGGATGAACGGACCCCGGGTACTGAGGGTGTACCCCTGAGAAACACCTGCCAGGGTTGTACGGCACGGATCACACCGGCCCCGCCGGTCCCCAGGGTGCCCGAAGTTCCTCCCGGCCGCCACACCCGGACCGCTCACCCGTCCGCCCCCAGCACCAACCCCGAGGTCGGCACGCCCGTCCCCGCGGTGACGAGGACCCGTCCGGCGCCGGGCACCTGGTTCACGGAGGTGCCCCGCAGCTGCCGTACCGCCTCCGCGACGCCGTTCATCCCGTGCAGATACGCCTCGCCGAGCTGCCCGCCGTGGGTGTTGAGCGGCAGCCGCTCCTCCGCGACGAAACCGGCCGCCTCGCCGGGCCCGCAGAACCCGAACTCCTCCAGCTGCATCAGCACGAACGGGGTGAAGTGGTCGTAGAGGATGCCCACGTCGAAGTCGCCGGGGCCGAGCCCCGAGGTGCGCCGGAGCCGGCGGGCGACGACGCCCATCTCCGGCAGGCCGGTGAGATCGCTGTCGTAGAAGCCGGTCATCTGCTGCTGCGCCCGGCCCGCGCCCTGGGCGGCGGCCACGACCACGGCGGGCGGCCTCGGCAGATCCCGGGCGCGCTCCACCGAGGTCACGACGAGCGCCTGGCCGCCGTCCGTCTCCTGGCAGCAGTCCAGCAGCCGCAGCGGTTCGACGATCCAGCGCGAGGCCGCGTGCTCGTCGAGGGTGAGGGGGCGGCCGTGGAAGTAGGCCGCCGGGTTCGTCGCCGCGTGCTTGCGGTCGACCACGGCGACATGACCGAACACCTCGGGGGTCAGCCCGTACGCGTACAGATAGCGCTGCGCCACCATCGCCACCCAGGAGGCGGGCGTGAGCAGCCCGAAGGGCAGCGTCCAGCCGAGCGCCACTCCCTCCGCCGACGGCTCACGGTGGCGTACGCCGGAGCCGAACCGCCGCCCCGAGCGCTCGTTGAACGCGCGGTAGCAGACCACGACCTCCGCCACGCCCGTCGCGACCGCGAGCGCCGCCTGCTGCACGGTCGCGCAGGCGGCGCCACCGCCGTAGTGGACACGGGAGAAGAAGGACAGCTCACCGATGCCCGCGGCCTGCGCGACCGTGATCTCGGGGCTGGTGTCCATCGTGAACGTCACCATCCCGTCCACGTCCGCCGGCGCCAGCCCCGCGTCGTCGAGCGCCGCCCGCACCGCCTCCACGGCCAGCCGCAGCTCACTGCGCCCCGAGTCCTTGGAGAAGTCGGTCGCGCCGATCCCGACGATCGCGGCCCGCCCGCCGAGCCGGTCCCTGGTCCGTACGCTCACTCCGCCACCCCCAGGGTCACGGTCACCGTGCCGGTGACATGTCTGCCGATGCCGTTCTCGCCGATGACCTTGACCGTGGCCGTACCGCCGCCTTCGATCCCCTCGACCGCCACGACGGTGCCGGTCAACACCATCGTGTCGCCCGGGTAGTTGGGCGCGCCCAGCCTGATCGCCACGCCGCGGAGCACGGCGGCGGGTCCGAAGTGGTCGGTGACATACCGCCCGACCAGCCCGTTCGTCGTCAGGATGTTCATGAACACGTCCGGAGACCCGCGTCGCCGCGCGAGCTCCGGATCGTGGTGCACGTCCTGGTAGTCGCGCGAGGCGATCGCCCCAGCGACGACGAGCGTGCGCGTGATCTCGATCTCCAGCGACGGCAGCACCTGCCCGGCCTCGACCCTCATTCCGCCCCCACCCCTTCCCCCGTCACCCGGAACAGCGGAAGCTCCAGTTCCTCGTCGCAGCGCGCGAATTCGAGCTGTACGGGCATCCCGATCCGCACCTTGTCGTACGGCACCCCGATCACGTTGCTGACCATCCGCACCCCCTCCGCCAGCTCGATCAGCCCGACGGCGTACGGCGGATCGAAGGCCGGGAAGGGCGGGTGGTGCATGACGACGTACGAGTACACGACCCCCTCGCCGGACGCCTCGACCGTGTCCCAGTCGGGCGATCCGCACGCGTTGCAGCCCGGCAGCCAGGGGAGGCGGAGCGTGGCGCAGCCGGCGCAGCGCTGGATGAGGAGCCGGTGGCGCGAGACACCCTCCCAGAAGCCGGAGTTGTCGCGATTGACGACGGGACGGGGGCGGCGGGGCCGTTCGGGCGCCTCGGTCGTCTCTGTCGTCTCGGGCTGTTCCCGGGACGCCGGCCTGCCCGATGCGCGCGTCGCCCCGGCTCCCGCCCCGGTTCCCGGTCCGGTCGTCGGCCCGGCCGCCGGGGCGTACTTGAGGATCCGGAAGCGATGGGTGCCGACGAGTTCGTCGCCCACCCGCACGTCCGTCCGAGTCGTGACGAAGTGGCCGGCCCCCAGCCTGGTGGTCTTCCGCTCCGACACCGATTCGACGACGGAATCGAACGCGATCTCGTCCCCCGGCCGCAGCGCCCGCAGATACTCCTGCTCGCAGTCGGTGGCGACGACGGAGGTGTACCCGGCGCCGTCGAGCAGCGCGAGAAGTTCGTCGTACGCCGGAGCGCGGGTCTCGTGCCCGCTCAGCCCGCCCATCGTCCACACCTGGAGCATGGTGGGCGGGGCGACGGCGTCCGGCCCGGTGTACGCGGGGTTGGTGTCCCCCAGGGCCTCGCACCAGTGCCTGATCATGGGCGAGTTGACGGGATCCTTGCCTCGGCCGCCGAGGACGGCCGCGCGCCCCTCGTAGGCCTTGAGCCGTACGGACAACAGGTCCTCGACCATCGCCGCAGCCCCCTCCGGTCCGAACAATCTGACTGTCCGTCAGATTGAAGGAACCGACGCCGCAACTGTCAAGACCGCGAAAACGCCTGTGCGGCGGTGCCGAAGCACCGCCGCACAGGCGTGTCACACCCCACAGACGTGTCCCACACGTCCCGCGTGCGAGGGCCGGGCCTTCAGGCCCGGGGCGACCTCATCCATGCGCCCCGGGCCTCCGCCCGCCCCCGGAGGGGTCACCAGAGGTTGGTGAAGCTGACGACGGCGTTCTTCTGGTCGATGGCCGTGTAGCCGGAGCCGTTGACCTGGGCGGTGTTGTTCTGGTTCGAGGCGCCCGAGCCGTTCGCCTGCTGCTGCGAGGTCGACGAGTTTCCGTTGTTGTCGTGGCCGACACCGCTGCCGACGATGTTCGCCACGCCGGCGTTCGATCCGTTGTCCGCGAACGAGCCGTTGTCGGCCGTCGCCACGCCGGTGAACAGGGCGGCGGCGAGCGGGAGCGCCGAGACGGCGGCGAGAACGCGGGCGGTACGGATGCTTGCCATGTGCATTTCCTCCAGGGACTTTCACACAAGTACGGGTTGCCCCGGGGCAGTTGGCCGACCGCCTCGGTGCGGGTCTTCGACGTCGCGAATCAAGAGTTGCCCACCGAATCCCCGGCGAACCACCCCGGAAGGCCCCATTCCCCCTGAAGCGTGATGACAAGTCGATAAACCCCCTTGGATCAAGGAACTCCCAGCTCAGCCCGGACGAAGGTCCCGCACGACAGCAAGATTAAGCAGGACAAGGGGCGAAGCGTTCCGGCACATTTCCGGCCAACCTGCGAACAGGCCCTCGACGGCCGAAAGCACACCCCGAACCCTCTTCCCTTTATCGAACATGAGTACGAACATAAAGTCATGGCCACCATCGACCGGCAGACCGGCACCCTGGCCCTGGCACATGCCCTCTCCGCCGCCGAGCGCGGACTGGCGGTGATCCCCCTGTCCCGCGCGAAACTCCCGGCCCTGCGATCCCCCCACCGCGACGATCCGACCCCGCCCCCCTGCCACGGCGAATGCGGCCGCTTCGGCCACGGCGTGTACGACGCCTCCACCGACCCCCACCGCGTCCGCGAACTCTTCGCCGCCGCCCCCTGGGCCACCGGCTACGGCATCGCCTGTGGCGTCCACCCCCACCACCTCATCGGCGTCGACCTCGACACGAAATCCGGTACGGACTCCTCGGCCGCCCTGCGCGAACTGGCGCTGCGGCACCTGTTCACGATCCCCGAGACGGTCGTCGTGCTGACCCCCAGCGGTGGGCGCCACCTCTGGCTCACCGGCCCGCCCGACGTCGTCGTCCCCAACTCCGCGAGCCGCCTCGCCCCCGGCATCGACATCCGCGGCGCCGGCGGCTACCTCGTCGGCCCCGGCTCCCGCACCGACCACGGCGTCTACGGCACGGCCCCCGGTACGGCCCACCTGCCCCCGGCCCCCTGCCCACCGACCCTGCTCCACCTCCTGCTGCCCCCGCCCCGCACGGGCGCCGCCTCCGGCACGACCGGCGGAGGCCCACCCGACAACCACGGCCCCAGCCACGGCCACGGCCTGATCCACTTCGTCCTGACCGCCCAAGCAGGCCAGCGCAACACCCGCCTCTTCTGGGCCGCTTGCCGCGCCTACGAGAACGGCCTCGGCCCCGACCTCACCGACGCACTGCTCGAAGCCGCCGTACGCACCGGCCTCACGGAACGCGAGGCACGGTCGACGATCGCCTCGGCGGCACGGATGTCGGGGCGCGGGCGTGGACGCGGACAAGAACGATGAGTCGAGGCACCCCGCCGTCCTGCCCCCGTCGCACGGACGACCGGTGCCGGGTTTCCGGACGCCGGTCGTTGGAAGAACAGAACTGGAACCTGGAACCGGGGAAGCCGGGAAGCCGGGAAGCACTGAACCGGACGAACTGAACCACTCCGGAGGGGGCGCGTTGGACAAGGAACTGCGACAGGAGTTACTGGCCGAGGTCCACGTGGAGCGGGACCGTTTGCTCCCGCTCCGCGCGGAGGCGACCGAGACCACCATCGAACTGATGCGGACGAGCACGGGCCACGTCACGGAACCCGATCTCGTCCCCTACCTGAACCTGGCCTATCTCCTGACGGTCAGGCGCGCCTACGGAGACGACCAACTCCTCGCCTTCGCACTCTCCTTGGCGAACTGGGCGGTGGCCGCGATCGACGAGGTAGCGAAGACCACCGGCCGCACGGCGGAACAGGTCATCGACCGGTACGAGACGGAGATCATCGCGGCACGGGAGTCGGCCGAGGCCGACGGGGACGGCCTGGACTGACCGACCCCGCCGGCCGCGCCGTCAGCGCCACACCCCTACCGGGGCGGGTCCTCGCGGCCGGTGTCGCCCTGCCCCGTCTGCTCCGAGCCCATCTGCTGCCTGAGCCGCTCCTGCGCCGAGTCGACCTGCCCGCTGTACTTGCCCTGCGTCCGCCCGTCGACATAGTCCCCGGCCTTGTCGATCCCCTGCCCGGCCTGGCTCTCGTGACCCTTCAGCATCTGCTTGAGCTTGTCCATCATGGACATAACGGCTCCTTCCGCCGTCGACACCGTCCCCACCAGAATCCGCGCCCCACCCCCACCCCGCATCTCGTAGCCCCCGCCAACACCACGGCCCCTGACCGTCATACCTGGTCAGGGGCCGTTTCACAGTGCGGTGGGTGTGGGATTTGAACCCACGGTGACATCGCTGCCACGACGGTTTTCAAGACCGTTCCCTTAGGCCGCTCGGGCAACCCACCCCGCGCGATCACAGTCGTGGTCGCGCGGGGACAAGACTAGCCGGTCAGCGGGGGCGGGCGTGGGCCGGATGGGGGCGGGGTGGGGTCAGCTGTCGCCCTCGCGTTCGCCGAGGGTGACGTCCGCGGTCTGGGTCTTGCCGTCGCGGGTGTAGGTGAGGGTGACCTTGTCGCCGGGGAGGTGGGTCCAGATCTCGCCGATGAGGGTGGGGCCGCTGTCGATGACGTGGTCGTCGAGCTTGGTGATGACGTCGCCGGGCTTGAGGCCGGCCTTGGCGGCGGGGCCGCCCGCGGTGATGGAGTCCGCGCCGCCCTCACCCGAGTCCGTGATCTTCGCCCCGCCCGTGCCCTCCTCCAGGGAGACCGAGGCACCGATCACCGGGTACACCGGCTTGCCCGTCCTGATCAGCTGCTGGGCCACGTTCTTGGCCTGGTTGATCGGGATGGCGAAGCCGAGGCCGATGGAGCCCGCCTGGCCGGAGCCGAAGCTGCCGTTGCTGGCGGACTGGATCGCCGAGTTGATGCCGATGACATTGCCGCGGGCGTCGAGGAGCGGGCCGCCGGAGTTGCCGGGGTTGATCGACGCGTCGGTCTGCAGGGCGCTCATGTAGGAGGCCTTGCTGCCCGACGAACCGTCGCTGGAGGCCACCGGACGGTTCTTGGCGCTGATGATGCCCGTCGTGACCGTGTTGGAGAGGCCGAAGGGCGCGCCGATCGCGATGGTCGAGTCGCCCACCGCGACCTTGTCGGAGTCGCCGAGCGTCAGCGGCTGGAGGTTCGAGGGGGCGTTCTTCAGCTTGATGACCGCCACGTCGTAGCCCTGCGCGTGCCCGACGACCTCGGCGTCGTACTTCTTGCCGTCCGGGAAGGTCGCCGACACCTTGCCGCCGTCGACGGCCTCCGCCACCACGTGGTTGTTGGTGACGATGTGGCCTTCCTTGTCGAACACGAAGCCGGTGCCAGTGCCGCCCTCGCCGTCGCTGCCGGACGCCTCGATGGTGACCGTGCTCGGCAGCGCCGAGGAGGCCACGGCGGCGACCGTGCCGGCCGCGCGCTTGACGTCGCCGCCGTTCTGGGAGGCGGACACGGTCGTGGAACCGCCGGAGTCGTTGCGGTCGGCCAGCGTGTAGCCGATGCCGCCGCCGACCCCGCCCGCGACCAGCGCGGCCACCAGGATCGCGGCGACCAGACCGCCCCGCCTGCCGCCCGCCGGCTTGGGGGCGGGCTGCTGGGTCTGCTGCCACGAGGAGCCCCAGCCGCCGTCACCGGAACCGCCGGGGCCACCGGTGCCGCCGGTCCCACCGGCCGCGCCGCCGTCCGCGTACGCACCGCCGCCGTGGTCCGCGTACGACGGCACGGCGGGCGGGGCGGGAGGCGGCCAGGCGGCGTCGGGCGCGGAGGACCCGCCCGCACCGGGCGCCTGTCCATAGCCACCGCCGTATCCATGCCCCTGACCCTGCACCTGGCCCTGGCCCGGCGCCGCCGCGTATCCGGGCGCCCCGGCGGACACCAGCTCCGGATGCGGCTGGTGCACCGGCTGCTGAGCCGTCGGCGGCTCCACCTGCGGCACCCGCGGCTGCACGGCGGTCGCGTCCTGCACGGCGGTCGCGTCCTGCGGGGCCGTCGCGTCCTGCGGGGCCGTCGGCGGGACGGGCGGGAGCTGGGTCGTCGGCGCGTTGTCGGCGGTGGTCGCGGCGGGGGTCGCCGGGGCGGTGGGCTCCGCCGGTGCCGCGCTCGGCTCGTGCGCCGGGGCCGGCGCGGAGGCAGCGGGAGTTTCCACCGGCACGGGAGGTGCGGACGGGGCCGGGGGTACCGCGGTGCCCTCGTTCTCGGTGCTCACAGCTTTTCTCCTCGGTCCACGGCTTCACCTTGTCGGCGGTCGACTGTTCTTGGTCGCACAGCAGACTGTGCGCGAGTTTTCTGTGTGGTCAGCTTTTCCCACGAGCCGTCAGGGCACCATAAGCGGTGACTGTGGGTCCGGGACCATCCTTTATATAGGATCTATCGGACTATTGACGCGTACTGTGCGTACGAACCCGGTCGTCCACGGTCACTGCCCCCACGCGTACCCCGTCACGGTGGCACCATGACGCGGTGACCCACGCACGACAGCTCCCGATTCAGGTCGTCGCCCACCGAGGAGCCTCCGAGGCGGCCCCCGAACACACCCTGGCCGCGTACAAGAAGGCGATCGAGGACGGCGCGGACGCGCTCGAATGCGACGTCCGGCTGACGGCCGACGGCCACCTGGTCTGTGTCCACGACCGCCGCGTCAACCGTACGTCGAACGGCCGGGGCGCGGTCTCCGCCCTGGAGCTGGCCGATCTGGCCGCCCTGGATTTCGGCTCCTGGAAGAACGGCGACGAGGCCCCCGACTGGGAGGTCACCCCCGAGGACCGGGCGGACACCTCCGTGCTCACCCTTGAACGTCTGCTCGAACTCGTGGCCGATGCCGGACGCCGGGTGGAGCTGGCCATCGAGACCAAGCACCCCACCCGCTGGGCGGGCCAGGTCGAGGAACGGCTGCTGGTCCTGCTGAAGCGGTTCGGCCTGGACGCCCCGGAGCAGGCCGCCGAGTCGCCGGTGCGGATCATGAGCTTCTCGGCGCGCTCGCTGCACCGCGTCCGCGCCGCGTCCCCGACCCTGCCGACGGTCTATCTGATGCAGTTCGTCTCACCCCGGCTGCGGGACGGGCGGCTGCCGAACGGTGTCCGGATCGCGGGCCCCTCGATCCGGATCGTGCGCAGCCACCCCGCGTACATCGAGCGCCTGAAGAGCGCCGGGCACCAGGTGCACGTGTGGACCGTGAACCAGCCCGAGGACGTCGACCTCTGTGTCGAACTGGGCGTCGACGCCATCATCACCAACCGCCCGCGCGAGGTCCTCCGGCAACTCGGCCGCTGACGGCGCCCCTCGTCCCGAGCACACGGTCCCGGACAACTTCCAACAGCCCGATTCCGACAGCTTCCAACACGTCACCCCGGGACAGTTCCGAACACGCCTCTGTTCACACCTGCTACCACCCCGCGGGCCCCCGTGAGTGCCGTCACACGCTCCTTGACGGAGGTAAGAATTCCGCCAAGACGGCCGGTCCACACTCGGGGACAAGTCGGCATATCAGGGACGAAATTCGGCCAGTCGACTACGGGGAGTGCACCGGCGCGTTCGGTCGGTATTCGATCGCGGCGAGTGCGTCAGAGCACGTGTTCCGGCCGGTTTCCAGTCCAGTCCAATGGGGCATTCACACCGTGGCGTGGGGCGAAGGAGGTCTCGGGGGTGGCGTTGGTGGTGGCACAGGAGGTGCCCACGTCGTCGAGCATGGCCGTACCCCATGGCCCTGCGGGCGTGGGGGAAGCGAGGCACCGGATGCGCGATCAGTTGCGCGACGGTGGTGTGGCGGAATCGGTCATCGACGACGCCCTACTGATCCTTTCCGAACTACTCAGCAATGCCTGCAAACACGGCAGACCGCTCGGCGAGGCCTTCGCCGGTGACGGCGATGTGCGCTGCTCCTGGCGCATGGACCCCTCGGGGCGGCTCACCGTCGAGGTGACGGACGGCGGTGGTCCCACCCGCCCGGTTCCGTCCACGCCCTCGGTCACCGCACACGGCGGCCGCGGGCTGAACATCGTGACGGCACTGGCCGACGACTGGGGCGTGCGCGACGACGCCCGGGGCGAGGTCACGGTGTGGGTCGTCGTCCAGGACGACGTCTACCGCGCCCACCGCCGGGACGACTTCGCGACCCGCGTCGTCGCCCCCGCGGTCTCCACCGTTCCCGACCTGGACTTCGCGGACGCGTTCGAGGACATGGACTGATCCACCGGGCAGGACGAGGCGGATGCCCACCGGGCGGCAATCACACGTGAACCCGCCGGACAGGGCCGGGCGGGCACATCCTGGCCCGATCCACCGGTTCCGGGACGACTCGGTGCGTTGTCCACAGGGTCCCGTCGGGCGTCGTACGAGCGGCTAGGCTCGCGCGAGTACGAGACGAGCCGTGATCGGGAGACACCCACGATGGCCAAGAAGCGACCCCAGACCAAGGCCAAGCGCCCGCAGAGCACCGGCGGAGCCGGCGCCGTCGGCACCGATGGGCAGGTTCCGGTTGTCGGCGCGCGCGAACAGTGCCCCTGCGGCAGCGGCCGGCGCTACAAGGCCTGTCACGGCCGGGCCGCCGCACAGGCGGTGACCGAGCTGGTGCAGCGCCCGTTCGAAGGCCTGCCGGGCGAGGGCGACTGGATCGCGCTGCGCGAGCTGGTGCCCGCCGCCACCGTCGAGCTGAAGCTGAAGGACGCGCTCCCCGAGGGCGTCCCGTCGGTGACGCTCGCCACCGTCCTGCCCATGGCCTGGCCCGCGCTGCGCCGCGACGACGGCTCGGTCCTGCTGGGCCTGCAGAACGACACGTCGTCCGGCGACATCAGCCGCGACCTCGCCGACACCCTCCAGCGGGCGCTCGTCGCCGAGCCGGGCACTCCGGTTCAGGGCCGGCGCGCCCCGGCCGAGGGTCCGCGTCTGCAGGACCTGCTCGACCCCGAAGGTGAGTTCGAGCCAGTTGTGCACACGGGCTTCGAGTTCTGGATCCCGGACACGGAGAACGCGACTCCGGAGGTGACCGCCTCCCTGGAGCGGGCCAACTCCGCGGCGATCCCGACTGTGAAGCTCGCGGGCGTCGACGCCGCTTACTGGTGCGAGACCCCCGAGAAGAACCATTTGCGATGGGTTATGCCGCACGCCGAGGAGCGGCTTCTGGACGCTCTCGCACGGCTGCACGCGGCGGGGCGGTCCAGCCTCGGCGAGGGCACCCGTCTGGTGGGTTCCTTCCGTGCTCACGGCCTCACCGTGCCGGTCTGGGACCTCCCCAGCGGCGTCGGCGCGGACGACATCGAGAAGCCCGCGGCGGAGTTCGCCGAGCGGCTCGCCACCGCCCTGGCCGACGAGTCCCCGCTGACCCCGGACGAGCGCCGGGCGCGCGGCGGACTGACCAACCGGCAGGTCACGCTCAGCTGACACCCAGTCGCCGGGCCGACCCTGCGGCCGGCCCGGCGAGTGCGTGGGAAGTGTGGTGACTCCTGTCACAACTCCCCTACGTGACAGGCAAATTCGTGTCCGAATAGCCAAGACCGAATTTGCGAAGCGCCGATCTCTTGTTACGGTTCCATCAGCCCGGTTGCTGGTGCATCCCCCGTCGCCAGCAACCGGGTTTTTTTCATGCCCGGATCCGGAACGGCTTCGCTGTACGGAACCCGGCCCGGCGTCAACGCCCTTACGAACGGCCTGAGTTGCTCCCTGAGCGCAGCAACAGCGGTCCGCCGCCGTCCGGAGCCGCGAACTCCGCCACAGCCGTGTACGCCCCCACTGCGCCCCGCGTACGCCCCCTCGGGGTCTCACACACCCCGGGCTCGTCGTGCGCACCCACGGCGCAGTGCATCCGTACGGTGCGTCCACCGGGCGCCATCATGCTGAGGACCGAGCTCAACTCCCGCCCGGTGGCGTTGCGGTAGTAGGTGCGGGCCCAGGTCTGCTCGCCCTGGGTGAGGACACACGTCTGCGCCTCGATGCCGTCGGGGGAGGTGAGTTCGGGACCGCAGCGGGCGGCGGTGGCGAGCCCGAGACCGAGCAGACGTGACGAGCCGTCGGAGTCGCCCCTCGCACCGTCGCCGTCCCCGGCGTCGGCCGCGTCCCCGGCGTCGGAGCGGTCCGAGGCCTCGGTGCCGTCCGCCGCCTTGTCGTTCCGGTCGCCCGCCCCGGCCGTCCCGCCCGCCTTCGGGTCGGCGCGCCCGGCGGAGCCGGAGGAGTTCTCGACGTCCCCGCCGGACCCGTCCGTGCCCCCGGCGCCGCCGCCGAGACCGGTGGCGTCGCCGAGGCGCCCGGCGGCACGGTCGAGTTCGGAGGTGAGCGCTCGTTCGGATGTGTGTACGTCGCCGAGCGGACCGGCGGACGCGGCGAGGGGCAGGCCCAGCGCGACCGCGACCGCGACGGTCAGTCCCGCGAGGCGGAGCCGGCGTGGGTCCGGCCCGCCGCGCGCCGGGTCGGATGCTCTACGGCTCCGGGGTGGAGGAGCGCTGTGACGGCCGCGCGACGGGGCCCCGTGGCCCCCGGGAAGACGCTGCATATGCGGAACATAACGACCGACCGGGGGCGCCCGGCCCCGCGCGCGCCGGGCGGGCTCAGAACTCGGGCGCGCTCACACCCGTACGAGTGAGGGCGTCGACGACCGCGTCCACGACCGCCTCGACATCGGGCACCCAGGGGGCGGCCGAACCGGGCAGCGGTGCTCGCTCCCAGCGGATCTGGCCGTGACCGGTCTCGGAGGGGGGCAGGGCCAGATACCCGCCCTCGCTGTGGAAGCGGAGGGAACCGGGGACGAAGTCCTTGGCGTACAGCAGCTCGCCCAACTGCTCCATGGAGTACGGCGCGACAAGGATCGCCCAGCGGTGCGGGGCCGCGACCACGGGGCCGAGGCGCATACCGGAGCGGTCGAGAGCCGCGAGGGCGCGGGAGGCGGCCAGGGCCGGCAGGCTCACCGCGCAGGGGGCCGTACCACCGGTGGTCAGCACGATCGGTGCCGTCGGCCGGTTCGTCCACCACCAGCGGACCATGCGCTCGTCCGTGGTGGCGGCGAGCAGCGGCGGGTCGAAGGGGTGAGCGCCGGGCACCACGCACTCCGGGTCCGGGCAGCCGCAGCGGGCACGCCCCTGCGGGTCCGGCGCCACCCCCGGGAGTACGGGCCACTGCCATTCCGTCGCGAACGTCAGGGCCTGCTCAAGAAGCTCGGGCCTCCCGCCGTTGCGCTTGGACAGGAGCCTGCGTCGCTTTCCGGGGATCTCGCGCATGAGCGCTCGTCCTTTCCGTTGCACGCATGGCAACACCGTGGGTCACATCACAACATGTGTCGTTCACTGCACTGTGCGTACCTGCTGGCGCATCACACCCCTGTCGCGGACAAGGGGAACTCCTGTGGGCCGAGCTCGGTTACGTCCGCGTCCATCGCTTGCGTCGACTTGCGTCTGTCAAAAGCATGGGCATGGCGTAGGGGTGGCGGCGCCTGGCGTTTTGCTGTCCCGCGTGTGCTCGCCGCCTCCGCCACGGGAGGATGGGGCTCGGTCGTCGGTGGATAGGACGCCCGGTTCCGTCGCCAGGTTCCGTGGCCTCCGCCACTCCTGGCCTTCACCGAGTACGTACCCATCACGACCGCTGTGACGCTCTGTTGAACAAGGCCAGTCGACCTCAATACACCGTTCACCACAACACTTTTTGGCCAACTTTGCTTTTTCCAAAGGACTGGACAAGAAGTTGACACATGTCCAACAGGGCCTCACGGACACCAGATATCCCAGCAGGACAATGCTGGACATCCCCTCACGAGTGCGTGTACATGTGGAGACACTGCTAGCGGCGCAGAATGACATGGGGGTTTGCGATGCTTTTGAGCAATACGCACCGGTCGGAAAGCCGGACACCATGAACGCCCCTCACCCTCCGAAAGTGGCTGGAATCGATTCAACGGTTCCCTCCCCCGCACACACTGTCGCGCCCGCGCCCGCCGCCCCGGGTACCCCATCGGCCCCTCCCGCCACAGGACCGGGCACCGCTCCCGGGGCCGTTCTGCAGGACAGACTCGCGGGCTGGGTCTCGGACCTCACGACCCTGCACGAACTCACCGAACGTCTGGCCCGCACGGACTCACTCGACAGCGCCCTGGAGGAGACCCTGCACGCCGGAGCCGCTCTCGTCGGCGCCCGCCGCGGCCTCCTCGTCCTCGAACCGGGCGACGGACTCGGCCCGGACACCACCATCGGCCTCGGCCTCGGCCGCGCCGACCTCGGGCACATCGAGACCGTGCCGCGCAGCTCGCTGCCGTACGGCCGCATCCTCGACGGGCTGCCGGGCGGCGACGGCGAGATCGCGCAGCCCGACCTGTTCGCCGAGGACGGACTCGACCCCCGCCACCGCGAGGTCGCCGCCCGGCTCGGCTACGCGGCGAGCTACGCGCTCCCCGTGTCCGCGGAGGGAGCCGGCCGCCTCGGCGCCGCGGTCTGGCTGTACGACGAGCCCGCGGAACCGGTCGAGCGGCAGCGGCATCTCGTCGGGCTGTACACGCGGTACGCCGCCGAGCATCTGGCGCGGCTCGTCGAGGTCGAGCGCACGCGCGCGTGCATGGCGACCATCGCCGAGGAACTGCTGCCCTCCCGGCTGCCCCGCGTCGCCGGCGTCCAGCTCGCCGCCCGACACCGCACCGGGCCGCGCGGCGGCGGCGACTGGTACGACGCGCTGCCGCTGCCGGACGCCGCGCTCGGCCTCGCGGTCGGCTCGGTCACGGGGTCGGGGGCCAGCGCGATCGCCGCGATGGGACGGCTGCGGGCCTCGCTGCGGGCGTACGCCGTGATGGAGGGGGAGGACCCCGTCGCCGTCCTCTCCGACCTGGAACTGCTGCTCCGGCTGACCGAACCCGCCCGCTCCGCCACCGCGCTCTTCGCCTACGTCGAGCCCGCGCTGCGCAAGATCACGCTGGCCGGGGCCGGGCACAGTCCGCCGCTGGTGATCGGCGAGCGGCGCACCGAGTTCGTGGAGACGTCCCTGTCGGCGCCGCTCGGCATGCTCGCCTGCTGGGAGGCACCGAGCGTGGAGCTGACCGCCGCACCAGGAGAAACCGTCCTGCTGTACACCGACGGCCTCCTCCAGCGCACGGGCGACCCCGTCGACCGCGCCTTCGCCCGCCTCCACGCGGCCGCCGCCGGTGTCCCCCGGGCCCTGCGCACCGACCCGGGCGCGATCGCCGACCACATCCTGCGCACCGTCCTGCCGGACCACCTCGACGAGGCCGACGGCACGGAGGACGTGGTGCTGCTGGCGGCGCGGTTCGAGTAGCGACGGGGTGCGGGCTCGGGGCCTGTGCGGCGAGCGGGCTCGGGGCGCCCGTGCGGCGAGTGGACCGCTGACTCGCGGCTGCTTCCCGTAAGGGTTCGGTGACCCGTCGTAAGAGGTGTTTCGGGGCACCGGGGTCTCCTTCGGTACGACCGTACGATGGACGAGGTCCAGTGCCGTACCTAGGAGGATGACCGTGGCGGACGAGCTCGAGCCGGCGATCCCGGAGACCGAGGCGACCGAAGCCGAGGAGCCGATCAAGCAGCGCAAGAACGGCCTGTACCCGGGCGTGTCCGACGAGCTGGCCGAGAACATGAAGTCGGGCTGGGCCGACACCGAACTGCACGGTCTGGAGCCGATCGCCCAGGCCGCCGAGACCGCCGCCCGCCGCGCCGCGCTCTCCGCGCGCTTCCCGGGCGACCGTCTGGTGATCCCCTCGGGCAACCTCAAGACCCGCTCGAACGACACGGAGTACCCCTTCCGGGCGTCGGTCGAGTACGCGTACCTCACCGGCAACCAGACGGAGGACGGTGTCCTCGTCCTGGAGCCGACCGGCGCCGAGGGCCACGAGGCGACGATCTATCTGCTGCCGCGCTCCGACCGGGAGAACGGCGAGTTCTGGCTCTCCGGCCAGGGCGAGCTGTGGGTCGGCCGTCGCCACTCGCTCACCGAGTCGGCCCAGCTGTACGGCATTCCCGCCGCCGACGTGCGCGAACTCGCCGACAAGCTGCGCGAGGCCACCGGCCCGGTGCGGGTCGTCCGCGGGTACGACGCCGGCGTCGAGGCGGCCCTCACCGACAAGATCACCGCCGAGCGCGACACCGAGCTGCGGGTCTTCCTCTCCGAGGCACGGCTGGTCAAGGACGCGTTCGAGATCGGCGAGCTGCAGAAGGCGGTCGACTCGACCGTGCGCGGCTTCGAGGACGTCGTACGCGTGCTGGACAAGGCCGAGGCCACGTCGGAGCGCTATATCGAGGGAACGTTCTTTTTGCGTGCCCGCGTCGAGGGCAACGATGTCGGCTACGGCTCCATCTGCGCCGCCGGCCCGCACGCCACCACGCTGCACTGGGTCCGCAACGACGGCCCCGTCCGCTCCGGCGACCTGCTCCTGCTGGACGCGGGCGTCGAGACGCACACGTACTACACGGCCGACGTCACCCGCACCCTGCCGGTCAACGGCACGTTCAGTGAGATCCAGAAGAAGATCTACGACGCGGTGTACGACTCCCAGGAGGCCGGTATCGCCGCCGTGCGGCCCGGTGGCAAGTACCGCGACTTCCACGACGCGGCGCAGCATGTGCTGGCCGAGCGGCTGGTCGAGTGGGGGCTCGTCGAGGGCCCCGTGGAGCGGGTCCTGGAGCTGGGGCTCCAGCGCCGCTGGACCCTGCACGGCACGGGTCACATGCTCGGCATGGACGTCCACGACTGCGCCGCCGCGCGTGTGGAGGCGTATGTCGACGGGACGTTGGAGCCGGGGATGGTGCTGACCGTGGAGCCCGGCCTCTACTTCCAGGCCGACGATCTCACCGTGCCCGAGGAGTACCGGGGCATCGGTGTGCGGATCGAGGACGACATCCTGGTGACGGAGGAGGGCAACCGCAACCTCAGCGCGGGACTGCCGCGCGGCTCCGCCGAGGTCGAGCGGTGGATGGGTTCTTTGAGGGGTGCGCTGGGCTGAGGCGGGGCGGGTTGTTCGGCCGCGGGTGAGTGGGGGTTGCTCGCGCAGCTCCCCGCGCCCCTGAAAGAGGCCTGCGGCCCTTTCGGGACGAAAAGCATGGGGCGCAGCCCCTGCTTTTCAGGGGCGCGGGGAACTGCGCGAGAAGCCCCACCCACCCGCACCCGCCGACGAACCCCGCACCCCCGAGCTATGAGGCGACCAACACCCGAGAGGTGACCGGGAGCGCGTCCACGAACAGCGCGCCCGCCAGCAGCGATCCACTGCCCCGGGGACTCCACCCCCGCTCCTGCACCTCCGTGTCGAGCGCGGTCAGCGCCTCCCGCCCCGCGTCCGTGGTCGTACCGCCCGCGTCGATCACGGCGCGGGCTCCGGCCTGCACCGTCCGCAGCCCATGCGGACCGGCCGTGTAGAGCAACTCGGTGTCCTGGAGCGTGGACATGACCGTCAGCAGCGCGTCGAGGCGGGCGTAGGGCTCGGGGGTGCCGGAGGTGCGGGCCTTGGCGAGGACGTCCAACGCCCGGCGTACATGGGGGAATCCGGCGCGGGCCTCGCCACGGGCGCCGGCCGCGCCGTACTTGGCGGAGACCGACGACCCCCGAGAGGGGCGCCGGGGCGCGCGCCGGTCGGGATGTGCGGCGATCTTCTTGGCGGTGGCGGCGAGTTCACGCCCGCGTGCGCCGGGTTCCATGGCCGCCGCGGCGACCAGGAGGCCCAACACCCAGGTGGCACCCCGGTGTCCGCCGCCGGCGCGTTGCATGGAGTGTTCGGTGCAGCGCCCGATCGCACCGAGTTCGGCGCGGAGTTCGGGTGTCGCCGCACCGTTGCGACGGGCGCAGGCCGCCATCGCGGCGAGGCCGGGCACCAAGGCCTTGGCCGACCAGCGCAGGGCACGGTGGTCCTGGCGGGTGACGCGGGCGCCGAGATCACGCGGGTCGGGCAGGCCGGGCTTGGGCGTCAGTTCCAACTGCCGGGTGAGCGCGGCCACCGCGGCCCGCGCCAGCGTCTCGTCCTCGCGGCTGCTCATGGGCGAACCCTACGAGGCCGACGTGGAGTCGGTGGCGGTGTCGGCGTCGGTCGGGGGTTCGCCCGACGGGGGAGTGCCGCCCTCGCCACCGCCACCGCCGCCGCCCGCGCCGGTGTTCTCGGCGTCGGGGTCGATGCCGAGGGTGAGGAAGCCCTTGTAACCGCGGGCCGGGTTGGCCTTCTTCACGGCCTTGAGGGTGAGCAGACCGCTGGAGGCGCCGCCGCCGTCGTAGACCATGTCGTCGTCGAGGATGGTGTAGCTGCCGCTGTGCCGGGAGTAGGGCTCCAGGGTGAAGACCTCTTGGGCGATGTCGTCGTCGAAGAAGAACTGGCCGGTGTAGTTGACCTTGCCGCCCTCGTAGGTGCCGTCCTCCTTCTCACCGCCGGTGTGGACCTTCACGTGGATGTGGCAGGTGCGGGGGGTGTACCAACCGGGGAAGATGGTCTCGAACTTGACCACCCCGTTCGTGTTCGCGATCTGGTAACCGCGGAGGTAGGTGGCGTCGTTGGCGGTCGAGCCGTCCTCGCTCTCGGCGGGCGCCGAGCCGCCGGGGTTCGCGGTGGTGTAGCCGGAGTAGTAGCCCCAGGCGTCGCAGTGCCAGATCTCCACGGCGGCGCCGGGGACCGGGGTGCAGCCGTCGGTCGCGTCCACGACCGTGAGGCGCAGGGTCAGCGGGACACCGCTCTTGCCTTCGGTGATGTCCTTCCGGACCAGGGCGCCGTCCAGGTAGTACGGGCCCTCGGTGACACTCGACATCAGCGTCATGCACTCGCTGCTGGTGCTCGTGGCCTCCGCCGTGGCCGTCGCCTCCGCGGTGCTG
Source organism: Streptomyces griseiscabiei (assembly GCF_020010925.1). Classification (NCBI taxonomy): domain Bacteria; kingdom Bacillati; phylum Actinomycetota; class Actinomycetes; order Kitasatosporales; family Streptomycetaceae; genus Streptomyces; species Streptomyces griseiscabiei. The sequence continues at coordinate 78,718 of NZ_JAGJBZ010000004.1, read as the reverse complement.
GTCGCCTCGTCCGCGAACGCCGACTGATACCCGGCCACCGCCAGCCCACCGGCGGCGACCGTCCCCCCGGTCACCGCGAGAGCGCGGCGCCGGGTGATCGTTTTGCTTTTGTGGATTCCCGTCATGCCGAGGAAGTTAGGGACGCAGTCCATCAGAGGGCTGAGGTGTGGCTGTGAGGGGGCTGAGAGTGCTGGGAAGGCTGAAGCGGCGCTGCGTGGGGCGATGGGCCGTACTGCGTCACGGAAAGTGACGACTGCGACGATGTCGCACCCGGGGTCGCGCGTTGCCGCAGAGATGAGCGAGCCCTGCCCCCTTCGCCCCCTATACCCCTGGAAGGACAACTACGCCATTTGCAGTAGGAGTTGACGGCACATCGACCTGGATTCGTTAAAGGTTCGGTAAAAATCTCACAACCTGCCAAGGCCGCCTGGATCGTCATCCATCACAAGGTTGACCGAGGCCCAGCGCGATGGCCTCGGCTTTGGCTGCGCCATGGGGCGCGGGACTAACTCACTCGGGTGACGTGTCTCACGTTTATTCATCAAAGCACCGGTGGGGCGTGACATTCGAGGGAAGGTTTGGGAGCTATGGTCTGCTCGCACATCAGTGGCTCGACTGGGCCGAATGTCGCCTGCCATGTCGGCCACTTCAGCGTTTTCACGGCCTCAACAGGGTCCTCGACGGGCAGTCCCAGCCGACCAGTGTTTCAGTGAACCCCGAGGTCCAAGCCACCTTCCGTGACCGGCAGGCGCAGAAGGCCGACTGATAGATGAGGTCCGAATGAACGCATCCCTCGACGCCGCGGCCGAAGAGCCGGGAAAGCCGACCGCGATCGGCCCGGAGCGGGTTTCCCTGGTGCGCTTGGCTGCACAGAGTAACGGTGCGTTGTCGCCCGTACTCACTCGTGCCGTGTCCAACGGCGTCGAGCGGCGAGGGCCGGGCAGAGTCGCTGTCGCGGCCTTCAACTCCTCCGTCTGATCCGAGGACCAATCAGCAACCTCATGACACCTATGGGCCGACCACCCCACCCCTTACGCCAATTCGTGCTCAAAATGCACAGCCGCTGCGATCTGGCATGCGATCACTGCTACGTGTTCGAACACGCGGACCAAAGTTGGCACGGTCGGCCCATCGTGACGTCGAACGAGGTGCTCAGGGACACGGCGGAACGTATCGCCGAACACGCGAGAACCCACGCGCTGGACACCGTCCACGTGGTGTTGCACGGCGGTGAGCCGCTCCTTGCCGGTCGAGTCCGGCTGCGCAGAGCGGCCGAGGAACTCAACGCGGCGCTCGACGGTGTGTGCGCCCTGGACCTGCGCATCCACACGAACGCCGTCACGCTCGACGAACGCTTCCTGGAGCTGTTCGACGAGTTCGACATCAAGGTCGGCGTCTCCCTGGACGGCGACAAGGCCGCCAACGACCTGCACCGCCGCTATGCCAACGGGCGCAGCAGCCACGACCGGGTCCTCAGGGGCATCGACCTTCTCAACCGGCCCCGCTACCGTCACCTCTTCGCGGGCATCCTCTGCACCATCGACGTACGCAACGACCCGGTCGCCGTCTACGACGCGCTCGCCGAACTCGCCCCGCCCCGCGTCGACTTCCTCCTCCCGCACGCCACCTGGGACGAGCCGCCGCTGCGCCCGGCCGAGGACACCGACGGCACCGCCTACGCCCGTTGGCTGCTGGCGGTCCACGACCGCTGGACCGCGGACGGCCGCCCCATGGACGTACGCATCTTCGACTCGATCCTGCGGACCCTGCGCGGCGACAGCAGTCTGACCGAGTCGCTGGGTCTGGCCCCGGCCGACCTCGCCGTGATCGAGACCGACGGCACGTTCGAGCAGGCCGACTCGCTGAAGACCGCCTTCGACGGGGCGCCCGTCACCGGTATGGACGTCCACACCAACACGCTCGACCAGGTGGCCGCGCATTCCGGGCTCGTGGCCCGGCAGCAGGGGCTCGACGGACTGGCCGAGGAGTGCCGCCGCTGCCCGGTGGTGCGCTCCTGCGGGGGCGGGCTCTACGCGCACCGGTACAGAACCGGAAGCGAGTTCCTGAACCCGTCCGTGTACTGCTCCGACCTGCTGCGCCTCATCACCGACATCCGGGACCGTCACATGGCCGACCAGTCCGTCCAGCCCGCGCTCGCCGACCACCACCTCGACGAACTGGCCACCGGTCTCGGAGCCGGCGCCACGACGAGTCTGCTGGACCACCATCAGCTTGCCTTGGGACGCGAACTGCTGGGACTCGTCTGGCACGAGACACCGCACACCCGTCTGGGTGAGTCCGCCTGGAAGACACTGACCGTTCTCGACAGCACCGCGCCGGAGTCGGTGGACCGGGTCCTGTCCCATCCCTACGTACGCCCGTGGGCCCTGCGTTCCCTGCAGGGCGACGCGGACGCCGCCGAGGCGGCCATGCGCGGTGTGGCGGAGATCGCCGCGGCCGCCGCGCTGCGCGCCGGGCTGCCGGAGGCGGTTGTCGTCCCCGTGCACGACGGGATGCTGCGACTGCCGACGCTCGGGGTGCTCGCGCTGGGCGGCGGTGCCGAGCAGGCCGAGGTACGCGCGGACGCCGACGGTTTCACGGTCCGGGCCGGTGACCAGACATACACGGTGCCCTGGAAAGAGGCCGAAGTCGCGGCATGGCAGGGGAGTCGGCGGTTCGAGCTGGACGGCTGGGCCGTCGCGCTGGAGGACACCGACCCCTGGCGCGACTGCCACGGACATCCGGCGCACCCCCGGCTCACCGAGGCCGAGGCGGAGGCCTGGCGGGCCGACCTGGCGGCCGCGTGGGCGTGGATCCGCCGCGAACTGCCGCAGTACGCGCCAGGAATCGCCACGGGGCTGCGCGTGGTGACGCCTCTCCTTCCCTCAGCCGAAGGGACCGACATCAGCTCGGCCGCCCGCGACGCCTTCGGTGCCGTCGCCATCGCCCGGCCGGCCACGCCCGAAGCCCTCGCGCTGCTGCTCGTGCACGAGTTCCAGCACGTCAAGCTCGGTGCCGTACTCGACCTGACGGACCTCTACGACCCGTCCTGCGAGCAGTTGTTCTATGCGCCCTGGCGCCCTGACCCGCGTCCGCTCGAAGGTCTGCTGCAGGGCACCTACGCCCATCTGGCCGTCATCGACTTCTGGTTCGCCCGTCGGCGGTCCGCCGTCGGTGACGACGCCCGCACCGCCGAGGTCCAGTTCTCGCGCTGGCGCGACCAGACGGCCGAGGCGGTGGCGACGCTGGCGGCGTCCGGCGCGCTGACACCGAGCGGGCAGCGGTTCGTGGCGGTGATGCGGGAGACCGTGCGGGGGATGATGACGGCCGAGGTCGGCGCAGATGTCCTGGGCGAGGCCAGACGTGCGGCCGAGGAGCACCGGCTGGCCTGGCAGGCACGCTGACCGACGGGCCGCGCCTCACCTGGCAACCGCCTCGAGGATCAGTCGGGTCGCTGTCCCCGGGCGGCGCGCTCTCCGGCGGGACCTCGGCCGACGTACCGAACACTGATCGACGGGACCGCGTTCCCACGGGGCGGACACAACATCGAGCCGCATCCGTTCGCCCTGTTCCGAACAGGACTTGTGGGTTCCTACACTAGGGGCCCAGTCACGGAGCGTCGGGGGGCATACGTGCAAGGAGCTGCTCTGGGCAGAGGAGGAAGTAGCCCCTACTTCTTTCTCAGCTACGCGCACACACCGAATCACGACTCGAGCGGCACGGACCCCAATGTGTGGGTGAAGAAGCTGTACGACGGCCTGTGCGAGCACATCATGGAGCTGACCGACTTACCCAGGGGTGCCAAGGTCGGCTTTCTGGACCAGGGCATGGCGGTCGGTACCAAGTGGACCGACGAGCTGTCGGTGAATCTCGCGCGCTGCAAGGTGTTCGTACCCCTGTACTCACCGCGCTACTTCATCAGCGAGCAGTGCGGCCGGGAATGGTGGGCCTTCTCCCAGCGGCAGGTCAACCACCGTGCGCGCGGCGGCATCGCCCGGGAAAGCGCGATCATCCCGGCGTTATGGGTGCCGGTGGAACCGGCCCAAATGCCTCAGGTGGCACGGGACTTACAGTTCAACCACGCCACTTTCGGGCAGGACTACGCGGACGAGGGCTTCTACGGACTGACCAAACTGCGCTACCTCCGTGACGAGTACGAGCGGGCCGTCTACCGGCTGGCCAAGCAGATCGTGCGGGTGGCCAACGACGCCGCGCTGGACGAGGGCAAGTCCTCCAAGGACTACGAGTCGCTGCCGGCCGCGTTCGGATCGGCCGAGCATCCGCCGGAGTTCGACATCTCGGTGCTCGCCTGCACCCGTTCCGACCTGCCGCAGGGCCGCAAGCCGGACTACTACGGGGACCAGCCGCACGAATGGAACCCGTACCACCCGGAGTCCACCCTGCCGCTCGGCGACCACGCCGCCGACCTGGTGCGCACCATGGACTACAAGGTCAACGTCGGGGCCCTCGACGACAACTCCCGCATGCTCCGCCAGGAGAAGCCCAAGGCTCCGGGGCTGATGCTGCTCGACCGGTGGGCGCTCGAATCCACCAAGGGCAAGGACCTGATGGGCAAGTTGTGCGGGGAACAGCGCCCCTGGGTCAGCGTCATGATCCCGCGACACCGCAACGACATCGTGCCCGCCGAGAAGGAGCAGCACCTGGAGGAGCAGACGTACCGGACGCTGATCCCGCGGCTGGCGGACGGCGCCGGCCACTGCGCGGCCAACGGCAGCCTCAGCGATCTGGACGCCTTCGGCAGCGAACTGCAAAGGGCGGTCGCCTCGGCCGTCTTCTACTACTGGGAGCACATCGAGACCTATCCACCGGAGGGACCACCCATCAAGCCTCCACGGCTGAAGGGGCCCGACCTGAGCTAGACCTGCGCGGGCAGGACCCGGGTCACGGACCCCGGCAGCACCACCTGGCACGACCACCGAAAGGCGCGCGACGAGCGAGGCCGAAAGAGGCCGACAGGGCGGAAGGCAGAAACATGGCGCAAAGCCGCAACGGCACCGTGATCACGTTCTACTCGTACAAGGGCGGTACCGGACGGACCATGGCTCTCGCCAACGTGGCGTGGATCCTGGCCGCGAACGGCCATCGTGTGCTGGCCGTGGACTGGGACCTGGAGGCACCGGGCCTCCACAAGTTCTTCCACCCTTTTCTGGACGCCCAGTTACTGCGGGGCACACCCGGGCTGATCAACCTGATAGACGAGTACCGGCGGGAGGCACTGCGCAACCTGCCCGACCGGGCGGCCGACTGGCACCGCAGCTACGCGCGGGTCCGCCCGCACGCGCTCTCCCTCGACTGGGCCTTCCCCGACGGCGGCAGCCTGGACTTCCTGTCCGCCGGCAAGCGCCACCGCGACTACCCCATCGTCGGCAACATGGACTGGGACCGCTTCTACGCCAGTTACGGCGGCGGCCAGTTCTTCGACGCGATGCGCGCCGACATGCAGCGCTACTACGACTTCACCCTGATCGACAGCCGCACCGGCCTCAGCGACCTCGCGGACATCTGCACCGTGCAGATGCCCAACACCCTGGTCGTCTGCTACACCCTCAGCGAGCAGAGCATCGAGGGCGCCGCCTCCGTCGCCCAGGACATCAAGGAGCTCCACGGCGACAAGGGCATCCGGATCCTGCCCGTCGCCATGCGCATCGACCTCGGTGAGAAGGACAAGCTCGACGCCGGTCGCGCCCGCGCCAAGGAACGTTTCTCCGGACTGCCGGCGGGCCTGAACTCCGAGCAGCTGGCCGACTACTGGGCCTCGACAGAGATCCTCTACCAGCCGTACTACGCCTACGAAGAAATCCTCGCGGCGTTCGGCGACCCACCGAAATCGGCCAACTCCATGCTGAGCGCCTGCGAGCGGCTCACCTCGGTCATCACCGAGGAGCGGGTCACCAAGCTGCCGCCGATCAGCGAGGCGAAGCGGGCCCAGTTCAAGAGCGCGTACACCCGGCAGCGGCCGGTGCCCCTGTCCCAGCTGACGCTCTACTACGTGTCCGAGGACCGGATGTGGGTGGACTGGCTGGAGTCGGTGCTTCGCGGCACCGGCTTCGAGGTGGTGCCGAGGAACGTACAGGCGATGCAGACGGCGGAGATCGGTGCCGAGGCGGTGCCCGGCCAGGCACACCGGGTTCTCGCCGTACTCTCGCCGAGCTTCGTCGACTCCCGCCGGGCGCGGGCCGCCTGGGAAGCGGCGGTGCACTCCGGCGGCTCGGAGAAGCGGCAGCAGCCGGTGGCGATCCGTGTCGACGACGTGCAGCTCAGCCTGCCGTACGCGAGTCGGGGCGTGATCGATCTGAAGGGACTCGACGAGTCGCAGGCGTACAGTGCGCTGCTGACCGGACTCGACCGTGCGGACGCGGTCTCGACCGTCTCCCCGAGCACACGCGGACTGCGCTTTCCGAGCATCGGCAGGCGGATCTCGAACATCCCCGCCCGGTACCGCTGGTTCACCGGCCGCTCCACGATTCTTGACCGGTTGCGCGACCAACTGGCCAGCGCCCGGCCGGGACAACGGCTGGCACAGGTGCTGCACGGCCTCGGCGGGGTGGGCAAGACGCAGCTCGCCCGCGAGTACGCGCATCGGTTCATGGCCGACTACGACGTGGTGTGGTGGGTGGACGCCGAGCAGCCGGAACTGGTGCCGCCGAAGCTGGCCGCGCTGGCCCAGCAACTCGGCGTCGGTGGTGGCGACGACGTCGGCGAGGCGGCCGAGGCGGCCATCCAGGCACTCAGGAGCGGGGAACAGTACGACCGTTGGCTGTTGATCTTCGACAATGTCGAGGACCTGGACAAGGCGCTGGAACTGTTCCCGGAGCAGACCTCGCCCGTCGCGGACAACGTCTACGGCCACCTCCTGGTCACCACGCGCGCCCGGCCGACCTCGACCCGGGTCCAGCCGCTGGAAGTGGAGGTCTTCACCCGCGAGGAGAGCGTCGAACACCTGTGCCGCCGCGTGCCGGGACTCAACGACGAGGACACGGCGGACGCGGACCGTGTCGCCGATGCCGTGGGCGACCTGCCCCTGGCCATCGAGGTGGCGGCCGCCTGGCTGGAGGCGACAGCGACCCCTGTCGAGGACTACATCCAGCAACTGCGCGAACAGTCCACCCAGGTGCTGTCCGTGAAGGAAGCGGTGCAGGCCGTGGAGTACCCCTCGTCCGTCGGCGCCACCTGGAACATCTCGATCCGGCGGCTGCGCGAGGAGTCCCCGGCCGCGGCCCGCCTGCTCGAACTCTGCAGCTTCTTCGCGGCCGAGCCCATCTCGATGGGTCTGATCGGCAGCGACGCGATGATCAACGCGCTCCTGCCGTACGACAGAGACCTCCGCGCCCGCTACATGCTCGGCCGGGTCACCCAGGCCCTGAACCGCTTCGCGCTGGCCAAGGTCGACTCCACCGACAACTCGATCCAGGTGCACCGCCTGGTGCAGGCGGCGGTCCGCGACAGCATGGGCGCGCAGAAACACGAGGACACGATCCACGAGGTGCACCGCATCCTCGCCTCCGCCCGACCGCCCGAGGGCGCCGTGGACGACCCCGCCCAGTGGGCCGGGTACGAGGTGATCTGGCCCCATCTGACCCCCTCCAACATCCGGGAGTGCGCGGAGGAGCAGCCGCGGCAGCTCATGGTCGACCGCATCCGCTACCTGTGGAAGCGGGGTGAGCTGCACGCCGCCCGCACCCTGGCCGCCCAGCTCGACGAGTTCTGGACCACCGAGTTCCCGGACGCCAACGACGAACAGGTCCTCAACCTCCGCTTCGAACTGGCCAATGTGCTCCGCTCGCAGGGGCAGCACCAGTCCGCCCGCGACCTGGACGAGAAGACTCTCGCCAGCCAGCGGCGGCTGCTCGGAGAGGGCCACCCCAGCATCCTGATCACCTCCGGCAGCCTCGCCGCCGACCTCAGGGCGCTGGGCCGCTTCAAGGAGGCCCTGAAGCTGGACGAGCGCATCTACCGAGGCTTCCGCGAGATCTTCGGCGAGGACCACCCTCGAACGCTGTCCGCCGCCAACAACCTCGCCATCGACTACCGGCTGGGCGGCAACAGCGAGGCCGCCCGCCGACTCGACGAGGACACGGTCCGCCGCCGGGCCGCCCTGCTCGGGCCACTGCACCCCTACACCCTGATCACCAAGGGGCACCACGCTCGCGACCTTCGCGAACTGGGGGACTACACCGGCTCGATCGAGATCCTGCGCGAGGTGCGCGAGAGCTACAAACAGGTACTCAACCCCGACGTGCCGGAGGTGCTGCGCGTCGACAAGAGTCTCGCGGTCTCCCTGCGCAAGGCGGGCCATCTCCCCGAGGCCCTACGCCTCACCGAGGAGGCCTGGCAGACGTACGCCCGCTATCGCGACCGTTACGGCAGCACCATCCCCGAGGCGCTTGCCTGCGGACTCAACCTCGCCGCGGACTACTTCGCGACAGATCCGGTGAACGGCCCCGGGCGGGCGGTGATCCTGGTCAACGAGATCGTGGAGGGCTACAAGAACTCCTTCGGTCTCGAACATCCATTCGTCATGTACTGCATCAACAACCTGTCCATCTACCACCGGGTCCTGGGGGAGCCGGAGAAGGCGGCGGAATTCAGCGAACAGGCTCTCGGCGCGCTCACGGCGGATCTAGGGGAGGATCACCCGGCCGTCCTGTGCGCTGGGCTCAACCTCGCCAACGCCCGGAGCGATCTGGGTATGTACGACCGGGCCGAGCGGGCGGAGCGTCAGGCGCTGGAGGGCCTGCGCCGACGGTTCGGCCCGGACCACCCCGATGTGCTGGTCAGCACCGGGAATCTCGCGAACACCCTTCGGGAGCTCGGGCGCCAGGAGGAGGCCATACGGCTCCAGGAGGAGGCGGAGGCCCGACTGTCCCAGATCCTGGGCGACGCGCACCCCGTCACCGAGTCGGTGCGCGTGTGGCGGCGCGTGGGCAGGGATCTGGAACCGCAGCAGCTCTGACACTCGGCCGGCCGTGGTCTCTCATCGAGCGGCCACGGCTACCTGACGAGCCAGCTCAGCACACGCGTCATCACCCGCAATGCCCCGAAGTGCGCGGCGCCCGGTTCGACCTCGACCCGGGCACCGGGGATGTTCCGGCCCAGCCAGCGTGTGTGCTCCACGGGCGCGAAGATGTCGTCCTCACCGTGCCAGAGCAGCACCGGCGTGGAGATCTGCCCCAGATCGAAGCTCCAGCCAGTGCTGAACGCCATGACGTCATCCACCCACCCGTCCGCCGAACTGCGCAGGCCCTCGGCGAAGTTGCGCTCCAGCATGTCCTGGATTCCGGCATCCGCGACGATCCACCGGTCGGACTCGGGCAGTTGGCTGGTCATCTCGGCGACCGAACCGGCCGGATCGGCGAGGATCGACAGCGAGCGGAGCCCCAGTGTCGTCGTCACCCGGTTGCGGCCGATCGACGCGTTGACGTACTCGCGCACGTTCGACTCGGTCATGCCCTCGAACCAGTCGAGCCCCGGCGCGTCCCGGGGAGCGAGGCTGACCAGCGCGGCCACCCGTGTCGTCCGTTCCGGCAGCAGTGCGGCGCAGGCCAGCGCGTGCGGGGCGCCGCCCGAGCGGCCGACCACGGCGAAGCGGCCGATGCCGAGCGCGTCCGCGATGCGCGCCACGTCGGCGACCACGGCGCTCACCGTGCGACCCGGCAGCCGGTCGGAGTCCCCGTAGCCCGGCCGGTCGAAGGCGATCAGCCGGACGCCCAGGTGGTAGAGCACCCGCTCACGCGGCGCGGGGCCGAATCTGCTGCCGGGAGTACCGTGCAGCAGAAACACCGGCCTACCGGTCTGCGGCCCACTGTCCTGGACCGCCAGCCGACGCCCGTCCGACGTACGCACTGTTGCCTGCATCGTCATCCCCTGTCGTCCCGTCCCACCCGTGTGCCCCGCCGATCCCCGCCCGCGTTCTTCGTCAACCACCGCGACGGGCACGGACTTCGAACCGCGTCCCTATCGACAGTGGCTCGGTGAGGGCCAGGGGGCGGCACCAGATCACGGTGCGGCACGCGGGGGTCATGCGAAGCACCATGGGCGTACGACACCTTGCGAAGGCACCGCACGACCTCCGCGTACGGCATGACGTGGTCGTGCGACGTGGATTCACACACGGCGCGACGCGCGCCGGAATCGCGCGCTGCCGGAGCACGCGCGGTGGAATCGCACAGGCCGTGACGGAGGTCTTCCGCGACGTTCCGTCGGCCGTCGGCTCGATCCCCCTCACCGGCGGATGCCCGTGCTGGTCGCCAACTCCCCCATCCGGCCAGTATGCAGCCGGACGGCCACGCGGCCCAGACCGCGTGAGGCATCGGGCCCCGCGAGCGACAGGTCTTCACCGGGAACGCGCCAACACCCCGTGACCGGAGGCGGGTCGGGGCGGGGTTGAGCCGGGTGAAGTGGAGTGGGGTGACTCAGGACGGAATCGGGCCGGACAGGGGTGGGCTACACCGCCACCAGCGGTGCGTCCTCGCGCCACTTGAGGATCTTGTCGAAGCTGACGATCGCGCCGCCGCGGCCCGGTTTGTTGCCGATGTGGACATGGTCGGCGAGTTCGCGGATGAGACAGAGACCGCGGCCGTTCTCGGCGTCGGTGTGGGCCGGGCGGACCGGCTGGCGGTGCGGGAAGCCGGGGCCCGTGTCGTCGACCTCGATCCGGCACGTCTCGCCGTCGAGATAGGCGGTGACCCGGTACGCCTCGGTGGCGGCGCCGGCCGCGAGCGCGCCGCCGTGCTCGACCGCGTTGGCGCAGGCCTCGCTGAGGGCGACGGAGAGGTCGTAGGAGACGTCCGGGTCGACGCCCGCCGTCTCCATCGTGCCGATCAGCAGCCGCCGGGCGAGCGGCACGCTCGCAGCCTCACGCCGCAGATGGAGTGACCACCAGATGCTCATGCTCCAGCCTCCTGGCCGCGGCTCGACATACCGTTACGTATTGCCGCCGAGGGCCGCGCGCAATCGCCCGGAGGCCGTCTCTCCGCCCATACGGCGGATGCGTCCCCCGAACAATCGGTGTATGCGGACCGAACCCTTCCGAATCACCCACCCCTTCCGCCCCTCCAACGGCCCCGTCCGGGGTCAGGGGCCCCGGCGGTCTCGTGACTTCAGGCGCCCGGCGAGCCCCCGCTCTTCTAGGGGCGCGGGGAACTGCGCGACAAGCCCCCACCGACCCGCACCCGCCACTCCACCGCACCCCCCACCCCCTCCCGCGCCCTCCACCCCTCCCCCACCCGAACCCCACCTGAACACCGGCCCCGTCTCTTCCGTACCTGAACCCATGTACCCGCCCAACCCAGCGGAGCGCCCCGGTGCGATGATGGGCCCGCCATGACTGCCCCCCACCCACACCGGCCGACCGCCCCGCGCCGGGCCCGCGCCGGAGGTGACCTCCGGGTTCCGCGGGCCGCGGTGTTCGCCGCGGTCTGCGTCGTGCTGGCCGGGGCCGGACACGCGCTCGCCTCGTGCGCGGCCGTCCCGCTGTGGACCCTGGGTGCCGGTTTCGCCGGTGTCTTCGCCGTGGCGGTCGCCCTGGCCGGACGGGAACGTTCGCTGCCGGGCATCGCGGCGACGCTGGCGGTGGGCCAGACCGTGCTGCACGTCCTCTTCGGACTGGGCCAGCACGGAGCGACGGCCGCGTCGCGCACCACGGAGACCATGGACGCGGTGCTCGTCGAGCGCGCCGCCCGCTTCCTGTGCGGCACGACCGCGGCGGCCCTGAGCCCCACCGAGGCGCGGCGGATCCTCGTCGAGGCGGGTGTCGGCGGTACGCATGCCGCACACGGCCCGGCGGACACCATGGCGGACGCGGCGGGCTCGTCCGCCCTGCTGCCGTCGTTGCCCATGTTGCTCGGCCATGTACTCGCGGCCGTGGCCGCCGGGTGGATGCTCCGCCACGGCGACCTCGCGCTGCTGCGCCTGGCCCGGCTGTCGGCCCAGGAGCCGCTCGTACGGTCCCTGCGCGGGGCGTTCGCCCTGGCACTGGCCCTGCGGTCCGGGCTGCCGAGTACGCCGGAGACCGTCCCGGGTGTCCGGCACGGCGTGTACGCGGCGCCCGCGACCCTGCGGACGACCGCCCTCCAGCACACACTCGTCCGGCGCGGCCCACCCGCCGCCACCCCCGCCCTCACCCTCGCCGCCTGACCCGACGCACGCTCACTCCGCACGGGGAGAGAAGTCCGTCGTACGGCGTCGAGGCGCGCGCACCCGCGTCCCCTTGCGCTTCCGCTGTCCTGACGCTTCCGGCTGATGCCTGCTGGTTCCTACCGGTTCCTGCGCGCTCCTGCCTTACGGCTTCAGCTCCAGCTACGGCTACGGCCACCCAGCGCTCGGCTCACCGGCTCACCGGTTCGCCAGTTCGCCGGTTCCTCGGTTCGCGGCGCGCGCCGCCCGTCTTCTTCGTTCCTCCTCGTCCCTCTCCCTCACTCACTGTGGAGTGTCACCAGTCATGAAGGTTTCTCGTATCGCCGCCGTCGGCGCCCTCGCCGGTTCCGCCGTCCTCGTGCTGTCCGGCCCCGCGTTCGCGCATGTCAGCGTCGCGGCGGAGGGCACGGCTGCCAAGGGCGGGTACGCGACCGTCAACTTCAAGGTCCCCAACGAGCGGGACGACGCCACGACCACCAAGCTCGAGGTCAACTTCCCGACCGACCACCCGCTCGCCTCGGCCCAGCCGGAAGCCATCCCCGGTTGGGAGATCAAGGTCACCAAGGCCAAGCTCGACAAGCCGGTCGAACTGCACGGCGAGCAGATCGACGAGGCCGTCTCCAAGATCACCTGGACCGCCGACGGCGCCGGCATCAAGGCGGGCTTCTTCCAGAAGTTCCCGGTCTCCATCGGCCAGCTCCCCGAGAACACCGACGAACTGGTCTTCAAGGCGATCCAGACGTACTCCAACAAGGAGGTCGTCCGCTGGATCGAGGTGCCGAAGGACGGCGAGGAGGAGCCCGACAACCCGGCGCCGGTGCTCGCGCTGTCCGCCGCCTCCGACGATCACCACGGCTCGTCCGCCTCCGCCGCCTCCGACGAGTCCAAGGACGCCAAGGACGACGCCAAGAACGCCGAGGCCGCGTCGAACGAGACCACCGCCGCGCCCGCCGACAGCAGCGACACCACCGCCCGCGTCCTCGGCATCGTCGGCATCGTCGTCGGTGCCGCGGGAGTGGCGTACGGCGTCCTGGCCGGCCGTCGCCGCACGAACGCCTGAGCCTCCGGCTTCTCGGCCCTCTCCCCTCGGCGCGCACACGGCCCCGTGCGCGCCGGGGGCCCGAACATCTGGGACTTTTCTCCATGCGTTTCTCCATGCGTACGAACACGAAGAAGAAGACGTTCGCGGCCGGCGCCCTGCTGGCCGCGGCCGTCCTCACCCTCTCGGCCTGCGGCACGGGCGACGGCTCCACGACCTCGGTCGCCGAGGTCTCCGACACCGGGCCGCGCAAGGCCGCCACCGTCCTCGACCAGCCGTTCACCAAGCCGGACCTGGTCCTCACCGACACGAAGGGCAAGGCGTACGACCTCCGCAAGGAGACCGAGGGCAAGCCGACGCTGATCTACTTCGGCTACACCAACTGCCCCGACGTCTGCCCGCTGACCATGAACAACCTCGCGGTCGCGAAGAAGGAGGTGGCGAAGAAGGTGTCGAAGTCGGAGCTGGCGAACCTCCGGCTCGTCTTCGTCACCACCGACCCCGAGCGGGACACCCCGGCGGAGCTCGGCAAGTGGCTCAAGGGCATCGACTCCGAGATCGTCGGTCTGACCGGCGACTTCGACGAGATCCAGGCCGGCGCCCGCACCCTCGGCATCTCCATCAACCCGCCGACCAAGGACAAGAACGGCAAGACGATCTCGGAGCACGGCACCCAGGTCATCGCCTTCTCGCCGAAGACCGACGGCGGCTATGTGCTGTACGGCGAGGACGCCACCGTGCAGGACTACGAGAAGGATCTGCCGAAGCTGCTCAAGGGTGAGAAGCCGTGAAGGCACTCGTCCGCCTCGCCGGGCCCGCCCTGATCACCACCGCCACGCTCGTCCTGACCGCGTGCGGTTCCTCCGGCTCCTCCGATGAGTCCACCGGCGGCTCCTCCGCCGCGAAGCTGCTGGTGAAGTCCGCCTACATGCCCCAGCCCGTGACGGACTCCCTGGCCGCCGGCTTCCTCGTCATCGAGAACGACGGCGGTACGGCGGACGAGCTGACCTCCGTCACCAGCGACATCGCCCAGGACGTCACCGTCCACGAGACGGCCGGGCAGTCGATGCAGGAGGTCACGGGTCTGAAGGTGCCCGCCGACGGCCGGCTCGTCCTCAAGAGCGGCGGAAACCATCTGATGTTCGAGAACCTGAAGCGCAAGCCGAAGGAAGGCGAGACGGTGTCCCTGCGGTTGAACTTCACCAAGTCCAAGGCCATCACGGTCGAGATGCCCGTGAAGTCGGCGACGTACCAGCCGACCAGCGGACACTGAGGGAGGTAGCACCCTTGAGCCGGTTGAGGCCATCGCCGAGGCCATCGCTGAGATCGTCGCCGGGCTCGTCGCCGAGCTCGTCGCTGAGGCCCATTCTGCTGCTGTTGCTCGCCGTCGTCGGCACCCTGTTCGCCGGTGCCGTGCCCGTCTCCGCGCACGCCGCGCTGACCGGCAGCGATCCACAGCAGGGGTCGGTGGTCAAAGAGGCGCCCGACCAGGTGTCGCTCACGTTCTCCGAGAGCGTCGCGATGTCCGACGGTTCGGTGCGCGTGTACGACCCCAAGGGCAAGGAAGCCGACACCGGCAAGGTCACCGACCTGGGCGGCAACAGCTATGCGGTGGGACTGCACTCGGGCCTGCCCGACGGCACGTTCACCGTCACCTACCAGGTCGTCTCGGCGGACAGCCACCCCGTCTCCGGCGCCTTCACCTTCTCCGTGGGGGCGCCGTCCAAGACGACGGTCGCCGTACCCGAGCAGGAGGCGGGCGGCGGGATCGTCGGCGGTCTCTACGGGTTCGCGCGCTACCTGTCGTACGCCGGGTTCATCCTGATGGTCGGCGGCGCGGCGTTCGTGCTGGCCTGCTGGCAGCGCGGTGCCGGGGTACGGCCCGTGCAGCGGCTGGTGGTCTCCGGCTGGCTCACCCTGACCACCGCCACCCTCGCGATGCTGCTCATGCGCGGCTCGTACACCGGCTCCGGCAAGCTCGGCGACATCTTCGACCTCGACCTGCTCGGGCAGGTCCTCCAGACGAAGACCGGCGCCGCCCTCGTCTCCCGCCTGCTGCTCCTCGCCGCCGCCGCGCTGTTCATCGCGGTGCTCTTCGGGGCGTACGCGCGACGGGACGAGGAGCCCCAGGACGAGAAGACCGAGGACGAAGCCGCCGGAGAGACGCCCGAGGGGAACCCGGCTGACGAGCACGACGACGAGTCCCATCACCGTGACCTCACCTTCGGGCTCGCCATCGGTGGAGGCGTGGTCTCCACCGGTCTCGCCGCGAGCTGGGCGCTGGCCGAGCACGCCTCGACCGGCATCCAGCCAGGCCTCTCGATGCCCCTCGACATCCTCCACCTGCTGGCGGTCGCCGCCTGGCTGGGCGGCCTGGCGACCCTGCTGGTGGCCCTGTTCCGGGCGCCCGTCGACGCACCGATCGAGACCGCGGCCGTACGACGGTTCTCGCGGGTCGCGTTCGGCAGTGTGCTCGTCCTGACCGCGACCGGGATCTACCAGTCCTGGCGCCAGGTCGGCACCTGGTCCGCGCTGACCGGCACCTCGTACGGGCAGCTGCTCCTCGTGAAGATCGGCCTGGTCGCCGTCCTCGTCGGGATCGCGTGGATCTCACGTCGCTGGACCTCGCAGCTGGCGGAAGCGCCGACCGAGGCGAAGGCGCAGGCGGAGACAGCCACGGAGGCAGCGGAGGACGCGGCGGCGGAGAAGAAGCCGGTGGTCGCGCACGCGAGCGGCAGCAGCGGCGGCTCCGGCCGCACGGCCGGCGGAAGCGCCGAGGGAGATTCCGCCGGAGGTTCCGAGCGCGCCGCCCAGCTCGCACGGCAGCAGGCTGCCGTGGCGAGCGCGCGGGAGAAGCGGATACGGAACGCCGACCCGGGCCGTACGGGGCTGCGCCGGTCGGTGCTGGCGGAAGCGGGCATCGCCGTCGTACTGCTCGCCGTCACGACGGTACTGACGGCCACCGAGCCGGGGCGGACGGTCGAGGAGGCCAACGCGGCCAAGGCCGCCGCCACGCAGGAGGACGAGACGTCGGGCGCGCTGGCGCTGGACATGTCGTTCGACACCGGGGGCAAGAACGGCCAGGGCGTGGCCCGGCTGCAGATCGATCCCGCGCGCGTGGGCGCCAACGAGATGCATGTCTACGTCCAGGGCCCCGATGGCAAGCCCTTCGACGTCCCCGAGGTGAAGGTCGCCTTCACCCTGGAGGCCAAGAAGATCGGTCCGCTGCCCGTGGTCCCCGACCGGGTCACCGCCGGCCACTGGACGGCCAACGGGGTGCAGCTCCCCATGGCGGGCGACTGGAAGATCGAGATCACCGTACGGACATCTGAGATCGACCAGGTGACCGTCAGCAAGAACGCGAAGATCGGCTGAAACACATCATGGCTGACCAGGACCTCGCCGAAGACGGCCCCGCCGCCCCGAAACGGGCACGGGGCGGTGCAGGCCGTGCGACCACGGCCGCAGGGGCGCGAGCGACCACGAACGACTCCCACGCCTCCCAGCCGCCGTCGGGCGGTGCGAAGCGAGAGCCGGCGAAGCAAGAAGCGGCAATGGGCGACCCGGCCGGGAACTCCTCGGAGGGACCGATCTCCCGGCGCCGTCTGCTCGGCACGGCCGGCGCCACGGGCCTCGCGCTGGGCGCGGTGGGCGGCGCCACGGGGTACGCGGTCGGCGCCGCTTCCGGGTCCTCGTCGGCCTCCCCGTCCTCCGCGGCCGGGAAGGTCACCCCCCTGTCCTCCCTCGGCTCGGGGGAGGTGAGGTTTCACGTGAAACATCAGCCGGGGATCACCACGCCGCTCCAGGCCCGTGGCCACCTCGTCGCGTTCGATCTGGCGGCCGGGTCGGGGCGGAAGGAGGCCGCCGCCCTGCTGCGCCGCTGGTCGGATACGGCACAGCGACTCATGGCGGGTGAGGCAGCAGCCCAGGACGACACGGACATCGCCCGTGACGCGGGGCCGTCGTCGCTGACCGTCACCTTCGGTTTCGGGCACAGCTTCTTCGCCCGTACGGGTCTGGACAAGCAGCGCCCGGAGTCCCTGGACCCGCTGCCCGACTTCTCCTCGGACCAGCTCGACAGAACCCGCAGCAACGGCGACCTGTGGGTGCAGATCGGGGCGGACGACGCGCTGGTCGCCTTCCACGCCCTGCGCGCGATCCAGAAGGACGCGGGCGGTGCGGCCCGGGTGCGGTGGCAGATGAACGGCTTCAACCGTTCGCCGGGAGCCACGGCCCACCCCATGACGGCCCGCAACCTGATGGGGCAGATCGACGGCACCCGCAACCCGAAGCCGGCCGAGTCCGACTTCGACGAGCGGATCTTCGTACCGGCGAACGCCTCACCGGGCACCTCCGGCGACCCGGAGTGGATGGCGAACGGCTCCTACGCCGTCGTACGCCGTATCCGCATGCTCCTCGACGACTGGGAGCAGCTCTCGGTCAAGGAGCAGGAGGATGTCATCGGGCGCCGGAAGTCCGACGGCGCGCCGCTGAGCGGGGGCGCGAAGGCGATCGAGACAACCGCGATGGACCTGGAGAAGACCGACGCGCAGGGCGATCTGCTCGTCCCGATCAACGCGCACGCACGGATCACCCGCCCCGACCAGAACGGGGGCGCGGCCATGCTCCGCCGCCCGTTCTCCTTCCATGACGGCATCGACGCGAAGGGGGTCCCCGACGCCGGTCTCCTCTTCGTCTGCTGGCAGGCCGACCCTCTCCGCGGCTTCGTCACCGTGCAGCGCAAACTCGACCGCGGCGACGCCCTGTCGAAGTTCATCCGCCATGAGTCGAGCGGTCTGTTCGCGGTGCCGGGAGGCGCGGCGGAGGGGGAGTACGTGGGGCAGGGGCTGCTGGAGGGCTGACGGGGCCACCCGCCGGTCCGGGCTCGATGGTCCGGGCCCGATGGTCCGGGCCCGCCGGTCCGGGGAAGCGGGCCGGGGAGGCGTGAGGGCGCCTCCGGGGCCGTACATCGCCCTCAGGGGTGGTGTGGGCGGGAGGCGTGCGTCGGGCGGCTTCAGGCCCATTAGGGTGAGGCCATGCCAGCCAGCTACGTGTACCTCGGTCCCGAGGGCACCTTCACCGAGGTCGCCCTGCGCACGCTGCCGGAGTCCGCGACCCGCGAACTCGTCCCGGTGGTGTCGGTGCCCGCCGCACTCGACGCCGTCCGCAACGGCGAGGCCGAGGCCGCGTTCGTCCCGATCGAGAACTCCGTGGAGGGCGGCATCACGACCACGCTCGACGAGCTGGTCGCCGGCGCCCCGCTGATGATCTACCGCGAGGTGCTCCTCTCGATCACCTTCGCGCTGCTGGTCCGGCCGGGCACCAAGCTCTCGGACATCAAGACGGTCACCGCGCACCCGGCCGCCCAGCCGCAGGTCCGCAACTGGATGAAGGCCAACCTCCCGTCCGACGTCGTCTGGGAGTCCGCCGCCTCCAACGCCGACGGCGCCCGCCTCGTGCAGGAGGGCCGCTACGACGCCGCCTTCGCGGGTGAGTTCGCGGCCTCCCGGTACGGCCTGGAGCCCCTGCAGACCGAGATCCACGACGCGGAGAACGCCCAGACCCGGTTCGTCCTGGTCGGCCGCCCGGCCCGGCCCGCCGCCCCGACCGGCTCCGACAAGACCTCCGTCGTCATCTGGCAGCGCGACGACCACCCCGGTGGACTGCGCGATCTGCTCGGCGAGTTCGCCGTCCGCGGTGTCAACCTCATGCTGCTGCAGTCCCGCCCAACCGGCGAGGGCATCGGCAACTACTGCTTCGCCATCGACGCCGAGGGCCATATCTCCGACCGCCGGGTGGCCGAGGCGCTGATGGGCCTCAAGCGGATCTGCCTCCAGGTCCGCTACCTCGGTTCGTACCCGCGTGCGGATGCCGCCACCGCGAAGGTGCGGCCCACGCTGCCGGGCACCTCGGACGCCGAGTTCGTGGCCGCCGCGGACTGGGTGGCGCGCTGTCAGGACGGCCGGTTCTAGGACGGTAGTCCCAGGACGGCCGACCGGCTGCCTGCTGGCCCGCCCGCCTACCCGTCTACCCGCCTACCTGCGCGCCTGCCTGCCTGCGGCCTGTCCTACCTGCTTATTTTCTTTGTCCACAGAAGTTATCCACAGGGCGGCTTCTCGACCTGGGGACAAGTCGACAACACAGTGCCATCTGGTCGACAAATCCCCTTGCCAGGCCTCGCCGCGTCCACAACCCCGTGGGTCACCCTTCGTCCACGTGTTTCCTGCCGTCAATCCTTTAGAGCGACCCATTTACCCGCGAATCCACTCGAAAGTGGGCGTGAAGGTGGTTTGACTCGGGAATCCTCAAGTCGGCGCCCGACTTCCCCCGCGATCTTCTCCGTAGTCCACAGATCTTCCTCACAGCCTGTGGATAACTCTGCGGCGATGTGGATTCCTGTGGACGGCCGATCCCCAAGTCCCGTACGGAACAAGGGAGTCGAGTCAACCAGGCGCCACGTCCACACCCCCTTTCAGGGGTTCACCCCACAATTCATTGACTTTCACCGGCCTCCGCTCACCGCCCGCGCCCCCGCATCACCCCTCGCCACCGCGACAGACATTCAGTGCAAAAAGGCACAGAAGCGGCGCGGAGGGAATTCAAGTCGTGGGCCGGAACGACGCACCGGTAGCCTTGTGGGGTGATTGACCTTCGCCTGCTCCGTGAGGACCCCGACCGTGTGCGCGCGTCCCAGCGCGCCCGTGGAGAGGACGTCGCGCTCGTCGACTCCCTCCTGTCCGCCGACGAGCGGCGCAGGTCCTCCGGCGTCCGCTTCGACGAGCTCCGCGCCGAGCAGAAGTCGCTCGGCAAGCTGATCCCCAAGGCCTCCGCCGAGGAGAAGGCCGAGCTGCTCAAGCGCGCGGAACAGCTCAAGGCCGACGTCAAGGCCGCCGACGCCGAGCGCGACGCGGCCGACACCGAGACCCAGCAGCTCCTGCTCCAGCTCGGCAATCTCGTCCACCCCGACGTCCCCGTCGGCGGCGAGGAGGACTTCGTCACGCTGGAGACGCACGGCGACATCCGCGACTTCGCGGCCGAGGGCTTCGAGCCGAAGGACCACCTGGAGCTCGGCACGATCCTCGGTGCCATCGACACCGAGCGCGGCGCCAAGGTCTCCGGCTCGCGCTTCTACTTCCTGACGGGCGTCGGCGCCCTCCTCGAACTCGCCCTGGTCAACGCCGCGATCGCCCAGGCCACCGCGGCCGGCTTCACCCCGATGCTGACCCCCGCGCTGGTCCGCCCGCAGTCGATGGCCGGCACCGGCTTCCTCGGCCAGGCCGCCCAGGACGTGTACCACCTCGACAAGGACGACCTCTACCTGGTCGGCACCTCCGAGGTCGCGCTGGCGGCGTACCACATGGACGAGATCATCGACGCCGACCGCCTCCCCCTGCGCTACGCGGGCTTCTCCCCCTGCTTCCGCCGCGAGGCCGGTTCGCACGGCAAGGACACCCGGGGCATCTTCCGCGTCCACCAGTTCGACAAGGTCGAGATGTTCTCGTACGTCGCGCCGGAGGACTCGCAGGCGGAGCACCAGCGCCTGCTGGACTGGGAGAAGCAGTGGCTGACCTCGCTCGAACTGCCCTTCCGGGTCATCGACGTCGCCTCCGCCGACCTCGGCTCCTCGGCCTCGCGCAAGTTCGACTGCGAGGCGTGGATCCCGACCCAGGGCAAGTACCGCGAGCTGACCTCGACCTCCGACTGCACCGAGTTCCAGTCGCGCCGGCTGCAGATCCGCGTCCGTGACGGCAAGCAGGTCAAGCCGCTCGCCACGCTGAACGGCACACTCTGCGCCGTCCCTCGCACGATCGTGGCGATCCTGGAGAACCACCAGCAGGCCGACGGTTCCGTCCGTGTCCCCGAGGTCCTGCGCCCGTACCTGGGTGGCCGCGAGGTGCTGGAGCCGGTAGCCAAGTGAGCGAAGCGGCTGCGACCGGGGGTCCCCCGGACTCCGGGAAGACGACGGCCCGCGGTCCCGCGGACGCGTCCGCGGGACCGCGGGGAGCCCAGGACTCCGAGGCATCCGTGACCTTCCCGGACCCGGACTCAGGATCGGACTTGGCATCGGGCTCGGGCTCGGCGTTCCCGTACAAGCTGATCGCGACCGACCTCGACGGGACGCTCCTGAGTTCCGACGACTCGGTCTCCCTGCGCACCCGTGAGGCGCTCGCCGCGGCCACCGCGGCGGGCGCGGCCCATATCGTCGTCACCGGCCGGGCCGTGCCCTGGACCCGCCACATCCTCGACGACCTCGGCTACCGGGGACTGGCCGTCTGCGGCCAGGGCGCGCAGGTCTACGACGCCGGAGAGAACCGTCTGCTCACGGCCGTCACCCTGGACCGGCAGCTCGCCGCCGTGGCCCTGGCAAAGATCGAGGCGGAGGTCGGCCCGCTGTACCTGGCCGCCAGCCGCGCGGGCCTGGACGGCGAGATCCTGGTCGGCTCCGGGTACTCCCTGCACGGCTCGCTCCCCACCACCCCGCTGACGGACGTGTCCGACCTCTGGGCGGCCCCGCTGAACAAGATCTACATACAGCACCCCACGCTGACCTCCGACGAACTCACCGAGGCCTCCCGTCAGGCCGCCGGCGGCTTCGTCACGGTCGCGATGGCCGGCGAGGGCATCGTCGAACTGCTCCCCCTCGGCCTCACCAAGGCCACCGGCCTCTCCCTCGCCGCCCGCCGCCTCGGCGCCAAGCGCACCGACACCATCGCCTTCGGCGACATGCCCAACGACATCCCCATGTTCAACTGGGCCGCCCACGGCGTGGCCATGGCCAACGCCCACCCCGACCTCAAAGCCATCGCCGACGAAGTGACCTCCTCCAACGAGGCCGACGGCATCGCCGAGGTACTCGAGCGGCTCCTCGCTTGACCGGCCGGTGCCGACGAAGGGCTACGCCCGGCGAGGCACCATCGGCGAACAGGGGTACGTGTATCGAGGTTCTCGGGGCTGGATTCAGAACACCCGGCGAGTGCACTGGGCGCCGGGCGGGTGTGCTGGGTGTCGGGCGGGTGTGCTGGGCGGGGGCAATGGGGAGGGGGAGAGGTCTCCCCGAACACTGTCTGCTCTCGCTGCCCGGGGCCCCACGACCCGGCCACGTCACAGCGACAGCGAAACGGCGGAGGATGCACGATTCGAACGTGCGCGGGCAGAACCCGACCACGGCTTAGCAAGCCGGTGCCTTACCACTCGGCCAATCCTCCGGGTGGGCGGCCCACGCGAAGCGATTCGCGTGCTCGAAGCGGCCGCCCCGGGCAGCTCCCCGCTGGGGGAGACGGACTCGACGGAGGGGTAACTACTCCGGAGCCCGCCGTGGACTGCCCTGCCGGGAACTCGACGCACCGTGCCTGAAGGACAGCATCGCCGGGCTCCTCTCCCAGAACGTGGCGCCGACTCGATCCGGCGACCTGGACATCAACCACTGTGCCCGGCAGCCGAGTTGCCCGCCACCTAATATCCGCCCGCGCGAAGCCCCTGCGCAGGCCACTCACCTGCGGCGCCACCTACGGCGTCGTGCCTTGCTGAAGAACCACCCGGCCGGCGGCCCGTCCGAACGCCACGGCTCAGGATCGGGAGCCTGCCGGCGCCAGCGCGCCGCGAGCATCCGGGCCCGCGCCGATGGCTCGGCCGCCTCCGCGGACCGTATGAAGTCCGCGTCCAGCACGATGTCGTCCCAGCCACCCTCGCTCGGGGCCTCGGACTCGGTCCCGGCACCCGCTCCGGACCCGGTCGCGCCCTCGGGCACCGCGCCCCGTGGCTCGCCGCTGTCGGGCGAAAACTCCGCTGCCATCCCCGTCCCTCCTGCCTCCTGGCCGCCCTCCTGGCCGCGTAATACCCCTCGTTCCCCTTTCGCCCAGTCTGCCGGGACCCAGGTGAAGCCCCCGTCAAGATCAAGGACGGGGGCGGTCGGCCCTCCGGGACTGAGCGCCCCGGAGGGTCCCGTCACTCCTCGCCGGCCAGCTTCAGCGTCCGCAGCTTCTGCCCCGCGTACCAGGTCGCGCCCGCCGTGACGACCGTCAGCAGTACCACCGCGGTCGGCAGCCCTACGTCGGAGGTCACCAGGCCACCGTCGGTGACCTTCTGCGCGACGGCGAGCGCCCACTGCTGGACGCTGAGCGTGCGGGCCCCGTCCACCAGGGAACCGAAGAGCGTCTCCCAGACGAGCGCGTACACCAGCCCGAAGACGACAGCGTGCCGGGTGATTGTCCCGAGGAGCAGGAACATCGCCGCGTACGCGATCGAGGCGACCAGGGCCGCCACCGTGTAGGCGACCGCGATCTGCTGTCCGTTGCCGTTCAGGATCAGGCCGGCGATCAGTGTCGGTACGGCCGAGAACGCCATGGTCACCGCGATCGCCACGATCAGCTTGGTGAAGATGATCGTCGGCCGCTTCACCGGCTTGGCCAGCAGATACACCACCGAACCGTCGTCGATCTCCGGCCCGATCGCGCCCGTTCCCGCGATGACGCCGATGATCGGCACCATCGTGGCGAGGGCGAACCCGCCGAGGAGGTCCGCGGCCACCTGGTCGTCGGCGCCGCTCAAGGCACGCACGGCCACCGAGAGCACGATCAGCAGGGCGGGCAGCGCGCTCAGTATGAGGGCCCGACGGCGGCCGAGCAGGGCTCGGTAGGTGAGCCGGGCGACTGTGGGGTCGTACATCTTCGGCCTCCTACGCCGCGACGAGATACGAGAAGACGGACTCGAGGGACTCGTCCGACGGCGAGACCGTGAGCAGACGGATGCCGTGGTCCCGGGCCACCCTCGGCAACAGGGCCGTGAACCGGCCGAAGTCGACGGCCTGGATGCGCAACGCACCCTCGGCCAGGTCCACTTCGATCCCCGCGGTCGACGGGTCGGCGATCAGCGCGGCGGCCAACGCCCGGTCGTCGCTGGAACGCACCAGATAGCGGTGCGGGCGGTCGGTCATCAGCCGGCGGATGCGCCGGAAGTCACCGCTCGCCGCGTGCCGTCCGGCGACGATCACCTCGATGTGGGCCGCCAACTGCTCGACCTCTTCGAGGATGTGGGACGAGAACAGCACCGTGCGGCCCTCGTCGCCCATGCGCCGCAACAGGTCCATGAGCTGCATGCGCTGGCGCGGGTCCATGCCGTTGAACGGTTCGTCCAGCAGCAGCAGCGACGGTTCGTGAACCAGCGCGGACGCCATCTTCACGCGCTGGCGCATGCCCTTGGAGTACGTCGAGATCTTGCGGTCCTGCGCGTACTCCATCTCCACCGTGGCAAGCGCCCGTTGGGCCGCCTTCGCGCCCAGACCGTGCAGTTCGGCGTTGGCGACGACGAACTCTCGGCCCGTGAGGAAGTCGTACATCGCCTCGCGCTCGGGGACGATACCGATGTGCTTGTAGATCTGCTCGTTGCGCCACACCGGCGTGCCGTCGAGGGTGACGGAACCCGTCGAGGGGGCGAGGAAGCCGCCCATCATGTTGATGAGGGTGGACTTGCCGGCGCCGTTCGGGCCGAGCAGTCCGGTCACACCGGGGCCGATGGTCATGGTGACGTCGTTGACCGCCACCACGTTGCCGAACCAGCGTGAGACGTGGTCGATGTTGAGGGTGGTCACAGCCCGACCTTTCGGTAGCGGCGCATCAGCAGGCCGTAGGAGCCGGCGATGAGCCCCAGGACGACGAGGAGGTAGAGGACTCCCTGCCCGCCGGAGGGACCGTGTCCGCCGGGGAAGGCGGAGGCGGCGCCCAGGAAGGCGGTCTGTACGCCGTCTATCAGGGTGATCGGCGAGAAGAGGCCGAGCCAGGGCACCACATCGGCGCTGGACTGCTCGGTGGCGATGGCCTGGACGACCGACACGGCCCCGTAGGAGATGGTCAGCACGGCGATGACGGCCGCGATACCGAAGCCACGGCGCGGGGTGACCGCCGAGATCACCAGGCCGATACCGGCGAAGAGGAGCGAGAGCAGTGCCACGGACACCAGTCCCTGCGCCAATCCCTTGGTCTGGTCGGTGAAGTCGAGCTTGGCCAGCAACGCGCCCACATAGAGCACGAACAGGGGCACCGCGGTCAGGATGAACAGCGCCGAGGTCAGCGCCGCGAACTTCGCGCGGACGTAGTCGGCGGTCTCGATCGGGCGCGAGAAGTACAGCGGAACGGTCTTGAACCGCAGGTCGCGCGAGACGGCCTGGGGTGCCTGGGAGGCGACGTACAGGCCGATGACGGCCTGCATGATGACCGCGTAGTCGGTGTACTTGACGGGCAGGTCGTTGGCCTTGGTGGCGACCGCGACCGCCACCATGATGGCCGCCGGCACGCACATCACCGCGAACAGCAGCATGGGCAGCACCTTGGACTTGGCCGAGCGGCCCAGTCCGTAGGAACCGCGCAGGGACTGCGAGTACAGCGAGCGGCGGGCGTAGGCGCGGCCGAGGCGGGGGCCGTCGTACGAGCGGTATCCGATGTTGTGGATGCGGCTCTGCTCGCCCGTGCCGGCGGGCTGTCCGCCGAGGGTCTGTGTCTGGGCGCCGTGCTGCTCAACCGCCATGGCCGACCGCCTCCTTTCCTGCGTCCTGGGCACGCGGGGTGCCCGTCTGCTCGTCGTTGTCCTGGAAGACCTCGGCGATCTGGTGCCTGCGCTGCTCCATGCGGACCAGGCCGAGCCCCAGGTCGGCGACGACGTCGCGGACCAGGTCGTAGGTCTCGTCGCCCTGGGCGGTGAGCAGCAGGATGTGTCCGGCGCCGGGGAGGCCGCTGCCGTCGGCGACGGTGACTCCGCGCGCGTGGAGCGCCTCGCGCAGCGCACCGGTGCCGTCGGGGTGTTCGTCGCTGTCGGTGACCTCGATCGCGAGGGTCGCCGTGCTCTGGGTGAAGTCCCGGGTGGAACTGGAGCGCAGAAGCTTGCCGCCGTCGACCACGACGACGTGGTCGCAGGTGCGCTCCAGCTCTCCGAGCAGATGGGAGGTGACCAGGACCGAGATGCCGAAGTCGGTGTGGATACGGCGGATCAGGCCGAGCATCTCGTCCCGGCCCACCGGGTCCAGGCCGTTGGTCGGCTCGTCCAGGAAGACCAGCTGCGGGTCGTGCACCAGGGCCTGGGCGAGCTTCACCCGCTGTTTCATGCCCGTGGAGTAGCCGCCTATCGGGCGGTACCGCTCCTCGTACAGGCCGACGTGGCGCAGGGTGTCCGCGGTGCGCTCACGCGCGGCGGTCGGCGGGAGCCCAGACATGCGAGCCATGTGCACGACGAACTCGGTGGCCGAGACATCGGGCGGCAGGCAGTCGTGCTCCGGCATGTACCCCACGCGCTCGCGGATGTCGCCGCCCTTGGTGGCGACATCCAGGCCGAGCACCTCGGCCCGGCCCTCCGAGGCGGGGGACAGACCCAGCAGGATTTTGATCAGTGTGGACTTGCCGGCGCCATTGGCACCGACGAGTCCCGTCACACCGGGTCCGATGTCCACGGAGAGCCGGTCAAGAGCGGTCACCCTCGGGAACCGCTTGCTCAGGCTTTCGGTCGCGATCACAGTCACGATTCAGACATTAGGGGCCCGGGCCGCCGAGGTCGTCACCCCGCAGAGCTGTCTCGACATCACTCTCGAGTCGTAGGGGCCCGTAGGGGGCCTCCACCGCCGGTCCCCCTAGGGGTCACCCTGAGGTCGAACGACCCGACGCGGGGCGGGCCGCGTGACAGCGGCCGTCATACGAGGAACGCCCGGGGTCTCCATTTCGTGCCCGCCTTCGCGTCCTTGTTTCACGCCCGTGTTGCACGCCCGTGTTTCGCGTCCGTCCTCGGCCTCGTCGGTTGTCCACAGCCCGCGGCACCTCCATTGACGCAGCCGCCATTCACTGTCACATTCATTGATGTCACATTACGAACACGGAGCGTAGTCGACCAGAGCTCACCCAGGAGAAGGTGTTCTGCCCGGACGACGGCCTGCCGCGCGTCCGGGAGCGGACGAAGGGGACGTATCGATGGCCGAAGGGGGAGACATGACGGATGCGAGGACGCTCGAAGGCGCGCGGGAGCGCCAGGTGCGTGCGGACGGGGTGGAGTTGTGCGTCGCCGAGCTGGGCGATCCCGGGCAGCCGACGGTGCTGCTCGTGCACGGCTACCCCGACACCAAGGAGGTGTGGTCCGAGGTCGCCGTACGGCTCGCGGAGCGCTTCCACGTGGTGCTGTACGACGTGCGCGGCCACGGCGGGTCGACGGCTCCGCAGCCGTTGCGCGGCGGGTTCACGCTGGAGAAGCTGACCGACGACTTCCTGGCGGTGGTGGACGCGGTCAGCCCCGACCGCCCCGTTCATCTGGTGGGGCACGACTGGGGTTCCGTGCAGGGCTGGGAGTTCGCGACGGCCGAGCGCACCGAGGGCCGCGTCGCGTCCTTCACCTCGATGTCCGGTCCCTGCCTCGACCACATGGGGCACTGGATCAAACGGCGGGTGAAGCGCCCCACCCCGCGGCGGATCGGCCAACTCCTCGGCCAGGGCGCCAAGTCCTGGTACATCTACGTGCTCCACACGCCCGTGCTGCCCGAGCTGGCCTGGCGCGGCCCCCTCGGCAAGCGGTGGCCCGCCGTGGTCCGACGGGCCGAGAAGCTGCCCGGGCACGACTACCCCAGCCCGTCGCTGCCCACGGACGCAGCGCACGGTGTGTGGCTGTACCGGGACAACATGCGGGCTCGTCTTGCCCGCCCCCGTGACGACGCGTACGCCCACGCGCCCGTGCAGCTCATCACGCCCCTGGGGGACCAGTTCCTCTCCGAGCGGCTCTACGACGACCTGGAGTCCTGGGCGCCGCAGCTCACCCGTCGCACCCTGCCCGCCAAGCACTGGATCCCACGCACCCGGCCCGACCAACTGACTTCCTGGATAACCGAGTTCGTCACGGCGGCCGAGGGCGGCCGACCCGCCCCGGTGGCCACCGGTAAGTACCCGGACCGGTTCGGCGGGCAGCTGGTGCTGGTCACCGGCGCGGCCGGAGGCATCGGACGGGCCACCTCCCTCGCCTTCGCCGAGGCAGGGGCCCGCGTCGTGGCGGTCGACCTGGACGCCGAAGGAGCGGCCCGCACCGCGGAGTTGTCCCGGCTGGCCGGCGCGCCCGAAGCCTGGGCCGAGGCGGTCGATGTCTCGGACGAGCAGGCCATGGAGAAGCTCGCCGAGAAGGTCCGCACCACGTACGGCGTGGTCGACGTGCTGGTGAACAACGCGGGGATCGGGCTGTCGGGGTCCTTTCTCGACACCACCCCCGACCACTGGCGGAAGGTCCTCGACGTCAACCTGTGGGGTGTGATCCACGGCTGTCGGCTCTTCGGCAGGCAGATGGCCGAGCGCGGACAGGGCGGCCACATCGTCAACACCGCTTCGGCCGCCGCGTATCTGCCGTCCCGGTCGCTGCCCGCGTACAGCACGTCCAAGGCGGCCGTGCTGATGCTGAGCGAGTGCCTGCGCGCGGAGCTGGCCGGTCAGGGCATCGGGGTGACGGCGATCTGCCCCGGCATCGTCAACACCGGCATCACCTCGACCGCGCGCTTCGCCGGTGTCGACGCCGAGGAGGAGAAGCGTCGGCAGCGAAGGGCCTCGAAGCTGTACGGGCTGCGGAACTACCCACCGGAGAAGGTCGCGGACGCCGTCCTGCGCGCGGTGGTCCGGAACCAGGCAGTCGTCCCCGTCACCCCGGAGGCCCACGGCGGCCGCTTCATGTCCCGGTTCACCCCGCGTGCACTACGCGCACTCGCCCGCCTGGAACCGCCCCTGTGAGCCCCCGGGACGCATGGGAAGCGAACGAACACCACGTCGTCGACGATCGCGACGACAGAACCACCGGCAGCCGGCCCCGGCGGCGCTGAGGCGCAGAGAGGATCAAGGACCGTGAGCGACGAGGCAACCGCGCCCGCGTATCGCATCGAGGATCTCGCGCGCCGCAGCGGCGCCACGGTCCGCACGATCCGCGCCTACCAGGACCGCGGGCTGCTCCCGCGTCCCGAGCGGCGCGGCCGGGCGAACGTCTACTCGGACACGCATCTGACCAGACTGCGCCAGATCGCCGACCTCCTCGACCGCGGCTACACCCTGGCCTCCATCAAGGAGTTGCTGGAGGCCTGGGGCACCGGTCGTGGCCTCGGCGGGGTGCTGGGCCTGGCCGCCGAGGTCGACGGGCCGTGGTCCGACGAGCAGCCCGTACGGATCTCGCGGGCCGAGCTGGTCGAGCGGTTCGGCGGTGCTCCGGACGCGGCGGCGGTGGCGGACGCGGTCGACCTGGGCGTGCTGGAGCAGGTGCCCGGCGAGGAGGACCTGTTCCTCGTGCCCAGTCCCCAAGAGCTTGCCGTGGCAGCGGAGTTGCATGCTGCCGGCGTGCCGTTGTCCGCGATCGCAGGTCATCTGAGGGAGTTGAGGGGTCAGGTCGAGCACATCGCCGCCCGCTTCCTGGAGTTCACGACCGAGCACGTGTTCGTCCGCGCTGCAGGACCGCACCAGCCGCCGACCGACGCCGACACGGTCGAGGCGGCCACGCTGGTACGGCGGCTTCGCCCCCTGGCCCAGCAGACGGTGGACGCCGAACTCGCCCGCGCGATGCGGCTCTTCGCCACCCGGCAGCTGCGTCGGCACCTCGCCCCCGAGACACCTGCCGAAGCGGCGGCTGAGTCATGCTCCGTTCGGATCCCCGCCACCACAATGCGAGCTGTCGAGAATCTGGTTGGCGCCGAACACGCACCGGACTTCGTCGCGGCGGCAGCCGAACGAGAGGTGCAGTCGCGGACCTTGGACAGGCTCACTGCAAATATGCGTGAATGCCACAAAGTTGACCAATTGCCCTGAATTAGGCGGTTAGTTGTCCACAGAATCTCCAATTAGCCTGTGGATAACTCGACTTGGCTGTGGATCAAACATCTGGACCAAAATCAAGTGCGTGACGCGGGTCTCGCCAGGCACGCTGACCGAATGAACGAACGACGTACCGTGAGAGTGTCGAAGTACCTCTCGAAACACCTCCGACACCAGCCGGAACGGATCGGGCTCACCCTCGACGAGGGTGGCTGGATCGGGATCGACACACTCATCGAGGCGGCGGCCGCCCACGGCTTCCCCTTCACCAGGGCCGAGCTCGACCATGTGGTCGAGGCCAACGACAAACAGCGCTTCGCGGTCGACGGTGACCGAATCCGCGCCAGCCAGGGTCACACCGTCGAGGTCGACCTCGGGCTGCCCCCGGCGACCCCGCCGCCGTACCTCTACCACGGGACCGTGGCGGCCTACCTGACCGCGATCCGCGCCGAGGGCCTGCGCGCCATGAACCGGCACGACGTGCACCTCTCGCCCGACCGGGGGACCGCCACCCGCGTCGGCGCCCGCCGGGGACGCCCCGTCGTCCTCTCCGTGGACGCGGGCGCCATGCACCGTGACGGCCATGTCTTCCGGGTCAGCGCCAACGGAGTGTGGCTGACCGAGACGGTTCCGCCCGGCTACCTGCGGTTCCCCGAGGCACGCTGAGCGGAACCACCCGACCGCTGCCCTTACGCTCGATGTATGAGTCTGCGTCTGAGCACCGTGATCCTGCCGTACCTCCGCTGGCACGAGGGCGGCCGTGACATGTGGCAGCGGGCCGAGCAGATCGGGTTCCACACCGCGTTCACCTACGACCACCTGTCCTGGCGGACCTTCCGGGACGGACCGTGGTTCGGCGCCGTGCCGACCCTGACCGCGGCCGCCGCCGTGACCGACCGTCTTCGTCTCGGCACGCTCGTGACCTCGCCGAACTTCCGGCACCCGGTGACCCTCGCCAAGGAACTGATCTCCCTCGACGACATCTCCGGCGGCCGGCTCACCCTCGGTGTCGGCGCGGGCGGCACCGGCTTCGACGCCACCGCCCTCGGCCAGGAACCATGGACCCCGCGCGAGCGCGCCGACCGTCTCGCCGAGTTCGTCCCCCTGCTCGACCGGCTCCTCACCGAGGACTCCGTCTCGTACGAGGGCGACTACTACTCCGCCCACGAGGCACGCAACATCCCCGGCTGCGTGCAGCGCCCCCGGCTGCCCTTCGCGGTGGCCGCCACCGGGCCGCGCGGCATGCGGCTGGCCGCACGGTACGGACAGGCGTGGGTGACCACCGGGGACCCCAAGCTGTTCGAGTCGGGCACCCCTGAGCAGTCGGTCCAGGCCATTCGCGGACAGGTGGAGAAGCTGGCCGACACCGCCGCCGCGCTCGGCCGGGACGCGACCGGACTCGACAAGATCCTTCTCACCGGTTTCACCCCGGACCGCGGACGACCGCTGCAGTCGCTGGACGCGTTCGTGGACTTCGCGGGCCGCCACGCCGAGCTGGGCATCACCGACCTCGTGATCCACTGGCCGATCCCCGACTCGGTCTTCGCCACGGACGAGAAGGTGTTCGAGCAGATCGCCATGGAGGCACCGGCCCAGCTGGCCTGAGCGCCCCGGGAGCGCCTGCGGCCTCGGGCCGACGCCTCACTGAAGGGCGGGGACGGCCGCCCGGAACAGCGCAGGTGACAGACCCGGCCAGGGCGGTGATCACTCACCTGTGCGGGTGCCCGCACGACCGTGCGCGCATATGCGCGACAATGGGGTCCGTGACCTCAGCGACGCGACAGCCCGAGACCCCGGCCCCGACCGTCCCGCTCCGGCTGATAGCCACGGACCTCGACGGCACCCTGCTCCGCGACGACAAGTCGGTCTCCCCTCGCACCGTCGCCGCCCTCGCGGCCGCCGAGGAGGCCGGCGTCGAGGTGTTCTTCGTCACCGGCCGCCCCGCCCGCTGGATGGATGTCGTCAGCGAGCACGTCCACGGCCACGGCCTGGCGATCTGCGGAAACGGCGCCGCCGTGGTCGACCTGCACGGCGGCCCGGGCGCTCATCGCTTCGTCAAGGTCCGCGAGCTGGCGCGGGAGAACGCGCTGGACGCCGTACGGCTGCTGCGGGAGGCCGCGCCGGGCACGGTGTACGCGGTCGAGCAGACCTTCGGCTTCAACCAGGAGCCCGAGTACCCGAAGCTCCACATGGAGATCCCCGACGCGCTCGCCCCGGCCGAGAAGCTGCTGGCCCCGGGCGGTGTGGCCGACGACGAGCCCGTGCTGAAGATCCTCGCGTACCACCCCTCGATCGACCCCGACGACTTCCTCGCCACCGCCCGGATCGCCGTCGGCGACCGTGCCACGATCACCCGCTCCAGCCCCAGCGCCCTGCTGGAGATCAGCGGACCGGGCGTCTCCAAGGCCAGCACCCTCGCCCTGTGCTGCGCCGAGCGCGGCATCTCCCATGAGGAGGTCGTCGCCTTCGGCGACATGCCGAACGACGTCGAGATGCTCACCTGGGCGGGTCAGTCGTACGCCATGGGCAACGCCCACCCGGACGTCCTCGCGGCGGCCTCCGGCCGAACCGTGGCCAACAACGAGGACGGAGTGGCGGTCGTGATCGAGCGGCTGCTGGCGGAACGGCTGTAGCCGGGCCGCCCCCAAGCCCCACCGGCCTCTACCGGCCACCACCGGGTCAGTACCGGAGCACCCGCCGGGTTCACAGCTCCACCCCGTGCTCGCGCAGCCACGGCACGGGGTCCACGCCCGACCCCAGCTCCGGGGTGACCCGTACCTCGAAGTGCAGGTGCGGTCCCGTGGAGTTGCCGGTGGTGCCCGCCTGGCCGATCCACTGCCCAGGCGTCACCCGGTCTCCCTGGTCGACGGTGACGGCGGCGAGGTGCGCGTACTGCGTGTAGTAGCCGTCCGCGTGCTCGACGACGATCTCGATGCCGAAGGCACCCCCGCACGACACCTTCACCACCCTCCCCGCCCCGACCGCCCGCACCGGTGTGCCGATCGGGACCGCGAAGTCCTGCCCGGTGTGCTGACTGGCCCAGCGCTCACCACCGCTGCCGTAGCCCGCGGAGAGGTCGTACGTGGCCACCGGAGCGACCCATGCCTTCGACCGGCCGTCGTCCGGCTGGTCCAGCCGAACGGCTCCCCGGCACGCGCCGGCCGCGACCGCCGCGTCGGCCTGCCCCTGGAGAGTCCACTGCGCCTCCTCCAGCCTCTCCTCGATCGCCCGCTTGACGCCGGAGAGCCCGATCTTCCACTCCTCCAGCGCCCGCCACGCCGCAGCGGCCTTCGCCTCGTCCGCGGCGAGTCCCGCCTCCGCGCGGCGGCTCTTCGACACGGCGTTGTTGACCGCCAGATCGGCCTGCCAGACGGCCCGCTGACCTCGCATCAGCTCCTCGGTGTCCTCCGCGAACAGCATCTGCGCCGTGTACGGCACCCCGCCGCCCTCGCGGTACTGGGCGCGCGCGATCCGGCCGAGGTCGGCGTTGAGCACGGCGGTCTGCTTCCGTTCCCGTACGAGGAGCTTCTCCAGCCGCCGCGCCTTCGTCTTCTGCGCCTCGGCCGCCCGCCGCCCCGCCTCGTACCGCTGTGTCGCCACCGCCGCTTCCTCGAACAGCCGCGCCACCCGGGCGCTGGTCCCTTCCTCGCCGGACGCGCCGGGCGCCCCACCGCCATCGCCTTCGGCAGCCGTCGGCCGGGCCACGACGATCACCGAGGCACACAGCACCACGACGGCGAGAAGCGGGTGTCGACGAGAGAAGCGCATAGCAGCGATCGTGGCCCGGTCCACCGCCGCAGTCCTGTTCGAGTCGTACGGCCGGGGGACACAGTGCCCCGGACGGTCCAAGATCCTGGGCCGAACAGGGTCCGGGTCGCGGGGTGTTCGGCGCGGAGCCTTGCGGGGCGGTCCCGGTCCTGCTGGACAGGCCCGGTCAATAGACCGCGGAGCCAGGCAGGACGCGCTCGCCTCAGACTCCGGCCAGAAGCTCCCCTGCCGCCTCCCGCTCCACCATCGCCCGCAAGGGCCCGTCCACCAGCGCCAGTTCCGCGTAGGTCCCGCGCTGGGCGACCCGTCCCTCCGCCAGTACGACCACCTCGTCCACGGCGTCGAGGCCGGCCAGCCGATGGGTGATCAGCAGGGTCGTACGGCCCTCGGTCGCGGCCAGCAGATCCGCGGTCAGCGCGTCCGCCGTCGGCAGGTCCAGGTGTTCCGCGGGCTCGTCCAGGACGAGGACCGGGAAGTCGGCCAGCAGTGCGCGGGCGAGGGCCAGCCGCTGACGCTGGCCGCCCGACAGCCGGGCTCCGTGCTCGCCAATCAAGGTGTCCAGCCCGTCGGGGAGTTCGTCGGCCCAGTCGAGCAGCCGCGCCCGCGCGAGCGCGTCCCGCAGTTCCTCCTCGTCCGCGTCCTTCCGGGCGAGCAGCAGGTTCTCCCGCACCGAACTGTCGAAGAGGTGCGCGTCCTGGGCGCACAGCCCCACGAGCCGCCGTACGGCGTCCCCGTCGAGCGCGTACGCGTCCACTCCGCCCAGCGCGTACGTCCCTTCCCGCGCGTCCAGGAAGCGCAACAGCACCTGGGCGAGCGTCGTCTTGCCCGCCCCCGAGGCACCGACCACGGCGATCCTGCGCCCCTGGTCGAGGGTGAGATCCAGCCCGGCGAGCGCGTCCCGCTCCTGCCCGGCGTACCGCGCGCCGAGCCCAGCCAGCCGCAGCGGGAACGGCGACACCGGCGCCTCCACCGGCGCCTCCGGTTCGCGTACGGGGTCGGGGGCGTCCAGTACCTCGTACACGCGCTCCGCGCTCCTGCGGACCCGCTGGCGGAACTGGACGGCCGACGGCATCCCCAGCACCGCCTCGAACGCGGCCAGCGGGGTGAGGACGACGACAGCCATGGCCACGCCGCTCAGCCGGCCGTCGACGACGGCCTGGGCACCGAGGAGAGCGGTGGCGGCGACGGTGAGCCCGGAGACCAGCGCGGTGAGCCCGTCGCCGAGCGCGGTGGCGGTGGCGGCGCGGGAGGCGATCCTGGTGAGCACCCGGTCGGCTCGGCGCACCTCGGCGGTACGGCCGGGCAGGGCGCCCGCGACCGTCAACTCGGCGGTGCCGGTGAGCAGATCGGCCACACGGGTGGCCAGCACTCCCCGGGCCGGCGCCAGCCGGTGCTCAGCCCGCCGGGCCACGGCACCGGTCACGAGGGGCACCCCGGCACCGGCGGCGAGCAGCCCGACGGCGAGTGCGGCCCCGGCCTCGGGCAGCAGCCAGGCGGTGAACCCCACGGACGCGGCGGAGACGACCGTCGCGGCCCCGGCGGGCAGCAGCCAGCGCACCCAGTAGTCCTGCAAGGCGTCCACATCGGCGACCAGCCGCGAGAGCAGGTCGCCCCTCCGCGTCGTCCGCAGCCCGGCGGGCGCCAGCCGCTCCAGCCTCCGGTAGACGGCCACCCTCGTGTCCGCCAGCATCCGCAGCACGGTGTCGTGCGACACGAGCCGCTCCGCGTACCGGAACACCGCCCGCCCGATCCCGAAGGCACGCGTCGCCGTCACCGCGACCATCAGATAGAGCACCGGGGGCTGCTGCGAGGCCCGTGAGATCAGCCACCCGGAGGTCGCCATCAGCCCGACGGCGCTGCCCAGCGCGAGGCTGCCGAGCACCAGGGCGAGGACGAGCCGGCCCCGGCGCGGCCCGGCCGTACGGCGGACCCGGGTCAGTACGCGTCCATTCTGTTCCAGCGGCAGATCCTCAGCGGGCGCCGGGGCCGGAGCCTCCTGTCGTCCCGGACTGCGCGGCGCTTCGGTCCCGCTCTCGACGGCCGTCACCGGTGCCGCCCCGCGCCCCGGGGCCTCCTCCAGACGCACCACCCGGTCCGCCACTGCCAGCAGCGCAGGCCGGTGGACCACCAGCAGCACCGTCCGGCCGGCCGCCAGCCGTCGCACCGCCTCCACGACCTCCGCCTCGGTCTCCCCGTCCAGCGAGGCCGTCGGCTCGTCGAGGAGCAGCACGGGCCGGTCGGCGAGGAAGGCCCGGGCGAGGGCCAGCCGTTGCCGTTGTCCGGCGGAGAGACCGGCGCCGTCCTCGCCGAGGACCGTCTCGGCTCCGGCGGGCAGCGCGTCCACGAACTCCAGCGCCCCCGCGTCGGCGAGGGCCCCCCGTACCGCCGTGTCGTCCGCGTCCGGACGGGCCAGCCGAACGTTCTCGGCGATCGACCCGGCGTACAGGTGCGGACGCTGCGGCACCCACGCCGCGCGCGAGCGCCACTGGTCCAGGTCGAGCGAGGCGAGGTCGGCTCCCCCGACCCGCACGGTGCCCGCCGTCGTCTCCGTGAACCCCAGCAGGACGTTCAGCAGCGTCGACTTGCCCACCCCGCTCGGCCCGACGAGGGCCACCGTCTCGCCGGTGGCCACGGTGAGGGACACGTCCGAGACGGCGTCGTACGACCGGCCGGGGTAGCGGACGGTCACCCCGTCGAAGTGGATGCCACCGACGGACGGCACGGCACCGGTCCCGGAGGCCGGCACCGGAGTCTCCAGGACCTCGAAGATCTCCTCGGCCGCCGCGAGCCCCTCGGCGGCGGCGTGGAACTGGGCGCCCACCTGCCGGACCGGCAGATATGCCTCGGGAGCCAGCACGAGGATGACCAGCCCGATATACAGGTCCATCTCACCGTGCACGAGCCGCATGCCGATGGTGACCGCGACCAGTGCGACGGAGATCGTGGCGAGCAGTTCCAGCGCGAAGGAGGACAGGAAGGCGATCCGCAGCGTCCGCATGGTCGCCTGGCGGTACTCGCCGGTGATCCGCTTGATCGACTCGGCCTGTGCCTTGGCCCGGCCGAAGACCTTCAGCGTCGGAAGCCCGGCGACGACGTCCAGGAAGTGCCCCGACAGCTGTGACAGCAGCCGCCACTGACGGTCCATCTGCGAGCGGGTGGCCCAGCCGATCAGCACCATGAAGACCGGGATCAGCGGCAGCGTGCCGACAATGATCGCCGCCGACACCCAGTCCTCGGTGACGATCCGCGCGAGTACCGCGACGGGCACGACGACGGCGAGGCCCAACTGCGGCAGATAGCGCGAGAAGTAGTCGTCGAGCGCGTCGACCCCTCGGGTGGCGAGGGAGACCAGCGAGCCGGTGCGCTGTCCGCTCAGCCAGCCGGGGCCCAGCGCGGTGGCCCGCTCCAGCAGCCGCACCCGCAGCTCCGACTTCACCGCCGCACTCGCGCGGTGTGCGGCCAGCTCGGTGAGCCAGGAGACGAGGGCCCGCCCCAGCGCGACCACCGCCAAGAGCAGCAGGGGAGTGCGGAGTTGAGCGACCGGTATCTCGTGCTGGAAGGCGCCGACCACCACTTCGGCGATGAGCATGGCCTGGGCGATGACCAGGGTCGCGCCGACCACACCCAGACCGACGACCACCGCCAGGAAGAGACGGGTGGCACGGGCGTACCGCAGGAGTCGCGGGTCGATCGGTTTCACGTGAAACACCCTCTTCTCAGCAGGCATGTTTCACGTGAAACATGCCCCTTCGGCCCGAGGCGGTGTGTTTCACGTGAAACATCGTCAAACACACCGCCTCACGGGGACTCAGTGCGCCGACTCGGCGATGTGCTGGGTACCGATTCGCTTGCGGAACACCCAGTACGTCCATCCCTGGTAGAGCATCACGACCGGTGTGGCGATGGCCGCGCACCACGTCATGATTTTCAGGGTGTACGGGCTGGACGAGGCGTTCGTCACCGTGAGACTCCAGTCCTCGTTCAGCGAGGACGGCATCACATTCGGGAAGAGGGTCAGGAAGAGCATCGCGACGGCGGCCACGATGGTGACTCCCGACAGGGCGAACGCCCATCCCTCGCGCCCCGCGCGAACCGCCACCAGCGCCGTCAGTAGCGCGGCGACGGCCACGACCACCGCGACCAGCGAGACACCGTCG
The DNA here is from genome assembly GCF_020010925.1 of Streptomyces griseiscabiei. Taxonomy (NCBI): domain Bacteria; kingdom Bacillati; phylum Actinomycetota; class Actinomycetes; order Kitasatosporales; family Streptomycetaceae; genus Streptomyces; species Streptomyces griseiscabiei. Next base: position 40,802 of record NZ_JAGJBZ010000004.1, on the reverse strand, counting down.
CCCTTCTCGATCTGGGTCCAGAGCAGGAAGAGCAGAGCCAGCCCGGCCGTCACGGCACCGACGCGCAGAGCCAGCTTCCTCGCCCGCTCCCTGATGTCCCCGACGGTCTTGAGGCCGACGAACACCGTGCCGTGGAAGGTGAAGAGCGTCAGCGTGACCAGACCGCCCAGCAGGGCGTACGGGTTGAGCAGATCGGCGAGGTTGCCGACGTACTCGAAGTCGCGGTCGATCTTCACTCCGCGCACGATGTTGGCGAAGGCCACGCCCCACAGGAACGCGGGGAGCAGCGAGGTCCAGAAGATCGCCGTCTCCCAGTTGCGCTGCCACCTCTCCTCGGGCCGCTTCACGCGGTACTCGAAGGCGACGCCCCGGACGATCAGGCAGACCAGGATGAGCAGCAGCGGCAGATAGAAGCCGGAGAAGAGGGTCGCGTACCACTCGGGGAAGGCGGCGAAGGTCGCGCCGCCCGCCGAGAGCAGCCACACCTCGTTGCCGTCCCAGACGGGCCCGATGGTGTTGATGAGGACCCGCTTCTCCGGACGGTTCCGGGCCAGCAGCTTGGTGAGGACACCGACCCCGAAGTCGAAGCCCTCCAGGAAGAAGTAGCCGATCCACAGGACGGCGATGAGGACGAACCAGACGTCGTGAAGTTCCATGACTGTGCTCCCTTGGCCCGGTGCGGCCTAGTACGAGAAGGCCATCGGCTTGTCGGCGTCACGGGAGTCGCCGCCGATCTTCGTGGGCGGGTTGAGGTCGGCCTCCGTCAGCTCGGGCGGTCCCGCCTTGACGTACTTCGCCAGCAGCTTGACCTCGACGACGGCGAGGATCGCGTACAGCGTCGTGAAGACGATCATCGAGGTGAGGATCTCGCCCTGGGAGACACCGGGGGAGACCGCGTCCTCGGTGCGCAGCACGCCGTAGACGACCCACGGCTGACGGCCCATCTCGGTGAAGATCCAGCCCCAGGAGCTGGCGATCAGCGGGAAGCCCAGAGTGAGGACCGCGATGCGCCAGTACCACTTGGTGAGGGTCGGGCCGAGGGCCTTCTTGGGCAGCAGCACGAGATGCGGCACCTCGTCCTCGCCAACCCGCAGGTGCCGCGGCAGCAGGAACTTCTTGCGGGTGAGCCAGAGCCCGACCGCGCCGATGGCCACGGACGCCATACCGAAGCCGATCATCCAGCGGAAGCCCCAGTAGGCGACGGGGATGTTGGGCCGGTAGTCGCCGGGCCCGAACTTCTCCTGCTCGGCCTTGTTGACGTCGTTGATGCCGGGGACGTACGAGTCGAAGTCGTCGTTGGCAAGGAAGGACAGCAGGCCGGGGATCTCGATGGCGACCGTGTTGTGGCCCTTGTCGACATCGCCGTAGGCGAAGACGGAGAAGGGCGCGGGCGCCTCGCCGTCCCACAGGGCCTCGGCGGCGGCCATCTTCATCGGCTGCTGCTTGAACATGACCTTGCCGAGCAGATCGCCGCTGATCGCGGTGAGCATGCCGGCGACGATCACGGTGACCAGACCGAGGCGCAGCGAGGTCTTCATCACCGGGATGTGCTTCTTGCGGGCCAGATGGAAGGCGGCGATGCCGACCATGAAGGCGCCGCCGGCCAGGAAGGCCGCCGAGAGGGTGTGGAAGACCTGGGTGAGCGCGGTGTTCTGGGTCAGGACGAGCCAGAAGTCGGTCAGCTCGGCCCGGCCCTTGGCCTCGTTGATCCGGTAGCCGACGGGGTGCTGCATCCAGGAGTTGGCCGCGAGGATGAAGTACGCCGACAGGATCGTGCCGATGGAGACCATCCAGATACAGGCCAGATGGATCTTCTGCGGGAGCTTGTCCCAGCCGAAGATCCACAGACCGATGAAGGTGGACTCGAAGAAGAAGGCGATCAGCGCCTCGAAGGCGAGCGGGGCCCCGAAGACATCACCGACGAAGCGGGAGTAGTCGGACCAGTTCATCCCGAACTGGAACTCCTGCACGATGCCGGTGACGACACCCATCGCGATATTGATCAGGAAGAGCTTGCCCCAGAACTTGGTGGCCTTGAGGTACTTCTCCTTCTTCGAGCGCACCCACGCGGTCTGCAGGCCGGCGGTGAGCGCGGCGAGCGAGATCGTCAGGGGGACGAAGAGGAAGTGGTAGACGGTCGTGATGCCGAACTGCCATCGCGCCAGTGTCTCCGGCGCCAGAGCGAAGTCCACGTCTTCTCCTTACATGCCGTGGCACTGCGGCAGTTTGTCCCGCCTGGCACGCAACATCTCAGACAAACGGGACGAGCTTGTGAACGCGTTCACATTCACAAGCAATTATGACGCATGCTCGTTCGAGGTGGGAGCGTGGGGTCCCAAAAAAGCAAGGGGTCCGGAGAAAATCCCCGAACCCCCTGGTCAGAGCCTTCTAGAGCTCCTTGCGGAACGTCTCCGTCACCTTGAGGAAGATGTCGTTCGCCTCGGTCTCGCCGATCGTCACCCGCACGCCCTCGCCCGGGAACGGCCGCACGACGACACCGGCCCGCTCACACACACCGGCGAACTCGACCGTGCGCTCCCCCAGCCGCAGCCACACGAAGTTCGCCTGTGTCTCGGGCACCGTCCAACCCTGGCCGCGCAGGGCCTCGACCACGCGGTTCCGCTCGCAGACCAGTGAGCCGACCCGGCCGAGGAGCTCGTCCTCCGCACGCAGGGAGGCGACCGCGGCGTCCTGTGCGAGCTGGCTCACACCGAACGGCACGGCCGTCTTGCGCAGGGCGGCTGCCACCGGCTCGTGAGCGATCGCGAATCCCACCCGGAGGCCCGCGAGACCGTACGCCTTGGAGAAGGTACGAAGCACACAGACGTTCGGCCGCTCACGGTAGAACTCGACACCGTCCGGCACCTCGACATCCCGTACAAACTCTCGGTACGCCTCATCCAGCACCACCAGCACATCGCTGGGCACCCGGTCGAGGAAGCGCTCGAGCTCAGCTCGGCGGACCGCCGTCCCCGTCGGGTTGTTCGGATTGCAGACGAAAATCAGCCGAGTCCGGTCGGTGATCGCGTCCGCCATCGCGTCCAGGTCGTGCACATCGCCCGGCGTCAACGGGACCTGCACGGACGTGGCCCCGCTGATCTGCGTGATGATCGGGTACGCCTCGAACGACCGCCAGGCGTAGATCACCTCGTCGCCGGGGCCCGAGGTCGCCTGCAGCAGCTGCTGGGCGACCCCGACCGAGCCGGTGCCCGTGGCCAGATGGGTGACCGGGACCCCGAAGCGGTCCGCCAGCTCGCTCATCAGCCCCGTGCACGCCATGTCCGGGTAGCGGTTGAAGTTCGCCGCCGACCCCGTCACGCTCTCCAGCACTCCGGGGAGGGGCGGATAGGGGTTCTCGTTGGAGGACAGCTTGTACGTCACCGGGCCGCCCGCCGCGGCCGGCTTGCCGGGCCTGTAGGTCGGGATCCCGTCCAGCTCGGCGCGCAGCTTGGGGCTCGTCTCGCTCACCGCAGTCCTCCTCATCGACGTAATGCTTCTCACCTTATGAGGATTCGGCGCCCCTGCGAATGGCCGGTGGACAACCGCGTCCGCCGCGAGACCGCGCAGCCGCCACCCCTCATCCACGCCCCTCCTGTCCCATCCGCCCCACGGGCATCAGCGCACGAAGGTGTACGAATCAGGGGGCGCGCTGCTCGCGAGCGTGCGCGCCGGTGGCTCACGCCGTGGCGCGCATCACCCGTGCAGGTGAGTTGAGACCTCTTCGAGACATCAGCTACTTGGCAGGCCCATGCGCGTCGACAAGTCACGTCCTGGCATTGGATCGCTCAACTCCCTTGCAATGCAAGGAAATTGACCCATGGTGACCTTGCAGAAACGTGCCTGTCAACGAGTGCATATGCGTCCGCACTACCCCACCGCATGAGCCCTACTATCGGCTCGCCATGACAGCAGCAGGGAAGCACCAGGTGAGCCGCGCGGAAACTCCCCGCCGAGGCAGCCGGTCGGGCCGGGCGGGCATCCGGGACGTGGCCGCCGCCGCCGGAGTCTCCATCACGACCGTTTCCGACGCCCTCAACGGCAAGGGCCGGCTCCCGGACGCCACCCGACGCCATGTACGTGAGGTCGCCGACCGACTTGGCTACCGCCCCTCGGCGGCAGCCCGAACCCTCAGAACCGGCAAGTCGGGCCTCATCGGCCTGACCGTGACCACTTACGGGGATGAACCTTTCACCTTCACCGAGTTCGCGTACTTCGCGGAAATGGCGCGGGCCGCCACCTCGGCCGCGCTGGCCCGGGGCTACGCCCTGGTCATCCTTCCCGCGACCTCGCGGCACGACGTGTGGTCGAACGTCGCCCTGGACGGCACCGTGGTCATCGACCCCTCCGACCACGACCCGGTCGTCAGCGAACTGGTCCGCCAGGGCTTACCGGTGGTCTCGGACGGCCGCCCGGCCGGCACGCTGCCGGTCACCGCGTGGGTCGACAACGACCACGAGGCCGCCGTCCTCGGCATCCTCGACCACCTCGCCGACGCGGGAGCCCGCCGGATCGGACTCCTCACGGGCACGACGACGGACACGTACACCCATCTCTCCACCACCGCGTATCTGCGCTGGTGCGAGCGTGTGGGCCAGGATCCGGTGTACGAGGCCTATCCGGCGCACGATCCGTGCGCCGGCGCCGTCGCCGCCGACCGGCTGCTGGCCCGCCCGGACCGTCCGGACGCGGTCTACGGCCTCTTCGACCCGAACGGCACCGATCTGCTGGCCGCCGCCCGGCGGTACGGCCTGCGCGTCCCCGACGACCTGCTGCTGGTGTGCTGCAGCGAGTCCGCCGTGTACGCGACCACCGAGCCGCCGATCACCACGCTCTCGCTCAAGCCGCGCCGGATCGGCACGGCTGTGGTCCAGCTCCTCATCGATGCCATCGAGGGGGTCGAATCGGACCAACCGGTCGAGCAGGTGATACCGACGGAGCTGATCGTGCGGACCTCGTCCGAGCGGCGTCCGCCGCGCAGGACTGTCAGCCCGCCGCGGTCACCCGAAGAGGGTTGACGCCCCGCTTGAGGACCCGAACGGGAATTGGGCGGGGAGAGCACCGCCCAATTCGGGAGAAAACCGCGGTGAACCGGGGCCCTGCGCCATTTCACCACCCCTGGGTCATCACATGGCGCGATCCGCATTCCTATGATGGGCGCACACACCGCGGGCCGCTGCGACCAGGCAGTCCGATGCGGTGCAGCTGCGGGCGATGGTGGTGGAGGGGTCGATGACTCAGGGGGCCGGTCAGGGACCCGAGGTGCGGACGCCGACGGTGCGCGATTTCCGCGTGCCCGCGTACGTCCACGAGGCCGGTCCGTACGGACACACCGCGGATCCCGGTGAGGCCGCCGGGCCCGCCGCCGACGAATCCGAGGGCTACCCCGAGGGGTACACCCCGACCCAGCGCGACCTCCCGGTGATCAACCGGGGTGACACGCTTCAGGTCGTGATCGACCCGGAGGAGGTCGCGGCCGAGCGGTCGTCCCGGCCGAGCCCGCTCTTCGTCGTCGGGGACGTCCACGGCTACCTCGACGAGTTGCTCGCCGCACTCCACGCGAAGGGCCTCGTCGACGCCGCGGGCAACTGGTCGGCGGGCACCGCCCGGCTCTGGTTCCTCGGCGACTTCACCGACCGGGGCCCGGACGGCATCGGGGTCATCGACCTGGTGATGCGTCTGTCCGCCGAGGCCGCCGCGGCCGGCGGCTACTGCAAGGCCCTCATGGGCAACCACGAGCTGCTCCTGCTCGGCGCCAAGCGGTTCGGCGACACCCCCGTCAACTCCGGCGCGGGCACCGCCACCTTCCAGGCCGCCTGGCTGCTCAACGGCGGCCAGAAGACCGACATGGACCGCCTCCAGGACCACCACCTCCAGTGGATGGCCCGCCTGGACGCGATGGAGGAGGTCGACGGCCACCTCCTGGTGCACTCCGACACCACCGCCTACCGCGACTACGGCGACTCCATCGAGGCGGTCAACGACACCGTCCGCGAGACGATCACCCGTAACGACCCGGACGAGGTCTGGGACCTCTTCCGCAAGTTCACCCGGCGCTTCTCCTTCCGGGACGAGGGCGGCGCCGACGCTGTGCGCTCGCTGCTGGAGATCTACGGCGGCACCCGCATCGTCCATGGCCACAGCCCCATCCCGTACCTCCTGGGCGAGGTCGGCTCGGAGGACGGCGAGGACGGCACGGGCCCGTCGGTCGACGGACCGTACACCTATGCGGAAGGTCTGGCCGTCGCCATGGACGGCGGCGTGACCATGGCCGGAAAGCTGCTGGTCCAGGAACTTCCGCTGCCTACCTGAGCCGTCAGCGGGCAGGCGTCTCAGGTCGGAAGACTTCGCTGGCCAGGGGCCAATTTCTTCAAACCCCCTGTCACCGCCTGCCGTCACCGCTCTACCATCGGCTTATCCGTAGCAGGCTCCCCTCCGTTTCTGCCCGACGGCTCGTCAGCATGCCGAGCCACAAGCCCTACGGAGCATCGGGGGATGCACATGAACAGCGTTCCGCAGCACCTGCTCAGTGAGGACCGCCAGGAGTACGAGCGGATCCTCGGCGAGGCGCTGCGCTCCGCACCACACCGCCCGGAATTCGCCGTCGGCCTCCAGCGGCTCAACCCCGAACAACTGCGCACCATGGCCCTCAACGCCACGGCGATCATCACCGCCGCCGCGTCGACCGAATACCAGTACTACGTCAAGGTCCGCGACGAATTCCGCAGCCCGTCGTCGGCCACCACACCCACCGGTGAGGGAACGGCGTCCGGCTCCAGCGAACCGGACGGCTCCGCCGTGGGGCTCGCGGCCACCGTGGGCGAGGTCACCGAGGCGGTCGGCGCGGGCGCCGGTGCCATCGCCGCGGTGCTGGCCCCCGTCCTCGCCGGCACGGCCGCCGTGCTCTTCCTGTTCGTCGGGTACGTCATGAAGGTGCTCGACCCCGAGCGGGCGATCGCCGAGACGCTGCTCACCACGGGGTGGGTGTTCGGCGCGGTCACGGCCGCGGCGATCCTGGTGGCCGCGGTCGGCCTCCTGCTCACCGCCCTGCGCAACAACGCCACCGCCCTCCAGGACGACAGCGCCCGCAGCGAGCTGAACGAGGAGGTGACCCGGGCCAGGGACGCCTGGCGCGACACCCTGCTGGAGCGCGGCATCCTGCCGTTCCTCCGCGACGCCCTCGCGAACCCGGGCCCGGCACTGCTGAGCGAGCCGGACCGCCCGGCCCCGCCCAGCCGTATGCCGCACCTCGGCTACAACCGCCCGAGCTTCAGCAGCAGCCCGGACAGCAGCAGCGCGGGCTCCCGCGCCGGCTACAGCAGCCCGGACTTCTCCAGCCCGGACTTCGGCGGACCGGAACACCAGCCCGAGTAGCACCCGGGCACCGGCCGCCGCCCCGGAAGCCACCGGGCCTCGGCGGCCATCCGGCACACCCCCGGTCCCGACCGGGACCGGCCGCACGGCACCGCCATCCGCGGCGGCGGGCTCTCCCGGCAACCGCCCGGAAGAGCACCGCTCGTCGCACGGCAGCAGCGTCGGCGGCCACGACGACAGGCGGCCTCACCACGTCCGCCGTCCCCGCGTACCGCCCGGCGTCGACGGGTCTCAGTCGGCCATCGGCAGATAGACCCGGTTCCCCGCCTCCGCGAACTCCTTGGACTTCTGAGCCATCCCGGCCTCGATCTCGGCCCGGGAACCGCCGTGTTCACGACGGATGTCCTGGGAGATCTTCATGGAGCAGAACTTCGGCCCGCACATGGAGCAGAAGTGGGCCGTCTTGGCCGGTTCGGCCGGGAGGGTCTCGTCGTGGAACTCGCGGGCCGTGTCGGGGTCGAGAGCCAGGTTGAACTGGTCCTCCCAGCGGAACTCGAAGCGGGCGTCCGACAGCGCGTCGTCCCACTCCTGTGCGCCAGGGTGTCCCTTGGCGATGTCCGCGGCATGGGCCGCGATCTTGTAGGTGATGACACCGGTCTTGACGTCATCACGATTGGGCAGTCCCAAGTGCTCCTTGGGCGTGACGTAGCAGAGCATCGCAGTGCCCCACCACGCGATCATCGCGGCACCTATGCCCGAGGTGATGTGGTCGTACGCCGGGGCGACGTCCGTGGTCAGCGGGCCGAGCGTATAGAACGGAGCCTCATCGCAGATCTCCTGCTGAAGGTCGATGTTCTCCTTGATCTTGTGCATCGGGACATGTCCCGGGCCCTCGATCATGGTCTGTACGTTGAAACGCTTCGCGATCCGGTTGAGTTCCCCGAGTGTGCGCAACTCCGCGAACTGGGCCTCGTCGTTGGCGTCCGCGATGGAACCCGGCCGCAGGCCGTCGCCGAGAGAGTAGGTGACGTCGTAGGCGGCGAGGATCTCGCACAGTTCCTCGAAGTTCTCATAGAGGAACGACTCCTTGTGGTGCGCCAGGCACCAGGCCGCCATGATCGAGCCGCCGCGCGAGACGATGCCGGTCTTGCGGTTCGCGGTGAGCGGTACATAGGCGAGACGCACACCCGCGTGGACCGTCATGTAGTCCACGCCCTGTTCGGCCTGCTCGATGACCGTGTCCTTGTAGATCTCCCAGGTCAGCTCCTCGGCCTTGCCGTCGACCTTCTCCAGTGCCTGGTAGAGCGGCACCGTGCCGATGGGGACGGGGGAGTTGCGCAGCACCCATTCACGCGTGGTGTGGATGTTCCGGCCGGTGGACAGGTCCATGACCGTGTCGGCACCCCATCGGGTCGCCCAGGTCATCTTCTCCACCTCCTCCTCGATGGAGGAGGTGACCGCCGAGTTGCCGATGTTGGCGTTGACCTTCACCAGGAACCGCTTGCCGATGATCATCGGCTCGATCTCCGGGTGGTTCACGTTCGCGGGCAGGACGGCCCTGCCCGCGGCGATCTCCTCACGGACGACCTCCGGCGAGACATTCTCCCGTACGGCCACGTACTCCATCTCGGGGGTGATCTCCCCGCGTCGCGCGTACGCGAGCTGGGTCACCGCCCGGCCGTCCCTGCTCCGGCGAGGCTGGCGCGGCCGGCCCGGGAACACCGCGTCGAGGTTGCGCAGCCCGCCGCGGGGCGAGGTGTGCTTGATCCCGTCGTCCTCGGGGCGGACGGGCCGGCCCGCGTACTCCTCGGTGTCTCCCCTGGCGATGATCCAGTTCTCGCGCAGGGGGAGCAGCCCCCGCCTGACGTCGGTTTCCGCTGTCGGATCGGTGTACGGGCCGGAGGTGTCGTACAGGGTGACGGACTGCCCGTTGGTGAGATGCACCTGACGGACCGGCACCCGCAGATCGGGGCGCGAGCCCTCGATGTACGCCTTGTGCCAGCCGATGGACTTCCCGTCCTCCAGGGGCTGTTCGCCCTGGTTCCCCTGGTTCTCCGACGCGGCGGTTGTCCCGCCCGTCTGGCTGGAGGCAGGCGTGCGTGTGTCCTCGATGGTCATGAGACCTACTCCCTACGCCGGCATTACCCGGTAACAGGTTCAGCGGTCGACGCAGCGATTTCCGCCCGACGATGTTCCACGTGAAACATCGCGTCTGCGGAGGTCAGCGCCCTCTCAGCCCGGTGCTCCGAGCTCCCGCGTGTGCAAAGGTGCCTCCACGCTAGCGGCAGATGTGGCGCGGTGAACAGTGGGCCTCGCTCGTTCTTGCGATGATCGGTCGGTGACCACGACGCAGCAGCCCCCGCCTCCGCCCTCCGAGCCGCCCCACGGCCATGGCCCCGGCTCGTCCTCCGGCGGCGGCCACGGCCATTCGCACAGCCACAGCCATGGACCCGCCGCGCCCGTCTCACAGCACCTGCGCAAGGTCATCGCGGCGGTGCTGATCCCCTTCGCGACCGCGGTCGTCGTGGGCCTCGTCGTGCTCTGGCCCGGCGGCGCCCCGTCGCATGAGCGCACCGGTGTGGGCTTCGACCGGCAGACCCAGCAGGCCACGGTCACCAAGGTCGAGGAGGTCGACTGCTCGTCGGTGAACGCCTCCGGCGAGACCCCGACCGGCGACACCTCCACCGCCGAGGGCTCGTCCGCCCAGCAACAGGCGGGTGGCACCTGCAAGAAGGCCACGATCCGGGTCGACACCGGCGACGACAAGGGCCGTACGTTCACGGAGATCGTCCAGCCGGACCAGTCCCGGCAGTTGGAGCAGGGGCAGGAGGTCGTGGTCGCGTACGAACCCGCCGCGCCCAAGGACCTGCAGTACTCGGTCACCGATGTGAACCGGAAGTTCCCGATGGCGCTGCTCGCCGGGATCTTCGCGCTCGCCGTCGTGGTGGTGGGCCGGATGCGTGGTGTCATGGCCCTGGTGGCGCTGGCCATCAGCTTCCTGGTGCTGACCCTCTTCATCCTGCCCGCCATCCTGCAGGGCTCGAATCCGCTGGTCGTGGCGGTGATCGGGGCCAGCGCGATCATGCTGATCGCCCTCTACATGTGCCACGGGCTCTCGGCCCGGACCTCCGTGGCGGTGCTCGGCACCCTGATCTCGCTGCTGCTGATCGGCCTGCTCGGCTCGGGGTTCATCGGCTGGGCCTATCTGACCGGCAACACGGACGACAACACCGGTCTGATCCACGGCCTCTACCCGACGATCGACATGAGCGGTCTGCTGCTGGCGGGCGTCATCATCGGCTCGCTCGGCGTCCTCGACGACGTGACGGTCACCCAGACGTCCGCGGTCTGGGAGCTGCACGAGGCCAACCCGGCGATGGGCCGACGGGACCTGTACCGAGCCGGAATCCGTATCGGCCGGGACCACATCGCGTCGGTGGTCAACACCCTCGTGCTCGCCTACGCGGGTGCCGCGCTGCCGCTGCTGCTGCTCTTCTCGATCGCGCAGAGCAGCGTCGGCACGGTCGCCAACAGCGAGCTCGTCGCCGAGGAGATCGTGCGTACGCTCGTCGGCTCGATCGGCTTGGTGGCATCGGTGCCGCTGACCACCGCGCTGGCCGCGCTCGTCGTCTCGGCCGACCGCCCGGGCACCCCGGAAGCGGCGACCGTGCCGGCTCCGGCCCGTGGGGGGAGGGGCCGACGCCGCAAGCGCTGAAGCGTTACGGCACGCCGACGCCGTAACGTTCAGCCCGCGCTCTGCTCCTCCGCGAGGATGCGGTCCAGAGCCTCGTCGAGCAGCGTGTCGAAGTCGGCGAGGGAACGCTCCTGCCCCAGCGGCACCAGCTTGTCCGTACGGTCCAGGAAGGCCACCAGCGGCGCCGTACCGACCCGGAACATCGCCTGGTCGGTGCCGACCTGAAGCCGGATCAGGACCTCGCCGAACGTCTCCGGATCGGCGGGCGCGATGTGGACGTCCCCGTCCCCGCAGGGCCGCCCCACGCCGTCGATGAGCAGCTCCCGCCCGAAGGCCCAGGTCACCGGGGCATCGCCGGGCAGGTGGAAGGTCAGCCGCACGGCATAGGGATCACAGGTCTCGTAACGCAGCTCCACAGGAATGCGGAAGGAGAGCTCCTCCGAGACGAGGAAGCTCATCATGACCTCTGCCTGTACCGACTCGCGCATCGCCTACCCCGCCGTGTTCGTCGACTGGCCAGGAATCATCCGCCTGACACTCCTGGAAGTTTGCTGAAAGTACACGAGAGATCACAAGGAGTGATTTTTCAGATGCTGATAGAGATCGCGAGTGTCCCTAGTAGCTTTCCGATCTCGGTCTGCAACTGATGGGCGACCGGCAGCAGCCGGTCCGCCTGGTGTGAGGGCAGCGAGACGGCGAGGGTCCCGGCGGTGGTCCCCACGGTGATGGGAATCGCGGCGCAGACCGTCCCCAGGGCGTACTCCTGCCGCTCGACGACCGGTTCCATCCGCCCGATCCGGTCCAGGCGCCGCAGGAACGTCTCGTCGTCACGGACCGTGTACGGGGTGAGCGACTGCACCGGATGGCGGCTGAGGTGGTCTCTGCGGGCCTCTTCGCCCAGCTGGGACAGCAGGCACTGCCCGATGGCGTGCGCGTGACCCGACTCACGGAAGTCGGCCCACTCCTCGACCGCGGGGATGTTCGAGCTGTCGGCGACGCACATGACCTCGATCTCGCCGTCCCGGTAGATCGCGAAGTACACGGGCACGCCCAGGGCGTCCCGCCAGTGCGCCAGCGCCTCGCCCACCGTGCTGCGACGTTTCTGCTGCGCTCCGCTGCTGCTCAGCCGCTCCGCCGCTTCGCCGAGGAAGAACAGTCCCCTCTCCCGGCGCAGATAGCCCTCGTGGACCAGGGTGCGGAGCAGGTGGTAGGCCGTGGGAAGCGCGAGCCCGGCGTCCCGCGCCAACTGTTTGGCGGGCGCCCCGTGTTCCCGCTCGGCGACGGCCTCCAGCAGCCGCATGGCCCGCTGCACGGAACCGATCAGGGTGCCGGAGTTCGTCTCCGACACGGTCGGCGCCGGGGACGGAATCCGTGCTCCCCTTCCCGGGCCGCGCCCGGGAGGCGACGGAGGCCGGACGGGACCCGCCGCCTGCGGCTGGATCCGGGCGGGCGGCGCCAGAGGCTGCGCCTGCGCGGCGGGCGGCGGTGCCGGCGGCTGCGCCTGCTTCAGGACCGTGGGCGCGGGTGATACCGTCCGCCCGCGCCGCGGCTGTGTCGGGGGAGGTTCGGGACGTCGCACGCTCTCCTCGCCCGGCGAGGTACGTGGCTGCACCGGGGGAGCCGGCGCCTTGGCGGGCACCGTACGCGGCGGCCCCTGCGGGGCGTGGTGCTCCGCTGACCGGACGGACGGGGGCTCGACCGCGGCGGTCGGTGCCGACCGGGGGCCCGGCTGTGTGGGCGGAACGGCACTCTGTGTCGACCGGGAACGCTGCCGGGCGGAGGGGGAGAGCGGTTCTGCCGGTGCGGTGTCAGCCGTGGCCAAGGGTCACTCCCGAAGCGCGAGGAGGGCCGCCCGTGCGGGGGACACGGGAGGGAGATGCGCCGCCCGCGGGGGTCGAGCCCGCGACGAGTTCCCGGACTCTAGCCGCCCGTCACCGCTCGCCGACGGCCCTGCGGGGAAACTTCCCTCGCGCGAGGGAACCTCACGTTCCTGTTACCGCCGCGCCCTGACCGGCCTCACCCACTCACGCCTCAGTGGTCACGTGGCGCTGACGCCTCACCAGTCGCCGCGCGAGGAGGAACCCGCCGTGAACTTCCTTACGACGTAGATCAGTCCGCCGACCAGTGCCACGAAGACCAGCACCTTGAAGAGCAGGCCCACCACGACCTGGACGACGCTGACTATCAGCCCTCCGAACACCAGCAGGGCGATGACCGGCACCGCGATCCATTTCACCCACCACGGCATCCCCGCGAAGATCTCCCGCATCGCCCTGCTCCTTGTGTCTCCACCCGTCGCCCCGCCGACGGGGCACTGCTTCCGGGCCTACTGCTGTCCTGTCATCGATGCTATGGCCACGAGGGGGCCGTCCGGGGGCCTCGCACCCCTTGTCCGTCCCTGATCGTCCCCCTAGGGAACACCGAAGCGGACGTCAGCCCTCCGGCGGAGAGAACACCACCACGACCCTCAAGTCCTCGGTGATGTGATGGAACTTGTGAGCCACCCCGGCGGGCACGTACACGACACTGCCGCGGGCGACCTGGGTGGTCTCGAAGCCGACCGTGAGCGCGGCCCGGCCGCTCACCACGAGGTACACCTCGTCCTGGCTGTGCGGCTTCTGTGGATCGAGCTCGCCGGCATCGAGTGCGTACAGACCGACCGACATGTTCCGCTCGCGCAGGAACTGCAGATAGGCACCGTCGTTGGCGGCGCGCTCCGCCTCCAGTTCATCCAACCGGAATGCCTTCATCGACTTAGTCGCCCCTGCCCGGTGCTCGTACCGATCGCTTCTGCCACGATCAGACACATGATGAATTTCCTAGTCAAGACGATCGCCAACGCGGGCGCCCTGGCGGTCGCCGTCTGGCTGCTCGACAAGATCACGCTCACCGGGAACAGCACGGGCAAGAAGGTCGGCACGCTGCTGCTGGTCGCTCTTGTCTTCGGCCTGGTGAACGCGGTGGTCAAGCCGCTCGTGAAGCTGCTGACCCTCCCGCTGTTCATAGTCACGCTCGGCCTGTTCACACTGATCGTGAACGCCCTGATGCTGCTGCTCACCTCGTGGCTGGCCGACGTCCTCGACGTGAGCTTCCATGTGGAGGGCTTCTGGACCGCCGTCCTCGGCGGCCTGATCATCTCGATCGTCTCCTGGGCGCTCTCCCTCGTCCTGCCCGACGGGGACTGAGGTCCGGCATGACCTACCGAGTCTGCTTCGTCTGCACCGGCAACATCTGCCGCTCCCCGATGGCCGAGTCCGTCTTCCGCGCCCGCGTCGAGGAGGCCGGACTCGACGGTCCGGTCGAGGTCGACAGCGCGGGCACCGGAGGCTGGCACGAGGGCGACCCGGCCGATCCGCGCACCGTCTCCGTCCTGGAGGCGAACGGCTATACCGGCCACCACGCGGCCCGGCAGTTCCAGGCCTCCTGGTTCACCCGTCTCGACCTCGTCATCGCCCTCGACGAAGGTCATCTGAAAGCCCTGCGCCGCCTCGCGCCGACCCCGGCCGACGCGGAGAAGGTCCGGCTCCTGCGCTCCTACGACCCCGCCGCCGGCGACGATCTCGACGTTCCGGACCCCTACTACGGGGGAATGGACGGATTCGAGCAGTGTCTGGAGCTCGTGGAGGCGGCGAGCCCTGGCCTGCTGGCCTCCGTACGCGAGAAGGTGGAGGGACAGGCCGCATGAACACGGAGAACCCCGCCACAGGCCCCGGAGACGGCACCCGCGCGGTGCGGGCCGGACTGCCCGAACCCGTCAAGCACGAACCGACCCTCCCCGGGCCGGTCTTCGCCGCCCACTACCACCTGCCGGGCGAGCCCACCGGCCCGTACGCCTACGGACGCGACCAGAACCCCACCTGGACGCTCCTGGAGCGCGCCATCGGCGAGTTGGAGGCACCGGGCCGAAGCGACGTGGAGACGGCCGTCTTCGCCTCCGGCATGGCAGCCATCTCGGCCGTCCTCTTCTCCCAGTTGCGCACCGGCGACGTGCTCGTCCTGCCGAGCGACGGCTACAACGTGCTGCCGCTCGCCGGTGAGCAACTGCGCTCGTACGGCATCGAGGTGCGCAGCGCCCCCACGGGCGGCGACGCCCAGCTCGACGCCCTCGCCGGCGCCAGGCTGCTGTGGATCGAGACGCCCTCGAACCCGGGGCTGGACGTGTGCGACATCCGGCGGCTGAGCGAAGCGGCACGCGCGCGTGGCTGTCTCGTGGCCGTCGACAACACCTTGGCGACCCCTCTGGGGCAGCGGCCGCTGGATCTCGGCGCCGACTTCGCCGTGGCCAGCGGCACCAAGCAGCTGACCGGACACGGGGACGTCCTCCTCGGGTACGTCGCCGGGCTCGATGCCTCGCTGATGGCCGGTGTCCGGCGGTGGCGCAAGATCGTCGGGGCGATCCCGGGCCCGATGGAGGCCTGGCTCGCGCACCGTTCGCTCGCCACGCTCCAGCTGCGGGCCGACCGGCAGAACGTCAACGCCCTGGCGGTGGCCGAGACGCTCAAGGGCCGGCCCGAGGTGTCCGGGGTGCGGTATCCAGGGCTCCCGGACGATCCCTCGCACAAGATCGCCTCGCAGCAGATGCGGCGCCACGGCTGCGTGGTGTCGTTCGCGCTGCCCACGCGCGAACATGCCGAACGCTTCCTCGACGCCCTTCAGCTCGTGGACGACGCCACGAGCTTCGGCGGGGTGCGCTCCACCGCCGAGCGACGCGGCCGGTGGGGAGGCGACGCCGTTCCCGACGGCTTCATCCGCTTCTCGGCCGGGGCGGAGGACACGGACGATCTCGTGGCGGATGTGCTGCGTGCGCTCGCCGTGGCTACCGAGTAGTACTCCGCTACGTACGACGGACGGTCCGAGCCTCCCCCCTCGTGGCTCGGGCCGTCCTCGGTTCCGCGCGCGAAGAACCGCGCGAACAAGGCTAGTTGACTCTGTGTCAGTGTCCAATCACAGTAGCGACAGAGGCCTATCGACTTATTTATAGTTGGGCGCTCCGAGGGCGGCGAAAGGAGGAGCGACCATGGATCTGGCCTTACTGCGCACCTTCGTGACCGTCCACCGGGCCGGTTCCTTCACCCGCGCCGCCGCCCTGCTCGGCCTCTCGCAGCCGGCCGTCACCTCACAGATACGCACCCTGGAACGCCAGCTGGGCCGCCCGCTCTTCCTGCGCCAGGCCCGCGGTGTCACCCCGACGACCATCGGCGACGAACTCGCCCACAAGGCCGCGCCGCATCTCGACGCGCTGGTGGAGATCGCCGAGACCGGCCTCGACGACGACTCATCCTTACGGACCCTCCACCTCGCCGGTCCGCCGGAGTTCACCGCCGAGCGCGCCCTGCCCGCCCTCACCGAGCTGACGGGGGACGACGGTCAGGGCTTCGCGTTGCGGGTCTCCTTCGGGAACACCGACGAGACGCTGGAGGGCCTCGCCGCCGGGCACAACGACCTGGCCATCACGACCGCCCAGCCGCGCGGCCCGCTGCTCACCGCCACTCCCCTCTGCGACGAGGAGCACGTCCTGGTCGCCGCTCCGCGCTGGGCGGACGAGACAGACCCCGACAGGCTGCGCCGCAAGGGGGCGCACACGCTGGAGGGCCTCCCCGTCGTCGAGGTACACGAGTCACTGCCCTTCCTCACGCGCTACTGGGCCTCGGTCTTCGACTCCCGCCCCGCCGCCTCCGGCACCGTCGTCGTCCCGGATCTGCGCGCGGTCCTCGCCTGCGCGATCTCGGGCGCCGGACTGGCCGTACTGCCCCGCTATCTGTGCGCTCCCGCCCTGGAACGCGGTGATGTCGTCGCGCTCCTCGACCCCGCGGTGCCCCCGCTGCGGACGTACTTCCTGGTCGTCCGCTCCGGAACACTGGCCATGCCGCACATCGCACGGGCACACGAGTGGCTGCTGGAGGCCGCGGCGAACTGGTTCTGAGGGGCCCCGGAGCGTCTCTCCGGAGGGAGATCGCCGGCGGCAGCCTGCGCGTCGCCACCGGGATGCGGCTCTTCCTCGCTCCGGCGATGTTTCACGTGGAACATGCAGGGCCACATTTCTCCCATGACCGTACGACCCGTGGTCAAGCGCACCGCCCGTGCCGTTCTGCTCGACGGCGACGACCTGATCCTGATCAAGCGGACCAAGCCGGGCATGGATCCCTACTGGCTCACGCCGGGCGGCGGTGTCGAGCCGGAGGACACCACCGTCGTCGACGCGCTCCACCGCGAAGTGCACGAGGAACTCGGCGCCAAGATCACCGATGTGGTGCCCTGCTTCGTGGACACCGTCGAGCACATCGGCGAGGACGGCGGCGCCACCGGCGTGAAGGTCCAGCACTTCTTCGTCTGCCGCCTGGAGTCCCTGGACCCCTCCAAGCGGCACGGCCCCGAGGTGGACGAGCCTCTGGGCGAGTACGAGATCGTGCGCATCCCCTTCACCCGGGTCGGCATCGCCTCCGTGCACCTGGTTCCGCTGTCCCTGCGGCACTACTTGGACGGCAACATCGAGGGCGTACGGGCGATGCACGCGCCCGACCTGGGCTGACGCACCGGCCACCGGAGACACGCGGAGAAGAACGCGGCGGGTCAGTCTCCGGCGGCCACCAGTTCCTCGACCGAGTCATGGCGTATGCGTTCCGAGGGGATGCCTGCGTCCTTGAGCGCGTCCACACCGCTGCGGATCATGCCGGGCGGGCCCGAGAGGTACGCGTCGTACCCGTTCCAGGGGCCGTGGTCCCGTATGGCGTCCGGCAGTTGGAGCAGCCCGTGCCGGTCCACGACCGGGCGGACCTCCAGCCATGAGTTGCTCTGCTGGAGCCGGAGCAGCGTGTCGAGGTCGTAGAGGTCCTGGCCGGTACGGGCCCCGTAGAAGACCTCGACCGGGCGGTGCCGCCCGTGCTCGGCGACGTCCTCGACGATGGCCTTGATGGGCGCGATACCGGTGCCGCCGCCCAGGCAGAGCAATCCGCTGCCGCTGTTGTGGTCGACGGTCATGGCGCCGGCCGGCGGCCCCAGGCGCAGCACGTCACCGGGGCGGGCGCGGTGGACGAGCGAGTTGGAGACCCAGCCGGCGGAGATCGCCTTCACATGGAACGACAGCAGGCCGTCCGAGCGGGGCGCCGAGGCGAAGGAGTAGTGCCGCCAGATCCTCGGCCACCAAGGGGTCTCCAGGCTGGTGTACTGCCCGGCGAGAAAGGGGTACGGCTGGTTCGGACGGACCGTGATGACCGCCGTGTCCGCCGTTCTCAGGTCGTGCGAGACGACCTCCGCCAGCCACCAGGGCGGTGAGCGCAGTTCGTCCGCCGCCGCGGCGTCGATCATCACCTGGGAGATCGTTGTGTACGTCCGGACCCAGGCTGCCTCGGTCTCCTCGTCCCAACTCGCCTTGGCGTAGCGGCTCAGGGCACCGATGAGGCACTCGCCGACGGCCGGGTAGTGATCGGCCTGCGTGCCGTACTTGCGGTGGCCACGACCGAGGTTCTGGAGGTAGTCGACGAGCACCGGGGTGTTGTCGACGTGCTCGGCGGCGGTGAGCAGTGCCTTGAGCAGGCGATCGCGCTGAGCGTCCATCGCCGGAGGGAACATCGAGCGCAGCTCCGGGTGCTGGACGAAGAGCAGCGCGTAGAAGTACGAGGTGACCTTGTCGGCGACGGGCCCGACCTCGGCCATGGTCCGCCGGATGAGAACGGCGTCGGGGGAGGCGGGGGCTGAGGCGGTGGCCGCCTGATCGGTGTGCCGACCAGGGGCGGGGGCATCGAAGACGGAGCGCTCGGAAACGTGCTCCGCGACGGCCGGCGCCGGCTGGGGACGCGGCGGGGCAGCCGGAGGAAGGTCCACGGGGGGCTGTATTCGCTCCTGTGCGGCGCCGTCCCCGTTCTGCTGCGGGTGGTTCGGCGGCTGTTGGGAGCGCCCCATGGGCCGCAGGGCGGCGAGGCGGTTGCCCTCGGGCTCCTGATCTCCGCCGGAGGACGCCGGCGACGTGCGCGGTGTGAACCAGCCGCCTCCGTCACTGTCCCCCGAAGTGCCGTTGTCGGCCGACGTGGTGGTCGGAGCGTCCATGGTCTGCCTCGCCTCGAGCATCTTTCGGTCGATCTGCGCACGCCCCCAGTCGGAAGACGCGCGCTTTCCCCCGCGGACGGCCTTGCTTTCCCCGTTCGTTCCCCGTCGACCAATGCGGCCACATTCAACCCGGGTTCCCGCTCCGTACGGACAAGTAGGTGAGAGTGTGACGTGAGCCGCAGCACCCACCCGCAGCGTTCCACGGCACCCGAACGCTCCCACCCCGTAACGGTAAACGCAGGTCCCCGATCTCCCTGTCCGGTTAGGCTGCATTGAGCTGCGTTCGCACCCCTGCGATGAGACGACTGCATCTCACTTCGGACACGAACCGGACTCGACCCTACCGGTAGGGCCGTCACACACAAGTCCCCCCTTGCCGCACCGGGAATTCAATGGGGGTGAATCAGTAATTACTTCAATTACCGGGCGCGTCCCACCAATTCATAGGCATCCCACAGATCCTGCACCCTGCGCGAGTACATGGCCGACCCATCAGATACCGGCCGGCATTCACGGTGGCCGAGATCGGCACAGTACCGAAGAGCCCCGCGTCGGAGAGCATCTGCCTGCCCATGTTTGCCCGGAGGTAGATGTTTCACGTGAAACATCCGTCCGCGCACTGTGCGGTTGTGCCCGAGGTGGCCAGAACGGTGTACGTCCGAGCGCAAACCGGTGGACGCCACGGGCTCGTATCGGACAGCCTGACCTGCGTGTCGACACCTTCCCCCGCCGCTCTGCCCATCCGCCGTCTGACGCCTCGCGATCTCACCGCGTGCGCCGATCTGTCCGAGGACCGCGGCTGGCCTCGCGAGGAACACAAGTGGGGACTTCTACTGACAGCCGGAACCGGATACGGCATCGACGACTCCGAGGGCGGCCTCGTCGCGGCCTGCGTGGTGACGGAGTACGGTCCGGCGGGCCGCCCGGAGCTGGGCGCGATCGGCATGGTTCTGGTCGCCGAGCGGCATGCCCGCCAGGGCGTCGGACGCCGGCTGATGCGCCATGTCATGTCGGAGATGGGCACGACCCCACTGACCCTGCACGCGACCCCCTACGGACGTCCGCTCTACGAGGAACTGGGCTTCAAGGTCGTCGGACGGGCCGAGATGGTTCGTGGGCACTTCGCATCAGCGGGACCCGCTTCCACGGTCTTCACCCGCCCGGCCACGGCAGAGGACATCACCTCGATCCTCCGGCTCGACGAAGAGATCTTCGGCTCGGATCGCACCCATGTCCTCGCCCGCCTCCCCGCCTTCGCCGATCAGCTGCGCGTGGCCGAGGAGAAGGGCCGGCTCATCGGTTACACAGCCGCCTGGCCCAACATGGACGACCATGTCGTCGGTCCGCTGATCGCCCGGGACACACGGACGGCGAAGGCGCTCATCGCTTCCGTCGCCGCCCGCACCGAACGACCGCTGCGCACGGACATCGACGTACGTCACGAAGAACTGCTGACGTGGGTCAAGGAACATGGCCTGGCGCCGGTCGCCTTCAACTCGGTGATGACGTACGGGCTCGCCGAGCTGCCGGGTGACTGGACCCGGAGGTACGCCCCGCTGACCGTGGCAGCGACCTGAGGCGCCGCTTCCAGCAGGGCGGGCCCGTCGGCCGTCAGTGGTTGACGGCCGTCCGCTGTGCGGTCGCTCCGGCGCCCGCGACGACAGCGCCGGCGGGGCTGCCGGTGCCGGTCCCCCTGCGCTCCAGCGCCGCCGCCACGAGGGCCAGCACGAGTGCGCTCGTGGCGAGGGCTGCGCCGACCCAGTTGGGTGCCGTGTACCCGAAACCCGCGTCGATGACGAGGCCTCCGAGCCATGCGGAGAGCGCGTTGCCGAGGTTGAACGCACCGATGTTCACGGCCGAGGCCAGGGTGGGCGCGCCATGTGCCTGATCGAGGACCCTCTTCTGCAGCGGCGGCACGGTCGCGAAGCCCAGGGCGCCGACCAGCGTGACGGTCACGGCCGCGGCGATCTTGTCGTGGGAGGTGAAGGAGAAGAGTGCGAGGACGACGGCCAGGGCACCCAGGGAGACGTACAGCAGGGGCATCAGCGCGCGGTCGGCGTACTTGCCGCCCACGAGGTTGCCGCCGACCATGCCGAGGCCGAAGAGGACGAGGAGCCAGGTGACGGAGGAGTCGGCGAAGCCCGCCACCTGCGTCATCATCGGGGCGATGTAGGTGATGGCCGCGAAGACACCGCCGAAGCCCAGCACCGTCATCGCCATGGCCAGCAGCACCTGGACGTTCTTGAAGGCGGCAAGCTCGTGGCGGAGGCGGACGTCCTTCGGCCGGGGCATCTCGGGGACCAGGCGGGCGATGCCCAGCAGCCCGACGACGCCCAGCGCGGCGACTCCGGCGAAAGTGACCCGCCAGCCGGCGGACTGTCCGATCAGGGTGCCCAGGGGCACTCCGACGACGTTCGCGACGGTCAGACCGCTGAACATCATCGCCAGGGCGCCGGCCTTCCGGTCCGGGGCGACGAGTTCGGCCGCGACCACCGAGCCGATCCCGAAGAAGGCCCCGTGGGCCAGTGAGGCGACCACACGGCCGAGCAGCATGACGGAGTAGGCGGGAGCCAGCGCGGAGAGCAGATTGCCCGCGATGAACAGGCCCATCAGAAGCATGAGCATCCGCTTGCGGGACACCCTCGTGCCCAGGGCGGTCATGATCGGGGCTCCCGCGACGACGCCGAGGGCGTAGCCGGTCACGAGAAACCCCGCGGTGGGGATGGAGACATCGAAGTCAGCCGCGACCTCGGGCAGCACACCCATGATCACGAACTCGGTCGTGCCGATACCGAAGGCCCCGATCGCGAGAGCCAGAAGCGCGAGAGGCATCAGGACGTACACCTTTCAGAAGACTGCGTAAGCACTCTTCCAGCGTACACAATAATTGCAGACGCGCTATATCTGCCAGGGCGGGCAATTGCGTCGGTGGCCTATCCTGAGGTGAGCAGCTCCGGGACGGAGGAACACCGATGACAGCGACGGACCCCGCACTCACCGCTCTTGCCCAGGGCTGGTGTGCTCTCTCCTTGTTGCACGGGCGGATCGAGGCCCACATCGAACGCGCACTGCAGGCAGGGCACGGCCTCAGCGTGCGCGAGTTCTCCCTGCTCGATGTGCTGAGCCGCCAGCACAGCGGCGAGGGCGGGCACCTCCAGATGAAGCAGGTCGCCGACGCGGTCGTCCTCAGCCAGAGCGCCACCACCCGGCTGGTCACCCGGCTCGAGGACCGTGGCCTGCTCGCCCGCTACCTGTGCCCGACCGACCGCCGGGGCATCTACACGGATGTCTCCGAAGCCGGACTGCGCCTCCTCGCGGCGGCCCGCCCGACCAATGACGCCGCCTTGCGCGAAGCCCTCGACGAGGCGGCCACGAACCCCGAACTGGCTCCGCTGGTCCACATCGTGGAGTCGCTGAACACGCCCGCGTAGGGTGCGGGGCATGGGAGATCTTGAAATTCGCCCCGCGACGGAGGACGACATCCCGGAGATCGTCGCGATGCTGGCCGACGACCCTCTGGGCGCCCAGCGCGAGTCACCGGACGAGCTGACCCCCTATTTCACCGCGCTGGAGCGCCTCACCGGCGATCCGCATCAGCACGTGATGGTCGCCGTCCGCGCAGGCCGCGTCGTCGGCACCCTCCAGCTGACGATCATCCCCGGCCTCTCCCGGCGCGGTTCCACCCGCTCGATCATCGAGGGCGTGCGAATCCACGCCGATGAGCGTGGCGGCGGTCTCGGTACACGGCTCATCGAGTGGGCGGTCGACGCGTCCCGGAGCCAGGGCTGCCAGTTGGTGCAGCTGACCTCCGACGTCACACGCACCGACGCTCACCGCTTCTACGAGCGCCTCGGCTTCGAGGCCACCCACGTGGGCTTCAAAATGCCGCTCTGAGTACCGTGCCCGGGATGCCTGCGGGGTTCTGGATCGCGATGTATCACGTGAAACATCGCGATCCAGAACCCGACCACAGCCAAGGCCGCGTCTACGGGATTCCGCGCCACCCCTCGGGGTCCACTCCACCCGGCACCGGAGCCCCCGTGTCATACGGCTGACGCGTGAACACGAACGACCCGAGGTCCAGATGACTCACGGCCCCGTCGGGTCCTCGTACGGCCCGCAGGAGCTCTCCGGCGAAGTAGCCGTTGAGGCCGGTCCAGCTACCGTCGTCGTTGAGCCGGAATCGAGCGCCGCGCAGCGTGGCGGCAAGCGGCTCCAGCGAGAGACCCCCGTCGGAGACGAGCCGTAGGACGAAGCTGTAGGTCCCCCAGTACCAGGGGCCGGCCAGTTCCAGGACCGAGTGGTCGACATCGGGCAACGGCCGCCAGGGCTCGGGGATCCGCGGTTCGGCTTCCGCCACGATGCGTACGAGGTCGGCGGCCACCTCCGACACCACGGGCCCGGAGGTGCAGTTGGTCAGTACGACGGCCGCCACATCGTCCGCGACGGACATGGTGAGCTGAGCGAGGAAGCCGGGAACCGAACCACCGTGACCGACGAGGAACCGGCCGTCCCGGTGCTGAAGCTGCATCCCGAGCCCGTACGCCGAGCCGACCGACACATCGGCGGCCTCTCCCGGTGCGGCAGGCGTCCGCATCTCCAGAACGGACTCGGCACTCAGCACCCGATCGTCCCCCTGCTCCAGGAAGACCGCGAAGCGCGCCAAGTCGGCCGTCGTAGACCAGAGTTGACCCGCAGGGCCCATACGCCCCAGATCCTCGACCTGCTCCGGCAGCATCACGTCCGCCCAGGGGTGAACGGCCCAGCCTCCGGCGTACGGGGCCTCCGGATGCCATGTCGTTCGCCGCAGACCGAGCGGCTCAAGGATCTCCCGTCGGACGACGTCCTCCCACGGAGCGCCCCGCAGCTGTTCGACGAGCACACCGAGGACGGTGAAGCCGGGGTTGGAGTAGTGGAAGCGGCGGCCCACGGGATGGCGGTGCGGTTGCTCGCCGAGCACATCCGCGAGTTCCGGGCGCAGGGAGCCCGGGGTCCGCTCCCACCAGGGTGAAGGCGACTCGGCCGCCAGTCCGCCTGTGTGCGCGAGCAGTTCGGCGATGGTCGCCTCCCCCGCGCCGGTGCCCGGCAGATGCTTCTCCAGCGGGTCACCGAGGTCGAGCTTGCCCTCGTCGCGCAGCCGCAGGACGAGGACGGCGGTGAAGGTCTTGGTGATGGAACCGATCCGGTACTGCACGTTCTCGTCCGGCGCGTGCCCCTCCACGGAGGTCCGCGCCCCGTTCCACACCGTCTCCCCGCCCCGGACCACTGCCGCGACCAGGGACGGTGTCCGCCCTTCGGCCTGGGCGACGGCGATACGGTGCAGCAGAGCCCGGCGTGTGGCGGGAAGCAGCTCTTCCTGAGGTGTTGTCATGCGCCCAGTCCATCGGGCCCGGCACCTCGAGTCGAGCGCATTTCCCCGGGTCAGGTCTGTGCCATGTCCACGAACCGCGAGTAGTGACCTTGGAAGGCGACCGTGATCGTGGCCGTCGGGCCGTTACGGTGCTTGCCCACGATGATGTCGGCCTCGCCGGCCCGCGGCGACTCCTTCTCGTACGCGTCCTCGCGATGCAGCAGGATCACCATGTCCGCGTCCTGCTCGATGGAACCCGACTCACGCAGGTCGGAGACCATGGGCTTCTTGTCCGTACGCTGCTCGGGACCACGGTTGAGCTGCGACAGCGCGATCACCGGCAGCTCCAGCTCCTTGGCCAGCAGCTTCAGGTTTCGCGACATGTCCGAGACCTCCTGCTGACGGCTCTCCGACCGCCCCTTGCCTCCGGACTGCATCAGCTGGAGATAGTCGATGATGACGAGCTTCAGGTCGTTGCGCTGCTTCAGGCGCCGGCACTTGGCGCGGATCTCCATCATCGACAGGTTCGGGGAGTCGTCGATGTAGAGCGGCGCGGCCGAGACGTCCGGCATCCGGCGAGCCAGTCGCGTCCAGTCCTCGTCCGTCATCGTGCCTGACCGCATGTGGTGCAGGGCCACGCGCGCCTCGGCGGACAGCAGACGCATCGCGATCTCGTTGCGTCCCATTTCGAGCGAGAAGATCACGCTCGGCATGTTGTGCTTGATCGAACAAGCGCGCGCGAAGTCCAGGGCCAGGGTGGACTTACCCATGGCGGGACGGGCCGCGATGATGATCATCTGGCCCGGATGCAGACCGTTGGTGAGCTGGTCGAGGTCGGTGAAGCCGGTCGGCACACCGGTCATCTCCCCCGACCGTGAACCGATCGCCTCGATCTCGTCGAGCGCGCCCTCCATGATGTCGCCGAGCGGCAGATAGTCCTCGGTGGTGCGCTGCTCGGTGACCGCGAAGATCTCGGCCTGGGCTCTGTTCACGATCTCGTCGACGTCGTCGTCGGCCGCGTATCCCATCTGGGTGATCCGGGTGCCGGCCTCGACCAGGCGGCGCAGGACCGCGCGCTCGTGGACGATCTCCGCGTAGTACTCGGCGTTCGCCGCCGTCGGCACCGTCTGGACGAGGGTGTGCAGATAGGAGGCGCCGCCGACCTTGGTGATCTCGCCGCGCTTGGTGAGCTCGGCCGCGATGGTGATGGGGTCGGCAGGCTCGCCCTTGGCGTAGATGTCGAGGATCGCCTGATAGATCGTCTCGTGCGCCGGCTTGTAGAAGTCGGGGCCCTTCAGAATCTCCACCACATCGGCGATGGCGTCCTTGGACAGCAGCATGCCGCCGAGAACGGACTGCTCGGCGTCCAGGTCCTGGGGCGGGACGCGCTCGAAGGCCGACCCTCCGCCGTCCCACTCCCCGTTGTCCCGGCCGCGGTCGTGCCGCTCTTCCCTGCCGCGACCTCCGTCGTCACGCCGCCGGGAAGAGGGAAGACGATCACTGGGCCCGCTGTCGGCCCACGGGTCGTCCAGGGGCTCGGAAATGCTCACCGAGCGGCCTCCTCCCGTCCGCCGAGCGGACCTCGCCGTGCTTCTCATTTCTACGGCACGACACTGACAAATAAGAGGCCCAACTCCGGTTCTGGCGCGTCGGTTTTGCGAGGTTTTCGTGATCTGCCGAGGAGCGGGCGCCGCACCACCGTAGGCCCGTCGGCACCGTCAGCCAATCTGGTTATCCACAGGCCATGTGGACGACGGCCCAGATGCTGTGGAGAACCCCGCAAAACCTGTGCACGACTCGGTGGACAGTCCTGTGAACAAGACCTCGACCTTTTCGTCGCATCCACCCTGACCTGCATCTTTACCGTCCACCGGCTGTGCAGAAGAAAAACTTCCCCAACCGGATCAAGATCATCACTGCCCGTACACGAGAGCGCACCCGAAGAGGCGTGATGTAATAGTCGACAGCCTATTGCATCTCTTACCTGTGGAAGATTGGATCGGTGGTCATGACACAGGCTTCCGTGACCTCCCGGACCCGCCGGCGGCGACATGATCGTGAGATCGTCACGCTGGCCGTTCCGGCCTTCGGCGCACTCGTCGCCGAGCCTCTCTTCCTGATGGTCGACACCGCTGTCGTCGGCCACCTCGGCACCGCGCAACTGGCCGGTCTCGGCATCGCCTCCGCCCTCCTCGTCACCGCGGTGAGTGTCTTCGTCTTCCTGGCCTACGCCACCACCGCCGCCGTCGCCCGGCGCGTCGGTGCCGGAGATCTGCGGGCCGCCATCCGTCAGGGCATGGACGGTATCTGGCTCGCCCTGCTCCTCGGCGTGGCCGTCGTCGCCGTCGTCCTTCCCGCCGCGCCCACCCTCGTCGCTCTCTTCGGCTCCTCGGACACCGCGGCTCCTTATGCCACGACCTATCTGCGGATCTCGGCGCTGGGTATCCCGGCCATGCTCGTCGTGCTCGCCGCCACCGGTGTCCTGCGTGGCCTCCAGGACACTAAGACACCCCTGTACGTCGCCGTGGCGGGCTTCGTCGCCAACGGCGCCCTGAACGTGGGTCTCGTCTACGGCGCCGATCTGGGTATCGCGGGTTCCGCCTGGGGCACGGTCATCGCCCAGGTCGGCATGGCCGTCGCCTACCTCTGGGTCGTGATCCGTGGCGCCCGCAGACACGGCGCTTCGTTGCGGCCGGACGTCGTCGGCATACGCGCCTCGGCTCAGGCAGGAGTACCTCTGCTGGTCCGTACGCTCTCGCTGCGAGCCGTCCTCATGATCGCCACCGCGGTCGCCGCCCGCCTCGGGGACGAGGACATCGCCGCGCACCAGATCATCCTCTCGCTCTGGAGCCTGCTCGCCTTCGCCCTGGACGCGATAGCCATCGCGGGACAGGCCATCATCGGCCGCTACCTCGGCGCGGGGGACGCCTCAGGAGCACGCGAGGCCTGCCGTCGGATGGTGCAGTGGGGGATCGCCACGGGTGCCGTCCTCGGACTCCTGGTGATCCTCGCCCGCCCCGTCTTCATCCCGCTCTTCACGGACGACCCGACCGTGCAGGCAGCCGCGCTCCCCGCCCTGATCGTGGTGGCACTCGCCCAGCCGATCTCCGGAATCGTCTTCGTGCTCGACGGCGTGCTCATGGGCGCGGGAGACGGCCCCTACCTCGCCCGTGCCATGCTGCTGACCCTGGTGGTCTTCATTCCGGCAGCCCTGCTGATACCCGCCCTCGGCGGTGGTCTGACCGCCCTGTGGGGTGCCATGACACTGATGATGGCGACACGCATGCTGACTCTCTGGCTGCGGTCTCGTTCCGGCCTGTGGATCGTCACCGGGGCTACGCGCTGAGAGCGGGGGCGGGAGCCCGAGCGTCGTTTCACGTGAAACATCGCCCCGGTTCGCCGTGTTTCACGTGAAACAGTCGCCTCGCACGCATCCGAGGCGATCGACACCGGTCAGTACAGAAGCAGACAAGCATGTGGGGCCGCACCCTTCACAGGGTGCGGCCCCATACACCGCTTCAGCGAACGCGACGCTTAGGCCGCGATGACCTCGATGTTGACCTTGGCGGCAACCTCGGGGTGCAGACGCACGGACGTCTCGTGGGCGCCCAGGGTCTTGATCGGGCTCGTCAGCTCGATGCGGCGCTTGTCGACCTCGGGGCCACCGGAAGCCTTGATCGCGGAAGCGATGTCGGCGGGGGTGACGGAACCGAAGAGACGACCGGCGTCGCCGGAGCGGACGGCCAGACGAACCTTGACGGCCTCGAGCTGGCCCTTGACCTGGTTGGCCTGCTCGATCGTCTGGATCTCGTGGATCTTGCGAGCACGACGGATCTGCTCGACGTCCTTCTCGCCGCCCTTGGTCCAGCGGATAGCGAACTTCCGCGGGATCAGGTAGTTGCGAGCGTAGCCGTCCTTGACGTCGACGACGTCGCCGGCAGCGCCGAGGCCGGAGACCTCGTGGGTGAGGATGATCTTCATGTGTCGGTCACCCTTCCCTTATCGCGCGGTGGACGTGTAGGGCAGCAGCGCCATCTCACGGCTGTTCTTGACGGCCGTGGCGACGTCACGCTGGTGCTGCGTGCAGTTGCCGGTCACGCGGCGGGCACGGATCTTGCCGCGGTCGGAAATGAACTTCCGCAGCATGTTCGTGTCCTTGTAGTCCACGTACGTGACCTTGTCCTTGCAGAACGCGCAGACCTTCTTCTTCGGCTTGCGCACAGGCGGCTTCGCCATGTGATTCTCCTGTGTGATCAAGAAGTTTGAGGTACGGCCCCGCCCTCGACCTCGAAGACCGGTGATCCGGTCTCAAACGTCTTAGAAGGGGGGCTCGTCCGAGTAGCCGCCGCCACCGCCGCTGCCGCCGGAGTTTCCACCCCAGCCGCCGCCACCGCCGCCGCCCTGGTTGCCACCGGCGGGAGCGCCGCTGGCCCACGGGTCGTCGGCGGGAGCGCCGCCGCCCTGCTGGCCGCCGCCGGAGCCTCCGCCCCAGCCGCCACCACCCTGGCCACCGCCGCCATTGCCGCCGCCGTAACCACCCTGGCCACCGCGGCCACCCGCGGCGGTCTTGGTGACCTTGGCCGTGGCACTGCGCAGGCTGGCGCCGACTTCCTCGACGTCCAGCTCGTAGACCGTGCGCTTGACGCCCTCACGGTCCTCGTAGGACCGCTGCTTCAGCCGGCCCTGCACGATGACGCGCATGCCTCGCTGGAGCGACTCGGCGACGTTCTCCGCCGCCTGACGCCAGACCGAGCAGGTCAGGAACAGGCTCTCGCCGTCCTTCCACTCATTGGTCTGACGGTCGAAGGTACGGGGGGTGGACGCGACACGGAACTTCGCGACCGCCGCACCGGAAGGGGTGAAGCGCAGCTCGGGGTCGTCGACAAGATTGCCGACGACCGTGATGACGGTCTCGCCTGCCATGGGGGAACCTCTCGGCGGGTTTGCTGCTGGCTGCTTGTGCTGCTACTCGGATCCCGGGATCGACTGAGCGAGGAAGCTCAGTGGGTCTCGGGGCGGAGGACCTTGGTCCGGAGGACCGACTCGTTCAGGTTCATCTGGCGGTCGAGCTCCTTGACGATCGCAGGCTCGGCCTGCAGATCGATGACCGAGTAGATGCCCTCAGGCTTCTTCTTGATCTCGTACGAGAGACGACGACGGCCCCAGGTGTCGACCTTCTCGACCTTTCCGTTGCCCTCACGGACGACGGAGAGGAAGTTCTCGATCAGGGGGGCGACAGCGCGCTCCTCCAGATCGGGGTCGAGGATGACCATCACCTCGTAGTGACGCATGTAGAACCCACCTCCTTTGGACTCAGCGGCCACGGTCGTTCCGTGGCAGGAGGGTTGTGATGCGTACGCAACGGTATCGGCCGCCACTGACAATCGGGCGTCCCCGCTGGGGATCCCTGTCATGGCCTGGGCAGACACCGGTGCAGACGGTACAGACTACCCGCACACCCGCTTCCGGTTGAAATCCGGGGGTGGTGACCCTCAATCTGTACACATCGGGTGTGTATGGCGCTACGATGCGCCGCCTTCCGCAGGAGGTGCCACATGGCACAGACATTGCGACCCAACATCGCCGGCTCTCTCTTCGCCACCGACGACAAGCCCCACCCCGTGCAGGACACCCTGCTGGCCGTGACGCTCGTCCTCGGGGTGCTGTCCTTCGTCACGGCGATGTTCCACCATCTGCACCTGCTCAGTTCCTGGGCGGGACTGGTGGGGATTCTGACCGGCGCGTACGGGCAGTTCATCTCGGAGACGACTCGTGAACGCTTCGGCCTGATCGTGGGTCTCGGTGCCTCGGCCGTCGGCTTCTTCCTCGGCATGGCGCATGGAGGCCTTTTCGGCGGGGTCATCGGCTGACTCCGCGCCTCGGCCGCGCAGTTGACGGACCGTGTTCCTTGCTGTCCGTGGGCTTACATCGGACCAAGCGGCCGAATAACACCGCCTGACGGCCCGGCCGCGTGTCGGCCGGGCCCCAGGTTCCATACGGCCATTCGAGGCGCCCGCAGGGCGCAGTAGGCTTCGGCGCGAGAGCCGGAGCCCCTGTACCCATGGGGACACACCAGCCCGAGGAGCGCCCCGAATGAGCCTGACCCTGAGGACGATCAGCCGTGAGCAGCATCTGGCATACATCCAGAGCCTGCCCTCGGCCAGCCACATGCAGGTGCCGGCCTGGGCCGACGTCAAGGCAGAGTGGCGCTCCGAGAGCCTCGGGTGGTTCGACGGCAGGACCGGTGAGATGGTCGGCGCCGGTCTGGTGCTGTACCGCCAGCTGCCCAAGATCAAGCGGTACCTCGCCTACCTGCCCGAGGGTCCGGTCATCAACTGGTTCTCGCCGAACCTCACCGACTGGCTGGAGCCGATGCTCGCGCATCTGAAGCAGCAGGGCGCCTTCTCGGTGAAGATGGGCCCCCCGGTGATCATCCGGCGCTGGGAGGCCATCTCCATCAAGGCGGGCATCCAGAACCCCGATGTGAAGCGCCTGCGTGACATCGAGGCCGACTTCATCGAGCCGCGTGCCTTCGAGGTGGCGGACAAGCTGCGCCGGATGGGCTGGCAGCAGGGCGAGGACGGCGGGGCCGGCTTCGGTGACGTACAGCCCCGCTACGTCTACCAGGTGCCGCTCGCCAACCGCTCCCTGGAAGAGGTCCACAAGAACTTCAACCAGCTGTGGCGCCGCAACATCAAGAAGGCCGAGAAGGCGGGCGTCGAGGTCGTCCAGGGCGGCTACCAGGACCTGGAGGAGTGGCAGCGGCTGTACGAGATCACGGCCATCCGTGACCGCTTCCGGCCCCGCCCGCTGTCGTACTTCCAGCGCATGTGGACGGCCCTCAACACCGAGGACCCCAACCGCATGCGGCTCTACTTCGCCCGGCACAACGGGGTGAACCTGTCCGCGGCGACCATGCTGGTCGTCGGCGGGCACGTCTGGTACTCCTACGGTGCCTCGGACAACATCGGCCGTGAGGTCCGGCCCTCGAACGCGATGCAGTGGCGCATGCTGCGGGACGCCTACGCCCTCGGCGCGACGGTCTACGACCTGCGTGGCATCTCCGACTCGCTGGACGAGACGGATCACCTCTTCGGCCTGATCCAGTTCAAGGTGGGCACCGGCGGACAGGCCGCCGAATACCTCGGTGAGTGGGACTTCCCGCTGAACAAGCTGCTCCACAAGGCGCTCGACATCTACATGTCGCGTCGCTGACGTCCCCGTTTCTACTTCCATACCTCTGATTCACCGCAGCCACGAGAAAGGTTCCGGGACTGTCCATGGCGCTCACGCTGTACGTCGACACCGCGCGCTGGCGGGCACACCACAAGCACGTTCAGGAGCAGTTCCCGGGACTCGTCCCCGTCTGCAAGGGCAACGGCTACGGCTTCGGGCACGAGAAGCTGGCGGAAGAGGCCACGCGCCTCGGGTCGGACATCCTCGCCGTCGGCACCACGTACGAGGCCGCCCGGATCAAGGACTGGTTCAGCGGCGACCTGCTGGTGCTCACGCCCTACCGGCGCGCTGAGGAGCCCGTCCCCCTGCCCGACCGCGTCATCCGCTCCGTGTCGTCGGTCGACGGCGTGTACGGCCTCGTGGGCGCCCGTGTCGTCATCGAGGTCATGTCCTCGATGAAGCGGCACGGGGTGAGCGAGCAGGAACTGCCCCAGCTCCACGCGGCCATAGAGAACGTGCGCCTGGAGGGCTTCGCCATCCACCTGCCGCTGGACCGCACCGACGGCTCGGACGCCGTCGAGGAGGTCATCGGCTGGATGGACCGGCTGCGCGCGGCCCGTCTGCCGCTGCACACCATGTTCGTCAGCCACCTCAAGTCCGAGGACCTCATCCGCCTCCAGCAGCAGTTCCCGCAGACCCGTTTCCGGGCGCGCATCGGCACGCGGCTGTGGCTGGGTGACCACGAGGCCACCGAGTACCGCGGGGCCGTGCTGGACGTCACCCGTGTCGCCAAGGGTGACCGCTTCGGCTACCGGCAGCAGAAGGCGGCCTCGGACGGCTACCTGGTGGTCGTGGCCGGCGGTACGTCGCACGGAGTGGGTCTGGAGGCACCGAAGGCGCTGCACGGCGTCATGCCGCGCGCCAAGGGCGTCGCCCGGGCGGGTCTCGCCACGGTCAACCGGAACCTTTCTCCGTTCGTCTGGGGCGGCAAGCAGCGCTGGTTCGCCGAGCCGCCGCACATGCAGGTGTCGATCCTCTTCGTGCCGTCGGACGCCCCGGAGCCGAAGGTCGGCGAGGAACTGGTGGCCCATCTGCGGCACACCACCACGCAGTTCGACCGGATCGTCGACCGCTGACGGACGTCTTGGAACACCGCGGAAGGCCGTACACGAACCTCGTGTACGGCCTTCCGCGTCACTCCCACCTGCTTTGTTCGCTCAGAGCGAACTGTCGCCCCGGCCAGGGCTGCCCCATTCCACCGGCGGGCCTTCGAAGTGCATCGCGTGCCGCGGTGGATGAGCCGCCGCGCCGTACACATGGAGGTCCTCCGCGCCGTCGAGGACCCCACCGGAGGGGTCGTCGTCACCCGCCCGGCGCACGGTGTCCCGATCGGGCATGAAGATGTCCAGCACGACGATGACGCAGAGATAGAGCGTCCCCACCAAGTGGGCCATGATGGCCAGTTGGTAGCCCTCAGCCGGCAGCCCCTTGTGGGCGTCCCCGCTGGTCGTGTACGCGAGGTACAACCAGATCCCCAGGAAGTACGCCACCTCGCACGCCTGCCAGATCAGGAAGTCCCGCCAACGGGGCCGGGCCAGCGCGGCGAGCGGGACCAGCCAGAGCACGTACTGCGGCGAGTAGACCTTGTTGGTCAGGATGAAGGCCGCGACGATCAGGAACGCGAGCTGCGCGAAGCGCGGACGGCGCGGGGCGGTGAGCGTGAGCACGGCGATGCCGACACAGACGACCACCATCGAGACCATCGCGTACGCGTTCGCCGTCTCGGCGGTGATCTGGATGTTCAGCCGCTGCGAGATGACGAGGAAGAAAGAGCCGAAGTCGACGCCGCGCTCCTGGCTGAAGCGGTAGAACTTCGACCATCCGTCTGGCGCCAGCAGCATCACCGGAACGTTCACCGCAAGCCATGCCCCGACTGCGCCGAGCACCGCGGTCCCGAAGGCGCGCCACTTCCCCGCCCGCCAGCACAGGACGAAGAGCGGTCCGAGCACCAGGAACGGATAGAACTTGGCGGCCGTGGCGAGCCCGATCAGCACGCCGAAGGCGAGAGGACGCCCACGCGACCACATCAGCATCGCGGCAGCCAGCAGGGCCACGGCGAGGAGGTCCCAGTTGATCGTGGCGGTCAGCGCGAAGGCGGGCGCCAGGGCCACCAGGAGGCCGTCCCAGGGGCGCCGGCGGTGGATGCGCGCGCAGCAGACAGCGATGACCGCCGCGCACGCCATCAGCATCCCGGCGTTGACCATCCAGTACCACTGCTCTTGCTTCTGGATGGTGCCGCTGCCCGGGGTGAGCCAGGCGGCGACCTCCATGAACACACCGGTCAGCACCGGGTACTCGAGGTACTCCATGTCGCCGGGGATCTTGTCGAAGTACGGCACCAGCCCGTCGGCGAAGCCCCGCCCCTGGTAGAGGTGCGGGATGTCCGAGTAGCAGGCGTGCGTGTACTGGGAGCTGGCCCCGAAGAACCAGGCGCCGTCGTAGCAGGGCAGCTTCTGCACCATGCCCAGCGCGAACATGCCGATCGCCACGAGCGCGACGACCCGTACCGGCGTCCACCAGGACGTACCGAGCAGCGCCCGCCGCCCGATCGGGCCACCGATCAGCTCGCTGCCGGTCGAAGCGACCTCGTCCTCCTTGGTCGGCCGCACCGGCTCCGGCTCGTCCGTACTCACTCGCGTCGTCTCTGCACTGGGCATGCCGCACATCCTGCCGTACGCGCCTGGGAATACGCCGAGGACCATCGCATCCCACCGTGGGCCGCGCCCATGTTTCACGTGAAACATGCCCCGTCGGCTCTGCCCGATCTCTCCAGGACATGGCAAGGGCCACCGCACCTTGATCGGTGCGATGGCCCTTGTTTCACGTGAAACACAGTCCGGCGGACGCGGAGCTAACCGTCGTTCCCTCCGAAGAGTCCCCCGTTCTGGTTGCCTCTCGAATCGTCCTCCGACTCCGTCGGTGTCGCTGTCACCCCGCCGTCGGTGCCACCGGTGTCCGTACCACCGGTGTCCGTACCACCGGTCACCTCACAGGTGGGGTCGAACGGGTTGCCGCAGGTCTCGCTGGGCGTCGGGGACGGCAGGACCTCGGTCTCACTCGGCGTCGGGCTCGGCTCGGGGTCTTCCTCCTCCTCGGACTGACTAGGCGTCGGGGACGGCGTCGGGTCCGGGTCGTCGTTGACGATCACACCGATCGGCTCCGGCTCCGGGAAGTCCTCCGGCGCCACGCCCTTGAGCGCGTCCTCCATGTAGTCGTGCCAGATCTCGGCCGGGAACGAGGCACCGTGGATCGTCTCCTGACCACCCGTGCCGTACATCTCCAGGAACGTGCGGTTCTTGTTCGACTCGTCGTCGTCCATGCGGTACATGCTGATCGCGGTCGACAGCTGCGGGGTGTATCCGACGAACCAGGCCGACTTGTTGCCGTCGGTGGTACCGGTCTTGCCCGCCACCTCACGGCCGGTCAGCTGGGCCGACGTGCCCGTTCCCTCGTCGACGACGGTCTTGAGGACGTCGGTGACGTTGTCGGCGACCGCGGCAGTGAAGGCCCGCTTGGGCTTGGAGACGTCGTCGTGGTCGAACACCGTCAGGCCCTCGTACTCGACCGTCTTGACCGAGAACGGATCGTTCTGCTTGCCGCTGGCGGCGAAGGTCGCGTACGAGCCCGCCATGCGGATCGCGCTGGGGTCGGAGATACCGATCGAGAAGGACGGGAAGCCCGTGCCGGTGAGGCTGTCCTTCTTGAGGCCTGCCTCGATGGCCGCTTCCTTCACCCGGTCCAGACCGACGTCCATGCCCAGCTGCACGTAGGGGGAGTTCGCCGAGACCCGCATCGCCTCACGGAGATCGATCTGGAACTTCGGCGCACTGCCGTACGACTCGTCGCCGTCGTTGGCCTGCAGCCACTCCTTGCCCTCTTCGTTGGTCCAGATCTCGCCGTTGTAGTCCCTGATCTTGAGGTTGTTCTTGCCGTTGTAGAGACTCTTCGGCGAGACGATGGTGCGCTCGTCCTGCGCCTGGTCCGGATCGAGATCGGGATCCCGCTTGCCCCAGGTCATGGCTGCCGCCAGGACGTACGGCTTGAACACCGAGCCGACCTGGGCACCGGTGACGTCGGCGTTGTTGGTGAAGTGCTTGGTGGCGTCCTCACCGCCGTAGAGCGCCTCGATGGCACCCGACTTCGGACTCACCGACGCGCCGCCGAACTGCACATGGGTGTCCGTCTGCGGGCGGAGGTCCGGCTTGATGTTCTCCTTGCGGACCTTGTTCACGGCCTTCTCGAGTTCCTTGACCTTGTTCTTGTCGAAGGTCGTGTGGATCTCGAAGCCGCCCTGTTCGAGCTGCTTCTGCGTGATATCCGTGTTGTTGAGGATGTAACCCTTGGCCGTGTCGACGAGGTAGCCGATCTGGCCGCCCAGCTGGGCGTTGGACCGAGGACGCTGGATCTTGGGGAAGTTGGGGTACTTGGCCCGCTCTGCCGCCGACAGATGCTTGTCCTTGACCATCTCGTCGAAGATCCAGCCCCAGCGTTCCGCGGCTCGCTTGCTGTTCGCCTGAGACGTGGCCGCCGGGTCGATCGCCGTCGCTCCGGCCGGGTCGTAGTACGTCGCGCCCTTGAGGACGGCGGCGAGGAAGGCGCACTGACTGGGATTGAGCTTCTCCGCGTCCACCCCGAAGTACGTACGTGCGGCCGCCTGGAGACCATACGCGCCACGGCCGAAATAGGCCGTGTTCAGGTAGCCGCTCATGATCTCGTCCTTGTCGACGGACGCGCCCACCTTCACCGAGATGAAGAGTTCCTTCACCTTCCGGGAGAGCGTCTGCGACTGGTCGTCGAGCATGGCGTTCTTCACGTACTGCTGGGTGATGGTCGAACCACCCTGCGTCTGACCACCCTTGGCCATGTTGACGACGGCGCGGGCGATACCCATCGGGTCGACGCCGCTGTCGGTCTCGAACGTCTTGTTCTCGGCCGACATGACGGCGAAGCGCATCGCCTTGGGGATCTTCTCGTACGCGATGATCTGGCGGTTCACCTCACCACCCGTCGCGACCATCTGTGAGCCGTCCGACCAGTAGTAGACGTTGTTCTGCGCTGTCGCGGCCTGGGCCGCGTTGGGTACCGCGACCACCGCGTATCCGATGCCGGCCGCCGCCACCAGGCTTCCGAAGAACCCGATGAGCAGTCCTGTCACCTGACGCCACGACGGAACCCAGCGCATGGCTCCGTACTTGCCGGCACGCGGGTAGTCGATAAAGCGCTTCTTCCCGGGGGGAGCGGCGCGTCCACGGCCGCGGCCGGGTCCGCGTCCCGCGGGTTCGGCGGCTCTGCGACGGCCGCCGACACCGCCGCTGCCCGTGCCGGTGCTTCTCTGCGACGCCCGCCGGGCCGCGGCACGGCCCTCGTACTGGGTCTCTTCACCTCCCGCGCCGTAGGTGTCGGAAAGTGACCCGGTGGCGCCCGGCGGTGCCGCGCGGCGGCCGGAGGAAG
This sequence comes from Streptomyces griseiscabiei, assembly GCF_020010925.1. Lineage (NCBI taxonomy): Bacteria > Bacillati > Actinomycetota > Actinomycetes > Kitasatosporales > Streptomycetaceae > Streptomyces > Streptomyces griseiscabiei. The sequence goes on along the minus strand of NZ_JAGJBZ010000004.1, from coordinate 3,717 downwards.
CCGACTGGCCACGCCGGGCCGCGGCACGTCCGCCTCCCTGCGGCGGCGGCAGTTTGCGACGGTGCTCGCTCATCGAACGACTACTCCTCGGGCAGGCGCACCCGTGCGCGCCTGGAAACGGCGGCTGGTTTCCGGTCCCCCCGAAGTACGGATGCGGTCGTGTGGGTATTCATCCGTACCGCACCCAGGACCACTACGTGCTCAAACGTCACTCGGTTCCCGGTGATGTGCATGCCGCACAGACTACGCACCGCCAAAACCCACTGAGGACCGAACTTCACCCCAAATCAGGCAACTTGCTTCCTACTTATCGGTGATGTGACCCCGTTCACCGGATCCCCACTTGTCGCATCCGTAGGGGCGTTCTATCGTCTGGATGTATCGAGTCGATACATCAGCTCGGCATAAAACGTGTCGACAGGGCCAGCGGGAGAGGGGAGGCGACGATGAGCCGGCGCTCCGGGATACTCGAGTTCGCCGTCCTCGGTCTGCTCCGCGAAGCCCCGATGCACGGCTATGAGCTGCGCAAACGACTCAACACGTCGTTGGGTGTGTTCCGGGCCTTCAGCTACGGGACGCTCTACCCCTGCCTCAAGACGCTGGTCGCCAACGGCTGGTTGATCGAGGAGCCGGGGAGCGTCCCCGAGGATGCTGCCGCCGCCCCGCTCACGGGACGCCGCGCCAAGATCGTCTACCGGTTGACGGCGGAAGGTAAGGAGCACTTCGAGGAACTGCTCTCGCAGACGGGGCCCGACGCCTACGAGGACGAGCACTTCGCCGCTCGCTTCGCGTTCTTCGGGCAGACCTCCCGTGATGTGCGCATGCGCGTCCTGGAGGGCCGTCGCAGCCGTTTGGAGGAACGGCTGGAGAAGATGCGTGCCTCTCTGGCACGCACCCGCGAGCGCCTCGACGACTACACGCTCGAGCTCCAGCGCCACGGGATGGAGTCCGTGGAGCGCGAAGTGCGCTGGCTGAACGAGCTCATCGAGAGCGAGCGGGCGGGACGGGACCTGAAGGGCCCCGTCCGCGGAGAAGCCGCTCGCGACACCACAGAGGGAGCGCCGGGCGCCCTGCCCCGGCCCGGGGACACCCCCGGTCCGGATGCGCCCGGCGACACCACCACGTGAGGTCCCTGCCAGGACCTCACTCGTACACACAGGGAGCAACCGGAATGGGTTCGGTTCGCGTAGCCGTCGTCGGAGTGGGCAACTGCGCCGCGTCGCTGGTGCAGGGAGTCGAGTACTACAAGGACGCCGACCCGGCGTCGAAGGTCCCGGGCCTCATGCATGTGCAGTTCGGTGACTACCACGTCAGTGACGTGGAGTTCGTCGCCGCCTTCGATGTCGACGCCAAGAAGGTCGGTCTCGACCTCGCGGACGCCATCGGCGCCTCCGAGAACAACACGATCAAGATCTGTGACGTGCCGGCCACCGGTGTGACCGTGCAGCGCGGCCACACGCTCGACGGCCTCGGCAAGTACTACCGCGAGACCATCGAGGAGTCCGCCGAGACTCCGGTCGACGTGGTCCAGATCCTCAAGGACAGGCAGGTCGACGTTCTCGTCTGCTACCTGCCCGTCGGTTCCGAGGACGCGGCGAAGTTCTACGCCCAGTGCGCCATCGACGCCAAGGTCGCCTTCGTCAACGCCCTTCCGGTCTTCATCGCCGGCACCAAGGAGTGGGCGGACAAGTTCGTCGAGGCAGGCGTCCCGATCGTCGGCGACGACATCAAGTCGCAGGTGGGTGCCACCATCACGCACCGCGTCATGGCGAAGCTGTTCGAGGACCGGGGTGTCGTCCTGGACCGCACGATGCAGCTGAACGTCGGCGGCAACATGGACTTCAAGAACATGCTCGAGCGCGACCGCCTGGAGTCCAAGAAGATCTCCAAGACCCAGGCCGTCACCTCCCAGATCCCCGACCGGGAGCTCGGCGAGAAGAACGTCCACATCGGCCCGTCCGACTACGTCGCCTGGCTCGACGACCGCAAGTGGGCGTACGTCCGCCTGGAGGGCCGTGCGTTCGGTGACGTCCCGCTGAACCTGGAGTACAAGCTCGAGGTCTGGGACTCCCCGAACTCCGCCGGTGTCATCATCGACGCTCTGCGCGCGGCGAAGATCGCCAAGGACCGCGGCATCGGCGGTCCAATCCTGTCGGCGTCGTCGTACTTCATGAAGTCCCCGCCGGTGCAGTACTTCGACGACGAGGCACGCGAGAACGTCGAGAAGTTCATCAAGGGCGAGGTCGAGCGCTGACCGGGCGTTCGTAGCGGGCTGTTGAGGGTCTCCGGGGCATGTGCCCCGGAGACCCTCCCCGTATGTGAGGCTGTGCCCCATGTCCGTCGTGCGCGACCTGCGCGTCCTGCTCCGCTTCCGCGACTTCCGGCATCTGCTGACCGTGCGGCTGCTGTCCCAGGGGGCCGACGGCGTCTATCAGGTCGCGCTCGCCACCTACGTCGTCTTCTCTCCCGAGAAGCAGACCTCGGCGGCGGCGATCGCCTCCGCGATGGCGGTCCTGCTCCTTCCCTATTCCCTCATCGGCCCCTTCGCCGGCGTCCTGCTGGACCGCTGGCGCCGTCGCCAGGTGCTGCTGTACGGAAACCTCCTGCGTGCCGTGCTGGCGTCCGTGACCGCCGTCCTGATCCTCAGCGGTGTACCCGACTGGCTCTTCTATGTCTCCGCGCTCTGTGTCACGGCGGTCAACCGCTTCGTGCTGGCGGGGCTCTCCGCCGCACTGCCCCGTGTGGTGGACGCCGATCGTCTGGTGATCGGCAACTCACTCTCACCGACGGCCGGAACGCTCGCCGCGACAGCCGGCGGAGGACTCGCCTTCGTCGTGCGGCTGTTGGCCTCGGACTCGGACGCCGCGGTGGTCCTCCTCGGCTCGGCCCTGTATCTGTGCGCGGCCCTGGCCTCCCTGCGCATCGCCCGGGAGCTGCTCGGCCCTGATCCGGAGTTGGTGCAGCCGCGGCTCGGCGCGGCACTCGCCGGAACCGCGCGGGGTCTGGCAGCGGGCGTACGACACCTTGCCGAACCTGGACGGCGGGCGGCTGCCTGGGCCTTGGCCTCGATGACGCTGATGCGGTTCTGCTACGGCGCCCTGACCGTCATGGTGCTCATGCTCTGCCGGTACGCCTGGTCGTCCGACACGTCCGGGGCGGCCGACTCCGAGCAGGGGCTGGCCCTCCTCGGTCTCGCCGTGGGGATCTCGGGAGCCGGATTCTTCACCGCGGCGGTGATCACCCCCTGGGCGGCCGGGCGATGGGGACCGGGCCTGTGGATCGTCTTCTGCTCCGCGGCCGCCGCCGTTCTGGAACCGGCCCTCGGGCTGCCGTTCACGGAGGCGCCGATACTGATCGCCGCGTTCGTTCTGGGTCTGGTCACCCAGGGAGCGAAGATCTCCACGGACACGATCGTCCAGTCCTCGGTGGAGGACGGCTACCGGGGGCGGATCTTCTCCCTCTACGACGTCCTGTTCAACATCGCCTTCGTCGGCGCCGCCGCCGTGGCAGCCCTGATGCTCCCGCCGGACGGTCGCTCGGCCGCCCTGGTGCTCACTGTGGCCGCGTTCTACGCACTGATCGCTGCGGCCATGGCCCGTTTCGTGCTGACGAGCAGGCCCTGATGCGGAACCGTCGATGTTTCACGTGAAACATCGACCTCTCAGTCTCCCCCTCGGTGCCCACAGCCCTGGTGGTCGGCGATGCGAGCGAGCGGCG